>NZ_JZJL01000004.1 GCF_000971335.1 Chromobacterium vaccinii
GTTGCCGGCGGGCGCGGACGGCGCTGCGGGGGCGGGGGCCGCGGCGGCCGGCTCCGCTGGAGCTTCGGCAGTGACGGGCTGGCCGGCAAGCGCGGCGTCAAGCGCGGCGAGCACGCGGGCGTCCGCGTCGCCGGGCATCAAGCCTTGGCCCAGCGTGCCGAACATGTCGCGGACAATGCCGGTGGCGTCGAGAATCACATCCATCACTTCCGACGTGATGTGCATTTCTCCGTTGCGCAGCTTGTCGAACAGGTTTTCCGTGCGGTGGCACAAATTCACCATCGGGATGACGTTGAGGAAACCTGCGCCGCCCTTGATGGTATGGAAGCCGCGGAAGATGTCATTGAGCAGAGCCTTGTCTTCCGGGCGCTTTTCAAGTTCGACCAGCTTGTTGTCCACATCGGACAGGAGGTCGGTAGACTCCATCAGGAAGTCACCTAGCAACTCTTCCATGCCGCCAAATTCGCTCATTTTTCCACCCCACGCGTTCTGCGTTGTCTTGCTTGCGTTGCTTTAGAAGCCCAGGCTTTCCAGCAGGTCGTCCACTTGCTGCTGGCTGTTCACCACATCGGTCCTGCCTTCCGGATTGATGACCGGACCGTTGAGCAGGCTGGTATTCAGCTCTCCCTTCTTTTCATCGGGGGAGAACTCAATCAGGAAACTGACCAACTCGGTTTCCAGGATCTTGACCATGCCCATCATTTTTTTGATCACTTGGCCGGTCAGGTCCTGAAAGTCCTGAGCCATGACGATTTCAAGCAGCTGGGCATTGGTAGCCTGGGTTTGATTGGGCACGTCTTTCAAATACAGCTGGGTTTCGGCAGCCAGGTTTTTGAACTCTTCGATGCTCAGCAGATTGGCGAACAGCTTTTCCCAGCGCTCGCTCAGCGCCGCGGCCCGGCTTTCCAGTTTGTCCTGGAATGGCTTGGCGATATCGGTGGCGTTCAGCACGCGTTCTGCCGAGTTTTCAGTCAGCGTGGCGATGTAGGCCAGGCGGTCTTTCGCGTCGGGAATGGTTTCAGCCACTTTTTCCAGCGACTTGTCGTAGCCCAGATCGCGCAGGGCGTCGTGCATCTTGCGGGTCATCTGTCCGATATGCTCATACATCGTCGAAGGACTGGTCTCGCTCGAGAACAATTTGGCACCAGCCTCTTCGCCTGCGGGGGCAGCAGCGGCGGGCGGTTCGGGTTCGCTACCTTGCTGCTGGGCGATGCTGTTGAACAGCGCCTCCAGTTCCGGCGAGTCTCCGTTCTCCATAATATGGTCCGGCACGTTCAATCCTCCTCAATGCAAATGCGGGCAACCTTGCGCGATGCTCAGGCTGGTTTGTTCATGTTCTGGAAGATTTTGCTCATCTTCTCTTCCATGGTGGCGGCGGTGAACGGTTTTACGATGTAGCCGCTGGCACCAGCCATGGCCGCCTCGATGATGTTTTCTCTTTTGGCCTCGGCGGTGATCATCATGAACGGCAGATGCTTCAGTTGGGGATCCGCCCGCACTGCTTTGAGGAGCTCGATGCCCGTCATATTGGGCATGTTCCAGTCGGAGACGACGAAGTCGAAGCTTTGGGTTTTCAGCTTGTGCAGCGCGACCTGGCCGTCTTCGGCCTCGTCGACGTTGGTGAAGCCCAACTCTTTCAACAGGTTGCGGACGATTCTGCGCATGGTGGAGAAGTCGTCCACGACCAGGAATCGCATATTCTTGTCTGACATCGAGGTATATCCTGAATTATCTATGTTCCATCAAGGCGCACATTGTAGCGACTACCTTTGCAGGAATGGAATCAAAGTTTCTGCCAGTACGCCCGGGTCGAACTTGGCAACGTAGGAATCCACCCCGACACTGGAGCCCATTGCGCGGTTGGCGTTGGACGACAGCGACGAGTGCATGATCACCGGAATGCCCTTGAAACGCTGATCGGATTTGATCAGCTTGGTCAGCACGTAGCCGTCCATTTCCGGCATTTCGGCATCGACCAAAATGATTTTCAGGTAGTCGTGCAGGCATTCTCCATCGGCCCAGTTTCGGCCGGCCAGCACTTGCAGGCGATCCCAGGCTTCGCGGCCGTTGGTCGCCTGCTGGAATTTGATGCCCATCTTTTCCAGCACGCCGGTGATTTCCTTGCGGGCGACCACCGAGTCGTCGACGAAGAAGATGTACTGGTCGGTTTCCAGCTGGGCGGTGGGCACATCGGGCAGCCGGGGCTCGCCGACTACGCTGGCCAGGATCTGTTCGACGTCCAGAATGGAAACTAGCTTGCCATTTTCCAGTTCGGTAACCGCAGTGATCAGGGTTTGATTGGTGCCGGCTGCCGCCATGATGTTTTCCGGCGCCCGAACCTTGTCCCAATCGACGCGGATGATGCGGTCAACCGAGTCCACCAGAAAAGCTTGAGTGCTCTTGTTGAACTCGGTGACGATCATCGTGTCGAACTTGCTGCCACCGTGGTCATGGCCGATGAACTTGGCCAGCGAGATCACCGGGATGATATTGCCGCGCAGCGACAGCACCCCTTCCACCCCGAACGGCATATTGGGCGTTTTGGTGATGGTCGGCGTCTGCGAGACCTCGCGCACCTTGAACACATTGATGCCGAATGTTTCGCGCGTTCCCAGCGAGAACAGCAGAATCTCCATCTTGTTGGAGCCGGCTAGCTTGGTCCTGGCGTCAACACTGGCGAGCAAGGAGGCGTCGGTGCTAGGCATGTCGTATCCCTATCCCTTGAAAATCTTGAAGAAGGCCTGTTAGTTGCTGGGTTCCAGTTTCAGCATCTGGCGCAGCTTGCTGGCGAGCTTCTGCGGTTCAAACTTTGATACATAGGCGTCCACGCCGACGGATTCTCCCAGTTTCTGGTTGGACGAACCGGAAAGCGAGGAGTGCATCAGCACCGGAATGCCGGCGAAGCGCGGGTCGCTCTTGATCATCTTGGTCAGCATATAGCCGTCCATCTCAGGCATTTCCACGTCGGTCAGCACCAGGTGCAGCTCGTCGGACAGCTTGCGTCCGGCGGCTTCCGCCTGCTGAGCCATCTTCTGCAGATCTTCCCAGCCGCGCATGCCGTTGATCGCCGAGGTGTAGCGGATGTTCATCACTTCCAGCGTGCGCTCGATCTGCTTGCGGGCGACTGCGCTGTCGTCGGCGAAGAAGATGCGGCGGTCTTCCTTGACCGGCTCGATATTGATGAAGCTGTGGCCGTCGTCGATGATGCTGGTTTCCGCCAGCACCTTTTCCACGTCCATCATCATCACCAGCGTGCCGTTGTCCAGCTCGGTGACAGCGGTCACCAGGCCGGCCATGCGGTTGGTGATCATGTCCGGCGGCACGCGCATCGCAGACCAATCCAGGCGAAGAATGGTGTCCACGGCTTCAACCAGGAAACCCTGGGTATGACCGTTGTACTCGGTAACGATCATGATTTCCGGGCGATTGCTGGTCACGATACCGGAGTATTTGGCCAAGTCGATCACGGGAACCAGCGCGCCACGCAGGCTGACCATGCCTTCCACCGAAGAGGGCATTTCCGGAGCCGAGGTAATCTCCGGGGTGCGCATCACTTCGCGGACCTTGAATACGTTGATACCAAAAATTTCTTTGCGACCGGTACGCTGGTCATGCCCCAAGGAGAACAGAAGGATTTCCAGCTTGTTGGTGCCTGCCAGTTTGGTTCTGGCGTCGATTTTTTTGAGAAGCTCTGACACAGAAACCTCCACAGCATCTTTTGAAATGGCGCACTACTTCCCTTTATACGCCAGATATTGGTTTTTCCCGTTTTTTTTGCTCTTGGCGACGTCAACTGCATGTTGGCGCGCTATGGGCTGATCATTATCATACCGTTTAAGTGGTTTTTACAAATGACAGTGAAGCGATGCCTACTATGGTTTCAAGCCTGAAGGATCAGCAGCAGCTCGAGGCCGCGTTCGAACAATTCAATGCGGTTTCCAGTCAACTCATTGATGCATATAGACAACTTGAGGTTCAGGTCAATGTTTTGAACGCCCAGCTGGATGAGGCGAACAGTCAGTTGCGAAAACAGCGCGATGAGAATGCCGAGCTCGCCGAACGACTGGCGTCGTTGCTCAAGATGCTGCCGGCAGGCGTGGTGGAGCTATCGCCGGAAGGCCGGGTGACCGCTGAGAATCTGGCGGCGGAGTCTCTGCTAAGTGGTTGTTATATAGGGGAAGAGTGGGGCGGTTTGCTGGGGCGCTTGCTGAGTCAGGAGGCGGATGGCAGCTTCGCTCTGGGCGGAGATGGCGAGTCCAGGCGTTTGACGCTGCAGTATCAGGACCTGCCGGCGTCGGGCGGGCGAATTGTGCTTATTCACGACGTGACCCGGCTGCATCAACTCAATAGCGAGCTCGCTCAGCAGCAGAATCTGGCGTCTATGGGCAGCATGGCGGCATCGCTGGCGCATCAGCTGCGCACGCCGCTGGCCAGCGCAATGTTGTATACGGCCAACTTGAAGCAGGATATTCCCCGTCCGGAAGACCGGGCGCGCTTTGTCGACAAGAGCTTGGCGCGGATGCGGGCTCTGGAGGGGCTGATCCAGAACATGCTGGGGTTCGTGCGCGGCCAGGTGTCGTCGTTGGAGACGGCGAAAGTGGCGCCGCTGCTGGAGGATGTTTGCGCGGTGCTGGCGCCGCAATGTCATGACAAAGGTGTGTTTTTTGATTGCAATCTGCCCGCCGATTCTGCCATAACGGTCTTGATAGACCGCAAGGCGCTGCAGGGAGCATTGATCAATCTGCTGGAAAACGCTTTGCAGTTCGCGTCGCCCGGCGGAAGGGTCGGTTTGGCGGTGGCCCCCGATGGCGATGACGTCGTATTCCGTGTCGATGACGATGGCCCGGGGGTGGACGACGCGGTGCGGGAGCGGATTTTCGAACCATTCTTCACGCAGCGTCCCGGCGGAACTGGCCTGGGACTGGCGATCGTGAAGAAGGTGGCTGAAGAGTTGGGGGGAAGTGTACGTTGTTACAACAAGGTGGCGGGCGGCGCCTGTTTCGAATTGAGGCTGCCGGCATCCCGGGAGTGAGGCCGGATGCGGCAGAGGCGCCCGTTCAATTTGTCAGCGAACCTATGGAAAGCCGAGGATCAGTGATGAGACCGATAGTCAAAGTCGAGGGGAGTGTCGGGAAGATGGTGCTGATTGGGCAGTTTGATTTCAACCTGCACAAGGAATTCCGCCAAGCCAGCCAGGAATTGCTGGACACCCCCGATGTTCAGGAAATCCAGGTCGATTTCGATCAGGTGCCGTTTCTTGACAGCTCCGCGCTGGGCATGTTGTTGCTGCTGAAGGAACGGGCTGCGGGACAGAAGAAAACGATGGTGCTGGTCAATTGCCGGGAAGCGGTGATGCAGGTCTTCGAGATCGCCTGCTTCAACAAGATGTTCACGATCCGGCCGGCGGCCTGAGCATGGCCATTGCTTGCGCCGCCGTCGGCATGCTTGAGCGGCGCGCGAGCGTTTCTTCCTTGTGCTTCTAGCCCGGTCTCGGGCGCAGGGCCAGAGGCGCTTTCTGGCGCAGCCAAAGCGTTATCACGGCTGCGGGTTTGCGGCTTTAGGTTTTGCCGGGAATGCCTGTTTTCTGTCGCTGAGACATGCCATCCGCGCAAAATTCTTGATTTTCAGCATATGCCGCTTGATTCGCCCGTCTTTATGGTTGATCACGTAATTAAAGGCGACAGCGGGTTCGGAGCGCTCGGTTATTCATTCGGGGAGGCGGATGGCAGGTCAGCCTCATTGTGTTGTTCCGATAGTGTCGTTGAAGATTGATGACATTGAGGTGACGCGCCAGCATGTGTTGGCAGGCCGCTGCTTGCTTTCCGGACCGGGGACGATCCCGATGATTGTCCCCACCGGCACGGCTGGTCTGGTGGAAGCCGTGCACATGGGGCCGTGTGTATTTCAACCGGAGTCTCTCGATAGCGGGAACGCCATGCCTAAGAAAATTCTCACGGTGGACGACTCCGCGTCGATTCGCCAAATGGTCAGTTTCACGCTGAAGAGTGCCGGCTATGACGTGGCGGAGGCGGTGGACGGCAACGCAGGCTTGAGCAAGGCGCAGGGCACGCAGTTCGATCTGGTTCTGACCGACCAGAACATGCCGGGCATGGATGGGTTGACGCTGATCCGTTCGCTGCGCAAGCAACCCTCCTACAACGCCACCCCTATCCTGATGCTGACTACTGAGTCCAGCGATCAGATGAAGGCGCTGGGCAGGGCCGCTGGCGCTTCCGGCTGGCTGGTCAAGCCCTTCGATCCGCAGAAGCTGTTGGACGTCGTGAAGCGCCTGGTCGGCTAACGCGGCCATCGCCAAGAGGGGACGATTGTGACGATCGATATGTCCCAGTTTCACCAAGTATTCTTCGACGAGGCGGAAGAGCATCTGGCCACGATGGAGTCGCTTCTGTTGGCGATGGATGTGGCTCAGCCGGAACAAGAAGATCTTCATGCGATATTCCGAGCCGCCCATTCGATCAAGGGCGGCGCCGCCACTTTCGGCTTCGCCGAGATGGCCGAACTGACCCATGTGTTGGAAAACCTGCTGGACAGGGTGCGCAAAGGCGCGATGGAGCTGACGGCGCAGATGGTGGATGCCTTTCTGCAGGCTAAAGACGCGCTGCAGGCGATGCTGGTCGCGTATAAAAACGGCGAGGCGCTGGATGGCGAGCGGCGGGGCGAAATTCAACGGCGCCTGGAAGAGATGGAAGGCCGGGCGGCGGAAATTAGCGTCCCGGCGTCCGCGCAGGAAACCATCCAGGCGGCGGAGTCGCTATGGACGCTGTTTCTCGAACTGACGCCCGCCGCTGGCCAGGATATTCATCCCTTGTTGGCGAATCTGGCGGC
The DNA here is from genome assembly GCF_000971335.1 of Chromobacterium vaccinii. Taxonomy (GTDB): domain Bacteria; phylum Pseudomonadota; class Gammaproteobacteria; order Burkholderiales; family Chromobacteriaceae; genus Chromobacterium; species Chromobacterium vaccinii. The sequence continues at coordinate 6,847 of NZ_JZJL01000004.1, forward strand.
GCAGGGCGATCTGACCATCGTGCAGGAGGGCCGGCTGGATGACGAGCTGCCCTGGGTGGCGGTATTCACCTCGTCTCTGGCCGCGGACGAGGTCGCCGAGTCGCTGGCGTTCTCGCTGTCTCCGGAGCAGTTCCGCGTCAGTGTGGATCGTTGCGGCGAAGGCGGGGATGAGTACGGCTTTTTCCTGCCGGATGATCGCGTGGAGCCAGGCGCGCGCGGGGTGGCCGGAGGCGTGTCCTATGTGGATGAGGATGGCGGTTTCGGCTTGTTCGAGCCGCTGCCCGGGCTGCATGCGCCAGGCGAGGATGCCGGATCGCAGAGGCTGGCGCAGATGGAGAGCGACGGCAGCTTCGGTTTGTTCGAACCGTTGACTGCTCCAGGCAAGGGGGACGCGAAGGATCTCGAGGGCGATGGCTTCGGCTTGTTCGGCGGCGCGCCGGGCGTGGGCGTCGAAAAGGCGCCTGATGCCGCGTCTTCGGAGGCGAAGCCGGCAGCGCCGGCGCGGCCGCAGCTGGACAAGGGCGCAGCCGCGGGTGAGAACTCGATCCGGGTCAATATCGAGAAAGTCGACATGCTGCTGAATCTGGTAGGCGAGCTGGTGATCACCCAGTCCATGCTGATGCAGTCCGGCAGCGCGCTGGACCCGGTGGAGCATGAACGCCTGCTCAACGGCATCAGTTCACTGCAGCGCAACTCGCGCGAACTGCAGGAAGCGGTAATGTCCATCCGCATGACGCCCATCGCCTTCGTGTTCAACCGCTTCCCCCGCGTAGTCCGCGATCTGGCAGGCAAGCTGGGGAAACAGATCGACCTGAAAATGGTGGGCGAGAACACCGAGCTGGACAAGGGCTTCATCGAAAAACTATCCGACCCTTTGACCCACCTGGTGCGCAACAGCCTGGACCACGGCATCGAGCCGCCGGACGCGCGGGTGGCCAAGGGCAAGTCGCCGGCCGGCCGGCTGACGCTGCGGGCTTTCCACCAGGGCGGCAGCATTGTGATCGAGGTCAGCGACGACGGCGCGGGGCTTAGCCGCGAACGCATCCTGGCCAAGGCGCGCGAGCGCGGCATGCCGGTCAGCGACAATATGTCCGATGCCGAAGTGTGGGGGCTGATCTTCGAGGCCGGCTTCTCCACCGCGGCTGAAGTGACCGACGTGTCCGGCCGCGGGGTGGGCATGGACGTGGTCAAGCGCAACATCCAGAACATGGGCGGCCGGATCGAGATCGACTCCATGGCCGATGTCGGCACCACGATGAGCATACGGCTGCCGCTGACGCTGGCGATCATGGACGGCATGTCGGTTAGGGTGGGGCACGAGATCTACGTATTGCCGCTGGGCTTCATCCTGGAGTCGCTGCAGCCTGAGCCCGCGGCGATCAAGACGGTGGCCGGGCGCGGCGAAGTGGTGCACATCCGCGGCGAATACTTGCCCATCGTCGCGCTGGGGCGGTATTTCAATGTGGGCACGGCCAGGCTGCGGGCGGACGAGGGCATTCTGGTGATCGTGGAGGCGTCCGGCGCCAGGGTGGCCTTGCTGGTGGACGATCTGATCGGGCAGCAGCAGTTCGTGGTGAAGAATCTGGAAACCAACTACCGCAAGGTGGATGGCTTGTCCGGCGCCACGATATTGGGGGATGGACAGGTGGCGTTGATCCTCGACATTTCCACCATCGCCCGCAGCAACAGCGGCCCGCGCGGATCGGCCGCGCAGATGGCGGCCGCCGCGGAATGACAGCCGGAGACGCGATATGCAACTGGACAATCTGAGCGATGCCCAAGCGAGGGGCGAGGGCGTCAGAGAGCTGCTGGTGTTCACGCTGGGCAACGAGGAGTACGGCCTGGACATCCTCAAGGTGCAGGAGATACGCGGCTACGACACGGTCACCCGCATCGCCAACGCGCCGGAGTTCATCAAGGGCGTGATCAACCTGCGCGGCAGCATCGTGCCCATCGTCGATCTGCGCCTCAAGTTCGGACTGGGCGAACCGCATTACAACGAGTTCACCGTGGTGATCATCCTCAATATCGGCAAGCGCACGGTCGGCATCGTGGTGGACGGCGTGTCCGACGTGATCCAGCTGGGCGAGGATGCGATGCGCGCGCCGCCGGAGTTCGGTTCGGCCGTCGATACTGCTTATATCAAAGGGTTGGGGACGGTGGGGGAACAGATGATCATCGTCGTCGACATCGAGCGTCTGATGCGCAGCGAAGAAATGGCGCTGACCGACGAAGTGGCTGCCCGGGCCTGAGGCCGGGTACCAAGTGGGGAGGGGAGCATGAGCGACATCAGGTTGAAGCAGCAGTTGACGCTGGGTATCGGCTTGCTGATGGTGGCGATGGCGGCCGCGCTGTATCTCGCCCTGGCGCAGCTGCACCGCCTGCAGGGCGCCGCCGACGATCTGGCCGGCGGCCAGGCGGCCCGGATCGGCCAATTGGCGCTGGCCGGCCAGGCCCAGCAGGCATCGCAATTGCTGGTGCGGCAGCTGGGCGGCCTGCTGCCCGAGGCCGCGCTGGCGGCGCAGCGCGCGGCGCAGCCTCCGCTGGACAATGCGCTGGACGGCGTGACCGGGCGTCTCAACAGCCTGTCGGCGCATGCTTCTGCCGATGCCAAGGCCCGGTTGGACGCGGCCCGCAATCTCGACGGCCCGCTGCGCAACCAGATCGCCGCCTACCGCCAGTTGCTGGCGGGAGGAAAGACGGAGGAGGCGAGCGGCTACCTGTCGACCACGCTGTGGCCGGCGGCGCTCAAGTATCAGGACGCCATCGCCCAGTACGCCCGTTTCGAAGGCGAGCAGGCGGCGAACGCCGCGCCCGAGGACGGCGCCGTTTCCGCCGGGATGATAAGCAATGAGCTGATCAGCATGGGCGCCGCGCTGCTGTTGTTGGCCGCCGCGCTGGCCTGGCTGTTGCGCCGCGCGCTGGACCGCCAGTTCGGCGGCGATCCGCAATTGCTGGCCGCCGTGCTGCGCGAGCTGGCCGACGGCGAGGTGCGGACCGAGTTCCAGGTGCGGCTGGGCGATCGGAGCAGCCTGCTCGCCTGTCTGGCCGAGGTGGTCGCGCATGCCCGGGAAAACCTGAGGGTGCGCAACGCGCTGGATGTCTGCACCACCAATGTGATGATCGCCGACGACAGCCATCAGGTGGTGTACGCGAACCGCGCGGTGCTGGACATGTTCCAGCAGGCGGAGTCCGATATCCGCCAGGAATTGCCGCAGTTTTCCGCCCGGGCCATTCTGGGCAGCAATATCGACGATTTCCATCGCAATCCCTCGTATCAGCGCGGCATGCTGCAGCAGCTGGGCGGCACCCATCGAGGCACCATCAGGGTGGGCGGGCGCACCTTCAGTCTGGTGCTGACGCCTATCCGCGATGGCCAGAACCGCAAATTGGGCTCGGTGGTGGAATGGCTGGACACCACCCGGGAACTGGAGCTGAAGGCCGCAGAGGAGGCCCGCCTCGCGGCCGACCGGCGCGCGGCCGCGGAGAACGCCCGCATCCGCAGCGCGCTGGATGTGTGCACCACCAATGTGATGATCGCGGATGAGGACCACTGCATCATCTATACCAACCAGTCGGTGCTGAAAATGTTCCAGCAGGCGGAGGCCGACATCCGTCGCGACATCCCCGTTTCTCGGTTGCCGGCTTGATCGGCAGCAATATCGATGACTTCCACAAGAACCCGTCGTACCAGCGGGGCCTGCTGCAGCAGGTGAGGGAGACGCACCGCTCATCCATCGCCGTCGGCGGGCGCACCTTCGGCCTGATCCTGACGCCCATCATCGGTCCTAGGGGAGAGCGCCTGGGGGATGTGGTGGAATGGCAGGACAATACCGAAATGCTCAGGTTGAAGCGCGAGGCGGATCTGCGCGCAGACAAGGAAAGCAAGCTGGCGGCGGAGAACGCCCGCATCCGCAGCGCGCTGGACGTCTGCACCACCAATGTGATGATCGCGGACGAGACTCATCACATCATCTACGCTAATCAGGCGGTGCTGAGAATGTTCCAGCAGGCGGAAGCCGACATCCGGCGCGAAATTCCCCGCTTCTCGGCCGCCGGGCTACTGGGCGGCAAGATAGATGAATTCCACAAGAATCCATCTTACCAGCATGGCGTGTTGCAGCAGGTCAGAAGCACGCACCGCTCATCCATCGTGGTCGGCGGACGGACTTTCAGCCTGATTCTGTCGCCCATCGTCAATGCCGAGGGCGAGCGGCTGGGCGCGGTGGTTGAGTGGCAGGACAATACCGAGACGCTGCGGCTGCAAGAGGAAGCCGACGCCAAGGCCGTCGAGGTCGCCCGCGTTGCCGGCGAGAACGCGCGCATCCGCAGCGCGCTTGACAACTGCACCACCAATGTGATGATCGCCGACAACGAGCGCAAGATCATCTACATGAACCACAGCGTGACCGACATGCTGAGCGGGGTGGAGTCGGACTTGCGCAAGGCGCTGCCCAATTTCGACGTGCGCCGGCTGATAGGCGCCAGCATCGACGAATTCCACAAGAGCCCGGCCCATCAGCGCGAGCTGCTGGCCAATTTGCGCTCCACCTATCGTACGGAAATCCAGGTTGCGGGCCGGACCTTCTCCCTGGTGGCCAATCCGGTGTTCGACGCCGACGGCGAACGCCTGGGATCGGTGGTGGAATGGAAGGACCGCACCGCCGAAGTGGAGATCGAGCGCGAGGTGTCGGAGATCGTCAGGGCCGCGTCGGCGGGCGAGTTCGGCAAGCGGATCGCATCGGAAGGCAAGCAGGGCTTCTTCCGCTTGCTGGGCGAGGGCATCAACCAGTTGCTGGATGTCACCAGCCGCGGCTTGAACGATATCGCCAACGTGCTGGGCGCGCTGGCGGGCGGCGATCTGACCAAGACCATCAGCTCCGATTACGATGGCCTGTTCGGCCAGCTGAAGACGGACAGCAATGCCACGGTCGAGCGTTTGCTGGAGATCGTCACCAATATCAAGGACTCCACCGACGCGATCAACACCGCGGCCAAGGAAATCGCCGCCGGCAACTCCAACCTGTCCAACCGCACCGAGCAGCAGGCGGCCAGCCTGGAGGAAACCGCGTCCAGCATGGAAGAGATCACCAGCACCGTCAAACAGAACGCCGAGAACGCCAAGAAGGCCAACTCTCTCGCCACCGGCGCATCCGACATCGCCGCGCGCGGCGGCAAGGTGGTCGGCGATGTGGTGTCGACGATGAACGAGATCAACGAGAGCGCGAAGAAGATCGTCGATATCATCAGCGTGATCGACGGCATCGCGTTCCAGACCAATATCCTGGCGCTGAACGCCGCGGTGGAGGCCGCGCGGGCCGGCGAGCAGGGCCGCGGCTTCGCGGTGGTGGCGAGCGAGGTGCGGAACCTGGCCCAGCGTTCCGCGGCCGCGGCCAAGGAGATCAAGTCGCTGATCGGCAACTCGGTGGACAAGGTGGAGTCCGGCAGCCGGCTGGTGGACGAAGCCGGCCGCACGATGAACGAGATCGTGGTGTCGATCCGTCGCGTCGCCGACATCATGAGCGATATTTCGGCGGCGTCGATGGAGCAGAGCTCCGGCATCGAGCAAGTCAACCTCGCTGTCACCCAGATGGACGAGAACACCCAGAAAAACGCGGCGCTGGTCGAGCAGGCGGCGGCGGCGGCGGAGTCGCTGGAGGAGCAGGCCCGTTATCTGTCCGGCGCGGTGGCGGTGTTCAAGCTGGAAGACAAGCCATTGCCCGGCAGGTCGCCTGCCGCGGCCAGGCCGGCTTCGCGCCCGGCGGGCGGGGCCCTGCCGCAGATTGGCTTGGCCGGCGCGCTGGAGCGCAAGGCAAGCCAGCATTCCGGCCACTACCAGATCAAGCCCAAGGCGATTGAGCCCATCCAGCCGCAAAAAGACGGCGAAGACGGCTGGGAGGAGTTCTGAGGACTTGAAGACTGGCTGAATATGGGATGCGTAGCCGCCGGAATGGCGACTGCGCGGGGGGACGCGGCATGGCCGACGAAACGGAACTCAAGTTCACCCGCAACGACTTCAAGCGGGTTCGCGAGATGATCTATCAGAGGGTAGGCATTTCGCTCAGCGATTCCAAAACCCATATGGCGTACGCCCGGCTGTCCAAGCGGGTGCGCTCGCGCGGGCTGCGCAGCTTTTCCGACTACCTGGACTTGCTGCAGCACGGTGAGGAAAGCGACGAGTGGCAAGGCTTCATCAATGCGCTGACCACCAATCTGACCTCGTTCTTCCGCGAGTCCCATCATTTCGATATTTTGCGCGAGCACGCTAGAGCGCGCCGGAGAGCAGGAGAAACGTTTCGGGTATGGAGCGCGGCGTCGTCCACCGGGGAGGAGCCGTACTCGATCGCCATCACCTTGCTCGAGCTGTGGCGAGAGGCCGGCGGCGGGGCCTTTCAGCTGCTGGCGTCCGATATCGATACCAATGTGTTGCAGCAGGCGGCGCATGGCGTCTATGCCAGAGAGCGGGCCGAGAAGGTGTCCGGCGCCCAGCTCCAGCGATATTTCGACAAGGGCGTGGGCCGCAACGAAGGCATGATTAGGCTCAAGCGGCAGGTGAGGGAGGCGGTGTCCTTCTTCCAGTTCAACCTGGTGGCGCCAAGCTGGCCGGACATCGGCCGCTTCGACGCGATCTTCTGCCGCAATGTGATGATCTATTTCGACAAGCCCACCCAGGTCGGCATCCTGAACCGGATGGCCGCCTGTCTGCGGCCGGATGGTTTGCTGATGCTCGGGCATTCGGAAAACATCACGCACCTGACCGACGCCTACGCCGGCTGCGGCAGAACCACCTATCGGCTGGCGCACTCTGGCGCAGGGGAGGAGGGCGGATGAGCGCGGCGGGCAGGAGGATACGGGTGGTGGTGGTGGACGATTCGGCGCTGGTGCGCAGTCTGCTGACCGCCATCGTCAACGAGGCGCCGGACATGGAGGTGGTGGCGACGGCGGCCGACCCCATCATCGCCCGGGAGAAAATACGGGAAACCAATCCCGACGTGGTGACGCTGGATGTGGAAATGCCGAGGATGGACGGGCTGGAGTTCCTGCGCCGCCTGATGCGGCTGAGGCCGACGCCGGTGCTGATGATCTCGTCCTTTACCGACGCGGGATCGGAAACCACGCTCGCGGCGCTTGAGATCGGCGCCGTCGACTTCATCCATAAACCGGCCAACGACATCGCGCGGCATATGCAGGAATACGCGGAGGATATACGGGAAAAGCTCAGAGGCGCAGCCGAGGCCAGATTGCGGCAGCCGCGGCGTTTCCGCCAGCCGCTGTCGTCCCGGCCGCTGGCCGTCGCCGCGCAGCTGAGAAAGGACGTGCTGGTATTCGTCGGCGCCTCCACCGGCGGCACGGAGGCGATCAAGGACTTTCTGATGGGCATGCCGGCTGATGGACCGCCCATTTTGATCGTTCAGCATATGCCCGAGCACTTTACTTTCACTTTCGCGATGCGGCTGGACCGGCTGTGCCCGATACGGGTTAAGGAGGCGGAGGATGGAGAAGCGGTGAAGCCGGGGGTCGCCTACATCGCGCCTGGCCATTCCCATATGCGGGTGGCGCCGGCCGCTGGAGGCGGCTATCGGATCGCGCTGGATCAGGGGGAGAAAGTCAACCGTCATCGCCCGGCGGTAGACCCTCTGTTCGATTCCGCCGCCCGCGTCCTGGGCAAGAGCGCGATCGGCGTGATCCTCACCGGCATGGGCAAGGATGGGGCGGAAGGATTGTTGCGGATGCGCCATGCCGGGGCCATCACCTTCGGCCAGGACGAGGCCAGCTGCGTGGTGTACGGCATGCCGCGGGAGGCGTTCAAAATCGGCGCGGTGATGCATGTCCTGCCATTGAGCAAACTGGCGGAAACGGTGGTTTGCTGCCTGCAGGGCCAAGCCGAAAGGGCGATTACATGAGTCATGCCGATGCGATGAACAGCAACAGCCATCAGTACTACGACAAGCACTTCCAGATCATGGCGGTCAAGGTGTTTCCCGGCGAGTTCCACGCCACCAACCAGCCCAGGCTCCTGATGACGCTGCTGGGCTCCTGCGTGTCGGTATGCCTGAGCGACCGCATTTCCGGCGTGGCCGGCATGAATCACTTCCTGTTGCCCGAGGGCTCGCTGGACCTGGGGTCAGGCGCGTCCGCCGCCCGGTTCGGCGTCAACGCGATGGAGTTGCTGATCACCGACATGCAGAAGCTGGGCGCGATGCGCAACCGGCTGGAGGCCAAGATCTTCGGAGCTGGCAATGTGCTGGATGGCATGACGGTAGTCCGGGTGGGGGAGCGCAACAGCAATTTCATCCGCAGCTATCTAGCCAACGAGCAGATTCCCGTTCTGGCCGAGGATTTGCTGGGCGAGTGCGCGCGCAAGGTGTATTTCTTCACGGAGACGGGCAAGGTGCTGATCAAGAAGCTGAAGCGCACCAGCACGGCGATCAAGCAAGAGCAACCGTACCGCGGCCGCATCGTGGATCAGAACGAGGGCGCCAGGACCGGCGATATCGATTTGTTCATCTGAACCGGCGAACAGGCCCGTAATGAACAAGGCGGCCGGAAGGCCGCCTCTGGTTTTGACCGGGAAGCTGGCTAGCGCTCCAGGTGGGGCAGCTTGTCCTTCACGTCGGCCCAGTCCGCGTGGTCGGGCAGCGGATCGATGCGCTCGACGATGCTCGGCCAGCTCTTGGCCAGCTCCGCGTTGAGCGCGATGAACCCTTCCTGGCCCTTGGGCACGTCGTCCTCCGCGTAAATGGCATTGACGGGACATTCGGGCACGCACAGCGAGCAGTCTATGCATTCGTCCGGGTCTATCGCCAGGAAGTTGGGACCTTCGCGGAAGCAGTCGACCGGGCAGACTTCCACGCAGTCGGTGTATTTGCATTTGATACAGGCATCGGTTACAACGTACGTCATTCGCGTACCCTCAGTTTAAGACTGGATCGTGATTCGGGATAATCGTTATTTTAGCGATAAATTTCCTTTCTGACGCTCCGGCAAATCCCTCATGATGTCCAATGTAATCTATCGGGGCCGTTTCGCCCCCAGTCCAACAGGCCTGCTGCACGCGGGCTCGCTCAGCACCGCCGTCGGCAGCTACCTGGAAGCGCGCAGCCGCGGCGGCCAGTGGCTGCTGCGCATGGAGGACCTGGATCCGCCGCGCGAGGTGCCGGGCGCGGCCGACGACATCCTGCGCACGCTGGAAGCTTTCGGCTTTGAATGGGACAGGGAGGTGGTCTACCAGAGCCGCCGTCATGATTTGTACCGGGCCGCGCTGGAGCAGTTGGCCGCCTCCGGCCATGCCTACGCCTGCTGCTGCACCCGCAAGGAGATCGCCGCGCACGCCCGGCGCGGCTTGGATGGCTACGTTTATCCGGGCACCTGCCGGCAGGGCTGTCCCGATGGCCGCGCGGGCCGGGCCTGGCGCTTGGCCGTAGCCGAGGGGGAGCGGGGGGTGGGGGACAGGCTGCAGGGCGCGTACCGGCAGGACTTGGCGCGCGACATAGGCGACTTTGTGCTGCTGCGCGCCGACGGCTTCTGGGCTTATCAGCTCGCGGTGGTGGTGGACGATGCCGATCAGGGCGTCACCGACATCGTCCGCGGCGCCGATCTGCTGGTGTCCACACCGCGCCAGCTGGCGGTTTACGACGCGCTTGGCCGGCCCGCGCCCGGTTATTGCCACCTGCCGGTGCTGACCAACGCAGCCGGCGAGAAATTGTCCAAGCAGACGCTGGCGCCGGCGATATCGGCCCGCGACGCCGCGCGGCAGCTGAGCGCGGCGCTTGAGCTGCTGGGCCATTGCCCGCCGGCGGGTTGCGAGAGCCTGGACGAGCTGTGGCGCTGGGCGGTGGCGAATTGGTCATTGAGCCGCGTGCCGGCCGGTCCCTTGCAACTCCCTCATTCCTGACGACTTTTCATTTGAATGGCATAAGCATCTGTCTGCTAACGGTTTTTGTTGAAAAAATCGTCAATGCGACATGTTTTTACGTCAAAACTGTGTTTTAATGCGCCCTTTTTTTGGCGCGGCGGCAGGCCGCACCCGGCTGCGGCGCAGCCGAGCGTTCCAGCTTCGGCTATCTTGAAGCCATGGCCATAGGCCTGCCGATGCGGTTTTGACCTTTTCCGCATGTCTGACGCCGGGTGCGACTACCCCGGCGCGCGATGCTTTCGTTCCCACGGAGAGTCAGGTTTGAACGAAAACAGTTCCACTCAAAAGAAGGGCTCGCTCGGAGTCTGGATGTGCACCGCCCTGGTGGTGGGCAATATGATAGGCTCCGGCGTTTTCCTGCTGCCGGCCTCGTTGGCGCCGTTCGGCGGCGTGTCGATGTTGGGCTGGCTGCTGACCTCCTGCGGCGCCATCTGCCTGGCGCTGGTGTTCGCCCGCCTGTCCGCCATCCTGCCGCGCGAAGGCGGGCCGTACGCCTACATCCACGCGGGCTTCGGCGATTTCGCCGGCTTCTGGATCGCCTGGGGCTACTGGATCGCGCTATGGGCCGGCAACGCCGCGCTGGCGGTGGCGGCCACCAGCTATATGCAGGTGTTTTTCCCGGCATTGGGGCACAACGAGCCGCTGGCCGGCGCGGTCGCCATCGGCCTGATCTGGATCGTCACCTGGATCAACAGCCGCGGCGCGCGCAGCTCCGGCGTTGTGGCGGTGGTGACCACGCTGCTGAAGCTGCTGCCGCTGGCTGCGGTTACCTTCATCGGTTTCTTCCATTTCCAGCCGGATAATCTCGCATTCAACCCGCACAACAAGCCCTTGCTGTCCTCGTTGTCCGCCACCATGGCGCTGACATTGTGGGCCTTCCTCGGCCTGGAGTCGGCGTCGGTGCCGGCCGGCGACGTGGTGGAGCCGGAGAAGACCATTCCGCGCGCCACCGTGATCGGCACCCTGCTGGCCACCGTGCTCTACATCCTGTCCACGGTGTCGCTGATGGGCCTGATGCCGGCCGATGTGCTGGCCGCCTCGCAGGCGCCGTTCGCCGACGCGGCCAAGCTGATGTGGGGCGACTGGGGCTACTGGCTGGTGGGCTTCGGCGCAGTGGTGTCCTGCTTCGGCGCGCTCAACGGCTGGAGCCTGATGCAGGCGCACGTGCCGGCGGCCGCGGCCAAGGATGGCCTGTTTCCCCGCCGCTTCGACCAGCGCAACGCGGCCGGCGTGCCCATCTTCGGCCTGGTGCTGTCCAGCGCGCTGGTCACCATCCTGATGGCGATGAAGTACGCCGGCGGTGACAGCGGGGTGAAGATCTTCGAATTCATCATCCTGCTGGCCACCGCCACCACGCTGCTGCCGTATGCGTTCTGTTCGATGGCGCTGATCGCCATCATGCTGATGCGCGGCAAGGAGTTCGCGCCCAAGGATTACGTCGCCCCCGGCTTCTTCGCCGGCATCGGCTTCGTCTACTCGCTGTGGGCGCTGTACGGCTCCGGCGCCGACATTGTGATGTGGGGCATGCTGCTGTTGCTGATGGGCCTGCCCATCTATGTCTGGCAGTTGAAGGAGCGGTTTGCCGCAGATTGACCGGCGTGCCGATCAGTGAAAAAGCGCAGCGCGACAGCCTGCGCTTTTTCGTTTTCGAACCATTTTGATGCATGAAAATGAGCGGTTTTTTTCCTTGAAAAACATTTATTCAGACTGTTTGATATAGAAATAATATTGGCTTGCCAAGCCCCGGATATTGACACCATAATCGCCGGGTCATACAGGAGAGAGCGGCTTTTCGGCCGCCGCCGAAGGCGCAAGCGCACCCGCAATCGCTCAGGCAAAAGGACTGTATCATCGGGCCGGCGGCAGCCGGTTCGCGCAATCTGGAGAGCGGCGCCCGCGCGGCGTCCACCGAAGGGGCTAACGGCTTATCCGGCCGGAAAATCTCAGGTGCAGGGACAGAGGGGTGTGGTTGATAGAGGATATCCACACTTTGCTCGAAGGAACCGCGCCATGACGGCCCCGAAACGTACTCCGCTGTATGAAGCCCACCTCGCCGCCGGCGCCAAGATGGTCGATTTCGCCGGTTGGGAAATGCCCATCCATTACGGTTCCCAGCTGAAAGAGCACGAAATCGTCCGCACGGACGCCGGCATGTTCGACGTCTCCCACATGACGGTGGTCGACATCACCGGCTCCGACGCCAAAGCCTGGCTGCAAAAACTGATCGCCAACGACGTCTCCAAGCTCGGCTTCGAGGGCAAGGCCCTGTATTCCGGCATGCTGACCCCGGAAGGCACCGTCGTCGACGACCTGATCGTCTATCTCACTGCTTACGGCTACCGCATGGTGGTCAACGCCGGCACCACCGAGAAAGACCTGGCCTGGATGGAAAGCCAGAAGGCCGGCTTCGACGTGGCGCTCAAGGTGCGCCGCGATCTGGCGATGCTGGCGGTGCAAGGCCCCCAGGCCATAGACAAAGTCTGCGCTGTGAAGCCGGAACTGGCCGACGCCATCCGCGCGCTGAAAGTGTTCCAGGGCCTGCCGCAGGACGAATGGTTCTACGCCCGCACCGGCTACACCGGCGAAGACGGCCTGGAAATCATGGTTCCGGCCGACCAGGCCATCGCCTTCTTCAATCAACTGCAAGCCGCCGGCGTGTCGCCGATCGGCCTGGGCGCGCGCGACACGCTGCGCCTGGAGGCCGGCATGAATCTGTACGGCCACGATATGGATGAGACCGTGTCGCCGCTGGAAGCCGGCATGGGCTGGACCATCGCCTGGGAGCCGGCCGAGCGCAAGTTCAACGGCCGCGAGGCGCTGGAAGCGCAAAAAGCCGCCGGCGTGAAGATGAAGCAGGTGGGCCTGGTGCTGGAAGGCCGCGGCGTGTTGCGCGAGGGACTGAAGGTGGTGGTGGACGGCGTGGGCGAAGGCGTGATCACCAGCGGCACCTTCTCGCCGACGCTCAAGCACTCGATCGCCATCGCCCGCGTGCCGGCCGCCACCGGCGCCGGCGCCCAGGTGGACCTGCGCGGCACGCTGACCGATGTGCGCGTGGTGAAGATGCCCTTCGTGCGCAACGGCAAGAAAGTTTTCGAATAATCGGGCAGCGCCTCAAGGCGACTGCCGTCACCATTGATCTGATCTTAAGCTGGAGAACTTCAAGATGAGCAACATTCCCGCCGAACTGAAATACGTCGACAGCCACGAGTGGCTGCGCCTGGAAGCCGACGGTTCCGTCACCGTGGGCATCACCGCGCACGCGCAGGAATTGCTGGGCGACATCGTCTTCGTCGAGCTGCCGAAAGCCGGCGCGAATCTGGCCAAGGATGAGCAGGCCGGCGTGGTGGAGTCGGTGAAGGCCGCTTCCGACGTCTACTGTCCGATCGCCGGCGAAGTGCTCGCCGTCAACGAGGAGCTGGAAGGCGAGCCGGAACTGGCCAACTCCGACCCGTACGGCGACGGCTGGTTCTTCAAGATCAAGCCGGCCAACGCCGCGGATCTGGACGGCCTGATGGACGCCGCCGCCTACGCCAAGGAAATCGGCGCCTGATAGCCTGACCGCCCCGCCGTCGCAAGACGCCGGGGCGTTGTTTTTCCCGGCGCGGCCTCGCGCAGGCCGCCGCAACGAAGGAAGTCCCAAGCATGCCGCTCTCCGAACTCTTCAATCGCCACGAATTCATCGCCCGCCACATTGGCCCGTCCGACGCCGAGCGCGCCGAGATGCTGGCCGCTGTCGGCGTGCCGTCCATCGACGCGCTGGTCGACCAGACCCTGCCGGCTGACATCCGCCTGAACCGCCGCCTGGATCTGCCCTCGCCGCAGCCGGAAGCCGAGGCGCTGGCCGCGCTGAAGGCGGTAGCGTCCAAGAACGTGGTCAACAAGTCCTTCATCGGCCTGGGCTACTACCCGGTGCTGACGCCCACCGTCATCCTGCGCAATGTGCTGGAAAACCCCGGCTGGTACACCGCATACACCCCGTACCAGGCCGAGATCGCCCAGGGCCGGCTGGAGGCGCTGCTGAACTTCCAGCAGATGGTGATAGACCTGACCGGCCTGGAAATGGCCAACGCTTCGCTGCTGGACGAGGCCACCGCCGCCGCCGAGGCGATGGCGATGGCCAAGCGCGTGTCCAAGTCCAAGTCCGCCAGCTTCTTCGTCGACAGCCGCGTGCTGCCGCAGACGCTGGACGTGATGAAGACCCGCGCCAAGTACTTCGGTTTCGAGCTGGTGCAAGGCCATCCGGAAGAGGCCGGCAACGGCGATTACTTCGGCGCGCTGTTCCAGTATCCGGGCGAAGCCGGCGATCTGATCGACCTGACCCCGCACATCGCGGCCATCAAGGCCAAGGGCGGCGTGGTAGCCGTCGCCGCCGACGTGATGGCGCTGGTGGCGCTGAAGTCGCCGGCAGAGATGGGGGCCGACATCGCCCTGGGCAACACCCAGCGCTTCGGCGTGCCGATGGGCTTCGGCGGCCCGCACGCGGCTTACTTCGCGTTCAAGGATGAGATGAAGCGCTCGGCGCCGGGCCGCATCATCGGCGTGTCCATCGACGCCAAGGGCAAGACCGCGCTGCGCATGGCGCTGCAGACCCGCGAGCAGCACATCCGCCGCGAGAAGGCCAACTCCAACATCTGCACCAGCCAGGTGCTGCTGGCCAATATCGCCGGCCTGTACGCCGTTTACCACGGCGCGGAAGGCGTACAGCGCATCGCCGCCCGCATCCACCGCCTGGCCGCCATCTTCGCCCACGCGGTGAAAGAGGCCGGCGGCAAGCTGGCGTTCGACCGCTTCTTCGACACCGTGCAGGTGGACGCGTCCAAGGCCGACGCCATCTACGCCGCCGCGCTGGCCGCTGGCTACAACCTGCGCCGCGTGGGCAAGACCGTGCTGGGCGTGGCCTTCCACGAAGCCGCCACCGAGGCGGACCTGGCCAAGCTGATCGAGCTGTTCACCGGCAAGCCGGCTGACCTCGCCGCCTTGGACGCCGCCGCCCAGGATGCGATTCCGGCAGGCCTCAAGCGCGAGTCGGCCATCCTGACCCACCCGGTGTTCAACACCCACCATAGCGAGCACGAGATGCTGCGCTATATGAAAAAGCTGGAAAACCGCGACCTGGCGATGAACCACTCGATGATCTCGCTGGGCAGCTGCACCATGAAGCTGAACGCCACCAGCGAGATGATCCCGATCACCTGGCCGGAATTCGCCAATATGCACCCGTTCGCGCCGCGCGAGCAGACGGTGGGCTATCTGCAGCTGATCGAAGGCCTGCAGACGCAGTTGAAGGCGATCACCGGCTTCGACGCGATCTCGATGCAGCCCAACTCCGGCGCCCAGGGCGAATACGCCGGCCTGTTGGCCATCAGCCGCTACCATGAGTCGCGCGGCGAGGGCCACCGCGACATCTGCCTGATTCCGCAATCGGCGCACGGCACCAACCCGGCCACCGCGCAGATGATGAATATGCAGGTGGTGGTGGTGAAGTGCGACGATGCCGGCAACGTCGACGTGGCCGATCTGAAGGCCAAGGCCGAGCAGCACGCCGCCAATCTGGCCGCGCTGATGATCACCTATCCGTCCACCCACGGCGTGTTCGAGCAGGGCATCAAACAGATCTGCGAGATCGTCCACGCCCACGGCGGCCAGGTCTACATGGATGGTGCCAACCTGAACGCCCAGGTGGGGCTGACCCGCCCGGCCGACATCGGCGCCGACGTGTCGCACATGAATTTGCACAAGACCTTCTGCATCCCGCACGGCGGCGGCGGGCCGGGCATGGGCCCGATCGGCCTCAAGGCCCACCTGGCGCCGTTCATCGCCAACCACGTGGTGGCGCCGGTGCCGGGCGCGGTGGAAGGACAGACCGCGGTGTCGGCCGCGCCGTTCGGCTCGGCCTCGATTCTGCCCATCTCCTATATGTACATCGCGATGATGGGCGCCGAGGGCATGAAACAGGCGACGGAAAACGCGCTGCTGTCGGCCAACTACCTGGCCACCCGCCTGGCCGAGCACTTCCCGGTGCTGTACACCGGCGCCAACGGCCGCGTCGCCCATGAGTGCATCATCGACCTGCGCCCGCTGAAGGCCGCCTCCGGCGTGACCGAGGTGGACGTGGCCAAGCGCCTGATGGACTACGGTTTCCACGCGCCGACCATGAGTTTCCCGGTGCCGGGCACGCTGATGATAGAGCCGACCGAATCCGAGCCCAAGGCCGAGCTGGACCGCTTCATCGCGGCGATGGCTTCCATTCGCGCCGAAATCGACCAGGTGCAAAGCGGCGCATGGCCGGCGGACAACAATCCGCTCTGCAACGCGCCGCACAGCAAGGCCGATATCGCCGGCGACTGGAACCGCCCGTACAGCCGCGAGCAGGGCCTGTTCCCGCTGCCTTACGTGCTGGAGAACAAGTTCTGGCCGAGCGTGAACCGCATCGACGACGTCTACGGCGACCGCAACGTGGTATGCAGCTGCCCGGGCATGGAAAACTACGCGTAAACGCCTGCCGGCCTGGCCGGTTCCGCCTCAACCCGCCGGTTTTTGCCGGCGGTTTTTTTATGTCTGATAAATGTATAAGGGTAAACACTTAGAAATAATAACTAAGTAGTCATACGTTCACGTTCGAACTATCACTTAAGAAGGATGCAAAGCCGCCTGGCGGGAACGACGCGCAGGCGCATATTTGAGCAAGAGGCGAGCGGGAGTGAGTGGAAATGTGTGTCGCTAATTTTGATGCTTTTTATCGAGGGAACGATTCGTTTTATGGTGACCGGCCGGCGCTGTCGCTGATGTATTTCCTGGAGAAGTACGGCGTGGGCGGCGGCGGCAGAGGGCTGGACCTGGCTTGCGGCCAGGGACGCAACGCGCTGTACCTGGCGAACCGCGGATTCTCCATGTTCGGCGTGGACGAGTCGTCCGAGGCCGTGTCCAAGATGGGCGAGCAGGCCGATAGGCGGCGCCTGGATGTCAGCGGCAAGGTGGTCAATCTGACCGAGCTGGAAATCGAGCCGCAGCGTTACCGCATCATTGTCGCCTATACCGCGCTGGACCATGTCGACGCCGCCGCCGGCGAGCGGCTGGCCCAGGCGATGATGGCGGGGCTGGAGCCGGGCGGCTATCTGTTCGCCGCGGTGTTCATGGTGGACGACCCCGGCTGCGCCGGAACGGGCGGGGGCGTCAGCGAAACCGCGGCTTATGTCCGCCACTACTACCAGCCGGGCGAGCTGCGCGAGCAGTTCTCCGGATTGACGCCTCTGGCGTACCAGGAAGAGTTCGCGCTGGATCTCAGCCATGGGCATCCGCACCATCACAGCATGGCCAGGTTGTTCGCCCATAAGCAGGCCGCCTGAGCGCGCGATCGCAAACCAAGAAAACAGGGCGTCAGCCCTGTTTTTCATTGCGGGGATGCGCATCGGGCCAGGATCGCCCGAGCCGGATTTCTCGGTGAGCAAAAAACGCGTCAGGAAATGAGACGTGTTTGTTACAATGGCAGGCGCTCGCGATGGCAGTCGCGCGGCGCTTTTTTGATGAATAAATAAAAGGTTAGCGGCGGACATGCCGATAAGAAGCGTACTTTCCTGGCAGGGGGGCGACCTGGAACTGCTGGAGGCCTTGAGCCTGCCGGTATGGATTTTCGATATCGACCACAAGCGGGTGTTCTGGGCCAACGAGGCCGGGCTGCAGGTGTGGGGAGCGGCCAGCTTGCTGGAATTGCAGGCGCGCGACATGTCGCAGGACATGTCGGTGTCGGTGGCGCAAAGGCTGGCCCAGTATCAGCAGGACTTCGAACGCGAAGGCGCTTGTTTCGTGGAAAGCTGGACGCTGTATCCCAACGGCCGGCCCAGCGTGCTCAAGGTGAAGTTCCGCGGCATACGGGTGAATGGCCGGATGCTGATGTTCTGCGAGGCGCAGAACAGCCTCAGCGCCGACCCGGCGTCCCTGCGCAGCACGGAAGCGCTGTTGCACACCTCGGTGCTGATCACGCTTTACGACGGCAACGGCAACGCGCTGTATCGCAACCCCGCCTCGCGCGAGCAGGTGGCGGTGGCCGGCGAAGGCTGGCGCCAGCATTTCGTCCACGACAGCGACTGGCAGCAATTGCGGCAAGGCGTGGCCGCGTGCGGCGAATCGCGGCTGCTGGCGCGGGTGAATACGCGGGAAGGCATGCGCTGGCACGAAGTGTCGGCCCGAGCCTGCCGCGACGCGGTCACCGGGCAAGACGCGCTGCTGGTCAGCGAGGTGGACATCACAGATCTCAAGCATGCCGAGGCGCGCGCCAGCTTCCTGGCCAATCACGATGTGCTGACCGGCTTGCCCAACCGCAACGGCATCCGCAGCGAGTTGTTGCCCCATCTGCAGCAGGCGCTGCGCAATGGCCGCCAGGTGGCGTTGATGTTCATCGACCTGGACCGCTTCAAGAATGTCAACGATTCGCTGGGCCACGCCTGCGGCGACGAGCTGCTGATCCGGATGGCCGGACGGCTGGTCGGCCTGCTTGGCCATGACGAGAAGGCGGCGCGGCTGGGCGGCGACGAGTTCCTGGTGATGCTGAGCGCGCCGCAGGTGACCGAGCGGGCCGAGGCGCTGGGGCGCCGCATCCTGCAGGCGCTGGCGGTGCCGATGCGGCTGGAGGGCATGGACGTCGGCGTGTCGGCGTCCATCGGCGTCAGCGTGTGCGAGGGCCGGACGCTGGACCTGGAGCAGATGATGCGCCATGCGGATCTGGCGATGTACGCCGCCAAGGACGCGGGGCGCAACAACCTGATGTTCTTCACGCCGGCGCTGGAGGCGCGCAGCCAGGCGCAACTGGCCCTGGAGAACGATATCCGCCGGGGCCTGGAGCACGGCGAATTCATCGCCTATTTCCAGCCGCGGGTGGACATCGCCAGCGGACAGGTGGTCGGCGCCGAGGCCTTGGCGCGCTGGCGCCATCCTTTGCGCGGCCTGTTGATGCCGGACAGCTTCATTCCCATTTGCGAGGACTGCGGCATGGTGATGGAACTGGGGCGGCAGATCCTGGTACAGGCCGCGCGCCAGCAGCGCCTGTGGCGCGACCGGGGGCTGGACTTGCTGGTGTCTGTCAACCTGTCCGCCAGCCAGTTTGTCGATCCCGGCCTGCCTGGCCTGGTGGAGCAGATACTGGCCGACAGCGGCTGCCAGCCGGACAAGCTGGAGCTGGAGATCACCGAGTCGGTATTGCTGGGGCACGATGAGCAAACCATGCACACCTTGCAGGCCTTGCGCGCGCTGGGGCTGCGCATCGCGGTGGACGATTTCGGCACCGGCTATTCCAATCTGGCCTACCTGCAGCGCTATCCGCTTACTTCGCTGAAGATAGACCGTTCCTTCATCGCCGATCTGGACGACAAGCCGGCCATCACCGAACTGATCACGACTCTGTGCCGGATGATGGGGCTGAACATGGTGGCGGAAGGCGTGGAAACCGAAGCGCAGCTGGCCTGGCTGGCCGAGCGCGGCTGCCAGGAATACCAGGGCTATCTGTGCAGCCCGGCCTTGTCCGCGCAGGAGTTTCTGCAGCGCTTGTTCTAGCGCTATCGATAGCGGGGGAGGCGAGAGCGGCCCCCGATTATCCTTTTTCCTCCACGGTTGCCGGGCGTCATGGACGGCGTCTTTATATCAATATGTGGATTAAATCGTTGGATTCGCGGCATTCTTCGCTTACCCTATGCCGGTAATGCAGGCGGCATGTTCCGGCCTGCGGCAAGGAGAACGAGATGAAGACATTGTGCGCCGCCGCGCTGGCGGCCCTGCTGCCTATGGCCGCTTTCGCGGCCAAGCCCCTGACCGTATGCGCCGACGCCAATCCGGAAGGCTTCGACGTGGTGCAGTACAACTCGCTGGTCACCACCAACGCTTCCGCCGACGTATTGATGAACCGCCTGGTGGAGTACGACGCCGCCGCCGGCAAGCTGCAGCCGGGGCTGGCCAGCAGCTGGGAAGTGAGCGCGGATGGCCTGAGCTACACCTTCCACCTGCGGCCCAACGTCGGCTTCCACAACACCGACTACTTCAAACCGACGCGCAAGCTGAACGCCGACGACGTGGCGCTCACCTTCGACCGGATGCTGAACCCCGACAATCCCTGGTACAAGACCGCGCCGGCCGGCTATCCGCACGCGCAGGCGATGCAGTTTCCCAAGCTGATCAAGGCCGTGCGCAAGCTCGATCCGCTGACGGTGCGCTTCGAGCTCAATTATCCGGAAGCCACCTTTCTGTCCAGCCTGACCATGGGCTTCGCCTCCATCTATTCCGCCGAATACATGTCGCAGCTGTTGGCTGCCGGCAAGACCGGCGAACTCAACAGCAAGCCTGTCGGCACCGGGCCTTTCGTGTTCAAGAGCTTCGCCAAGGACGCCCTGGTGCGCTACGCGCCCAATCCGGCTTATTTCGGCGCCAAGCCCAAAGTATCCGCGCTGATCTACGCGATCACGCCGGATTCCAATGTGCGGCTGCAGAAGCTGCGCGCCGGCGAATGCCAGATCGCGCTGTCGCCCAAGCCGCAGGACGTGCAGGCGGCCAAAGCGGACGGCAAGCTGCAGATATCACAGACTCCTGCTTTCATGACCGCCTTCGTCGCTTTCAACAGCCAGAAAAAGCCGTTGGACAACCCGCAGGTGCGCCAGGCGATCAATCTCGCCTTCGACAAGGCCAGTTATTTGAAGACGGTGTTCGGCAATGCCGCCAGCGCCGCCAACCTGGTCTATCCGCCCAATACCTGGAGCTACGACAAGACCATCAAGCCTTACGCCTATGATCCGGCGCAGGCGAAGAAGCTGCTGGCCCAGGCGGGTTATCCCAACGGTTTTGATGTTTCGGTGTGGGTGCGACCCAGCGGCAGCACGCTGAATCCCAATCCCAAGGCCGGCGCGGAGCTGTTGCAGGCCGACTTGGCCAAAGTGGGCATCCGGCTGCAGATCAAGGTGCTGGAGTGGGGCGAGCTGATCAAGCGCGGCAAGGCCGGCGAGCACGAGATGCTGTTCATGGGCTGGGCCGGCGATAACGGCGATCCGGACAACTTCCTGACGCCGCAGTTTTCCTGCGCCGCGGTGCAGTCCGGCACCAATTTCGCCCGTTATTGCGACGGCAAGCTGGACAAGCTGATCGCCGACGGCAAGAAGACCAGCGATTTCAAGACCAGAGCCAAATTGTACCAAGCCGCCCAGCACGCCATCCACGAGCAGGCGTTGTGGCTGCCGCTGGCGCATCCCATCGCTTATGGTTTGGCGCGCAAGGAGGTGACGGGCTACGCGGTTAATCCTTATGGACGGGTCAATTTCGCTAGTGTTGGCTTGAAATAAGCGGTTTCTCGAGTAAGAATAGACCACTCCGTTTTTATAAACAGAGTGGTCTCTTTCTTTTTTAGGGCTTGCGCCAAAGCAAAGCCGAATTCGTTCCGGGCGGCGATAATGCTCGGCGGCGCGCAGGATGAGTGGTTGTCGCGACAAAGTGCCTATGCTTGGAATGGCACTGTATTGCCAGTTGCATGCAGGTCGTCGGTATTTGGTAGTATTGCTGGAGCGGTCGCGTTTGGCGCGGCCGATGGGAGAGAGAGGAGCGCCTTGCCGTTGGCGTGTCTTGCTTGTTCTTAGAATGTGCCCGCCCTCGCTTGAACATGCGCTTTCGCGTATCATGCGCCGGGCTCGGGCCGATAAATGATAAAACAATAGATGCAAACTAGACGAACACAGCAAAGCCGCAGGGAGTCCACCATAGGCAAACTGGTGGAGGCGGCGATCGAATGCCTGCTGGAAAGCGGCTACCACGGCACCAGCGTGCAGCTGATCTGCGGCAGGGCCGGGGTGTCCCAGGGCGCGCTGTTCCGCCATTTCGCCACCAAGAACGAGTTGATGCAGCCAGTGGGGCGCAAGGTGGTGGACGACATTTTCGAGTCCGCTCTGACGCTGGCGGCGCAATTGCCGGCCGGCATGTCCGAGGAGGAGCGCATCATCGCGTTGATGAAGGCGCTGGTGATGTCGCCGCGTCACATCGTGCTGCTGGAGCTGCTGATGGCGGCGCGCACCACGCCGGATCTGCGCGACATCTTCCTGGGCAGCTCCAGCACCTATTTCCGCGACCGCTTCGTCGCGATGATGGCCTCGCTGTTTCCGCGCTATGCGATCTCCACCGGCTTCTTCGCCACCCTGCTCACCATGATGACCACGATGCACGGCATGGCGCTGTACCGCACGCTGGCCGAGCACCCGGAGGGCGACAAGATGCGCGAGCAATGGCTGCTGTCCGCATTGAGGGCCGAGCTGGAGCGGATACGGCAGGAGGGGGCGGATACCCGCAACCCGGTCTACCAGCTGCCGTTCTGAATATCCGTTTCTCAGCTGAAAACCCCGTCGCTTGCGGCGGGATTTTCTTTATCTATTGAATTTGGAGTTGATCGGCTAGCTGGAGCGGGATATGCGGTTGTGCGGCGCTAGCCGCTCGGATTGTTTTATCCATTTGAAACGGACATGAAAAAAGACCCGCCGAAGCGGGTCTTTTTTGCGTCTAGTTCGCAGGTTCTTGCGTCGAACCTTTGAATTAGAAGGCGTGAACCATGTTCAGGCCGAAGGACTTCAGATCCTTGTTGCCGGTGCCCTTAACGGCGATTTGGCCGTATTGAGCGCCGAAGGTGGTGCGCTTGGAGATAGCGTAGTCAGCACCCAGAACGTATTGATCGTACTTGGTGTTGCTGATGGATACGCCATTCACCTTCACGTTATTCGCGTGAGCGTAGGTGAATTTCGGGGTGATAGCGCCGAAGGTGTAGCCGGCGGTCAGTGCGACTTCTTGAGTCTTCACGTCGTCGGTCGGCTTGATGCTGACGTTGGTGAAGGAGGCAGCAACGTAGTTGTTCCAACCGACCACATCGTAGCCACCCTTCTCTTGCTGGTAGCCCAGGCCCACGAACAGGTTGTTGGCGTTGTAGCCAACTTCCAGGCGGTGCTTGTCGTTAGCCTTGTAGGAGTTGGTGGTGGAAGCCTTGGATTGGTGGGTGTAAGCGTACTTGCCGAAGAAGCCGCTGTTTTCGTAACCCAGGCCAACAACCGAAGTTTCGCGGTCTTGCGAACCGGTGGTCTTGTCTTCCTTGGTGCCGTACTGGATGGCGGCGGTCAGGCCCGGAACCACGGTCGGCAGGTCGTAGCGCACGGAGTTCTTCAGACGAACGCCGTCGCGGGTGAAGATGCTCAGGCCCAGCGCGTCGCTGTTGTATTCCCAAGTATCAACGGTGCCCATATCGCTGTCCAGGAAGTTGGACACGTTACCCAGGCGCACGGTACCGAAACCGCCTTGCAGACCGATGAAGGAATTGCGGTTAGCGAAGGTGCCGCTGCTGGACTTGCTGTATTGATCCTTGTTGCCGTCAATAGCGAAGCCGGTTTCAACTTGCCAGATGGTCTTCAGGCCGTTGCCCAGATCTTCGGTGCCCTTGAAGCCGATACGGGAACCCAGGTCATCGATGTTGGTTTGCTTGGTAACGCCGTTGTCGTTGTACTCAACGCCGCCTTTGATTTTGCCGTAGATGGTTACGTCGGCGAATGCGGCAGCCGGCAGAGTGGCTACCAGCAGGGCGATCAGACTCTTTTTCATGGTCAAGTCATCCTTTTTTAGGTTTAGGAATGTGAGCAAATGCTATTGGCTGGGTTGTGAAAATGCAACTTCACCTGCCGAATTGTGTTGCTATCAAGCAACTGATGTTGTGTTTTGCGCAGCCTTGAATTCGATTTTGTTTGTTGTAAGTTGCTGAATTGTCAGGATTGTTACTGTGCTTTTATGGTGCTTTGCATGCTGTTGCAAAAAAGCATCAATGTTATGAAATGCTTATGATTATTGGGTTTTGTAAGGAAGGCTGCCTGCAATTGGCAAAAAAATAGCCCGTCCGGAAGGGGCGGGCTGAAAAATCAACGTGACTTGAAGTGAATCCAGCAGGCGCGGATTGCATCCGCATGAATTCGCTTTCAATCATGATAAAAGAAAGCGTTAGCTCTGTAAATGGATTAGATATTCCATTTTTGAATTATTTGTTAATGCAGATTGTATTCAACGCATTGATTCTATTGGAAAATTTACATGTGGAGTAAGTTGCATAAATATGCACCTGTCACCAGATGGTGATGCGTTTTGGCTACGGAATCGGGCGCATCCCAGCTGGGTGGGCGCTTGGCGTAGAGGCTGGGGGTGGCGGAAATCCCCTACAATGTCGCCTTCGGACCCGAGGCTGAGGCCAGGTATATATAAGGTATGCAAACACTGACAGTGGTGGGGCTGGGAAGATTGGGGCGCAGCGTGGCCAGGCTGGCGGCGCTGAGCGGCGCCTATCGTCTGCTCGATGTGATGGGGCGGCGCTTGCCGCCGCTGGAGGAGGCGCGCGCCTTTGTCGGCGCCGGGCGGCTGGTGAGCGACATGAGACAGTTGGCGCCGGCGGATCTGTATCTGCTGGCGGTGCCGGATGCCGCCATCGCATCCTGCGCGCGCGCGCTGGCGGCGGCGGGCGTGGCGCCTGAGGGCGCTGTGGTGTTTCACGCCAGCGGCGCGGGCGACGCTTCGTTGTTGCAGCCGCTGGCGGAGCAGGGGGTGTTGACCGCCAGCCTGCACCCGGCGTTTTCCTTCGCCGATCCCGGACGGGCGGTAGAGGGCTTTGCCGGCACGCTGTGCGCGCTGGAGGGCGACGAGGAGGCTTGCCGCAGGCTGGAGGCTTTCGCGCGCGCGCTGGGCGGGCGGCCGTTCCGGCTGGCGCCCGGCGGCAAGGCCGCCTATCACGCAGGTTTGTCGGTGGCGTCCAATTTTCTGGTGGCGCTGACCGAGATGGCGCGGCAGCTGACGGCCCGCGCCGGCGTGCCGCCGGAATTGACGCAGCCTTTGCTGGGCATCTTGATGCGGCAGACGCTGGACAATGCGCTGGAGATGGGGCCGTACGAGGCGCTGACCGGGCCTATCCTGCGCGGCGATATCGGCACTGTCGAACGCCATCTGGAGGTGTTGGCCGGTACCGGCTTGCTCCCCGCCTACCGCGCGCTGGGCCGCCAGGTGGTGGCGCTGGCTGGAGATCGCCTGCAGGAGCCGGCGCGCCGGCAGTTGCTGGCGCTGTTGTACTGAGCCGGCTTGGCGCGCCTGGCAGAAGCTCGCGGAGCGCCTGAGCCAAGGCGCGCTGACGCAGGCGGTGCCAGTAGAGCGGACGCAACGCAGACTCAGGGTTTTGTCGGCGGCTCTTGGCGCGGGGCGGGCGCCTTGAATACCTGGCGCAGGTAGGCGAGGAAGGTTTCGTCGCTGCACATGGTCTTGCCTGGGCTGTCGGATAGCTTGGCCACCGGCTGGCCGTTGCAGCTGACCAGCTTCAGCACGATCTGCAGCGGCTCCAGCCCCATGTCGTTGGTGAAGTGGGTGCCGATGCCGAAGCTGACCTGGATGTGCGGGCTGAAGTGGCGCTGCAGCGCCAGCGCGCTGTCGACGCTGAGTCCGTCGCTGAAGGTCAGCATCTTGGTCGCCGGATCGATCCGCAGCTTGCGGTAATGGGCGATCGCCCGCTCTCCCCATATATAAGGATCGCCGCTGTCGTGGCGCAGGCCGTCGAACAGCTTGGCGAAGTAGAGGTCGAAGTCGGCGAGAAAGGCGTCCATGCCGACCACGTCGGTCAGCGCGATGCCCAGGTCGCCGCGGTATTCCTGCACCCACGATTCCAGCGCCGCTGTCTGGAAGTCCCGCAGCCGCACGCCCAGCGCCTGGAAGGCCTGGAAGAATTCGTGGGCCATGGTGCCGATCGGCGTGATGCCCAGCTTGCGGGCCAGGTAGACGTTGCTGGTGCCGCGGAATACCTGCGGCAGCGCGTGGTTCAGCCTCTCCACCACGTGGGCCTGCCAGTCGCGGCTGAAGCGGCGGCGGGTGCCGAAGTCGGCGATCAGCAGCGGAAAGCGCTGGCCGGCGGCTTCCTCGCGCTGGAAGCGCTCCAGTTCGGCCAGCTTGGCCTCCAGCCGGCGATGGCCTTCCTCGCGCACCGCCTTGCTGTCCAGCGGGAGGAAATACAGCTCGTTGACGATGGCCAGCACGAAGATCTCGAAGAACATCGCTTGCACCATCGGGCCTTTGATCCGGATGGCCAACTGCTCGCCTTCCTCGCTCACGCTGATGAAGCGGCGCTGCAGGTGGAACAGTTCCAGGTAGTCGACATAGTCGCTTTTGATGAAGCGCAAGCCGCGCAGATAATCCAGCTCGTCCTGGCTGAAGCGCAGTTCGCACAGCATGTCCAGTTGGGCCTCCAGTTGCTGTCTCAGCTGGGTCAGCGGCGTGTCCGGGTGGTTGCGGCAGCGGAATTCGTACTCGCCGTGGGCGGCGGGAAACTGGTGCAGCACCACCTGCAGCATGGTGAACTTGTAAAGATCGGTATCCAGCAGCGACTGGATGATGGGCGTGTTCTTGGGCATGGCGCTTCTCAGGCGGCGTGGATCACGAAGATGGCCGGCCGCTTGTGCAGATCGGGCGGGGTTTGCGGCCAATCCTGCACCCGATGGCTGACGATGGTCTGCGTCTGCAGGGTCAGGTCGCAGGCTACCGCGAGCCGGGTGGAGGGCGCCAGCGTTTCGCGCAGCTGTTGCAGCAGCGCGTTGTTGCGGTAGGGCGTTTCGATGAACAGCTGGGTCTCGTTATTCTTGCGCGAGCGTTGTTCCAGTTCTTGCACCAGCTTGGCTTTTTCGGCGGCGTCCACCGGCAGGTAGCCGTGGAAGGCGAAGCATTGGCCGTTGGCGCCGCTGGCCATCAGCGCCAGCAGGATGGATGAGGGGCCGATCAGCGGCTCGACGCGGATGCCGTGCTTGTGCGCCAGCGCCACCAGCTGCGCGCCGGGGTCGGCCACGGCCGGGCAGCCGGCCTCGGAGATCAGGCCGACATCGTGTCCGGCCTTTAGCGGCGCCAGCAGCGCGCCGACGTCCGCCTCCTTGGTGTGCTCGTTCAGCGTGCTCATGGATAGCTCGCGGATCGGCGTCGTCACACCCAGCGCTTTCAGGTGCTTGCGCGCGGTTTTTTCCGCCTCGACGACGAAATGGCTGATGTGGACGACTCTGGCGCGCTCGCCTTCCGGCAGCCAGGCGATGGTTTCGTCGCCCAGCGGAGCGGGAATCAGGAACAGAGTGCCGCTCATTTCAGCACCTCCAAGCCCTCGTTGCCCAGCATGGTGATCAACTGGAACAGCGGCACGCCGATCAGCGCGTTGGGGTCGTCGGATTCCACCTTCTCCAGCAGCGCGCCGCCCAGGCCTTCGCTCTTGGCGCTGCCCGCGCAGTGGAGGGCGTCCGGTTCGCGGGCGAGGTAATTGCGGATCTGGGCCTCGGTCAATGCGCGCAGCGTGACGCGGGTGATGCCCACGCATTCCTGCAGCCGGCCGCTGGCGCTGTTGTACAGCGCCAACGCCGAGTGGAAGACCACGGTGCGGCCGCTCATCCACATCAGCATCTCCACGCCCTGCTCGAAGCCGCCGGGCTTGCCGATCTGCTTGCCATCCAGCAGCGCCACCTGATCGGAGCCTATGATCAGGGAGTCCGGATGCTTGCCGGCCAGCGACTGGGCCTTGGTGCGGGCCAGGCGCACTGCGGTTTCCAGCGCGGTTTCGCCGGGCAGCGGCGTTTCATCGCAGATCGGCGGTTCGGCGAGGAAGGGCAGGCCCAGGCGGGCGATGATTTCTTGGCGGTAGCGGGAGGTGGAAGCCAGTACGATGTGCATGATGCGAGCCGGTTGACGGCAACGCCGGCGGCGCGGCCGCGTCGGCCGGCGGCCACGGTTCGGCCTTGCCTTGTTTCTTTTGACAAATCAGGGGAATGGATTGTACCATGCGGAGTTTATGTCTAAACCGATTTTGATCGATCCGCTCAAGTTCGCCCGGGAAGGGCGCTCGCTGTCCGGCAAGCTGCCGGTCGGCGGGCTGGACGAGCGCGTTCATAGCGACCTGTCGGACACCTCTGGCGAGGTGTCTTATCAGCTCGACGGCTCTCGAGACGAGCTGCAGCGTTTTACGCTGCGCATCCGCCTGACGGCGGACCTGCGAGTCACCTGCCAGCGCTGCCTGGACGGCATGCCGTTCAGCCTGGACACCGATTCGGTGCTCACGCTGTTCGCCAGCCAGGAAAAGCTGGACGAAGCCTGCGAGCAGGACGAAGAGCTGGACGCGGTTCTCGCCGAACCCGAACTGGACGTGATTGCGCTGATCGAAGACGAAATCATCATGGGCTTGCCGCATTCGCCGAAACACGACGAATGCAGCAGGGATACTCTCTCGCTCGCCAAGGCTGACAAGCCCAACCCGTTTGCGGTGCTGGCGGCGCTTAAGAGACCCAAGTCCGAGTAACCCGGATTCGCATTAGAATCTACTTGAATTTCTTAGGAGTCGACCATGGCTGTTCAACAGAACAAAAAGTCCCCGTCCAAGCGCGGCATGCATCGTGCACACGATTTTCTGACCGCTCCGGCTCTGGCAGTTGAAGCCAGCACCGGCGAAGCCCACCTGCGCCACCACATCAGCCCGAACGGCTTCTACCGTGGCCGCAAGGTTGTGAAGACCAAGGGCGAGTAATCTCCCTGTCCTCGCTTCCTTTCCTTTTTTGGTAGGCACTTTATACCGCAATCGTTGATGACTATCACCGTCGCGGTTGATGCTATGGGCGGTGACGTTGGCCTCAAGGTTACCGTCCCGGCATCGATCCAATTCCTGCAAGACCACCCCGACATCCATCTGATTCTCGTAGGCGACCAGCCAGCCCTGGAGGCTGAATTGGCCCTGCACGATGGCGCCGTGCGTGAGCGCATCCTCATCCAGCACGCCACTCAAGTGGTCGGCATGGACGAGGCGCCTCAGCTCGCCCTCAAGAATAAAAAAGATTCGTCGATGCGGGTGGCGATCAATCTGGTCAAGGAAGGCAAGGCGCAGGCCGCCGTTTCCGCCGGCAACACCGGCGCGCTGATGGCTACCGCACGCTTCGTCCTCAAGACCATTCCGGGCATCGACCGTCCCGCCATCGCCAAGCTGCTGCCCAATGTAAAGGGCACTTCCTGCGTGCTGGATCTGGGCGCCAACGTCGATTGCACCCCAGAACAACTTTTGCAGTTCGGCATCATGGGTTCCGAACTGATGGCCTGCCTGCAAGGCAAGGCCAATCCTTCCGTCGGCCTGTTGAATATCGGCAGCGAAGATATCAAGGGCAACGACAATATCAAGAAGACTGCCGAGCTGTTGCGCCAGTCGGAGCTGAATTTCTACGGCAACGTGGAGGGCGACGACATCTGCAAGGGCACGACCGATGTGGTAGTCTGCGATGGTTTTACCGGCAATGTGGCGCTCAAGACAGCTGAGGGGCTGGCGCACATGTTCGCCGTATTCCTGAGGGAAGAGTTCGGCCGCAGCTGGTGGACGCGTTTGTGCGCGTTGGCCGCATTGCCGGTGCTGGGCCTTTTCAAGAAGCGCATCGATCCGCGCCGCTACAACGGGGCCAGCTTGCTGGGCCTGCGCGGCATCGTGGTGAAAAGCCACGGCGGCGCCGATGTCACAGGATTCCGTTACGCGTTGGCGCAGGCATGCGAGGAGGCCGGTTCCGACGTGATTGCACACATCGCCGATCGGGTTGCCAAACAACTAGACAATCTCAAGCAATCCGAGGCGGAAGCGAACTGAAAAATATGGGCTATTCCCGCATTCTCGGCACCGGCAGCTTCCTGCCGTCCCAGGTGCTCACCAATGCGCAATTGGCCGAACGGGTGGAAACCAGCGACGAGTGGATTGTCTCTCGCACCGGCATCCGCGCGCGCCATATTGCCGACGAAGGGCACAAGACCAGCGATCTGGCGCTGAGGGCGGCGGAAGCCGCCATCGCCAGCGCAGGCATCGACAGGGGCGAGATCGACCTGATCATCGTCGCCACCACCACTCCCGACATGATTTTCCCCAGCACCGCCTGCATCCTGCAGGAGAAGCTGGGCTTGCCCGGCGTGCCGGCTTTCGACGTGCAGGCGGTGTGCGCCGGCTTCGCTTACGCGCTGGCCACTGCCAACGCCTACATCAAGAGCGGCATGTCGAAGAAGTCGCTGGTGATCGGCGCCGAAATCATGTCGCGCGTGCTGGACTGGGATGATCGCCGGACCTGCGTGCTGTTCGGCGACGGCGCCGGCGCGGTGGTGCTGGGCGCGTCCGACGAGCCGGGCATCCTGCATGCCAAGCTGGCGGCCGATGGCCGTTATCAGGGCTTGCTGAATACCCCGGCGCAAATTTCCGGCGGCAAGATTCAGGGCATGCCCTACCTGCACATGGACGGCCCGGCCGTATTCAAGTTCGCCGTCAAGTCGCTGTCCGAAATCGCCGCCGCCACGCTGGCGGAGGCCGGCGTCGACAAGGCCGATCTGGATTGGCTGGTGCCGCACCAGGCCAATCTGCGCATCATCGAGTCCACGGCCAAGCATCTTGGCCTGCCGATGGAGAAGGTGGTCGTCACCCTGCCTGAGCAGGGCAACACTTCGGCCGCCTCCATTCCGCTGGCGCTGGATGTCGCGGTGCGCGACGGGCGCATCCGGCGCGGCCAGACCGTGATGCTGGAAGGCATCGGCGGGGGATTTGCCTGGGGCGCGGTGCTGCTGACCTTCTGATTGGAATTCCGCAAAGTGGCTTTTTCGCCGCATGATCGCCGATAATGACAGAGTTTATTGATCGGCGGCGTGGCGCGAGCGGCCGCTTTGCGTCATCCTTTGCGTCGAATTCTGTGGAGTCGACTATGGCTTTTGCTTTTCTTTTTCCGGGACAGGGCTCGCAGAGCCTGAAGATGATGGACGGCTTCGCCGACCTGCCCGTGGTGCAGCATACTTTCGCCGAGGCGTCCGACACGCTGTCGCTGGACCTGTGGGCGATGCTGCAGGCCGATGGCGCCGACGAGATCAACGCCACCGTGAACACCCAGCCCATCATGCTGGCCGCCGGCTACGCCACGTATCTGGCGTGGCAGGAGTTGAACGGCAAGCAGCCGTCCATCGTGGCTGGCCATAGCCTGGGCGAATACACCGCCCTGGTGGCCGCCGGCGCGCTGCCGTTCGCCGAAGCGGTGAAGCTGGTGCGCCTGCGCGCCGAGGCGATGCAGGCCGCGGTGCCGGCCGGCGTCGGCGCGATGGCCGCCATTCTGAGCTTGTCCGACGACGACATCCGCGCAGCCTGCGCGGAGGCCGCCCAGAGCGAGGTGGTGGAAGCGGTCAACTTCAACTCTCCGGGCCAGGTGGTGATCGCCGGCAACAAGGGCGCGGTCGAGCGGGCGATGGACTTGTGCAAGGCCAAGGGCGCCAAGCGCGCGCTGCCGTTGCCGGTATCGGTGCCGTCGCATTGCTCGCTGATGCGGCCGGCCGCCGAGCGCCTGGCCGAGGCGCTGCAGGGCGTGCACTTGAGCGCGCCCGCAATCCCGGTGCTGCACAACGCCGATGTGGCCAGTTACAACGACGCATCGCAAATCCGCGACGCGCTGACCCGTCAGTTGTACATGCCGGTGCGCTGGACCGAAACCATCCAGAAGCTGGCCGCCGACGGCGTGACCATGATGGCGGAGTGCGGCCCGGGCAAAGTGTTGGCGGGCCTGGCCAAGCGCATCGACGGCAACGTCAAGTGCCTGGCGCTGACCGACCGCGCGGCGCTGGAAGCCGCGCGCGCGGAACTGGTTTGACGCGAAATTCCGGCGGACCGGCGCAGGCCGGACCGCCATCGCCCCTTTCGGCGAGAGCCGGGCGGGGCGTTGAAAACAAGGAGACACATTGATGAGTCTGCAAGGCAAAGTGGCGCTGGTGACCGGCGCCTCGCGCGGCATAGGCGCGGCGATCGCCGACGCGCTGGCCGCCGAGGGCGCCGTGGTCATCGGCACCGCCACGTCGGAATCCGGCGCGGCCGCCATTCATGAGCGCCTGTCCGCCGCCGGCGGCGCCGGCCGCGTGCTGAACGTCACCGAGGAGGGCGCTGTCGAGGCGTTGGTAGAATCGGTGGAGAAGGAGTTTGGCGCGGTGGCGATTCTGGTCAACAATGCCGGCATCACCCGCGACGGCCTCCTGATGCGGATGAAGGACGAGGACTGGGACGCGATCATGGACACCAACCTGAAGTCGGTGTTCAAGACCTCAAAGGCTGTAATGCGTGGCATGATGAAGGCCCGCGCCGGCCGCATCATCAACATCGCCTCCGTTGTCGGGGTGATGGGCAATGCGGGCCAGGCCAACTATGCGGCCGCCAAGGCGGGCATCATCGGCTTCACCAAGTCGATGGCGCGCGAGGTGGGCAGTCGCAACATCACGGTCAATTGCGTGGCTCCGGGCTTCATCGACACCGACATGACCCGCTCGCTGCCGGAAGCGCAGCGCGAGGCGCTGGTCGGCCAGATCGCGTTGAACCGCCTGGGCGACGTCAAGGATATCGCCGATGCCGTGGTATTTCTGGCATCGGACCGCGCGTCCTATATTACGGGCCAGACTTTGCATGTGAACGGCGGCATGCTGATGCCTTAATTCCTGTCCGGCTAGCGTCGGATAGAGATTTAGGTAGGCTGCTCTAATTTTTTTTTGTAGAATACCGGGGTTTTGCGATCCCGAATCAGAAAGGTCAAGGGTTTAAACAAATGGAAAACATCGAACAGCGCGTAAAGAAGATCGTCGCCGAGCAACTGGGTGTGAACGAAGCCGAAATCAAGGTGGAAAGCTCCTTCGTCGACGATCTGGGCGCCGATTCCCTGGATACCGTTGAACTGGTGATGGCACTGGAAGAAGAGTTCGAGTGCGAGATCCCGGACGAAGAAGCCGAGAAGATCACCACGGTTCAACAAGCCATCGACTACGTGACTGGCCATCTGAACAAGTAATCCCTTTTTTCGGGACCAGGACCTCTGCGTGGTGGTGCTTCGGCTCGCCTGCAGAGGTTCTTTTGTTAAGAAGGTTCCAAACGCGCGTTTGAACCTGGCTTGTGCTTGTCAGGCGCGCGTGGTTTCATCGGGAGACTGCCCTCCCATCTATCACGGAGATTCTTCGTGTCCAAACGCAGAGTAGTAGTCACCGGTCTGGGCCATGTGTCCCCGGTCGGCAACGATGTCGCCACCGGCTGGGCCAACCTGTTGGCCGGCAAGAGCGGCATAGCCAAGATCACCCGATTCGACGCCAGCGACATGGCTTGCCAGATCGCGGGCGAGGTCAAGGACTTCAATATCGGCGATTACATTTCGCCGAAGGAAGCGCGCCGCAACGACCTGTTCATCCACTACGGCATCGCCGCGGCCCTGCAGGCCGTCGCGGACGCCGGGCTGGATGAGGTCCCGGATCTGGACAAGACCCGCGTCGGCGTCAACATCGGTTCTGGCATCGGCGGCCTGCCGCTGATCGAGGATACCGGCGTGGCGCTGATGGAGGGCGGTCCGCGCAAGATCGGCCCGTTCTTCATTCCGGGCTCGCTGATCAACCTGATCGCCGGCCAGGTCTCCATCCTGAAGGGCTATCAGGGACCCAGCTACGGCATCGTGTCCGCCTGCACCACCGGCGCGCACTGCATCGGCGATGCTGCTCGCCTGATTCAGTACGGCGACGCCGATGTCATGGTGGCGGGCGGTTCCGAGGGCGCGGTTTCGCGCCTGGGCATCGGCGGCTTCGCCGCGATGAAGGCGATGTCCACCCGCAACGACGACCCCGAGGCCGCGTCCCGCCCATGGGACAAGGGCCGCGACGGTTTCGTGATGGGCGAAGGCGCCGGCGTGCTGGTGCTGGAGGATTATGACCACGCGGTGAAGCGCGGCGCCAAGATCTATGCAGAGCTGATCGGCTTCGGCATGAGTTCGGACGCGCACCACATCACCGCGCCAAGTTCCGAGGGCCCGGCCCGCGGCGTGACCAACGCGCTGCGCGACGCCGGCATCAACGCCGACGCGGTGCAGTACGTGAACGCTCATGGCACGTCCACTCCGTTGGGCGACGCCAACGAAACGACTGCCATCAAGATGGCGTTTGGCGATCACGCCAAGAAACTCGTGGTCAATTCCACCAAGTCGATGACCGGCCACTTGCTGGGCGGCGCCGGCGGCGTGGAGGCGATTTACACCATCCTGGCGATCCACAACCAGGTGTCCCCGCCGACCATCAATCTGGTCGAGCAGGATCTGGAAGCCGGTTGCGATCTGGATTACGCGGCCAACACCGCGCGCGACATGAAGATCGAGGTGGGCATTTCCAACTCCTTCGGCTTCGGCGGCACCAACGGCACCCTGGTGTTCAAACGGGTCTGATCGTCGCCGCGGGCGATTGACAGAGCGAACCGCTGCGTTACACTCGCAGCGGTTTTTCTTTTTTCGCCGCCGCTCAAGGCGGGCGGCGGTGTTGCAAATCAGTGCCGGGCCTTGCCGGCCCAGGACCGTAGATGTTCACTCAGAAACTCGACTTCATTCCCGATCTGTTGGCGCTGCATGCCGCCGATCGCGAACACTTTCCCTATCTGATGCAATCGTCCGGCGACAGCGGCTGGGATCTGCTGCTGATGCAGGGCGAGCGGCGCGTGTTCATGGCGGGCGAGGGGCAGGCTTTTCTCGACGAGGTGCGCGCATTCAGGCCGCAGGCGGTGGCCAATCCGCACGGCCTGCCTTTCGTCGGCGGCTGGTTCGTCTACCTCGCTTACGATCTGTTGTCGGAGTTCGAGCCGCATGTGCCCGCCGCTTTGCCGGACAGCTTTCCGCTGGCGGTGTGGGCGCGCGCGCCGGCCGCGGTGCTGGTGGACCGCGCCAAGAGCGAAGCCTGGCTGGTCGGCGAGACCGCCGACGACTGGCACGCGCTGGAACGGCTGGTGGCGGCGAAGCCCGCTTTCGCGCCCAAGCCGGTGGCGCTGGCCGGCCTGGAGGAGGATCCGCCCGAGTGGTACACCGACGCGGTGGCACGCCTCAAGCGCTACATCTACGAGGGCGACGTGTTTCAGGTGAACATCTCGCGCGGCTGGCGGGCCGAGCTGGCCGAGGGCATCGCCGCGCCCGATCTGTTCGCCGCGCTGCGCCGGGCCAACCCGGCGCCGTTCTCGGCGCTGGCGGACTTCGGCGACGCGCAGATCGTCAGCTCGTCGCCGGAGCGCTTGGTGAGGGTGAAGGACGGCTGGGCTGAGACCCGGCCGATCGCCGGCACCCATCCGCGTTCGACCGATCCGGCTGAGGACGCAGAGCTGAAGAAGCGGCTGATCACCAGCATCAAGGAGCGCGCCGAGCACGTGATGCTGATCGATCTGGAGCGCAACGATCTGGGCCGCATCAGCCGGCCGGGCACGGTTGAAGTCAACGAGTTGATGGCGGTGGCCAGCTATGCCTACGTCCACCACATCGAATCCAATGTCCGCGGCAAGCTGCGCGACGACGTCGCGCCGGCGGACGTGCTGCGCGCGCTGTTCCCCGGCGGCACCATCACCGGCTGTCCCAAGGTGCGTACCATGCAGATCATCCGCGAGCTGGAAAACAGCGCGCGCCGCGCCTATACCGGCAGCCTGGGCTATCTGAACCGCGACGGCACCATGGACTTCAACATCCTGATCCGCACCTTCATGCAGGAAGGCGGCAAGCTGCGCTTCCGCGCCGGCGGCGGCATCGTCGCCGACTCCGATCCCGAGCGCGAACTGATGGAAACCCGCCACAAGGCGCGCGGCCTGCTGCGCGCGCTGGGCGTGGAGCAGGCCTGATGGCGATGCTGGTCAACGGCCTGCCGGGCGAGGCGGTATCGGCGCTGGACCGCGGCTTCAGTTACGGCGACGGCGTGTTCCGCACCATGCAGCTGCGCCGCGGCCGGCCATGGATGTGGCGCTGGCAGTACGCGCGGCTGGCGGACGATGCCGCGCGGCTGGCGCTGACGCTGCCGGACGAGCAGCTGTTGCTGGACGAGTTGATGGCGCTGGGCCGCGAACACGCGCTGGCGGTGGGCAAGATCGTGATCACCCGCGGCGTCGGCGCGCGCGGCTACGCGATGGCCGGTGCCGGCGCGCCGACACGCATCGTATCGGCGGTGCCGTGGGCCGGTTATCCGGCGGAATACGGCGAGCGGGGCGTCGAGGCGCGCTGGTGCGAGCTGAGGCTGTCGCTGCAGCCGCGCCTGGCCGGCGTCAAGCACCTGAACCGGCTGGAGAGCGTGCTGGCGCGGTCCGAATGGAGCGACCCGGCGATACAGGAAGGCCTGCTGCTGGACCAGGATGGCTGGCTGGCCGAGGGGACGATGAGCAATGTCTACCTGCTGCGGGAAGGGGAGATCCAGACTCCTTTGTTGGATCGCTGCGGCGTTAACGGCGCGGTGCGGGATTGGTTGACGGTCAATGTTTCAAATTTCGGACTTAAATTTTCAGAAAAGCGACTTTGCTCCGCCGATTTGATTGACGCTGACGCGGTGTTTCTCTCCAATAGCCTGATAGGCATCTGGCCGCTGGCCCACCTGGGCGAGCGTGTGTGGATGCCTTCACCTTTGCTGCAGGCATTGCGGCAAGCCTTACTACAACAAGCCTGATGCATGGCGCCGGGGAACGTCGGCGCGATGTTCCGCTTGCCGCGCCGGCCGGCCCCTCTCTTCTTCCGAATCGATCCGATCGCGCCGGAGCGGACGGGTTTTGTCCGGCGTCGCGCCAGGCGCGGCGGGCTGGATAACCCGGAAGAGGTTGCCTGTGAAATTGATTCTCAAACTGCTGGCCGGCATGGCGGTCGGCCTGCTGCTGGGCCTGTACGCGCCCGGACCGCTGCTGACGCTGATGCTGACTTTCAAAGGACTGTTCAGCCAGTTCATCGGCTTCATGATCCCGCTGATCATCGTGTTCTACATCATGAGCGGCATCGCCGCGCTGGAGACCGGTTCCGGCCGCATGCTGGGCTGGACCGTGGGCCTGGCTTACGCGTCCACCATTCTGTCCGGCGTGCTGGCTTTCGCCGCGGCATCCACGTTTCTGCCGCAATGGCTGGGCGAGGCCGCCGCCGTTCCGGCCGCCGCCGACAAGCTGGCGCCGCTGTTCAAGCTGGAGATCAAGCCGCTGTTCGACGTGATGACGGCGCTGATGCTGGCCTTCGTTTTCGGCCTGGGCATCGCCGCCACCGGTGCGGCGCGTCTGCGCGAGATCGCCGATCAGGGCAAGGATATCGTCGAGATGGTGCTGGCGCGCGTGCTGGTGCCGCTGCTGCCGGCCTACATCGCCTGCGAATTCGCGGACATGGCCGCCGCCGGCACCGCCTTCGCCACGCTGAAAACCTTTGGCGTGGTGTTGCTGATGGCCATCGCCCTGCATTGGCTGTGGCTAGCCGTGCTGTACGGCGCCAGCGGCACGCTGCTGGGCCGCAATCCGCTGTCGCTGCTGCGCGCGATGCTGCCGGCCTATTTCACCGCGCTGGGCACCATGTCGTCCGCCGCCACCATCCCGGTGGCGCTGCGTTCGGCCGGCAATATGAAGGTGTCGCCGCCGGTGGTGAATTTCGTGATGCCGCTGTGCGCCACCATTCACCTGTGCGGCTCCACCATCACGCTGGTGAGCTGCGCCACCGCGGTGATGTTGATGACCCATGGCCTGGAAGTGCCGGGCTGGGACGTGATGCTGCCCTTCATCCTGCTGCTGGGCGTGACCATGGTGGCCGCCCCGGGCGCGCCGGGCGGCGGCGTGATGTCGGCGCTGGGCATCCTGTCCAGCGTATTGGGTTTCCCCGAAGCCAGCCTGGCGCTGATGATCGCGCTCTATCTGGCGCAGGACAGTTTCGGCACCGCCTGCAATGTGGCCGGCGACGGGGTGGTCGCGCTGTGGGTGGACCGCCTGGTGGGCCGCGTTCCGCAGCCGGCCGGCGAAGCTGCCGTCCAGCGCGGCTGACGGTGATTTGCTAAGCAGAACAAGTGATTTGGGGGAATGGGCGGCGCTGGTTATAGTGTTCGCCTGACCGTTTGGCTGCCGCCTTAGCGCGGGGGTTTCGGTTTCTCTCGTTAATCGTGTTTGTTTTGGCCGGGCCGCGCGCCCGGCTTTTTCTTGCCCGTCCGTTTTGCGGCTACAGCGGCTGAAACCATTCCTCGCTGGCCGGCAGCGACAGACCGTGGCGCAGGCGGGCCGCCTGCCAGGCCGAGCGGAATACGTCGCGGTCGGCGATGCCGGGGTAGACCTCCATCCAGGTGTCGGCGTCGTCGCAGCGGCGCAGCAGCTCGCCAGCCCAGCCGGCGGCGGCCAGCTCCATCTGCAGCGCGCGGAATCTGTTCAGCACGGTTTCAGGCTCGGCAGGCGCCTTGAAGTAACAATACAGCGTCGCGGTCATCCAAATCTCCAGACTGGCCATGGCGGCAAAATTGTTTATGATAGACCTTCTCGCCGCGCAAGTGGCGGCAGGACAAGGGGGATGCAGGTGCAGCAGCAGATAGACACCCTGGTGGTGGCGGGCGTCGGCCTGATCGGCGGCTCGTTCGCGCTGGCGCTCAAGCGCGCCGGCAGGGTGAAGACCGTGATCGGCGTCGGGCGCACGCTGGCCAATCTGGAAAAAGCGCTGACGTTGGGCGTGGCGGACGAGATCAGCCAGGACATCGGCGCCGTCGCCCATCGCGCCGACATGGTGCTGCTGGCCTCGCCGGTGGGCCAGATGGGCGCGTTGATGGCGGCGCTGGCCCCGGAGCTGCGTCCAGGGACGGTGGTTACAGACGGCGGCAGCACCAAGAGCGACGTGGCGGCGCTGTATCGCCAGCACCTGCCCGACCATCTGCCATGGTGCGTTCCGGCTCACCCGATCGCCGGCTCCGACATGTCGGGCGCGGTGGCCGCCCAATACGGTCTGTACGAAAACCGCCGCGTGGTGCTGACGCCGCTGGCGGAAACCGCGCCCGAGGCGGCGGAGACGGTGGCGGAGCTGTGGCGCGCCTGCGGCGCGGAAATCCACTGCATGGACGCCGCCGAGCACGACGCGGTGTTCGCCAGCGTCAGCCACCTGCCGCATCTGCTGGCTTTCTCCTATGTGGACCGGGTGGCGGCCAAGGCCAATGCCGAGCGCTGCTTCGATTTCGCAGCCACCGGCTTCCGCGATTTCACCCGCATCGCCGGCAGCCACCCCGAGATGTGGACCGATATCAGCCTGGCCAACCGCGACGCGCTGCTGGCCGAGCTGGCTGACTACCGCGCAGGACTGGATCGCCTGGCCTCTTTGCTGGAAGCCGGCGACGCGGATGGCCTGAACCGGCTGTTCGGCGAGGCGCGCGCCGCGCGCACGCGCTGGCATCAGCAATTCTTGAGGAAGGGCTAGCGATGGACGGCAAGGTGGCATTGGTGACCGGCGGCACGCGCGGCATAGGCGCCGCCGCCACGCGCTTGCTGGCCGCCGCCGGTTGGCGGGTGGCCGCCAATTACCGTTCGGACGAGGCCAGCGCCGCCGCGCTGAAGGCCGAGCTGGGCGAGGCGGTGCAGCTGTTCCGCGCCGACGCGTCCGATGAGGAGGCCATCGTCAGGCTGTTCGATGACGCGATGTGCCATTACGGGCGGCTGGATGGACTGGTCAACAACGCCGGCGTCACCGCGCCGATGTGCCGGCTGGAGGACTACAGCGCCGAGCGGGTGGAGCGGGTGTTGCGCGTCAATGTGCTGGGGCCGCTGCTGTGCTGCCGCGAGGCTGTGCGGCGCATGTCCACCCGCCGCGGCGGCGACGGCGGCGCCATCGTCAACGTGTCATCGGCCGCGTCGCGGCTGGGCTCCGCCGGCGAATACATCGATTACGCCGCCAGCAAGGGCGCGATCGACACGCTGACCCTGGGTCTGGCGCGCGAGGTGGCGGAAGAAGGCATCCGCGTCAACGCGGTGCGCCCCGGCCTGATCGCAACCGATATCCACGCCGCCAGCGGCGAGGCGGGCAGGGTGGCCAGGCTGGCGCCGACTGTGCCGCTGCGGCGCGGCGGCCAGCCGGAAGAGGTGGCGGAGGCCATTGTCTGGCTGCTGTCCGACGCCGCCTCGTTCTGCACCGGCAGTCTGCTGGACGTGTCGGGCGGCCGTTAGTCTCCCCGCACCCCGGCCAGGAAATTGGCCACCAGCGGCGAGTTCTCGTCGCGGCGGACGGCGATGCCCATCGATAGATAGGCGCCGTCATCGGATAGCGGCACGTAGCGCACCGCCGGTATCTGCACGCATTCCAGCGGCGAGGGCAGGATGGCGATGCCGACGCCGGCCGCGACCAGGCCGATCTGGGTGATCGCCTCGCCCGCCTCCTGCACCATTCTCAATTCCAGTCCGTTTTGCAGCGCCAGCTGGCGCACCACATCGCTGAGGCCGGAGCCGGATTCGCGCGGATAGCCGATCAGCGGTTCGCCGGCCAGCCGGCTCAGCGCCAGCGTTTTTTCCGCGGCCAGAGGATGGGCGCTGGGCACCACCGCCAGCAGCCGGTCGCGGTGCAGCTCCTCCACCCGGATCAAGGGGCTGGGCGTCGGACCGTTGAAGCGGACGAAGCCCAGGTCCAGCTGGCGGCGCTCCAGCGCGTCGAATTGGCCGGCGGTGAACATTTCGCTCAGCGTCAGCCTGACCGCGGGATAGTCGCGCCGGTAATGCTGCAGGCTGTGGTGTAGAATGGGCGTCAGCGGCAGCGAGGAGGTGAAGCCGATGCGCAGCTCGCCGGTTTCGCCGTCGGCGGTGCGGCGCACGGCGGCGGCGGCGGCCGCGCTGTCTGCCAAGATCTGTCTTGCGCGCGGCAGCAGTTGCAGCCCGGCGGCGGTGAGCTCCACCTTGCGCTGGTGGCGGCGGAACAGCGGCGCGCCCAGCTCGGCCTCCAGCGACTGGATCTGCTGGCTCAGCGGCGGCTGGCCGATGTGCAGCCGCTCGGCGGCGCGGGTGAAATGCAGCTCTTCGGCCACGGCGATGAAGTAGCGAAGATGGCGCAGTTCCATATTGATATTTTAAAAGTATTAATCATGGTTGAAATATATATTGGACTGTCGTTTTACCCAAGCCTAAGCTGACGGTGTCGTTGAAGAAGAGATTGATGCCGTGTCCGCCCCCTCCGTTGCGCTGCAAGACAGCCAGACCGTTTCTGAGCCCGCCGCCGCCAAGCTCCATGCCGGGACCCCAGCCTTCCGCTCCACCGCGCGGGCGATGTTCGTCGGCGGTTTCTGCACTTTCGCCATGGTTTACGGCGCCCAGCCCTTGATGCCGCTGTTCGCCCATGATTTCTCGCTGACGCCGGCCGCGGCCAGCGGCGTGGTGTCGATGTCCACCGGCGGCCTGGCGCTGGCGCTGATTCCGGCCAGCCTGCTGGCCGACCGCTTCGGCCGCCGGGCGTTGATGAACCTGGCGCTGGCGCTGGGCGCGGTCTTGATGCTGATGTCGGCCTTCGTTGCCGACTTCGGCGTTTTTCTGCAATTGCGGGCGGTATTCGGCCTGGTGATGGCCGGCTTGCCGGCGGTGGCGATGGCCTATTTGAGCGAGGAGGTGGATGCCAAGTCGCTCGGCCACTCGATGGGGCTGTACATCGCCGGCAACGCGCTGGGCGGAATGTGCGGCCGGCTGCTGGCCTCGCTGCTGGCCGACCACGTAGGCTGGCGCGGCGCGGTGCTGGCGCTGGCCGCGATCGGCTGCGTCGGCGCCTGGCAGTTCTGGCGCTGGCTGCCGGCCTCGCGCCATTTCCAGCCCCGCCGCCATGACTTCGCCCGCATGGCGCGCGAGCTGCGCGGCATGCTGCGCGACGGCGGACTGCCTTGGCTGTTCCTCACCGCCTTCCTGCTGATGGGCTGTTTCGTCAGCCTGTACAACTACCTGGGCTTCCGCCTGCTGGCCGCGCCGTTCCATCTGAGCCAGAGCGCGCTGGCGCTGGTGTTCTCGCTGTACGTGGTGGGCATCTGGTCATCCGCCTGGGTGGGGCGTCTGGCCGATGGCCTGGGCCGGCGCAACGTGTTGTGGATGATGGTGCTGATGATGCTGGCGGGACTGCTGCTGACGCTGGGCGACACCTTGTGGTTGCTGGTGCCGGGCGTGGCGCTGTTCACTTTCGGCTTCTTCGCCGCCCATTCGGTGGCCAGCAGCTGGGTGGGCTTGCGGGCTCGCGAGGGCCGGGCGCTGGCTTCGGCGTTGTATTTGACCGCTTACTATCTTGGCTCCAGCGTGTTCGGTTCGATGTCCGGCCTGATGTGGGGGAGTGGCGGCTGGCATGGCGTGGCCACGGCGCTGGCGCTGGTTTTGCTGGTACAGCTGGGCGTCAGCCTGTGGCTGAGGCGGCTGCAGCCCTTGCCGCAGGCTTGAGCGGCCCGTGAAAAAGCCCCGCGTCGCGGGGCTTTTTTATTGCGGGGCTTAGCGGATGATGCCGCCGCCCAGGCAGATGTCGCCGTGGTAGAGCACGGCCGACTGGCCTGGCGTCACCGCCCATTGTTTTTCCGTGAAGGTAAGCGTGGCCTGGCCATCGACGATGGGCGACAGCGAACAGGCTGCGTCCGCCATCCGGTAGCGGTTCTTGGCGCTGTAGTCGCCGGGCTGCGGCGCGTCCGGCAGCGTCCAGCTGAGGTCGGCCATCGCCAGCGTCGGCTTCAGCAGCAGCGGATGGTCGTGGCCCTGGACTACGATCAGCCTGTTGCCAGGAATGTCCTTGCCGGCGACGAACCACGGCTCGCCGTTGCCGTCGCGCGAGCCGCCTATGGTCAGGCCCTTGCGCTGGCCCAGCGTGTAGTACATCAGGCCGATGTGTTCGCCCACCACCTTGCCGTCCGGCGTCACCATCTGGCCGGGCGAGGTGGGCAGGTAGCGCTGCAGGAATTCGCGGAACGGGCGTTCGCCGATGAAGCAGATGCCGGTGGAGTCCTTCTTGGCCGCGGTCGGCAGGCCGGCTTGCTCGGCCAGCTGGCGCACTTCGGTCTTGCGGATGTCGCCCAGCGGGAAGATGGCCTTGGCCAGTTGATGCTGCTGCAGGCGGTACAGGAAGTAGCTCTGGTCCTTGGTGTGGTCCACCGCCTTCATCAGGTAGTGGGTGCCGTCCTGTTCCAGCTTGCGCGCGTAGTGCCCGGTGGCGATGCAGTCGGCGCCCAGCTCCATCGCGTAGTCGAGGAAGGCCTTGAACTTGATCTCGGCGTTGCACAGCACGTCCGGGTTCGGCGTGCGGCCGGCCGAGTACTCCTTCAGGAAGTACGAGAACACGCGGTCCTTGTATTCCTTGGCGAAATTGACGATTTCCATGTCGATGCCGACGATGTCGGCCACGCTCATCGCGTCCAGCGCATCCTGCTTGATCGAGCAGTATTCGTCGTCGTTGTCGTCTTCCCAGTTCTGCATGAACACGCCGATCACTTCATGGCCTTGCTGCTTCAGCAGCCAGGCGGTCACCGACGAATCCACGCCGCCGGACATGCCGACGACTATGCGTTTCTTACCCGTCACGGGGCGTTTCCTTCCTTGCTTTTGCTTGCCTGTCTGACAGGCTCGGATACGGCCGGGGGCTCGTATCCCGTCATCCAAACTGAAAGGGGAACCACCACGGGCGGTTCCCCGAAATCCTTGAACCAGGTGTCCACCGCCCAATCCTGATCGGCGGCGTTGTCGTGCAGCACGCCGGTGTAGTGCAGATCCAGAATCCACGGCGCCCGCCATTCAGGTGGCGCCGCGCGGTGGAATTTCAACCATCCCTGCCGCTGCAGGTAGTTGAGGAAAGTGGTGACGTTGCTGCTGTGGTCCACGCAGTCCATCCGGCCTTGGGCCGGGCCGTCGCGGAAATTGCCGCCTTTGTCCTGCCAAATCGGCGTGTCGCGCGCGGCGATGCGATACAGCGTCAGCACGGCGTCGGCCACCGCTTCGCGCTCGGACGCGGCGGAGTCGGACCGGCTCATGCGCGCGGCCAGCCAGTCATGCTCCTCGTCGGAGATGTCGAACTGGGCGTGTCTGGAACATCCGTAATGATAACAGATGTTTAGCCCGTCGGCTCGGGCGGCGGGAAGGAGCAGGGCGAGCAGCAGCGGTATCAATAGTCGCATCGGGCATCCTGTGGCGGGCGGGTCAGCGCAGGTCGCGTATCAGTTGCAGAGGATACGCGATGCCATTGCGATAGTCTGCCAGGCATTGCAGCACCACCGGGCTGCGCAGCCGCGCAGTCTGCGCGGCGATGTCCTCGTAGGCCAGCCAGTGCACGGCGACGATGCCCTCGTCCAGCCGCGGTGGGGAGGCGGGCGGGACGGCGTCGCCGTGGAAGGCGAAACGCATATAGGTGATGTCGCCGTCCTGGGCGTCGGCCAGGTAGATGCCGGTAAGCCCGCGCGGCGTGAACAACCAGCC
This sequence comes from Chromobacterium vaccinii, assembly GCF_000971335.1. Lineage (GTDB taxonomy): Bacteria > Pseudomonadota > Gammaproteobacteria > Burkholderiales > Chromobacteriaceae > Chromobacterium > Chromobacterium vaccinii. Next base: position 50,991 of record NZ_JZJL01000004.1, read on the forward strand.
GCTTTCTTCGAGGGCCTCGCGCGCCACCGCCTGCAACAGCGTTTCGCCTCGCTCCAGATGGCCGGCGGGCTGGTTGAGCCGCAGGCCGGACGGCGTCTCCTCTTCGATCATCAGGAAGCGGCCGTCGCGCTCGATGATGGCGGCGACTGTTGCATTCGGCTTCCACTGACGTTCTTTGTTATTGACAATCATTCTTGTTTATTTCTATGATGATGATAACTATTCTTGATTGTAAGCCAGAGGGGGCTTCCGATGTATGTCTGCTTGTGCAATGCAGTGACCGACAGCCAGATCCGCCAGGCGGTTCATGGCGGTGCCACGCGCATGTGCGACCTGCGTCGGGAACTGGGCGTCGCCTCCGATTGCGGCAAGTGCGCCTGCATGGCCAACCAGATACGCAAGGACGCGCAAAGCGAACTGACCGTCTGTTCGGTGGCCCGCACCGCCGCCTGATTTTCTCCCAAAGGGGCAAGCGCCCCTCCTGCCAGCCTGCGAGCTGGCTATTCCCATTTATGCCTTGAGCTATGCGCCTGCTGTGCCATAATGCCTGAACGATTTTTCAGGAGAATATGACATGCAAGGCGACAAGAAGGTCATCAAGTACCTGAACCAGATTCTCAAGAATGAGCTCACCGCGATCAACCAGTACTTCCTGCATGCCCGCATGTACAAGAACTGGGGTCTGAAGAAGCTGAACGAGCACGAGTACGAAGAATCCATCGACGAAATGAAGCACGCCGACAAGCTGATCGAGCGCGTGCTGTTCCTGGAAGGGTTGCCCAATCTGCAGGATCTGGGCAAGCTGCACATCGGCGAGAATCCGAAGGAAATGCTGGAGTGCGACCTGAAGCTGGAGCTGGAGGCGCTGCCGCTGCTGCGCGAGGCCATCGCCTACTGTGAAACCTCCAAGGATTACGTCAGCCGCGACATGCTGGAAGACATCCTGGAGAGCGAGGAAGAGCACGTGGACTGGCTGGAGACCCAGCTGGGCCTGATCGAGAAGGTCGGTCTGCAGAACTACCTGCAAAGCCAGATGGAAGACGCCTCCTGATTTTGCGGGAGCGCAAGAAAAAAGGGCTGTCGCAACGACAGCCCTTTTTTTGCGTCCGGCTTATTTCTTCGCCGGAGGCTTGTTTGGTTCCGCGGCGGGAGCGGAGGCGTCGATGGCTTCCTCGCTTTCCTCCCACGGCAGCGGCACCTTCTGCTGGTGTATGGTCAGGCCCTTGGCGTCGTATTTCAGGTCGGTGGAAATCTGACCGTTGTCCTCCACCAGATAGCCGCCCGACTTCCATTGCGACAACTGGCTGTCCAGCAGGCTTCTGGCCAGGTCTTCCACTTCCTGCATGTTCGGCTGCTCTTCGGCGCTCTGGTCGACAGTGAACAGGTTGCGGGCCTGGGTCAGCACCAGCTCTTCCAGCGTCTGGCGCGGCAGGCTCAGCTTGGCGTCGGCCTCGATGCGCTTGGCCAGCTGCGTGATATCGTTCAAGTCCGCAGGCGTGAAGCCGTTGATGCCCAGGCTGCCTTGCAGCTTGGCTTCGCCTGCGGGCATCTTCAGGTAGAACTCGTTGATCAGCAGCTTGGGATTGTTTTCCAGCAGAGGGATCGCGTTCTTCTTGATGGTGTCGACGTATTGCTTGCGCAGCACCGCCGGGTCCACGCCTTCGAACGGAATCTCGCTGATCGCCTTGTCCAGCTTCACCAGCGTCGGGCCGTGCAGGTGGTTGGCGGACACGTCCAGCCGCAGCGGGCCGTAGCGGTTGGCGTTGAAGCTCAGCTCGGCGAAGTTCACCTTGCCGCGGGTGTTGACGAATTCGTCCTGCTCGCTGGTGACGATCTGGTAGCTGAAGTTCTTCAGCACCACCGACGACGGCTTGAACTCGCCGGACGGATTGACGAACTCTCCGACGCGGACGCGGGTCATCAGGTAGATCAGCTCGTTCAGCTTGATGCTGTACGGCACGCTCTCACGCGAGCTCAGCTGCACATTGCCTATGGTCAGTTCGCTGGTGCCGAGCTTGACGCCGGTGTTGCCCGGACGCATGTCGGACACGTAGCGCACGCCTTCGAACGAGATGCTGCCCTTGCTGGCGGCTTCCAGCAGGAAGCCCGGCGACAGCGCCTCGGTCTTGTATTCCTTGTAGCCGTTGGCGTAATCGACCTTGAGGTCGAAGCCTTTCCATTTCATCTTGACGCCGGACAGCGCCTCTTCGTAGTCGAAGGCGGGCACCGCCACTTCCAGCAGGCCGCCGCCGCCGAAACCGATGCGGTTGGTGATGGCGATCGGCTCCTTGTCGCCGAAGAAGGTCTTCAGCGTCTTGCGGGTGGCGTCGCTCATCGCGAACTCGGTGCGCACCAGCGCGCGGCCCGGGCGGAAGTCGAAGCCGGCCAAGCCCGGCAGCGGGCCGTGCTTGACGTTGTTGGTGAACTTGATAGTGGAGTTCAGCAGCGGCTTCATATTGTCCGGAAGCATGTTCTCGTACGGGCCGGACAGATGGCGGTTGAACACCAGCTCGGTGGTCTCGGTGGACGAGAACCAGCCGCGTTGATAGCTGTGAGATTTGACCTTGAACAGCGGCAGGCCGGAGAGCATCCGGTACTGCTCCTGCAAGGTTTCCTCGGCCTTGACGCCGGCCCAGTAGCTGGAGCCCGCGTACAGGACGAACAAGCCGCCGATGGCGGCGCCGGCAATGATCAGTCGACGTTTTGGCAACACTAGTATTTTTCTGAACTAGGGTGAAATGATGCCCTATGGTACACCAATGCACCGGCGGATGCGCTCTCGGCGCGCTTGACCGGAAAATTTGATTCTGCATGGCTGCAGGGCTTGTTATAGAATAGAGCTTTGTCTCTAAGTCAACGGACGCATCGAATACATGAACCTGAACTGGCTCAACGGTCTGTTGGATCTGCCATGGTGGGGCAATATCGTCGCCGCCCTGATCCTGACCCACATCACCATCGCCTCGGTCACGATTTTCCTGCACCGCCACCAGGCCCACCGCGCGCTGGATCTGCACCCGATTCCCAGCCACTTCTTCCGTTTCTGGTTGTGGCTGACCACCGGCATGGTCACCAAGCAGTGGGCGGCCATCCATCGCAAGCACCACGCGCGCTGCGAAACCCAGGAAGACCCGCACAGCCCGCAGGTGCTCGGCATCAAGAAGGTGCTGTGGGAAGGGGCTGAACTGTACCGCGCCGCCTGCAAGGACCAGTCCATCATGGACAAGTTCGGCCACGGCACGCCTGACGACTGGCTGGAGCGCAATGTCTACAGCAAGCACAACGCCAAGGGCATCGTGCTGATGCTGATCATCAACCTGGCGTTGTTCGGACCGATCGGTCTGTCGATCTGGGCCGTGCAGATGGTGTGGATTCCGTTCTGGGCCGCCGGCGTGATCAACGGCCTGGGCCACTTCTGGGGTTACCGCAACTTCGAGAACGAGGACGCCTCCACTAATCTGGTGCCTTGGGGCATCCTGGTGGGCGGCGAAGAGCTGCACAACAATCACCATACCTTCGGCACCTCGGCCAAACTGTCGTACAAGTGGTACGAGTTCGACATCGGCTGGATGTACATCCGCATGCTGGAAATCTGCGGCCTGGCCAAGGTGCGCAAGGTGGCGCCGCAACTGGCCCACGATCCGTCGCGCCCGCAGCTGGATCTGGAGCACCTGCAGGCCATCATCGCCAACCGCTACGCGATCGCCTCGCGTTACGCGCGGGAGCTGAAGGCCGAGTGCGGCGCGGAATTGGCCAAGCTGAGCCTGCCCGAGTTGCCGCAGGTCAACCTGCCGCGCAAGATGAAGGTGTGGCTGAAGCGGGACGCCAAAGACCTGCCCGAGTGCGACCGCGACCAGTTGGCCCGCATCCTGGAGCAGAGCCACGTGCTGGCCACCATCTACACCATGCGCCAGGAACTGACCCGCCTGTGGGAGCGTTCCAGCCTGACTCGCGAGCAGTTGCTGCAGGAGTTGCAGGATTGGTGCGCGCGCGCCGAAGCGTCCGGCATCGCCGCGCTGCAGCGTTTCTCGCAGAATCTGAGGCAGACCGCGCTGGCCTGAAGCCTGATTCCCGTTTTCATCGCCAACCCCGCATCCGACAATGCGGGGTTTTTTATCGTCCGGCATGCCGTTAGAGTTTTTTCCTATATTCAAATATAAAATAAAGTTTGATTTCAAAATAGCTGAAAGAAATATAATGATGGCCTGTTGCTATCCGAGCGAGGTCATCGAGATGAGTGCATTGCAATTGACGCAGACGCAGTCCGATCTGCCTTACATCCACGGGTTTTCCGCCACCGAGCAGGCGAGGCTGGTGCGCCAGGCGCGCTTTTCCGAGGCGATGGTGTACCGCGACGTCGATTTTTCCGGCGTGCAAAAGTTGCTGGAGGTCGGTTGCGGCGTGGGCGCGCAGACCGAGATCCTGCTGCGCCGCTTCCCCGACGTCGACATCACCGGTCTTGATTTCAGCCAGCGGCAGCTGGCGGTGGCGCGCCAGCGCTTGCAGGGCAGCCCCGAGCACGGCAGGGCGACGCTGCTGCACATGGATGCCGAGGATCTGGACTTCCCGCCCGCAAGCTTCGACGGCGCCTTCCTGTGCTGGATTCTCGAGCATGTGCATTCGCCGGAGCGCGTGCTGGCCGAGGTGCGGAGGGTGCTGAAGCCCGGAGCCAGGCTGTACGCGACGGAGGCGATGAACGCCACCTTCTTCCTGGCGCCCTATTCGGCCAATCTGCAAAAGTATTGGATGGCTTTCAACGACCACCAGCTGTCGGTGGGCGGCGATCCCTTCGTCGGCGCCAAGCTGGGCAACATCCTGATGCGGCTGGGCTTCCGCCATGTGGAGACCAAGGTGAAAACCTGGCATCTGGATAGCCGCGAGCCGCACCGGCGCCAGCTGGTGCTGGATTACTGGACCGAGCTCTTGCTGTCCGCCGCCGACCAGCTGATAGAAGCGGGCAGGGTGGACGCCGAGCTGGTCGAGTCAATGACAAGGGAATTAAGATTGCTGAGGAGCGACCCGGAACTGGTATTCTTCTATAGCTTCATGCAGGCCAGTGCGGTGGTGTGAAGGCTTATTATATTTAGTAGGACTACTTCGATTTTGTAGAAGATTTTGCAATTGTTATATAACAAAAAATTACTAAAAGTAATTTTAAAATAGCCAGGAGTATTGAAATGCAGGACAATAGCGTTCTATCGTTGATCGGCAATACGCCGCTGGTCCGCGTCAGCCATCTGGACACCGGTCCGTGCGAGCTGTATCTGAAGCTGGAAAGCCACAACCCGGGCGGCTCGATCAAGGACCGCATCGCGCTGACCATGATCGAGGCGGCCGAGCGCGACGGCAAACTGAAGCCCGGCGGCGCCATCATCGAGGCCACCGCTGGCAACACCGGGCTCGGCCTCGCGCTGGTGGCGGCGCAGAAGGGCTACCCGCTGACGCTGGTGGTGCCGGACAAGATGAGCCGGGAAAAGATTCTGCACTTGCAGGCGCTGGGCGCCCAGGTGGTGCTGACCCGCTCCGATGTGGGCAAGGGCCACCCGGAGTACTACCAGGACATGGCGGCGCGCATCGCCAGCGAAACGCCGGGCGCTTACTACATCGATCAGTTCAACAATCCGGCCAACCCGCTGGCGCATGAAACCACTACCGGACCGGAGATATTCCGCCAGATGAACGGCGAAGTGGACGCGGTGGTGGTCGGCGTCGGCTCCAGCGGCACGCTGACCGGCCTGACCCGTTTCTTCCGCGCGCAATCGCCGGCCACCGCTTTCGTGCTGGCCGACCCGGTGGGCTCGGTGATGGCCGACTACGTCGAGACCGGCAGTTTCGGCCAGGCTGGCAGCTGGCTGATCGAGGGCATAGGCGAGGATTTCATTCCCCCGCTGACCGATCTGTCGATGGTGAAGCGCGCCTTCCGCATCAGCGACCAGGAAAGCTTCGACACCGCGCAGCAACTGCTCAGCGCGGAAGGCATTCTGGCCGGCTCCTCGTCCGGCGCGCTGCTGGCGGCGGCGTTGCGTTACTGCCGCGAGCAGACCGAGCCCAAGCGGGTGGTGACGCTGGTGTGCGACAGCGGCAACAAGTATCTGTCCAAGATGTACAACCGCGACTGGCTGGTGGACCAGGGCATGCTGCGCCTGCCCGAAGTGGGCGGGCTGACCGACCTGATCGTCCGCCGCCACCAGGACGGCAGCACCGTGTCGTGCCATCCGGACGAGCCGCTCAATGTCGCCTATCAGCGGATGCGGCTGCACGACGTGTCGCAGATGCCGGTGCTGGACGACGACAAGGTGGTCGGCGTGCTGGACGAGTGGGACCTGCTGCTGTCGGTGCACGGCGAGCCGGAAAACTTCCGCCAGACCGTGGCCAGCGCGATGAGCGGCCATGTGCGCACGCTGTCGCCGCAGGCCTCGCTGCAGGATCTGCTGCAGGTGTTCAACGATGGTCACATCGCGCTGATCGTCGACAAGGGCCGCTATCTGGGCCTGATCACCCAGGCGGATCTGCTGTCGTTCTGGCGCCGGCAGCCGAAGGCCGCTTAAACAGATTCCCCGCCCCGACGCGATGCGCCGGGGCGCATGATTTTGAGAAAGGATAAAACATGACCGATTTCCATACCCTGGCCGTGACCGCCGGCGCCCACGAGGATCCGTTCGGCGCGGTGATGCCGCCGATCTACGCCACCTCCACCTACCGTCAGCACGCGCCGGGCGAGCATACCGGCTATGAGTATTCCCGCTCGCAGAACCCGACCCGCGAGGCGCTGGAGCGCGCGGTGGCCGAACTGGAAGGCGGCGCCCGCGGCTACGCTTTCGGTTCCGGCCTAGCGGCGATTTCCACCGTGCTGGAGCTGCTGCCGGCCGGCAGCCACCTGATCGCGGTCAATGATCTGTACGGCGGAACCTACCGCCTGTTCGAGAAGGTGCGCAAGTCCAGCGCCAACCTGGAGGTGACCTATGTCGCCTCCGAGGACAGCGCCGCGCTGGAAGCCGCGATCCGGCCGAACACGCGGATGATCTGGGTGGAAACGCCGTCCAATCCGCTCAACCAGCTGGTGGATCTGCAGCAGGTGTCCGCCATCGCCCGCCGCCACGGCTTGATCGGCGTGGTCGACAACACCTTCGCCTCGCCGGTCAACCAGCGACCACTGGACTTCGGCTTCGACATCGTCGTCCACTCCGCCACCAAGTACCTGAACGGCCACTCCGACGTGGTGGCCGGCGTGGCCGTGGTCAGCCGCGACAAGCCGGAACTGGCCGAGCAGCTGGCCTTCCTGCACAACGCGGTGGGCGCGATCCTGGATGCCTTCCCCAGCTTCCTGGTGTTGCGCGGCCTGCGCACGCTGGCGCTGCGCATCGAGCAGCACAACCGCAACGGCCTGGCCATCGCGCGCTGGCTGGAGGCGCAGCCCTGGGTGGAGAAGGTGCTGTACCCAGGCCTGGAAAGCCATCCGCAGCATGAGCTGGCGCGCCGCCAGATGCAGGGCTACGGCGGCATCGTGTCGTTCTACCTGAAGGGCGACGTCAAGGCCTTCCTGTCCAGGCTGAAACTGTTCACGCTGGCCGAGAGCCTGGGCGGCGTCGAGAGTCTGGTCTGCCTGCCGGCGGCGATGACCCATGCGTCGATTCCGGCCGAGCGCCGCGCGGCGCTGGGCATCCACGACAATCTGATCCGCCTGTCGGTCGGCGTCGAGGGCGAAGCGGCGCTGATCGCGGATCTGGAGCGGGCGCAGCGGGACAGCTGAGCGCTTTATCGCTAGAATCAGCCGTCATGCCCACCCACTCATCCAATAAGGAGAACGATATGAGCATTTACCGTCACAAGCAGGGCGCCCGTCTGGCCGAAGCCGTGGTCACCAATGGCCTGATCTTCCTGGCGGGCCAGGTGCCGGAAAACACCGACGCCGACGCGCGCGGCCAGACCGAGAATGTGCTCGCTCAGATCGATGCCCTGCTGGCAGAGCTGGATTCGGACAAGAGCAAGATCGTCGACGTCACCATTTTCCTGGCGAACCTGGCCGACTACGACGCGATGAACGCCGCCTGGGACGCCTGGGTGCCGGCCGGCAACGTGCCCGCCCGCGCCACGGTGGAAGCCAAGCTGGCGAATCCGGCGTGGAAAGTGGAAATCAAGCTGGTGGCCGCGCGCTGATCAACTGTGCAACACTGCTGGGGGATTGATGGCGGCGACGCCGGTCCCGTCGGGATTCGAAAGCCCGGAGCCTGCATCGCAGGTTCCGGGCTTTTTCATTTCGTCAGCGCACCTGTTGATCCCGGGCGGATGACAATCGTCTTCCATTTTCTCTTTGCCGCAACGGCGCGCCCAGCCGGGATTCGGTTGGGTTGGATAACATTCCTAAGTAATTTCAATTAGTTATTTTCCAATTGAAACGTCATTTTGTCTTCGCTAGAACGGATGTAGGCGCTTCATTCAAGCCGGCAGGCAGGGATGGGCGCCTTTTTCATATCCGGCTGTTTGATTTTCCGGCCGGGAAGGCTTCCAGGGAGATAGGCACAATGTTCATCCTCAAACCGATTGCCGTCGCATCGATTTCGCTTACCGCGTTGCTGGCCAGCGGAACCAGCCAGGCGCAAAACGCGCTTCCCGTCGATGTGGCGCCGACCTGTACGGTGGCCCCGGGCATATTCCAGAGCTGGTTCCTGCTCGACCGGGTGACGCCCAATGGCGCGGTCACGCCGGCCAACAGCGTCAAGTTCAACCACGACACCGTCAATCCTCCGGCCAGCAACAAGACCATCAATTGCAATTTCTACCAGTGGTCGCAGCGGATATTCCTGTGGCTGACGTCCTCGCCGATGCGCATGTACGGCGGCAACGGCACGGTGATGGATTCGGTGGCGTTCTACAGCGTGCTGGACAGCGACGACGGCAAGGCGCGCTGCCTGGTCAATCGTGAACTGGGCGTGAACACCTGCGGCGGCAAGCCGGCCTCGGTGTTCAACATCCGGGTGAACAAGCCGCGCTTCGACAAGACCGATACCGTCGACAAGGACAGCGCGGTCAACCAGGCCGACGGCAGCGGACCGAAGCAGGCGGATGGCGCGGCCTTGATGGCGCAGGGCGGCAAGATGGTCTACTACACCATCCTGGTCAACGATGTGTATGCCTTCTTCGCATCTGCCAGCGGCACCAAGAACCCCAGACTGCGTTTTCCCACCACCCAGGCCGAGCTCGACAAGGTGCTGGCCTGGGCCAAGCAACACCATCATCAGGTGCCGGACGCCGACGCGCTGGCGCTGGAGTTGAAGGCTTCCTGGGTGGACGCCGGCGGTCTGGACACCAACCGCTACATCACCACCGTGGGCGAGATTCCGGTGTTCGATACCAGCGATCCGCAGAAATGGGTGCAAACCGGCAGCCGCCAGGCGTTGCTGGCGCTGGTGGGCTTGCATGTGGTCGGCAGCGCGGCCGGGCATCCGGAAATGATCTGGGCCACCTATGAGCACGACAACAACTCGCCCAACGGCGCTTATTCCTATGTCAACGCCAAGGGCGCCACTGTGGCGGTGCCGCAGGAAGTGCCGCGCGGCATGCTGTTTTCGGCCAATGGCGCGACCGGGCCGTTCAACGTCCAGCACATGTACGTCGATCCGGATGCCAGCCCGCTGACGATCAAGGCCAGCACCGGACAAACCATCTCGCCCAGCGACACTCTGCGGACCTTCCCCTGGGGCGTGTCCGCGGCCTTGCCGATACAGCCGGCGCAAAGCGCGGCGCAGGCCAACAGCGAGGTGATTTCGATCAACAACAGCGTGCGCAGCCTGCTGAAGCAGGGCGACATCCGGCGCAACTATTTGTTGATCGGTGCCACCTGGACCAATGGCGGCAACGATCCGTACAACCCTTTCCAGCCGGTAGGCGGCAACAACCAGCCCAATCATGTCGGCGGCAACGCGCTGGCCAATTCGACGATGGAAACCTACGTCACCCTGGGCAACAAGCTGTACAACTGCTTTTCCTGCCACAACGTCGGCAAGGCCACCAACACCAACGTCAAGGCCACGGTGGGCGTCAGCCACATCTATGAGAGCATCAAGCCGTTCACCGATCCCAAGCTGAATCAGCTGTGGGAGCGCGCTTTGACCAAGTGAGCGCGTAGCCGCGGCGCGGTCCGGACGGGCCGCGCCGTTTTTATTCCGGCTTCAGGCAGGACGCCATCCGCGCGGCTCATTGCGGCGGCGGGGGCGGCTTGCCGTTCGGCGGCGGGGGAGGCGGATGGTCGGGCACCGCCGCCATCCGGGCCGGCATCATCTTGCACTTGCCGGTCATTTTCTCGCCGCGGGGCGTGGTGAACGATACGGCGTCGCCGGCTTGCTTGCCGTTGCAGGCCTGGAACGCCTCGTCGGGCGGCACGGGCTGGCGGTCCTGAGCGGGGGCGGCCTGGATCTATGCCGCGGCCAGCAAGGCCGATAGGAGCGGCGGAATGGCGATGCGCATGGAGCGTCTCCCGGGAGGATGTTTCACGATAGGCGGACTTTTGCATGAAGAACAAGACGACTCCTGATCTTCCGAACAGTTTTTGTCTGATTTTTTACTTTAAAAACATCATGCAAGTAAATGTAATTCATTGATTTTTTATTGAAAATTCAATGAATTGGACCTTGTTGGCAAATTTGAACCGCAGATTTTCGACCGCTAAGACTATTGGTATGCGTTTGGTATTGACGGCGCAGCGAACCGAAACCGCATTTCCAGCAAGGAGAGTCCAGCCATGCAGTCGAAATCCGCAATCATTCTGGCGGCCGCGCTCGGCCTGGCCGCCATCGCCGCCGGCTCCGTGTTTGCGCAGCCGCTTCCCGCATCAGGCGTAGTCCAGGAGCAGGGCATCGCCGACGCCGCCCGCCAGGGCCTGGCCGGCTTCGTCAAGCAGAACCTGGCCGAATACGGCGTCCGCCTGCCGGACGGCTTTCCGCTTTCGGTGGCGGATGGGCGGGAACTGGCCTCGCTGCGGCTCGGCCGGGGATTCCCGGTGTACAGCGTGAATCCGCAGCGCCTGCTCGCCGCCGATGCCGACCTGAGCGGCTTGATGGCGCCCACCGGCAGCTGGCGCTTCGTGGCGCTGTCCGGTTCGCGGCCGGTGGGTCTGGTTACCGTGGAGAAGTTGGAGGGCCGCTGGCAAGCGATTGCCTTCGGCGCCGCCGAGCTGGCCAAAAATGTCGAGGCCGCGCAAGCCGGCCATGCCGGCCAGACCCGCTTTCTGCGGGTCTACCAGGCGCAGTCCGATTTTCTGGAAGTGGCGCAGGCGGACGGCAAGCCGCGCTTCGCCGCGCTGATGTCCGCCCGAGAGGCGCTGTCGCTGGAAAAGCAGCCGGCGCTGCTGGACGGCGCGGACCTGATCGAGCCGCTGCGCGCCGCGGTGCGCGCCAATCTGGCCAGCTTCCGTTGAGGAGAGAGTGAACATGAACAAGCGCTTGAACACGACGATTCTGGCGGCGGTCTTGCTGGCGGCGGCGGCCGCCGCTCAGGCGGACAGCAAGGTGCTGGGCGTGCCCCTGACGGTGCAGGAGCACAGCCAGTGGTGCTGGGCCGGATCGAGCAAGGCGGTGCTGGCGTGGTACAAGCAGACGCCCAGCCAGTGCGCGATCGTCAACTGGGCCTTCGGCATCAATTACGCCTGCGGCAACAGCAACTTCAACTGGAACAGCCAGGCCAACAGCCCCAACAATATGTTCGGCGGCGGCGGCAGCCTGCAGGACATATTGAGCAATTGGGGGGTGTCCAACTTTACCGTCTACGACTATCTGTCATGGACCCATGTGCTGCAGGACATCCAGGCCAACCGCCCATTCGTGATCCGTTACGGCTGGACCAATGGCGGCGGCCACTTCATCGTCGGCCGCGGCTATCAGACCGGCAGCGGCAATTACCTGTACATGATGAACCCGTGGCCGGGCGAGGGGATGACCTACGCCTCGTACAACAGCGTGGTGTCGGCCAGCGACCACGATTGGACTCACACGCTGAGGATGAGCGTCAGCCCCTGAGCGGGAGGGCGGATGCGAGAACGGCGGGCCGAGCCCGCCGTTTGCCGTTCAGAAGCCGCCGGCGTAGCGCAGCGATGCGGCCGGGGGACGGCCGGCCAGGAAGTCGTCCACCGCGTCGCCGAGCAGCGCCGCCAGGCCGTCCCGCTGCGCGTCCACCGGGATCACGTCCAGGCTGCGGGTCCAGGTCAGTTGGCGTTTGGCCAGCTGGCGGGTGGCGGCGACGCCGCGCTCGACGAATTCGTCCAGGCCGTACAGGCCGTCCTGATGCTCCCAGGCCTGGCGGTAGCCGACGCAGCGCATCGAGGGCAGATTCAGCGTCAGCTCCGGATATTCCGCGCGCAGCCGGCTGACCTCGTCCAGAAAGCCTTGCTCCAGCATGATGCGGAAGCGTTCGGCGACGCGCGCGTGCAGCCAGCCGCGCTCGCGCGGCACCAGCGCCAGCGGCAGAAAGCGGAAGCCGGCGGCGGCTTCCTTGCCCTGGGCGATCAGCTCCGACATCGGCCTGCCGCTGAGCAGGCACACTTCCAGCGCGCGGTGGATGCGTTGCGAGTCGTTGGGATTGAGCCGCGCCGCTGTGGCCGGGTCCAGCTCGGCCAGGCGGGCGTGCATCGCCGGCCAGCCCAGCAGCGCGGCGTCGGCGTCCAGTTCGGCGCGCAGCGCGGCGTCGGCTTGCGGCAGGTCGGACAGGCCTTCCAGCAGCGCCTTGTAATAGAGCATGGTGCCGCCCACCAGCAACGGCAGCCGGCCGCGGGACTGAATTTCCGCGATCAGCCGGTTGGCGTCGGCGTGGAACTGCGCGGCGGAATAGCTTTGCAGCGGGCTGATGATGTCTATCAGATGATGGGGACAGGCGGCCATTTCCGCGGCGGAGGGCTTGGCGGTGCCGATGTCCATGCCGCGGTAGACCAGCGCCGAATCGACGCTGACGATCTCGACGGGAAAACGACAGGCCAGCTCCAGCGCCAGCCCGGTCTTGCCGGAGGCGGTGGGGCCCATCAGCAGTATCGCTTGCGGGGTGTCGCTCATGGTATTGCTCGTTGCGGTCAGGGGGCGATTGTCGCATAGCCGGCGGGGACATGCGCGAAAGGCTTGACCTTGCCGCTCAGCTGTTTACGATGTGAGTATCGACCCTGGGAGGCGTCAATGAAAATCGAAGCAGCCAGCGAGCAGCATCTGTCCGTCTATCGCCGTTATTTTCAGGCTTGTCGCGATGAGGACTTCGAATACTATCGCGGCCTTCCCTGCGACGCCGATGGCTGGCTGCACAAGGTGGTGCAGCACGCCGACGGCGAGGCGCTGCCGGATGGCTGGGTGCCTTGCCAGACCTGGTTTCTGCTGAGCGACGACGGCGAAATCGCCGGGGCGGCGAGGCTGCGGGAGGGCGAGACCGCGGTGATCCAGGACGTGATCGGCCACATCGGTTTCGAAGTCCTGCCGCAGTGGCGGGGCAACGGCTATGGCCGGGTGCTGCTGCAGTACGTGCAGGCGATGGCGCCGCCGCCGGCCTGCGGCAACTGGGTGCTGGTGTGCGACGCCGACAATCAGGCGTCGGTGCGCACGATAGAGGCCTGCGGCGGCCAGCGGCTGGAAGACATGCCGCAGCCGGACGGCCGGGTGCTGAGGCGTTACAGCTTGGCGTCGTTGGGACTGATGCAATAGTTTCGCGCGCGGCGGAAGTCGTGTAGAATCCCGGGCTTCCCGCGCTTAAACCCCAGAACTCCCCGGCACCCCGGTTTAATGTCCACCATTACCGATTTAAAGTATTTGAAGATTGTGCTGGAGACGGCTTTGCTGACAGCGCAGGAACCCTTGTCGGTTTCCCAGTTGAAACGGCTGTTCACCGAGGACGTCAAGGCCGCGTTGATCAACGACATCCTGGAAGATATCCAGGGCGACTGGCGCGGCAGGGGCATAGAGCTGGTCAAGCTGGCTTCCGGCTGGCGCTTCCGCGCCCGGGCCGAATTCACGCCGTATTTGAACCGGCTCAACCCGGAAAAGCCGCCGCGCTACTCGCGGGCGGTGATGGAAACCCTGGCGATCATCGCCTACAAACAACCTGTGACCCGCGGCGACATCGAAGCGATACGTGGAGTATCGGTGTCCACCAATGTGATGCAGACCCTGCTGGAGCGGGGCTGGATCGAAGTCATCGGCCATAAGGACGTACCGGGCCGCCCCGGCCTGTACGCCACCACACGCAAATTTCTGGATGATCTGAGCTTCGTCTCGCTGAACGACCTGCCGCCGCTGGCGGAGTTGGGCAGCTTGGTGGTGCCGGACAGCCAAACGCAGGACGACGGCCCCGACGCGGGCGCAGACGATCTCCCCCTCGACGATGAGGCGGACAATTTAGAGCCAGTCGCGGAATAACGCTTCCGCCAGTTGCTCGCATGGAAAGAGCAAGCACATGTCTACAAAAGGACAACGTAACCACGCGCGCCAACCGGTCGCGCGTGCCAAAGGTCATGAAACCTCGCAGCCGCGCCAGAATGCCGGCCGCAGCCAGAGCCAGTCGCGCCAAGGCCAGGGCAAGAACACCGCCGCCGGCGCCCAGCCGCGCTTCCCGCAGCAGCAAGCGCAACAAGGCCAGCAGGGCCGCCGCGGCGGCCAACCGCGCCAGGCGCGCGACGCTTACGGCAACCCCATCGCGCCGACGCAGAACGGCGCTCCGCTGTTCAAGCTGAGCCGCCGCGAGCAGGAGCAGCAGGCGCTGGCTGCGGCCAACCGCAAGCCGCAGTATCAACGCGACAGCAATGGCGACGTCAACGGCAATGTGGCGCTGGACCACGAGCAGCGTTTCGGCAACAAGAACGCCGCGCGCCCGGCCGGCAACGGCAATGCCGCCAGGGGCCGCAAGCCCGCGGCCGCCCAGGCCCAGGCCCAGGCCCAGGCCGGCCAGGCTCCGGCGGCGGAAGCCAAGCCGCGCGGGGACGCCAAGCCCAAGCTGCAAGTGCAGAAGGCCAAGAAGCTGCGTCTGCGCAGCCCCAGCCAGGACATCAAGAACAAGGCGCAGAAGCTGAAGGAAGTGCGCGTCGATCTGAACGAGATCGAGCCGGTGCGCTTGCAGAAGGCCCTGTCCTCGTCCGGCGTCGGCTCCCGCCGCGAGATGGAAGAGTGGATCGAGGCCGGCCTGGTCACCGTAAACGGCAAGAAGGCCAGTCTGGGCGACAAGGTGGGTCCGCAGGACAAGGTGCTGGTCAAGGGCGACCAGATCAAGCTGAAGTGGCCGGACCGCCTGCCGCGCGTGATCATGTACCACAAGGAAGAGGGCGAGATCGTCACCCGCGACGATCCGGAAGGCCGCGTCACCGTATTCGACCGCCTGCCGCAAGCCAAGTCCAGCCGCTGGGTGGCCATCGGCCGCCTGGACGTCAACACCGCCGGCCTGCTGCTGATCACCACCAGCGGCGAGCTGGCCAACCGCATGATGCACCCCAGCTTCGAAGTGGAGCGCGAGTACTCGGTGCGCGTGCTGGGCGACCTGACGCCGGAAATCATGAAGGAAATGACCAAGGGCGTGGAGCTGGAAGACGGCGAAGCCCGTTTCGACCGCATCTTCCAGACCGGCGGCCAGGAAGAGTCCGCCAACCAGTGGTTCAACGTGGTGATCAAGGAAGGCCGCAACCGCGAAGTGCGCCGCATGTTCGAGCATTTCGGCCTGACCGTCAGCCGCCTGATGCGCGTGCGTTTCGGCAATATCGGTTTGCCTCCCCGCCTGAAGCGCGGCCAGTTCTATGAGCTGAACGCCGCCGAGGTCGCCGCGGTGATGAAATGGTCCAACCTGACTGTCACCGGCGGCAAGAAGACCGGCGGCCAGCGCCGCGGTTCGCCTCGCAAGCCCAAGGCCGCGCGCAGCGAGTAAGCCGGGTTTCCGCGAGAGCGGAATCCGCGTCGAAGATATGGGCGACCGCCGAGAGGCGGTTGCCCGTTTTGTTTTTCGGGAGGTCTGTTGGAAGAATTCGGTCAATGCCAAGCCGGCCTGCCCTTGCCGGCGCCGGAGCGAAAACAGCGCGCGTCCATCGTCATCATCGAGGATGGCAGGCTGCTGTTGATGCACAGGGTCAAGCCGGGCAAGGACTATTACTCGCTGCCCGGCGGCAATATCAAGCGAAGCGAGACGGCGGCGATCGCTTGCGTGCGCGAGACGCGCGAGGAAACCGGCTTGAACGTCTGGCTGGTGCCCGGCCCGCTGTGCGTGCTGGAGAGCGAGAGCCGGACCGAGCACGTGTTCGTCGCCCGCGAGCATCGCGGCATGCTGAGGCTGGGCGGCCCGGAGCTGGCCAAGCTGTCGCCGGACAATCTCTACGAACTGGTCTGGCTGGACGCCGAGGCCTTGGGGCGGATCAAGCTGCGGCCCAAGTCGCTGCGTCCGCATTGCCTGGCCCTGCTGGAGGCGGCGGGACAGGCTGGGGCATAATGGCGCAACCCGCATCAGGATGAACGACATGAGCAAGGCGTTTACCAAAGAAGACGAGCAGCAGGACGACGACCTGCCAGCCGAGCGCCGCCTGCCGGCCTCGACCAAGAACTACATCACCCCGGCCGGCTGGCAGCGGCTGAAGGACGAGCTGTACCACCTGGTGAACCGCGAGCGTCCGGAGATGGTGCAGGTGGTGAACTGGGCGGCCAGCAACGGCGACCGCTCGGAAAACGGCGATTACTTGTACGGCAAGCGCCGTCTGCGCGAGATAGACCGCCGCATCCGCTTCCTGACCAAGCGGCTGGAGATCGCCGAGGTGGTGGACCCGGAAGCGCGCGAAGCCACCGATCAGGTGTTCTTCTCCGCCACCGTGCTGATCCAGCGCGGCGACGGCAACGAGCAGCGCCTGTCCATCGTCGGGGTCGATGAGATCGACCTGGCGCGCGGCCGCATCAGCTGGATCTCGCCGATCGCGCGGGCGCTGCTGAAGTCGCGCGAGGGCGACAGCGTGCTGTTCCGCGGTCCGGACGGCGACGAGGATATCGAAGTGCTGGAGGTCTGCTACGTCCGCCTGGACTGAGGCGGAACGCGGATGGAAAAACAGCGGCCCGGAATATTCCGGGCCGTTTCTGTTTGGGCGGCGGGCGGGATCAGGGCTGCATGTGCTCGGACAGCTTGCCGTTGATCATGAACCAGTCGCGGGTGGCCTTGTCGCCGCAATCGTCGAAGGCGTTCTGCAGCACCCGCTGCTGCTCGCGGTGGAGGGCTTCCTCCAGCCTGAGGCCTTCCTCGCTCAGCGTCAGCTGTTTGACGCGCTTGTCGTGCGGAGCCGGCTGGCTGAGAACCAGCTCCATTTCCATCAGTTGGCGCAGCGGGATGTTGATCGCCTGCTTGGTGACGCCGAGGAAGGACAGCAGATCCTTGACCGACAGCTTGGGATAGCGCGCCACGAAGAACAGGATGCGGTGGTGGACGCGGGCCAGGCCGCGCCGCGCCAGCATTTCGTCCGGTTTGGCGGTCAACGCCTTGTACGCGTAGTAGAAAATCTCGATCGCTGCCCGGGTGTCCAGACCGGTTTCCGCCTCCTTGTTTGCAACAGACTGGCTCATGTCGTGTCCTGTTCAGGTTGATGGGCGCCGGCGGCTGCCGGCATGGATGAATGGCTTCAGCGCTGGCGAATCACCACGTTGACGCTCGAAAGCGGGTGGGAGCTGATTTCGCCTACCGCGACGGATACCCAGGTGTCGTCCTTGTGCGCGACCAGGTAGCGGTCGGTCTTGTGGTAGACGATGAAGGACGAATTCTGGGCGGTCTGCCAGAGGCTGGGGTCGTTGGAGCAGGGCTTGTCGCAGACGAAATCCAAGGCGTAGCCGTTCTGGCGCAGTTGGCTCTGGTAGGCGGCCCACACCTGCATCGTGCTCTGGGTGTCCGGGTGTTCGTACAGATCCTTGTAGACCTGGCCGCGCAGCAGCTCCGACTTGACGACGCGGATCGAGCCGTCGTTGTTCAGGTTGGGGCGGCTCAGGAATACGGTTTGCTCGTCCAGCTCCTTGTAGCTGTGGCGGTATTCATCCAGCTTGGCGGGCAGCGGCGAGGCGACCGGCGACGGCTGGCTCAGCCGCAGCCTGGGCGTGGTGGATTGGTCGCCGGTCTGGTTGGAGCCGATGGCGCCGCCGACGCTTTTGACCGTGTCGACGGCCTGGTTGACCGAATTGAGCACCGAGCCCAGATCGAAGGCCTGGGCCTGGCTGCAGGACAATGCGGAAAAGGCGAGGCAGGCTGCGGCGAAGCGGCGCATGCGCGTCTCCATCGGATAGGTTGGTCACGGATGCGTCAGTATCCCGGCAGCGACTGAATAGATCAATGACATTTTCATTTCCACGCCGTAAGGAGGGGGATGAGTGTTGCGGCGCGGCTGCGGGACTGGGCTTGTTAGCGCTAATCCTGGCGTCGCGCCCTCCGGCGAGGCTGATTCAATGCGGGATGCTGGACTGGCGCGACGTCCCAGGCGCCAGTCCGCTAGCTTGCCAGCCCTCTTTTTTTCAGCATGGCCTGCGCCGATGGTTCGCGTCCGCAGAAAGCCTGGAAGGCCTGCCGCGAGTCGCGGGCGTTGCCGGCGCTGTAGATGTGGCGGCGCAGCGCGTCGGCTAGCCCGGCGTCGAACAGGTCGCCGCTTTCCTCGAAGCGGGCGAAGGCTTCGGCTTCCAGCACTTCCGCCCACAGGTAGACGTAGTAGCCGGCGGCGTAGCCGCCGTTGAACAGGTGATTGAAGTGGGGCAGCGAATGGGCGAGCCCGGCTTCTGCCGGCAGGCCGTAATGCTGGCATAGCTCGGTTTCGAAGGCGGCCGGGTCGTCGACGCCGTCGGCTTCCTGATGCAACGCCAGGTCCAGCAGGGCCGATATCGTGTAGCGAACGGTGGCGTAGCCCTGCTGGAAGTTTTGCGCGGCGAGGATGCGGGCGCGCAGTTCCGGCGGCATCGGCTGGCCGGTTTCGGCGTGGTGCGCGTGCTTGTCCAGGATATCCGGCGCCAACGCCCAGTTTTCCATCAGCTGCGACGGCAGCTCGACGAAGTCGCGCAGCACCTGGGTGCCGGACAGGCGCTGGTAGTCGACGTCCGACAGCAGGCCGTGCAGCGCGTGGCCGAATTCGTGGAACAGCGTGCGCACGTCGTCGAGGCTCAGCAGCGTCGGCTCGCCCCTGGAAAAATTGGTGTTGTTGACCACGATGGGCAGCGAGATGCCGCCGTGGCGGCCCTGTGCGCGGTAGACGCTCATCCAGGCGCCGCCCTTCTTGCCGGGGCGGGCGAAGTTGTCGCTGAGGAACACGCCGATCAGCGAGCCATCGCGAAGCACTTCCCAGCCGCGCACGTCCGGGTGGTAGCGCGGCAGATCGCCGCGTTCGGCGAAGCTCAGGCCGAACAGGCGGCCGGCGGCGTCGAACATCGCGGCGATCATGTTCTCCAGGCTGAAGTAGGGTTTGATTTCGGCGTCGTCCAGCGCGTAGCGCTCCAGCCGGACTTTCTCCGCCAGATAGCGCCAGTCCCAGGGCGCGATGTCTTCGGGCAGACCTTCGCGCCTGGCTGTTTCCTGCAACAGCGCCTTTTCCCGCGCGAACTGGCCGAGCGCGGCTTCCCAGGTCGGTTCCAGCAGGCGGTACACAGCCTGGGGCGTGCCGGCCATGCGGTCGCTCAGCGCGTAATCGGCATAGTTGGCGTAGCCGAGCAGGCGGGCCTGCCGCTGGCGCAACTGCAAGATGCCGCTGATCAGCGGACGGTTGTCCCGCGCGGGTGTCGCGCCGCGCGAAGTCCAGGCGCGCCACAGCGTCTCGCGCAGGTCGGCGCGGCTGGAGTGGGTGAGGAAGGCGACGGCGCTGGAGCGCGCCAGCGTGATCGCATGGCCGTCCAGGCCGCGCTCGCGCGCGGCGAGGGCCGATGCGTCGCGCAGCCAGCCGGGCAGGCCGGCGAGATCGGCCTCGTTTTGCAACTGGAGCGCGTATTCCGTTTCGTCGGCCAGCACGTTCTGGCCGAAGGCGGTGGACAGCGACGCCAGCTCGGCGACGCAATCGGCGAATTCGCGCCGCGCTTCGCCTTGCAGCCGGGCACCGGCCAGCGTGAAGTCCAGATGCCAGCGCTGCAGCAGGCGGCGCTGTTCCTCGCTCAACTCCCAGCCTGGAGCCGCGCGCATCGCTTCGTCCAGCCTGGCGAACAGGCGGTCGTCGAGAAAAACGGCGCTGTAGTGGGCGGCCAGCCTGGGCATCAATTCGCGTTCTGCGGCGCGCAATGCCGGCGTGGTGTGGGAGTTGCACAGATTGTGCAGCGCCAGCGTCACGCGTTTCAGCGGCAGCGCCGCGGCGTCGAGTGCCTCCGCGGTGTTGGCGAAGCTGACGGGGCCGGTCTGCGCGGCGATGGCGGCGATGGCCTGCCGGTGTTCCGCCATCAATTGCTCCAATGCCGGCGCGAAATGCTCGGCGCGGATCAGATCGAACGGCGGCAGTTGGTGCGGGGTGAGCCAGTCCTGCAGCAGCGGGTTGTTCATGATGGTTCCTCTATTGTTTTTGTCGGCGGGCGGGCTCACGGTCCCTGGGAGGTTTTGGGTTCAGATGCCGGTTTGCAGTCGGCGCGGCGGGGAGGTTCGGTTGAGGCCGCCGGGCGATCCTGTCGGCCTGGGGCTTACAGTAGGCCGCGGTTTTTCAGCATCGCTTCCGCTTGCGGATCGCGGCCGCGGAAGGCGCGGAAGGCCGCGCGTTGCTCGCGGGCGTCGCCGGCGCTGTAGATATGGCGGTACAGCTTGTCCGCCAGTTCCGGGTTGAACGGATCGCCGGCTTCCTCGAACGCGGCGAAGGCTTCGGCTTCCAGCACTTCCGCCCACATGTAGACGTAGTAGCCGGCGGCGTAGGCGTCGTCGGAGAAGATGTGGCCGAAGTGCGGCGGGCGGTGGTTCATGCCGGCCGCCGGAGAGATGCCGAGGCGCTCGCGCTCGGCGGTTTCGAAGGCGGCGATGTCGATGCCCTCGGCGTCGTCCCGCTCATGCAGCGCCAGGTCGATCAGCGTCGACGCCGCGTAGCGCACCGTCTCGAAGCCCTGGTTGAAGTGGCGTGCCGCCTTGATCTTGGCGACCAGTTCGGCCGGGATGGCCGCGCCGGTTTCAGCGTGGCGGGCGTGCTTTTCCAGCACTTCCGGCACCAGCGCCCAGTTCTCCATCAATTGCGACGGCAGCTCGACGTAGTCCCATGGGCAGTTGGGGCTGGCCAGCAACCGGTATTCCACATTGGACAGCAGGCCGTGCAAGCCGTGGCCGAACTCGTGGAACAGCGTGCGCACGTCGTCGAAGCTCAGCAGGGTCTGGCCGTGGCCGGCCTTGGCGAAGTTGTTGTTGTTGACGACGATGGGCAGCGCCTCGCCGCCGTTGCGGGCCTGATAGCGGTAGACATGCATCCAGGCGCCGCCGCGCTTGCTCTGGCGCGCGTAGTTGTCGCCGAGGAACAGGCCGATCACCTTGCCGCCGCGGCTGACGTCCCAGGCGCGCACGTCCGGGTGGTAGAGCTTGAGGTCATGGCGTTCGCTGAAACCCAGGCCGAACAGGCGGCCGGCGACGTCGAACATCGCGGCGATCATATTGTCCAGGCCGAAGTAGGGTTTGATCTCGGCGTCGTCCAGCGCGTAGCGGGCGATGCGCACCTTCTCCGCCAGGTGGAACCAGTCCCAGGGCTGGATGTCGGCCGGTTCGCCAAGCTTGGCGGCCTCTTCGCGCAGCATCGTCTTTTCCGCTTCGAAGCGGGCCTTGGCCGGCTCCCATACCTGGTTCATCAGTGCGTGGACCGCGGCCGGCGTTCCGGCCATGCGGTTGGCGATCGCGTAGTCGGCGAAGCTGGGGTAGCCCAGCAGCTTGGCCTGCTCGACGCGCAGCGCCAGGATCTGCTTGGCCAGCGGGCGGTTGTCGCGCTCCGGGTGCTCGCCGCGGCCGGTCCAGGCGCGCCAGGCGGCTTCGCGCAGGTCGCGGCGGGCGGAGAAGGTGAGGAAGGGGACGATGGACGAGCGCGACAGCGTGATCGCCCAGCCCGGCAAGCCGCGGGCCTCGGCCGCGGCGCGGGCGGCGTCCAACAGGAAGGGCGGCAGGCCGGCGAGGTCAGCCTCGCCCAATTGCAGCGCGTACTCGCTTTCGTCGGCCAGCACGTTCTGGCTGAAGGCGGTGGTCAGCTCGGCCAGGCAGGACACGATTTCAGCGTAACGGCCGCGGTCATCGCCCTGCAGTTTGGCGCCGGCGCGGACGAAGTCGCGGTGGATCAGGTCCAGCAGGCGGCCTTGCTCCTCGCTGAGGCCCAGGCTGTCGCGCTGAGCGTGGACCTGGTCCAGCCGGGCGAAGAAGCCCTCATGCATGTAGATGCGGCTGCGGTGGTCGGCCAGCTTCGGCGCCATGCGGCGCTCCACTTCCTGCAGCTCAGGCGAGGTTTCCGACGAAGTCTGGTTGTCCAGCAGCAGCTGGGCGCGTTCCAGCTTATGGCCGCTGCGGTCGAAGGCTGCGGCGGTGTTGTCGAAACTGGCCGGCGCCGTCAGCGCGGCCAGCGCGTCGATCTGGGACAGGTGCTCGGCGAACAGCGCCTCGAAGGCCGGTTCGAAGTGCTCGGGACGAATTTGCTCGAACGGGGGCAACTGGTGAGGGGTGGTCCAGTCTTGCAGCAGGGGATTGGCGTTCATGGCGCTCTTCTCGTTTGGGTTGGCGTTGAGCTCATGACTTTAGCATTGTTTCTGGTCGGAACAAACCAGTCCATGCCGGCGGGATGTCACAGGTTCTGCGCGATCCGCCACAACACGCCGGATGGATCGGTCAGCGTGAAGTCCAGCATGCGCCACGGCTGCTGCTTCAGGTCTCCCATTGCGATCCGGTATTTCTCGGCGACGCCTCGGCGCTTCAATTCCGCATGCCAGGCTGCGGCGTCTTCGACCAGCAGATGCATCATGCAATTGGCGGCGAATTCCGGATGGTAGTAGTCCTGCAGCAGGAAGCTGCAATCGCCGTGGGCGAAGTAGGCGATGCCGTCGCCGACGAATTTCCTCTCGAAGCCGATGTCCTGGTAGAAGGCCTGGGACAGAGCGAAATCGCGGCTGGGGATGAAGGTTTTCAGTTCGACGCTATTCAGATTCGGCACGACGACTCTCCTCCAGGATGTGAAAAACCCGCCTCGGCGGTGCCGGGCGGGTCATCGGACTACGGCAATGGCGGCCTCAAGCCAGCTTGGGCTCGCCTTCCAGCATCACCACATCGGGCAGGCCGGAGCGGAACACCGCCTGCCGCAGCGTCTCTATCGCCTTCTTGCGGAAGAACTGCTTGCGGGTCACCAGCAGCACGCGGCGCTGCGGGGCGGGCGCGTCGAAGGGGACGATGGACAGCAGCGATTCGTCGCCGGCGCCGACCGAAGTGGCCGGCATCACGGTGACGCCCATGCCGCTGGCCACCATGTGGCGTATGGTGTTCAGCGAGCTGCCTTGCAGCGCGCTGGCCAGGTTGTTGCCGTGGTTCTGCCGGCTGGACAGTTCGCTGCAGGTTTGCAGAACCTGGTCGCGGAAGCAGTTGCCCTGGGTCAGCAGCAACACGCTTTCCTCAGCCAGCTGACAGGGGTCGATGACCTGCTGCTTTTCCCAGGGATGGCCTTTGGGCGTGGCGACGACGAAGGGTTCGTCGTACAGCGGCCAGGCTTCGATGCCGGTTTCCTCGAAGGGATCGGCGACGATGATGGCGTCGACCTCGCCGCGCTTGAGCATTTCCGCCAGCCGGGAGGTGTAGTTCTCCTCCAGGATCAGCGGCATGTCGGGCGCCAGGATGCGCAGCGCCGGAATCAGCTTGGGCAGCAAATAGGGGCTGATTGTGAAGATCACCCCCAGCTTCAGCGGCCCGGCCAGCTCGTTCTGGTGCTCGCCGGCCAGGCGCTTGACCGCCTCGGCCTCTTCCAGCACGCGCTGGGACTGCTCGATGATGCGTTCGCCTATTTCGGTGACGGCCACTTCCTGGCCGCCGCGTTCAAACAGGGTGATGCCCAGCTCGTCTTCCAGCTTCTTGATGGCGATCGACAGCGTCGGCTGGCTGACGAAGCAGCTCTGGGCCGCGCGGCCGAAGTGGCGCTCGCGCGCCACCGCCACGATATAGCGCAGTTCGGTCAGCGTCATGGCTTAGCGTTGGTGTTCCGGCAGCACGATGTTGACCTCCAGGACTTCGTAGTCGTCCTGGCGCTCGACCTGCACCTTGATGTCTTCCAGGTTGACGGACACGTACTTGGAGATCACTTCCATCAGCTCGCGCTGCAGTGCGGGCAGGTAGTCGGGCGCGTGGCGGCCGTTGCGCTCGTGCGCGAGGATGATCTGCAGGCGTTCGCGGGCGATGGCGGCGGATTTCTGGCGCTTGCCGAAAATCATATCGATCAATGACATGGCTTAACCTCCGAACAGGCGCTTGAGGATGCTTACCTTGGGGGCTTCCAGGAAGCGCATCGGGCGTTCTTCGCCCAGGAAGCGCGAGATCACGTCGCCGTAGGCGTCAGCCACGTCGCTGCCTTTCAGGTGGATGGCGGGGGTGCCGGAGTTGGACGCCTGCAGCACGCTTTGCGACTCGGGAATGACGCCGATCAGCGGCACGCGCAGGATCTCCTTAACGTCGTCGACCGACAGCATTTCGCCCTTGTCGACGCGGCCCGGCGAGTAACGGGTGATCAGCAGGTGCTCCTTGACCGGCTCGCGGCCTTCCTCGGCGCGTTTGGATTTGGACGACAAAATGCCCAGGATGCGGTCGGAGTCGCGCACCGACGACACTTCAGGGTTGGTGACGATCAGCGCCTCGTCGGCGAAATAGAGCGACATCAGCGCGCCCTTCTCGATGCCGGCCGGGGAGTCGCAGACGATGTAGTCGAAGCCGGCTTCTTCCAGCTCCTTCAGCACTTTTTCCACGCCCTCCAGCGTCAGCGCGTCCTTGTCTCGGGTTTGCGAGGCGGGAAGGATGTAGAGGTTGTCGCAGTGCTTGTCCTTGATCAGGGTCTGGTTCAGGCTGGACTCGCCGTTGACCACGTTGATCAGGTCGTACACCACGCGGCGTTCGCAACCCATGATCAGATCCAGGTTGCGCAGGCCGACGTCGAAGTCGATCACGGCAGTCTTGTGGCCGCGCAGTGCCAGGCCGGAGGCGAAGCTCGCGCTGGTGGTGGTTTTGCCTACTCCACCCTTGCCGGATGTCACAACGATGATTTTTGCCACGGGGCTTTCCTTTGAAAGTGTTACTCGCCGAGCGCGGTCATCACCAGCCGCTCGTTCTCAAGATAGATTTGGGTCGGCTTGCCCAGAATGCTGTCCGGCAAGGCCTGTTCGATCGTGCGGTACACGCCGGCGATGGACACCAGTTCGGCCTCCATGCTGCGGGCGAAGATGCGGGCGGCGTGATTGCCGCGCGCGCCTGCCAGGGCGCGGCCGCGCAAAGGCGCATAAACGTGGATGTTGCCGTCCGCGATGACTTCGGCGCCGGCGCTGACCATCGCCAGCACCACCAAGTCTCCGCCCTTGGCGTAGATCTGCTGGCCGGCGCGGACAGGGCGGTCGACGATCATGGTCGCGGCGGCGGGCGACGCAACTGTTTCGACGGCCGGCTTGGCCGCCGGTTCCGCGGCGGCTTGCGCCGAGCGGGGTTGGGCGGCGCTGTTGGCGAAAGCGAGGCCGAAACGGCTGGCCATGGCGGCCAGCGCGTTGTCCGGATGGCGCAGCGCCACCGCGCGGATGCCGCGGCGGCTGAGCAGGGGCAGCAGGCGGCCCAAGTCCAGCTCGGCCGGATTGGGCAGCGCTTCCACGTCGAGGACGAAGGCCTCGGCGGGGGCGTCGCTGGTGTCGCCGAAACGCGCGTCCAGCGCCTGGCTCAGTTCGTCCAGGTTGTCGGTGCGCAGCAAGAGCGCCAGCAAGTCCAGGCTGGCGGATTTAATGTCGAAGGCGTTGGCCACGGGGCTCATTGGGCTAGCTTTAATTTTGGTAGATAGATTTCTTCTATGGCGCGAGTGTACTGGCTTGGGCGCGGCCTTTCAATGGCGGCGATCCGTTGGCGGGCCATGTCGTGGCGGAGGTCAGACATCGGCGGGCCGGCGCCTGGCCCGGGATGCGGTCATGGTTGTTGCGGCGCGAAAACTCGGCGATGGAATCTTGCCTCGGCGGACAGGTGTGGCGTTGTCATGATTATGGAATAATCGCATGATAAAACCGTGGCGAAATAGCCATTTAGTGCATTGTGCGTTGCGTCAAATTCTTGACTGGGCGAGTTGTCCGGCGTTAAAGTGGAATTGTTGCAATGCAGCATTCGCGGAACAGCGGTGTTGTCGCTGCCGTACCGAGTCGTTGTCTATCCGACATACTAGGAGCCGATCACATGTTTACCACTACCCAGGAACTCTCCGCCCTCGGCCAGTCGCAGTTCGACAAGGCCGTTCGTTTGTCTTCCATCGTCCTGGCCGGCGCCGAGCGTTTCGCCAGCCTGCAGCTGGACCTGTCCCGCAAGTTGCTGAACGACAATGCCGAGACCTTCAAGGCGCTGAGCGAAGTGAAGGACGCCAAGACGCTGGGCGAATTGCAGACCAGCCTGGCGCAGCCGGCGCTGGACCAGGCATTCTCGGCCGCCCGCAACGTCTACGACGCCGCGCTGACCACCCAGAACGAGCTGAGCAGCTTCGTCGAAGAGCAGATCGCCGAGAACAGCAAGGCGTTGCAATCCGGCCTGGACCGCCTGTCCAAGAACGCGCCGGCCGGCTCCGACGTCGCCGTAGCCGCGTTGAAGACGCTGCTGAACACCTCCACCGCCGCGTTTGAAAGCGTGTCCAAGACCGCGAAGAAAGTGGGCGCCGAAATCGCCGAAGCCGGTGTGGAGGCCGCCACCAACTCCGCGAAGGCCGCCAGCGCCGCCGTTTCCCGCAGCAAGAAGACCACCACTAGCGCCGCCTGATCCCGCGCTCTGGTCAAGTCACTCCCGCCGACGGCATGCCGCGGCGGGTTTTTCATTTCCGGGCGTCGTCCCGGCTTTGCAGATGGGCGGCCAGTTCGTTTTGCAGCGCGGCCCAGTCGCGGCTATCGGGCAGCGCCAGCATGATGGTTCTGGCCAGGTTGGCGGCGTAATGGACAGCGGTTTTGGGAAGAGGGGCGGAGTAGGGTGGGAGCAGGCCGATGCGTTCGGTCAGATAGGCTTCCGCCAATTGGCGCAGCTTGCCGGCAAGCATCCACTGCTTCTGCAGTATCGCTTCCCATTCCAGTGCGCGCGGCTGGCTGTCGGGTTCGGGCATCGCCGCGCGTCCGGCATGCATCAGGGCATCGAACGCGCGTTGGCAGAAGCGCGCGCTGTGGATGGGGCCGCTGTGCAGCCAGCAGCCGGGCTGGGGAGCCAGCGCGTCGAGCGCCAGACGGCCTGGCGCGCCGGGCGGAGGCGGGTCGCCCACCAGCAGGATGAAACCGAACTCGGCGCCTGGCGGCGCCCAGCCGCCGGCCAGCTCCACGAAGGAAAGGCCAGCGTCGCGGCAACGGGCGGCGCGCTCCGCCAGCGCCTGGTCGCCATCGCGGCCCAGATCCAGCCAGCAGTCGGCGAATTCCAGGCCCGCCCAGTCGGCGGGCAGCCGGCCGGGTTGGTCGCCTTCCGGCGCAGCCGCCAGTCCTTGCGCGGCGAGGCGGCGCAAGAACCAGGGAAGATGGGGGGCTTGTCCCCCGATGCGGTAGGAAACGACCATCATTCGGATACCACGGACCACCATGAAGCGAGGTTGCATGGGAAGCGTGGCAGATAACGCCGGCCACAGCAAACCATTATCCCGTGGAAGATGAGTGTTGTGCAATGCAGCATGCGCCGGGCGATAAAAAAACCGGCCATGAGGCCGGTTTGTTTCGCGGGGAACGGCTTACTTGCCGAAGCGCTCGATGCCTTCGACCAGTTCGGTCTTGGCGTCTTCCAGCGTGCCCCAGCCTTGGATCTTGACCCATTTGCCCTTTTCCAGATCCTTGTAGTGCTCGAAGAAGTGCACCATCTGCGCGCGCAGCAGCTCCGGCAGATCTTCCAGCTTCTGGATGGATTTGTACATCGGGCACAACTTTTCGACCGGAACGGCGACCAGCTTGGCGTCCACGCCGCCGTCGTCTTCCATCTTGATCAGGCCCAGCGCGCGACAGCGCACCACCACGCCCGGCGGCAGCGGGAACGGGGTCACCACCAGCACGTCGACCGGATCGCCGTCGCCGGCCAGGGTTTGCGGCACGAAGCCGTAGTTGGCCGGATACATCATGGAGGTGCCCATGAAGCGGTCAACCACCAGCGTGTTCCATTCCTTGTCGAATTCGTACTTGATCGGAGCGGCGTTGGCGGAGATTTCGATGACGACGTTGAAGTCGCCCGGCATGTCCTTGCCCGGGCCGATGCTTGCGAGGTTCATTGCGCGCAATCCTTCGTGTTGAGTAATAAATGGGTTTAACCGGCCGATTATATCAGCTGCTGCCGGCGCTGTGCCCGCGAGGTATAATCGGCCGTTTGACGCCATTCACGCGAGGAAGAACGCGCCGATGCTGGACAAGCTGATCACCGAACTGGACAAGGGCCTGCGCACATTGTGCGCGCCGGCGCACAGCGCCCGCGCGCATCCGGACCAGGGCGTCGACGAAGCCGAGCTCTCCTCGGCCGAGAAGCGCCACGCGCTGGGGCTGATGCGGGTCAACCACTGCGGCGAAGTGTGCGCCCAGGCCTTGTATCAAGGCCAGGCGCTGACCGCGCGCGATCCGTCCGCGCGCGAAGCCCTGAGGCAGGCGGCGCAGGAGGAGGTGGAGCACCTGGCCTGGACCGAGCGCCGCATCCGCGAGCTGGGCGGCCGCCCCAGCCTGCTCAACCCGCTGTGGTATACCGGCTCGCTGGCGCTGGGCGTCGCGGCCGGCGTGCTGGGCGACAAGTGGAACCTGGGTTTTCTGCAGGAGACCGAGCGCCAGGTCGGCGCGCATCTGGACAGCCATCTGAGCGCCTTGCCCGAGGATGACGCCAGGAGCCGCGCCATCGTCAGCCAGATGCGCGACGACGAGCTGCAGCATGCCGAGATGGCGCACGAGCTGGGCGCGGCTGAATTGCCCGCGCCCTTGAAGGCGGCGATGAGGCTGTCGGCCAAGGTGATGACCGGCAGCAGCTACCACCTGTGAAATCGGCGTCTCAAGCGATATCGCGTCTCCAAGCCGGCCTTGTGCCGGCTTTTTATTTGTCCTGGCTCAAATTTGGTCCGGATTTGCCATGCCGCGTTCATATCCTGTCAACCCGCGCCCCGCTTGCTTGATCAAGGTCTACCACCAGCATCCGCGCATGTCCTATAAACGGTCGCAATAGCAACCGGCTGAGTTTCCGGTCCGGTCCAGGCGGGGCCGGCGGGACGGGCCACGGAGAGCAGGCATGTGGACTTTCTGGATTGAATTCGCGCTGTTGCTGACGGCGATTCTGATCGGCATCCGGCGCGGCGGGGTGGCGCTGGGCATGATAGGCGGCCTGGGCGTCGCCGTGCTGGCCTTCGTGTTCCGGGTGGCGCCGGCCGAGCCGCCCATCACGGTGATGCTGATCATCCTGGCGGTGGTGACGGCGTCGGCCACGCTGCAGGTGGCGGGCGGGCTGGACTTCCTGGTGCAGCAGGCGGAAAAGGTCATGCGCAAGCATCCGCAGCAGATCACCTTTCTCGCACCCATGTCCACGTTTTTGCTGACCATGTGCGTCGGCACCGGCCACGCGGTGTATTCGCTGCTGCCGGTGATCGCCGACGTGTCGCTGAAGACCAAGATACGTCCGGAGCGGCCGATGGCGATGGCCAGCGTGGCCTCGCAGATGGGGATCACCGCCAGCCCGGCCGCCGCGGCCGTGACGTCCTTGCTGGCGATGACCGCGCACAGCAGCCAGCCGCTGACACTGTGGCAGATTCTGATGGTCACGATTCCCGCTGGTTTGATCGGCGTGGTGGCCGCCGCCTTCTGGAGCCTGAAGCGCGGCGCCGAGCTGGATCAGGACCCGGAGTACCAGGCGCGGCTGCAGGACCCGGAATTTCGCGCCTCGATAGAAAAATCCGTGACCACCCTGGACAAGGTGCTGCCGGCGCACGCCAAGCCTTCCGTCATCCTGTTCTTCACCGGCATTCTGGTGGTGGTGCTGCTGGCGCTGTTCCCGCATTGGCTGCCGATGGATGAGAAGGGCAAGACGGTGCCGATGACGACGGCGGTGCAGTTCGTGATGCTGGCCTTCGGCGCCTTCATCCTGTTTCTGTCCAACGCCAAGGCCGCCACCATCGCCCGTTCCGAGGTGTTCACCGCCGGCATGATCGCCGTGGTGTCCATCTTCGGCATCGCCTGGATGAGCGACACCTTCGTCAAGGCCAACGAGGCCTTCCTGGTCGACAACATCAAGGTGATGGTGGCCTACGCGCCGTGGACCTTCGCGCTGGCGATGTTCGCGGTGTCCGCCTTCGTCAAGAGCCAGGCCGCCACCTTGACCATCATGGTGCCGTTCGGCCTGGCGCTGGGCCTGACGCCGCATCAGTTGCTGGCCATCATGCCGTCCTGCTACGCCTATTTCTTTTTCGCCTTTTATCCCAGCGACCTGGCGGCCATCAATATGGACCGCAGCGGCACCACCCGCATCGGCAAATATTTGCTTAACCACAGTTTCATGATGCCGGGCCTGATCGGGGTGGGCGTGTCCACGGTAGCAGCCTACGCATTGACGCATTTTTACTTCTGACAGGGGAATCGCGTGAAGACCTGCCAAGCAGACGTAGTGATTGTCGGCGCCGGGGGCGCCGGCCTGAGGGCGGCCATCGCCGCCGCCCAGTTCGATCCCAAGCTGAAGATCGCGCTGGTGTCCAAGGTCTACCCGATGCGCAGCCACACGGTGGCGGCGGAGGGCGGCTCGGCGGCGGTCAAGCAGGACCATGACAGCTTCGATGCCCACTTCCACGACACCGTGGCCGGCGGCGACTGGCTGTGCGAGCAGGACGTGGTGGAGTATTTCGTCCGCCAGTGCCCGGAAGAAATGGTGCAGCTGGAGCATTGGGGCTGTCCGTGGAGCCGCAAGGACGACGGCAGCGTCAATGTGCGCGCCTTTGGCGGCATGAAGATAGAGCGCACCTGGTTCGCCGCCGACAAGACCGGCTTCCACATGCTGCATACCTTGTTCCAAACCTCCATCCAGTTTCCGAACATCCAGCGCTTCGATGAATACTTTTGCGCCGACCTGATCGTCGATGACGGCCAGGCGCGCGGCGTGCTGGCCATCGAGATCGCCAGCGGCGAAAGCCTGCTGATCGAAGCCGGCGCGGTGGTGATGGCCACCGGCGGAGCCGGGCGGGTGTTCCGCGAGAACACCAACGGCGGCATCGTCACCGGCGACGGCATGGCGCTGGCTTACCGCCACGGCGTGCCGCTGCGCGATATGGAGTTTGTCCAATACCACCCCACTTGCATGCCGCGCACCGGCCTGTTGTTCACCGAGGCCTGCCGCGGCGAGGGGGGGCTGCTGATCAACAAGGACGGCTACCGTTATCTGCAGGACTACGGCCTGGGGCCGGCGGAGGACAAGCCGCGCAACAAGTTCATGGAGCTGGGCCCGCGCGACCGGCTGAGCCAGGCCTTCTGGTACGAGCAGCAAAAGGGCCGCACGGTGCAGGGTCCGTGGGGTTCCGCCGTGTATCTGGACCTGCGCCATCTGGGCCATGCCAAGCTGCGCGAGCGCTTGCCGCAGATCTGCGAGCTGGCCGAGGAGTTCCTCGGCATCGATCCGGCCCAGGAACCTATCCCGGTGCGTCCGGCGGTGCACTACACCATGGGCGGCATCCTGGTGGATGGCCGCTGCGCCGCGCCCATGCCCGGCCTGTACGCGGCGGGCGAGTGCTCCAGCGTCGGCATCCACGGCGCCAACCGGCTGGGGTCCAACTCGCTGGCCGAGCTGTCGGTGTTCGGCAAGGTGGCCGGCATCGAGGCCGCGCGCTTCGCCCGCGACAGCAAGCCGGCCAAGCGCGAGGGGCTGTTGAAGCAGGCGCAAGCGGTTGAGGCCCGCCTGCACGCGCAGCGGGCCAAGGACGGCACCGAGCGCATCGCCGATTTGCGCCGCGAAATGGCGGAAACCATGGAGGCGGGTTGCGGCATCTACCGCATGGAGGGCAGCATGCGCGCCACCTGCGACAAGCTGGCCGAACTCAAGCAGCGCTTTAACAACGTCAACGTGGAAGACAAGTCCAGTGTGTGGAACAGCGACTGGCTGCTGGCCATCGAGCTGGGCTACCAGCTGGACGTGGCCGAGGCGATGGCGCACTCGGCGCTGCAACGCCGCGAATCGCGCGGCGCCCACCAGCGGCTGGACGGCTACGAACAACGCGACGACGCCAACTTCCTCAAGCATAGCTTGGCGGTTTATCAGCCGGATGCCGGGCCGCGCATCGAGTACGGCGAAGTGAAGATCACCACGTCCCAACCCGGCGTGCGCGCCTATGGCGCGGCGGGCGTGGCCGCAGAGCAAGGAGAACAGGCATGACGGACAAAACCATCCATATCGAGGTGCTGCGCTACCGCCCCGAGCTGGACCAGGAGCCGTGGCTGCAAGGCTTCGACGTGCCGTACAGCGACGACATGTCGGTGCTGCAGGGCCTGCAATACATCCGCGATTATCTCGACGGCACGCTGGCCTTCCGTTGGTCCTGCCGCCAGGCCATCTGCGGCAGCTGCGGCATGATGGTGGACGGCGTACCCAAGCTCGCCTGCAAGACCTTCCTGCGCGACTATCCGGGCACGGTGCGCATCGAGCCCTTGAACCACTTCCCGATCGAGCGCGATCTGGTGGTGGTGCTGGACGACTTCATCGAGAAACTCGAAAGCATCACGCCCTATATCGTGCCCAAGGAAGACAAGCCCTTGTCCGAGGGCGAATACCAGCAGACGCCGGCGCAGATGGACTGGTACGCCCAGTTCAGCGGCTGCATCAACTGCCTGTTGTGCTACGCCGCCTGTCCGCAATACGGCCTGAACTCGGATTTCCTCGGCCCCGGCGCCATCGCGCTCTTGCACCGCTACAACCAGGACAGCCGCGATGGCGCGTCCGAGCAGCGCATGGAGCTGCTGGCCGCGCAGGAGGGCGTGTTCAACTGCACGGCGGTCGGCTACTGCTCGGAAGTCTGCCCCAAGGCGGTGGACCCGGCCAACGCGGTGAACCTGAACAAGACGGCGGTGGCCAAGGACTATTTCCTGCGCTTCGCCCGGCCGAAGGGAGCATGCAAATGAGCAAGCGCAAGCCTTATGTCCGGCCCATGGACGGCTGGTGGAAGAAGAACCCTTATTTCATCGAGTACATGATCCACGAGGGCACGGCGCTGTTCGTCGCCGCCTACGCCTTCGCGCTGTTGTTCGGCCTGTGGCGGCTGAGCCAGGGCGAGGCGGCGTGGAATGGTTTCATGGCGGCGCTGCAAAGCCCGCTGGCGCTGTTGTTCCACCTGATCCTGCTCGCCATGATTGGCTACCACGGCTACACCTGGTTCAAGATCATGCCGCGCACCATGCCGCCGGTGATCATAGGCGGCAGGCGCGTGTCCGCCGCCGCGATCACCGCCGGCGGCTTCGCCGCCACCTTGCTGGCCAGCCTGGCGCTGCTGGGCATCGTCTGGGGGATCTCGCAATGAAAAACCGACAATTGAAGCGTTCCCATGCGCCCATCTTTTGGGGGCTGTTCGGCGCCGGAGGCATGCTGGCGGCGCTGTTCGGGCCGATGCTGGTTTTACTCACCGGCTTCGCCGCGCCGCTGGGCTGGCTGCCGGCCAAGGCCGCCAGTTATCAGAGCATGCTGGCGCTGGCGCAGAGCCTGGTGGGCAAGGCGGCGCTGTGGGGGCTGGTCAGCCTGCTGCTGTGGCACGCGGCGCACCGCATCTACCACAGCCTGCACGATGTAGGCGTCCATGGCGGTCCGCTGGCCAAGGCGCTGACCTACGGCGTGGCGGCGGCGGGCACGCTGGCGGCGCTTGGGCTGCTGGCGCGGATTTGATCAGGCCGCAAGCGGTTAAGCGGCAATGCTTAACCGACGGGGTTGAGGCGGCCTGCCTACCATTCTGTGCTTATAGTGAAGCAAGGTATATGTATTTGTCATTTAAAATGTACTAGTGCTTCCTATTTCCGGATGGCGGCTCGAGTTTTGCTGGCTGGAACGCGGACGTGGCACTGGTTGAGAGGAGAGTGCCATGTCCATCAGCGCCATCAGCGACCCCTTCTCGTCCATTGGCTACGCGCCTGCGATCAATCCGCTTTCACCCCCGCTGGCCCAGAATGGCGCTGATGCGTCGCAGACCGTTGGCGCTTCTTCTGGAGGCGGCCAATCTGCCGGCGGCTTCGGCTAAAGCGTCATGCTGGCTTTGCAACTGAGCGGGATCAATGTGTCGGCCTCTAGCGCGGCGGGGGAGTCCGGGCCAGGCGCGGTTGGCGGGGCATCCGGCGAGGCCCAGCAGGCGCTTCATGCTTTTGTCCACACGGTATACCAGGCGGCGCAGGCCGAGAGTTTCTCCAGCGGCGATTCCGACGGAGGCCTGGGCTCGCCATCCGACGGGTATGGCGCGTTCCAGGACAATCTGCAGAAGCTGCTGCAGGATGTCGGCAACGGCGTGCAGAGCAGCGCCACGCAAAACCGGGCTTCAGCCTTCCGCGATCTGCAGCATTCACTGGGCGGCTCGGCCGCCGCCTCCATGTCGCGGCAGGGCTCATTGCATGATTTTCTGCAAAATCTGGTCACCCTGCAAAACAGCCCGCTGAACTCGTCGGGGGCGCTGGGCTCTCTGGTCAACACTTCAGCCTGAGTTTGACTAGTGGCTGAGATGGACCGGCGCTGATCAACCTTGCGCAATGGCGATTTTGATGTTTTCCTTGAATTAACAAATATTTGCATTTTGTTGCTGTGCTTCGCAGCCTGGGTGCCGATATACCGATATCAGCGCAGGCTGGGCGTGGGCCATTCGGTTCTTCCTTGGAAGGAGAGCGTCATGTCAGTTAGTTCTCTCGGCAATAGCTCCATTTCTTTGCAGTACACGCAAGTGGACATACAGGAAAGCTTCTCTTCGGATTCGGGACAGTCGGCGGGCAGCGGCGCCATCCAGGGCGGCGGCGGCCATCACCACCGGGGAGGCGGCGGCCAGTTCGCGCAGAGCGTGTTGCAGGCCTTGCAGCAATCGGGCTTGCTGCAGCAGGCATCGTCAGGCTCTTCCAGTGACGGCAGCGGGGCATCCGACAGCGGCAGCGACGGCGCAGTAGGCGCGGCCGGCAGCAGCCAGCAGGCGATACACACCTTCATGCATTCGCTGTTCCAGGCCTTGCAACAGGAGGGCGCGTCTTCTGCCGGCGCCTCGGCTTCGGCCGCCGACAACGACGGCGATGTCGACACCGGGGGGCAGGATCAGGATGGCGGGGCGGCGGCGGCCGGCGGCGCTGGTTACGGCGGTTTGCAAAACAATCTGCAGCAGCTGTTGCAGGATCTCGCCAATGGCACGCAGAACGACGCCACCTCTGGCATCCAGTCCGCGTTCCAGAGCTTGCAGCAGGCGCTGGGACTGACTTCGGGACAGTCTGGACAGTCGTCTTCGCTGCAGGCGTTTCTGCAGAATCTGGCCAAGGATCTGCAGCAGAACCAGCCTGGCGCCAATGCCGGCGTCGGCGCTTTGCTGAGCACTTCCGCCTGACCAGGTTGCCCCGCGCGGGGCGCCGGGTCGGGATGGAAAAAGGCCGGGGGAAAACCCGGCCTTTTTCCTGTCCGCGGCAGCGGCTCAGCGCTTGTTGCGCGAGGGCAGGCTGGTCAGCACGCCCAGACCGATGATGGCGACGCTGATCAGGCCGGTGGTCACTTCGCCCAGCTCCACGTGCAGGGCGGCGGCGAACATGATGGCCACCAGCGCGGCGATCGCCCAGAACGCCGAAACTTCCAGGTATTTGAACTGGCCCATCACATCGCGCTCCACCAGGTAGAGGGTCAGCGAGCGCACGAACATCGCGCCTATTCCCAGGCCGGCGGCGATCAGCCAGAAATCGTTGGTGATGGCGAAGGCGGCGATCACGCCGTCCATCGAGAAGCTGGCGTCCAGCACCTCCAGATAGACGAAGCCGATCAGGCCGTTTTTGGCCGCGGCGGTCTGGATGTCCACGCCGCCGAACAGCTGCTTGAACATGTGCAGCACCATGAACGCCACATAGCCCCAGAAGCAGCTGCTGATGAAAGCCATTCGTTGGCCGGCCGGCAGCAGCGCTGCAATGGCGGCGACGACGACAATGGTGACCAGCGACTGCGCGTTTTCCACGCTGCCCAGCTTGGCCAGCAGCGGCTCGATGCCGGGCAGCCAGTGCTCGTCCTTCTCGTGCTTGACGAAATATTCGATCACCACCATCAGCAGGAAGGTGGCGCCGAAGCCCATGATCATCAGGTGGCTGTCATGCATGATCCGCTGGTAGCGCTCCGGCTGCTTGGTGGCCACCGCGAAGGCCTCGGCCAGCGACACGCCGCCGGCGGTGGAGACGATCAACAGCGGGAACAACACGCGCATGCCGAACACGGCCACCGCGATGCCGACGGTCATGAAGATCTGCCGCCAGCGATGGCTCATCGCCTTGAGCACGGTGGCGTTGACTACCGCGTTGTCGAAGGAGACGCTGGTTTCCAGCACCGCCAGCACCGCGGCGGTCAGCAGGAAGGCGCCGGCCTGTTCGACGCCGCCGCGCGCGTGGCCGTACCAGGCGACGGCGGCCAGCACGGCGATGCCGAAGAGCAGCGAGCCGCGAAAATAGGAAAAAGTGGAACGCATGGGGTTAACCTGAGCAAGTGCGGCGTCGCCGCTATTTTTTTGAATGCATGAACGGCCGGAAGGACCGGCCGTCGCGCGGGCATTATATGACGCCGTCAGCGCTTGCGCATCAGCGCGCGCCGGCCGCGCGGGCCAGGCATTGGCGGTAGCGGCCGTCCACCCGCTTGGCGAACCACTCCGTGGTCAGCTTGCGGATGATCTTGGGGCTTTTCAGATCGATCTGCGGCATCCGCTCGCGCGGCAGTGCGCGGCCTGCCTG
Source organism: Chromobacterium vaccinii (assembly GCF_000971335.1). GTDB lineage: Bacteria > Pseudomonadota > Gammaproteobacteria > Burkholderiales > Chromobacteriaceae > Chromobacterium > Chromobacterium vaccinii. The sequence continues at coordinate 88,004 of NZ_JZJL01000004.1, forward strand.
CCTGTCCGCCAGCGCGAACACCTGCCGGTAGAGCGGGGTCTGGCCGAAGGCGGCGTTCTTTTCCAGCTGCAGGTCGCGCTGGATGGCGGCGGCGGACATGCCTAGCCGGCCAGACAGAGACAGCGCCGCCTGCTGGCTGCCGGAGGCGGCCTTGCCCTGGTAGTTCAGCAGGTCTCCGTCCAGCGCCAGCTTGCGGCCGGAAAGCTGGGACAGCGCGGCCTGGAAGGCGGCGTTGCGGCTGCTGTAGCGGCCGGCGTTGAAGTCGGCGAAGCGGTACAGCATGTCCTGGTACGGGGCCGGATACTGCAGCAGGATGGCCGCGCCGAAATAGACGCCGCCGCGGCGGCTGAACACTTCGTGGCGTATGCTGCCCTGCACCGGATAGGGGTAGGGCCAGACTCTGGCGTGGCCTTCGGCGAATTCCACGCTGACCTGCATCGGGCCGCCGGTGCGTATCGGATTCTTCATGTCCAGCGGCAGGCCGAGCTTCTGCGCTTCGCGCGACATGTCCTCGTACAGCAGGTTCATCTCGCGCTCGGTGCGCAGATTGTCTATCCGCGTCTTGTAGCTCTGGCCGCTGGGCGAGGTCTTCAGCAGCGCGCCTTTCACCACGGTCAGCGGCACCAGGTAGCGGTGGGCGCGTTCCTCGATCTTGCCCCAGACGATCTTGGGCAGGCCCGGCACCACCGGATCGGCCTGCCAGCTGGACTCCTGCTCGATCACCGCAGCCAGCGCGCAGGCGTTGTCGGCGGTGGCGGGAATCTGTAAATGGCGGAAGGCGGCGTCGATGTCGGCGATCCAGCCCTGGCGGTCGCGCGCGTTGCTCGGCACGGCTGCGGCGATGACGGCGCGCGAGGCCGGCTGCGGCTTGGGCTGGCTGACAGGCGGCGTTGCGGGAGCGGCGGGTGGCGGCTCGACGATAGCGGGCTGCTGGGGCAGAGGTTCTGTCGGGGGCGGCGCGGCTTCGGGCAGGAGCGCCGGCGTGGAAGACTGAGGGGGGCGCGTGCCGGCGCAAGCGGTCAGCAGCGCGCATAACAGCATCAGGCTGAATGTTCTCATTGTATTTGGAGCGAGGGTGCGACAGCGGCGAGCTTAGGCCAAGCCGCCGCCGCGGGCAAGCGAAGCCTGGCGCGCTGTTCGCTCCCAACCCGCGCGGGCGGTCAGCGCGGCGGCAGGTAGGCGGCCGGGTCCACCACCCGGGTGCCCAGCCGCAGCTCGAAGTGCAGCATCACCCGGCTGGCGCCGGAATCGCCCATGGTGGCGATCTGCTGGCCGGCGCTCACCTGCTGGCCTTCCTGTACCAATAGTTTCTGGTTGTGGGCGTAGACGGTCAGCGTGCTTTCATTGTGCTTTACGATCAGCAGATTGCCGTAGGCGCGTATGCCTTTGCTGGCGTATATCACCTTGCCGGCGGCGGCGGCGCGCACCGGGTCGCCGGCCTTGCCGGCCAGATCCAGCCCCTTGTTGCGGTTGCCGTCGAAGCCGGATATCAGCGCGCCGTCGGCCGGCCATTGCAGCTTGATGTCCAGCTTCGTCGGCGGCGGCGCCTGCCTGGTTTCCGCTGGCTTAGACGCCGCAGGCTTGCCGGCGCCGGATGGCGCGGGCTTGGCCGCGCCGCCTGGCGGCTGAACCCGCAGCAATTGCCCGGCCTGGATGCTGGAGCGGTCGGCCAGCTGGTTCCAGCGCGCCAGGTTGGCGACGCTCTGCTTGTTCTGGCGGGCGATGCGGTACAGCGTGTCGCCCGGCTGCACGCGGTAATACCCCGCCGGCGCAGGCGCGCTCGGCGAGGACGGGGTGGCGCAGGCAGCTAGCAATAAGCTGCTACAAAGAATAAGGGTACGCAAGGACATGGTTTGGGATTCTATCATCGTCCGCTGTCCGGACTGTTGTCCAGGGGGCGGACGAACGGGGCTTCGCGATGAGGAAATGGTTTTGGCTTGGCTTGTGCTGCATAGGTTCCCTTTGCCGGGCTGAGCCCGCCATCAATCTGTATACCGTCGATTACCCGCCCTTCGTGATCCGCGAAGGCGCCGACCACACCCCTCATGGCATCGCCGTCGAGCTGCTGGCGCAGGCGCTGGCGCGCAGCGGGATGCGCGCGCAATATGTCGATCTGCCCTGGAAGCGGGCGCAGATGCAGGTGCAGGCTGAGGGAAACGGTTGCCTGCTGCCGCTGACCCGCTCGCCCAAGCGCGAGGATACCTACCGCTGGGTGGGGTTGATAGACGAGAGCAGCCAATCGCTGTTCGTGGCCGCCGGCAGCAAGCTGCAGCTTCGCGGCGTGGCGGATCTGAAGGGCTTGCGCGTGGTGACGCTGCTCGGCTCGTCGATGGCGGACTGGCTGCGGCAGCATCAGGTGGCGTTTTCCGAGCTGCCGACCACCGAGGACGCCTACCGCGAGCTGAGCAGCGGCGTGGCGGAGGTCTGGGCGGTGCACAGCCTGGTGGCGCGTTACATGGTGAAGAAGCAGGGCAGCGGCGGCGTGCCGATACGCGAGGCCCTGAAATTGCAAAGCACCGGAATCTACCTGGCCTGCAGCCGGAATATGCCGGAAGACGTGGCGCAAAAACTGGGCGCCGCGCTCAAGCAACTGCGCGACGAGGGCGCCAGCGCCCGCATCGTGGCGCGTTACCTGGATTGAGGGCGGCAAAAAGCCCCCGCGGGCGGGGGCTTGGCGACGCGCAGCGGATCAGCGGCTGATCGGCTTGTAGCGGATGCGCTTGGGCTTGGCGCCTTCCTCGCCCAGGCGCTTCTTCTTGTCGGCTTCGTATTCCTGGTAGTTGCCGTCGAAGAAGGTCCATTGCGACTCGCCTTCTGCCGCCAGGATGTGGGTGGCGATGCGGTCCAGGAACCAGCGGTCGTGCGAGATCACGAACACGGTGCCGGCGTATTCCAGCAGCGCGTCTTCCAGCGCGCGCAGGGTTTCCACGTCGAGGTCGTTGGACGGTTCGTCCAGCAGCAGCACATTGCCGCCCTTCAGCAGGGTTTTGGCCAGGTGCAGGCGGCCGCGCTCGCCGCCGGACAGCATGCCCACCTTTTTCTGCTGGTCGGCGCCCTTGAAGTTGAAGCGGCCGAGGTAAGCGCGGCTGGACATCTCGAAGCGGCCGACGGTGAGGATGTCGGCGCCGGCGGCCACGTCCTCGAACACGGTCTTGTCGCCGTCCAGGCCTTCGCGGCTCTGCTCGACGAAGGCCATCTGCACGGTCTGGCCGATCTTCACCTCGCCGCTGTCCGGCTGTTCCTTGCCGGCGATCATCTTGAACAGAGTCGATTTGCCGGCGCCGTTGGGGCCGATGATGCCGACGATGGCGCCCGGCGGGGCCTTGAAGCTCAGATTGTCGATCAGCAGGCGGTCGCCGAAGCCCTTGGACACGCCGTCGAACTCGATCACCTCATTGCCCAGGCGCTCGGCCACCGGGATGAAGATTTCCTGGGTCTCGTTGCGCTTCTGGGTCTCGAAGCTGGACAGTTCCTCGAAGCGGGCGATACGCGCCTTGGATTTGGCCTGGCGGCCCTTGGGGTTCTGGCGCACCCATTCCAGCTCCTGCTTCATCGCCTTCATGCGGGCGCCTTCGCTCTTGGCTTCCTGCGCCAGGCGCTCTTCCTTCTGCTCCAGCCAGGACGAGTAGTTGCCCTTCCACGGGATGCCTTCGCCGCGGTCCAGCTCCAGAATCCATTCGGCGGCGTTGTCGAGGAAGTAGCGGTCGTGGGTGACGGCCACCACGGTGCCGGGGAAGCGCACCAGAAACTGCTCCAGCCATTCCACCGACTCGGCGTCCAGGTGGTTGGTCGGCTCGTCCAGCAGCAGCATGTCCGGTTTGGACAGCAGCAGCTTGCACAACGCCACGCGGCGCTTCTCGCCGCCGGACAGCGGGCCGATCTTGGCGTCCCACGGCGGCAGGCGCAGCGCGTCGGCGGCCAGTTCCAGCTGCAGCGCCACATTGTCGCCGGCGCCGGCGGAGATGATGGCTTCCAGCTTGGCCTGCTCTTCGGCCAGCGCGTCGAAGTCCGCGTCCGGTTCGGCGTAGGCGGCGTACACTTCCTCTAGGCGCTTTTGCGCGCCCATTACGTCGCCCATGCCGCTTTCCACTTCCTCGCGCACGGTCTTGTCATTGTCCAGCTTCGGCTCCTGTTCCAGGTAGCCGATCTTGACGCCGGCCAGGTGCTGCACCTCGCCGTCGTATTCCTTGTCCACGTTGGCCATGATGCGCAGCACGGTGGATTTGCCCGCGCCGTTCAGGCCCAAGAGGCCGATCTTGGCGCCGGGGAAGAAACTGAGGGAAATATCCTTGATGATTTGCCGCTTGGGCGGGACGATCTTGCTCACGCGGAGCATCGACATCACGTATTGGGCCATGAGTGCGTTCACATTGGTTGGATGGGGCTAATCGCTGATTATAACGAAATCCGCGCTCATTCAGCGCGCAGGATGCGCGCATGGGCGCTCAGCGGCAGTTTGCGCGGAAGCTCAGCAGGATATTCATCGCCAGCGTCGGCCGCTCAGCCAGTCGCTGGGGCAGAAAGTCCGGGCCGTAGACGTCGACGAAGCCCGGCTGGCTGCGGATGGCCGCGTCGTCCAGCCGGGTGAAGCCCATGCGCCAGTTGGCGAAGCTGCGCCGCTCGATGTCCTCGAGCAGGATTTCTATCAGATTGTGGTGGCGGGTGTCGTCCAGAATGCGCTGGTAGGTTTCTGCGACGGCTTCGGCTTCGCCTTCCAGCACCTGGATGAAGTTGCCGGGGCCATACAGCAGCACGCCGCTGATGTCGTTCTGCAGATTGTGGCGCACGCAGGACTCAAGCAAGGTTTCCAGTTCCGCGTTGCTCAGCTCCCGTCGGGCGGTGCTGACGTAGATCAGGTGCTGCAGTGCCATGGCGAATGTCCTCGGCTGAAGGGTCGGACGCTATCGATCGCAGCAGCATAGCAAAATCTTCGCGCTTGGTGCGGGATGGCCGCGCCGGCCATCCGCATGGCCAGGGGGTTACAGCGCCAGCGCCAGCGCGGCGGTGGCCAGCATCGCGAAGGCGCAGGCCACCTTGGCCACCGCGCCGACGATGAAGCCGATGAAGGTGCCGACGCCGACCTTGCCGGCCTGGAACGCGTCTTTGCGGGCGATGAATTCTCCGACGACGGCGCCGACGAGCGGGCCGAGAATGACGCCGGCGATGCCGAAGAACATGCCGACCAGGCTGCCGATGAAAGCGCCCCACAGCGCCTGGCGGCTGGCGCCGGTCGCTTTGGCGCCGAGCAGGCCGGCGACGAAGTCGATCAGCAGGCCCAGCGCGGCCAGCACGGCGAGTATGGTCAGGCTGATGGCGCCCAGATGGTTGAAGCCATCCAGCCAGGAGGCCAGCAACAGGCCGCCGAACATCAGGGGCAGGCCGGGGATGGCGGGCAGGATGGTGCCGGCGAGGCCGGCCAGCACCATCAGCGCGGCCGCGAAATAGCCGAGTATTTCCATGCGCTTATTCCGCTTCCGGGCTGTTGGTGTAGGATGCCAGCAGCTCGCGCTGCGCGCAGTGCGGCTTGCCGCGGCTGCCGCGGCGCTTGTAGCCGCCGTCGGGCAGCATTTCCCAGCTGTTGACGTTGTCTTCCAGGTACAGGCGCAACGCTTCCTTGATGATGCGGCGTTTCAGCTTGCTGTCCAGAATCGGCGCGCAGGTTTCGATGCGGCGGAAGAAGTTGCGGCTCATCCAGTCGGCGCTGGACATCAGCAGATCTTCCTTGTGGTCGTTGTAGAAATAGAAGATGCGCGGATGCTCGAGGAAGCGGCCGACGATGGAGCGAACCGAGATGTTGTCCGACAAGCCCGGCACGCCGGGGCGCAACGCGCACACGCCGCGCACGATCAGCTGAATCTTCACGCCGGCCTGGCTGGCGCGGTACAGCGCGTGGATCACCTGCGGCTCCAATAGCGAGTTCATCTTGGCGATGATCTGCGCCGGCTTGCCGGCTTGCGCGTGTTCGGTCTCGCGTTGTATCGAATCCATGATCATGCTGTGCAGCGTGAACGGGCTTTGATACAGCCGCTTCAGGCTGCTGGCGCGGCCCAGGCCGGTCAGCTGGATGAAGATGTCGTTGACGTCGCTGGCGATTTCCTCGTTGCAGGTCAACAAGCCGAAATCGGTGTAAAGCCGCGCGGTGCGCGGGTGGTAGTTGCCGGTGCCCAGATGCACATAGCGGTGCAGGCCGGGGCCTTCGCGGCGTACCACCATCAGCATCTTGGCGTGCACCTTGTAGCCGATCACGCCGTACACCACGTGGGCGCCGGCGTCCTCCAGCCGGCTGGCCCAGCCGATGTTGGCCTCCTCGTCGAAGCGAGCCATCAGCTCCACCACCACCGTCACCTGCTTGCCGGCGCGGGCGGCGGCGATCAGCGACTCCATCAGCACCGAGTCGGTGCCGGTGCGGTACACCGTCATCTTGATCGCCACCACGTGCGGGTCGGTCGCAGCCTGGGTCAGGAAGTCGATCACCGGCTGGAAGCTCTGGTACGGGTGGTGCAGCAGGATGTCGCCCTTGCGTATCGTTTCGAACAGCGGCGACGACTTCGATTTTTTCTGCAGCGGCAGCGGCAGCGTGGGCGTGAACGGCGCGAACTTGAGGTCGGCGCGGTCCACCAGGTCGGGCACCTGCATCAGCCGCACCAGGTTCACCGGGCCGTTGACGCGGTAGACGTCGCGCGGCTGCAGATTGAACTGGGTCAGCAGGAAGGATTCCATGTGCTGCGGGCAGGTGTCGGCGATCTCCAGCCGCACCGCGTCGCCGAACTGGCGCTGGCGCAATTCGCCCTGCAGCGCGGTGCGCAGATTCTTGAAGTCGTCGTCGTCGACCGACAGCTCGCTGTCGCGGGTGACGCGGAACTGGTAGCAGCCCTTGACCGTCATGCCTGGGAACAGCTCGTGCACGTGCGAGTGCAGGATGGATGACAGGAAGACGAAGCAATGCGGGCGGCCTTCGCAGGCGTCGGCCGGCAGCTTGATCACCCGCGGCAGGATGCGCGGCGCCTGCACGATGGCGGTGCCGGACGCGCGGCCGAAGGCGTCGCGGCCTTCCAGCTCCACCGCGAAGTTCAGCGACTTGTTCAGCACCTTGGGGAAGGGGTGGGACGGATCGAGTCCGATCGGCGTCAGGATGGGCATCAGCTCGCGGAAGAAATAGTTCTTCACCCATTCCTGCTGCTGCTCGGTCCACTCGCTGCGGCGCAGGAAGACGATGCCTTGCTCCCGCAGCGCCGGGAACAGCACGTCGCTCATCACTGCGTATTGATCGCGCACCAGTTGGTGGCTGGCGCGGGCCACCTTGACCAGCGCCTGCTCCGGCGTGGCGCCGTCGGCCAGGATGCGGTCCGGCGTGGCGTGGGACGCGTCCTGCAGCCAGGCGACGCGGACCTCGAAGAATTCGTCGAGATTGGAGGAGACGATGCAGAGGAACTTCAGGCGTTCCAGCAGCGGCAGGTCCGGGTCCTCCGCCTGGGCCAGCACCCGGCGGTTGAATTCTATCAGTCCCAGTTCACGGTTCAGCAGCAGGTCTTGCGGTTGTGACATACGGTAGCGAGCCAAAATGACGGTGATCGGAAACAATAAAGCCCTCGCTTGGAGGGCTTGTTCACGGCTTTAGTTCTGCGGCGGCGTGTAGCCCGCCGGCGCGTCGGCGCCCTGGCCGAAGAAGTAGGCGTCCAGCTGGCTGGCCAGATACTGGCGAGCGCGCGCGTCGGCCAGACTGAGGCGGTTCTCGTTGATCAGCATGGTCTGGTAGCGCAGCCAGCCTTGCCAGGCTTCCTTGGACACGCTTTCGTAAACGCGCTTGCCCAGTTCGCCCGGCAGCGGGGGAAAGTCGAGGCCCTCGGCTTCGCGGCCCAGCTTGATGCAGTTAACGGTTCGGCTCATCGCTTGAAATCCTTGCTTGAAATCGGATTGAAACAACAGGCTATTGTGTCACAGAGCCCGCGCCGTTCCAACCGTGGCGGCATCATCGCCGTTAATTGTTACAGCTTCTTTACGAATACCTTGGAACGGCGCTGGTAATTGTAAAACTGCTGGCGGGCCAGCGGCAGCGAGCTCTTGTCGGCCTCGGCGAAGCCGCGTTCGACGAACCAGTGCGAGGTCTGGGTGGTCAGCACGAACAGCGACTGCAGGCCGCGGGTGCGCGCCTGGTATTCGACGTGCTTGAGCAGCGTTTCGCCGAAGCCGCCGTCGCGCTTCTCCTGCGATACGGCGAGGCAGGCCAGCTCGGCGGTCTCGGCCTCCGGGAACGGGTGCATCGCCACGCAGCCGTAGATCTTGCCGTCGTGCTCCAGCACCGAGTATTCGCCGATCTCCACTTCCAGCCGCTCGCGGCTGCGCCGCACCAGAATGCCTTGCTCCTCCAGCGGGCGGATCAGGCCCAGGATGTCGCCGACGTCCTCGATGCTGGCGTTGCGCACCCGCACCAGCGGATCGCGGGCGATCATGGTGCCGTTGCCGCCGCGGGTGAAGTGCTCCAGCAGCAGCGCGCCGTCCTGATGGCGGCTGACCAAGTGGGCGCGGGGGATGCCGTCGCGGGTGGCGCGGATGCAGTAGGGCAGGTAGGTGGCCACGTCGTCGGGCAGGCTGCCCGATTGCAGCATCTCTTCTGCCTGATGGGCGGTCAGCGAGCTGACCAGCTGGCCGTCGTGTTCGACGACGCCGCGGCCCTCGACCACGTAGATCAGCTTTTCCGCCTTCAGCGCGATGGCGGCGTGGGCGGCCAGCTCCTCCATGGTCAGATTGAAGCTTTCGCCGGTCAGCGAATAGCCTACCGGGGTCAGCAGCACCAGCTCGCCGGCGTCCAGGCGCAGGCGGATGGCGGCGGCGTCTACTCGTCGCACCTGGCCGGTGTATTGCATGTCCATGCCGTCCAGCACGCCCAGCGGCTGCGCGGTGACGAAATTGCCGCCGGCTACCCGCAAGTGGGCGCCATGCATCGGCGAGTGGGGCATGCCCATCGACAGCCGCGCCTCCACGTCGTGGCGGGTGGCGCCGGCCGCCTGCTTGACGATGTCCATGGTGGCGGCGTCGGTGACGCGTCGGCCCAGGTGGAACTGGGGGGCGATGCTTTGGCGCTGCAGCAGGGTTTCGATCTGCGGCCGAATGCCGTGCACCAGCACGATGCGCACGCCCAGGCTGACCAGCAGGTTGATGTCCTGCGCCATGCTGGAGAAGTCGCCGTCGAGCAGGCTTTCGCCGCCCATGGCCAGCACGAAGGTCTTGCCGCGGTAGGCGTTGATGTAGGGCGCGGCTTCGCGGAAAGTGTGGACGAACTCGCGGGTCAGCATGCGGCGGGCTCCGGCCGGTGGAAGGGATGGATAACCATCAAGAATATCAGGATTGCCGCGGCATTGTGTTTCGGAAAGTAAGCGCGGCGGCATGAAAAATGCCGCCCGGCGGGACCGGGCGGCACGATGTCGGGAACCGGAGGCTCAGTTCTCGTTTTTCTGCAGGATCTGTTGCACCTTGAGCACATTCAGCGCCTGCGACAGCTGGTAGTCGTTCTTCGGATTCGGCATCCGCTGCCCGCCCTGCGCGTCCGGCGCGGCCGGCTCCTTGTCCTTGCCCTCCGGCGCGGGGGCCGGCGGCGGCACCGGCTTGGCAGCGGGCTTGGCCGTCTTGGCCGGCTTGTCGTCGCCGTTGGGGTTGGCCAGGTGGTTTTCCAGATCCGCCTCGCGCACGCGCATCGCCTGGTCGGCCGCGGTCAGCGTCGCGTCTTCGGCCACCACGTCCGGCGTGATGCCCTTGGCCTGGATCGAGCGGCCGCTAGGCGTGAAGTAGCGGGCGGTGGTCAGCTTGATGCCGCCCTGGCTGCCCAGCGGCAGGATGGACTGCACCGAGCCCTTGCCGAAAGTCTGCGTGCCCACCAGCACCGCGCGCTTGTGGTCCTGCAGCGCGCCGGCGACGATTTCCGACGCCGAGGCCGAGCCGCCGTTGACCAGCACGGCCAGCGGCACGCTGCGCACCGCCACCGGCAGCTTCGCCAGCGGGTCGCTGCCGTTCTGGCGGGCGTAGTTCTGCAGCGTGGCGGTCAGGCGCATCTTGGCGTCCGGCGTGCGGCCCTCGGTGTAGACCACCAGCTTGTCCTTGGGCAGGAAGGCGGCGGCGACGCCGACGGCGCCGTTCAGCAGGCCGCCCGGGTCGTCGCGCAGGTCCAGCACCAGGCCCTTCAGCGGCTGCTTGTTCTCCTGGTACAGCTTTTGCAGGCCGGCGGCCAGATCTTCCGCGGTATGCTCCTGGAACTGGGCGATGCGCACGTAGCCGTAGCCAGATTCCAGCATCTTGTACTTGACGCTCTTGGTTTTTATCACCGCGCGCGCCAGCGTGAACACCAGCGGCTTGGCTTCGTTCTTGCGGGCGATGGTCAGCGTGACCTTGCTGCCCGGCTTGCCGCGCATCTTTTTCACGGCGTCGTTCAGCGACAGGCCGCGCACCGGCGTGTCGTCGATCTTGATGATCAGGTCGCCGCTCTTGATGCCGGCCTTCTGCGCCGGCGTGTCCTCGATCGGGGACACCACCTTGACCAGGCCGTCCTCGGCGCCGATCTCGATGCCCAGGCCGCCGAATTCGCCCTGCGTGCCTTCGCGCAGCTCCTTGAATTCCTCGGCGTCCATGTAGTCGGAATGCGGATCCAGGCCGGTCAGCATGCCCTTGATGGCTTCGTCGATCAGTTTCTTGTCCGTCACCGGCTCGACGTAGCTTTGCTTGATCACGCTGAACACCTCGGCGAAGGTGCGCAGTTCGTTCAGCGGCAGCGGCGAGGCTTCCTTGTCGGCCAGGGCCTGCATGCTGAGGGTCAGTACGCCACCGGCCATGGCGCCTGCCACCAACCATGCGATTTTCTTCATTTTTTGGCTGCTCATGCTTTGCTGATTCTCCGTGTCCGGCACCTTAGCGTGTCCAGGCTTGCGGGTTGAGGGTGCGGCCCAGGTGCCGGATTTCAAAGTACAATCCGGATTCCCCGTTGTCCAGCGATCCAGTGTTGCCGAGTGTTTCCCCGGCCTTGACGCTGCCGCCGGACGATTTGGCGATGGCGGACAGATTGGTGTACACCGTCATGTAATTGCCGCCATGGTCTATGATCACCGCCTTGCCGAATCCGCGCAACTCATCGGCATAGACGACGGTGCCGTCGGCCACGCTGCGCACCGGCTGGCCGGCGGCGGCGCGGATGAACACGCCCTTCCAGGTGGTGCCCTCCTTGCGCGGTTTGCCGTAGGCGCCGCCGATCTGGCCGGCCACCGGCATCTTCATCTTGCCCTGCAGGCTGGCGAAGGCGCGGCCGGAGGCGCTGTCGTCGGCGACCTCGTCCACCTTCTGGGCCGGCTCTTCCTTGACGATCACCGGCTTCTTCGCTTCTTCCGGCACCGGCTTGCCTTGTTTCTTGGCTTGCTCGGCCAGCTTGCGGCGGCGCTCGTTTTCCTTGCGCGCGGCTTCGCGAGCGGCGGCCAGCTTGGCTTTGCGCGCCTCGGCGGCTTTGCGCGCGGCTTCCGCCTTGCGGCGCTGGATTTCGCGGTTGATCTGGGCGATCACGTTGGCCAGGTGCTTCTCATCCTCTTGCAGCTGGGTCAGCTTGCTCTGGCCCTGCTTGATCTCGCCGGCCACCTTGTTCAGCTGCTGCACCTGCTGGGTCTTGTCCTTTTCCAGATCGCTCTTTTCCTGCGACTTGCGATCGGACAGATTGTTCAGCCGCGCGAGCTCCTGTTCCAGCTGCGCGGACAGCGTTTCCAGCTGCTTTTGCTGGGCGAGCAGTTGCTGGACCAGTTGCTGTTCGGCGCGGGCGATGTGCTGGTAGTAGGCGAGGTCGCGGGCGCTCTGGTTCGGGTCGTCGGCGTTCAGCATCAGCTTCATCGCGTCATGCCGGCCGTTCTTGTACTGGCGCACCAGCATCTGGCCGACGCGCTGGCGGGTGCCGGCCAGCTTGGCGCGGGTTTGCTCGATCTTGCCGCGCAGCTCGGCCAGTTGCTGTTCCGACCGGCTCTGGCGCTGTTCCAGCGTGGCCAGCGCCTGCTTGGTCTGGGTGATCGCCTGCTCAGATTCCTGGATCGCGGACTGCGCCTCTTTCTGGACCGTCTGTTTCTGCGCCAGGTTCTTCCTCAGGCTGTCGATTTCTTTGCGCACGTTTTTCAGGTCCTGCTGGTGCGGCGTGGTGGACAGGCTGGTGGAGGAGGCGTTGGTGTTGGCCGCTTGGGCGGCGCCGGCCAGCAAGGCCAGCAGCAGGTAAGGTTTCATGCCCTGGATGTTCTTTCGCTTGAGGCAATAGCGGCGGCCATGCCGGAGCATGGCCGCCGCTCCGTGAGGCGATTATTGGAAGTCGATCAGCGATTGACCGGTCATCTCCGCCGGTTGTTCCAGTCCCATCATTTTCAGCAGCGACGGCGAGATGTCGCGCAGCGAGCCGCCGGCGCGAATCTTGGCCGGGCGGCCGATATACAGGAAGGGCACCTGGTTGGTGGTGTGCTGGGTGTGCGGCTGGTGGTGCTCGCCGTCGTACATCTGCTCGCAGTTGCCGTGGTCGGCGGTGATCAGCACCTCGCCGCCGGCGGCCAGCATCGCTTCCACGCAGCGTTCGATGCAGCCGTCCAATGCCTCCACCGCCTTGACCGCGGCGTCGAACACGCCGCTGTGGCCGACCATGTCGCCGTTGGCGTAGTTGCAGAAAATGGCCTGGTATTGGCCGGACTGGATCGCCGCGACGATTTTGTCGGTGACTTCGCCGGCGCTCATTTCCGGCTGCAGATCATAGGTGGCCACCTTGGGCGACGGCACCAGGATGCGATCCTCGCCCGGGTAGACCTGCTCCTCGCCGCCGTTGAAGAAATAGGTGACGTGCGGGTATTTCTCGGTTTCGGCGATCCGAAGCTGCTTCAGGCCCTGCGACGACAGGTATTCGCCCATGCCGTTGTGGATCTTTTGCGGCGCGTAGGCGGTGGGCAGCGCGGAATAAGCTTCGCCGTAGCTGGTGAGGGTGGCGTAGCAGCCGAACTTGGGCTGGCGGGCCTTGAAGCCGTCGAAGGCCGGGTCGGTCAGCGCGGTGGTCAGCTGGCGGGCGCGGTCGGCGCGGAAATTCATGAAGATCAGCGCGTCGCCGTCCCGCATCTTCACCGGCGCGCCGATGCCGGTGGCCTTGACGAACTCGTCGTTCTCGTCGCGGGCGTAGGCGGCTTGCAGCGCTTCCAGCCCGGTTGCGGCGTGGAACAGGCCTTCGCCCTCCACCAGCAGGCGATAGGCGGGCTCGACGCGTTCCCAGCGCTTGTCGCGGTCCATCGCCCAGTACCGGCCGGTCACGGAGACCAGGCGCGCGTTCGGGCACTCGGCCAGCACGGCGTCCAGCCGTTCCAGATAGGTTTTCGCGCTGCGCGGCGGCGTGTCGCGGCCGTCCAGGAAGGCGTGGACGTAAATCTTGGGCACGCCTGCGGCCTGGGCGGCGCGGATCAGCGCGTGGATGTGGTTCTCGTGGCTGTGAACGCCGCCATCGGACAGCAGGCCCAGGATATGCAGGGCCGAGCCTTGAGCTTTGCTCATGGCTTGCTGCAGCGTGTCATTGTCGGCGAAGCGGCCGTCCTCGATGTCGCAGTCGATGCGGCTGATGTCCTGCTGGACGATGCGGCCGGCGCCGATGTTCAGGTGGCCGACCTCGGAGTTGCCGAACTGGCCGGAGGGCAGGCCGACGAAGTTTTCCGAGGCGTTGATCGTTCCGTACGCGTACTGTTCGCGCAGGCGGTTCCATGCCGGCATTCTGGCGTGCAGGATGGCATTGTCATCGCCTTCCGTGCGGTGGCCGAAACCGTCGAGGATCAATAACAACACTGGCTTGATGGATTTCATGGCATTCGCATTCAGAATATTAGAAAACCTTGATAGTATCTGGTTTTGTGGATACTATTGTACCGCAGTCAAATCAAAAAAATGTCAGGCTACATTAGGAGAAAAGCTTTGCTGTTCAACGACGACCAGATCGAACAGACATCGCGGGCGATGAAGGCCATGTCGCATCCGCTGCGTCTGAAGATCATATCGGTGCTGGAAGACAGGGAGGTGAGCGTGCAAGACATCGTCGAGCAAGTTGGCACTTCCCAGAGCAATATTTCCCAGCACTTGGCCATTATGCGGGACAAGGGCGTTTTGCGCACGCGCAAGGACGCCAACCGGGTCTACTACCGGGTGGGCGACATCCGCACGCTGGACGTGCTCAGGATGATGCGCGAAGTGTTCTGTGGTTTCGGGGAGTAAACGCTTCCCGGGGCCCATGTAGAAAAAGCCGCTCTGCGCGGCTTTTTCTACATGGGCCCCACCTGTTTAGCGGCGATCCGGCTTTCTGCGCACGTACAACGTCTTGTGCACCAAGGCCACCAGTTCGTCGTCGGCGTCGCGGATCTCCACCGTCATCTCCGGCAGATGCTTTTCGCCGTCGGCGGTGCGCTCGCGGATGTCGGCCAGTTGTTGGTCGGAGAGGTCGAACAGCGCGCGCACGGTGCCGCGGCCGGGTTTCAGGTAGTCGATGCTGCCGGTCTTGTCCCATACGTAGTAGTCGCCGCCCAGCTGGCGCAGCAGCATCAGCATGTAGAACGGGTCCGTCATCGCGTACAGGCTGCCGCCGAAATGGGTGCCGACGTAGTTGCGGTTGCCCAGGCCCAGCTTGAGCCTGACCTCGGCCTGGCGGAAGTCGGGAGACAGTTTGTGCACGCGGATGCCGGCGCCGAGGAAGGGCGGCCACAGATTGAACAACAGCTTGATCAGCCAGATGGGCAGGTTCATATTCATTCAAACGATTGTTTGGACGATTCATCGTCGACAATGCTTTGAGCGATGTCAATGCCATCGCGGGGAAAACCGTCCATGCGCTTGTCGATTTATCCACAGCAATCGCGGAATAACCTTGTGGATAAGTTGCGCGGCAAGCCGGTGGCAACGGCATTTGACAGTGCTTGCCCAAAAAAGTGGCAAGAGGCGTGAAATTTATTCCCGCATGGTTGCCTGAACCCGGCTGTAGGGAATAAAGTCTGGCGTTTGTATCGATGACGGAGAATGCTTCGTGTGGGCTATCGTTGAAGCGGCCGGCTGGCCGATCTGGACTATCATCGCCGCGTCGGTGGTGTCGCTGGCCATCATTCTGGAACGCCTGTACACGTTGCGGCGCGGCGCGGTGGTGCCGCAGGGGCTGCTGGCGCAGACCTTGCAGGAATACCGGCGCATAGGCGACAAGGATGAGCTGCTGCAGCGCCTGCAGGGCCATTCGCCGCTGGGCCGCCTGTTCGCCGCCGGCTTGCGCAATGTGCACGGCAGCCGCGAGGTGATGAAGGAAGCGATCGAGGACGAGGGCCGCCAGGTCGCCCATCTGCTGGAGCGTCTGCTGACCACGCTGGGCACCATCGCCGCGATGGCGCCGCTGCTGGGCCTGCTGGGCACGGTGATCGGCATGATCGAGATTTTCGGTTCCCAGAACGCCAGCGGCGCCAATCCGCAGCAGCTGGCGCACGGTATTTCCGTCGCGCTGTACAACACCGCCTTCGGCCTGATCGTCGCGATTCCCAGCATGATGTTCTACCGCTACTTCCGCTCCAAGGTGGACGGCCTGCTGGTGGAAATGGAGGCGCAGGCGATCAAGCTGGTGGAAGTGGCGCACGGCGAGCGCAAGAACGGGGGCTGAACATGGATTTTCGTCGCGGCAGGGCCCGGGAAGAGCCAGAGATCAATTTCATCCCGTTGATCGACGTGTTGCTGGTGATCCTGATCTTCCTGATGGTCACTACCACTTACTCGCATTTTTCCGAACTGAAGATCAATCTGCCGACCGCGCAGGGCGAGCAGCAGCAGAGCAAGACCGTCGAGATCAAGGTGGCGGTGGCCGCCGACGGCGCGATGGCGGTGAATGACGCCAAGCTGCCCGGCGGCGACAAGGCCGCGCTGCTGGCCAGCCTGAGGGCCGCCGCGGCCGGCAAGCGCGACGTGGTGGTGGTGGTCAACGCCGACGCCAGGTCCACCCACCAGTCGGTGATCGCCGTGATGGAGGCGGCCCGCGAGGCCGGTCTGTCGCAACTGACTTTCGCCACCCAGAACCTGAAGTGAAGCCTGAGGCGGCATGCGTTTGATAGAACAACACTGGTACCGGCCGCGAGGCTGGCTGATGGCCCTTCTGGCTCCGCTGGAAGGGCTTTTTGCGCTGCTGGCCGCTTTGCGCCGGCAAGCGTTCCGCCGCGGCTGGAAAACGAGCGAAAAGCTCGCGGTTCCAGTGGTGGTGATCGGCAACATCAATGTCGGCGGCGTCGGCAAGACGCCGTTGACGCTGGCGCTGTTGCGCGATTTCGCCGAGAGGGGCGTCAAAGTCGGGGTGATCAGCCGCGGCTACGGCGGCGAGGCGGCGACGCCGACCGAGGTGAAGCCCGACAGCGATCCGGCCTTGGTCGGCGACGAGCCGTTGCTGCTGGCCGCCGCCGGCGCGCCGGTGGTGGTGGGGCGCGACCGCGTCGCCGCCGGCCGCCGCCTGCTGGCGCTGCATCCGGACGTCGAGCTGATCCTCAGCGACGACGGCCTCCAGCATTACCGGCTGGCGCGCGATCTGGAGATCGCGGTGCTGGACGGCCGGCGCGGCCTCGGCAACGGCAGGCTGCTGCCCAATGGCCCGCTGCGCGAGCCGCCGTCGCGGCTGGAGACGGTGGACGCCGCCGTGGTCAACGGCGCGGGCGTGGCGCTGGCCTTGCCGGCGGCGCTGCCGCGCTTCGCCATGACGCTGCGCCCCGGCGCCTGCCATGCGCTGGATGACGCGTCGCGCACGCGGGACGCGGCCGGCTTCGCAGGTTTGAAGGTGGCGGCGCTGGCCGGCATCGGCCATCCCGAGCGCTTTTTCGACACGCTGGCGGCGCAGGGCATCGCCGTTGATCGGCGGCTGTCCTTTCCCGACCACCACGCGTTCGCGCCTGGCGACATTCCCGCCGACGCCGACGCGGTGATCGTCACCAGCAAGGACGCGGTCAAGCTCGCGCGCGCGCTTCATGACGCGGCGCAGCGTGCTAGACTATGGGTTTTGCCGGTTCAGGCCACGCTGGCGCCTGATCTGTGCGAATGGATACTAGCCCGCTTGAAGACGAAACATGGACGCTAAATTTCTGGAAATCCTGGTGTGCCCGCTGTGCAAGGGTCCGCTGGTGTTCGACAAGAGCAAGGAAGAGCTGATCTGCAAGGGCGACCGCCTGGCGTTCCCGATCAAGGACGGCATTCCGATGATGCTGGAGAGCGAGGCGCGCGAGCTGCCGCCGGAAGAAGAAGTCAAATGAACGGTTTCGTCGTGGTGATTCCGGCGCGGATGGCGTCCAGCCGCCTGCCGGGCAAACCGCTGGCCGACATCGCCGGCAAGCCGATGGTGGTGCGCGTGGCCGAGCAGGCGGCGAAGAGCCGCGCTTCCCGCGTCGTCGTCGCCACCGACCACGCCGACATCCTTGCCGCCTGCGCCGCCCACGGCGTCGAGGCGGCGCTGACGCGGGCAGACCACCCCAGCGGCACCGACCGCCTGGCCGAGGTGGCCGCCAAGCTGGCGCTGCCGGCCGACGCGCTGGTGATCAATGTGCAGGGCGACGAGCCGCTGATCCAGCCCGAGCTGATCGACCGGCTGGCCGAGCTGCTGGCCGCCGGCGACGCGCCGGTGGCGACGCTGGCGCACGCGCTGCACGACGCGGCCGACCATTTCAATCCCAATGTGGTGAAAGTGGTTCTCGACAAGAACGGCCGCGCGCTCTATTTCAGCCGCGCACCGATTCCCTATGCCCGCGACGCCTACGCTGCCGACCGCTCGGCGCTGCCGGCAGGACTGCCGGTCTACCGCCACATCGGCATGTACGGCTACCGCGCCGGCTTCCTGGCCGCTTACGCCGGGCTGGAGCCGGGACCGTTGGAGCAATACGAGGCGCTGGAACAATTGCGCGTGCTCTGGCATGGTTACAGCATCGCGGTGGCATTGGCGGACGAGGCGCCGGCCGCCGGGGTGGATACGCCGGAAGACCTGGAACGGGTACGACGGCTGTTCGCTTGAGGGGGCTGTAGGCGCTCCAAAAGAATTCATAAATCAAACAGACTGGAGTCACATAAATGCGATTGATCCTGTTGGGCGCTCCGGGCGCCGGCAAAGGCACCCAGGCCAACTACATCCGCGAGAAGTTCGGCATCCCGCAAATCTCTACCGGCGACATGCTGCGCGCCGCGGTCAAGGCCGGCACCCCGCTGGGCCTGGAAGCCAAGGCCATCATGGATGCCGGCGGCCTGGTCCGCGACGACATCATCATCGGCCTGGTCAAGGAGCGCATCGCCCAGGACGACTGTGGCAACGGCTTCCTGTTCGACGGCTTCCCGCGCACCATTCCGCAGGCCGAGGCGATGATCGCCGCCGGCGTGGACATCGACTACGTGGTTGAGATCGACGTGCCGGACGCCGCCATCGTCGAGCGCATGGCCGGCCGCCGCGTGCACCTGGCCTCGGGCCGCACCTACCATGTCGCCTTCAACCCGCCGAAAGCGGCCGGCAAGGACGATGTGACTGGCGAGGAGCTGGTTCAGCGCGACGACGACAAGGAAGAAACCGTCAAGAAGCGCCTGTCCGTCTACCACGAACAGACTGCCGTGCTGGTGGGCTTCTACGGCAAGCTGGCCGAGAGCGGCAGCGCCAAGGCGCCGAAGTACGTGAAGATCGACGGCACCCGCGCGGTGGAAACCGTGCGCGACGAGGTGCTGAAGGCGCTGGGCGCCTGATTTTGGCGGTTGTCGGGAAACAAGCGGGCCTCGGCCCGCTTTTTGTTTGAGCAAACCGCTGGTCTTGGATCGTCGGACGGGGGACAATGGAACCTCGAGGAGCGAATGAGGCTCCAAACTGCAGCAAGCGCCGGCTGGATGCCGGCCTCGAGGAAAAACAATTATGTATCGCGGCGAACGCTTCAACGGCTATTCGCATCTTGCCGGCACCCTGCTGGCGATAGCCGGTCTGGTGGTGCTGGTGGTCGAGGCGGCCATGCAGCGCGATCCATGGAAAATCGTCAGCTTCAGCTTGTACGGCGGCACGCTGGTGACGCTGTACCTGATCTCGACGCTGTACCACAGCTTCAGGGGGCGGGCCAAGGCCATCCTGCAGAAGTGCGACCATTCGGCGATCTATCTGCTGATCGCCGGCAGCTACACGCCGTTCGCGCTGGTGACGCTGCGCGGCGCCTGGGGCTGGACCCTGTTCGGCGTCAGCTGGGGGCTGGCGCTGTTCGGCATCATCCAGGAGCTGACGCTGGGGCGGCGCACCCGCATCCTGTCCATGATCCTGTACGTGGCGATGGGTTGGCTGGTGCTGATCGCGATCAAGCCGCTGATCGAGGCGCTGGAGCCCGGCGGCTTGTTCTGGCTGGCGCTGGGCGGCCTGCTGTACAGCGCGGGCATCTACTGGTTCCTGAACGACGAGAAGATACGCCACGGCCACGGCATCTGGCATTTGTTCGTGCTGGGCGGCAGCATCTGCCAGTATCTTTGCGTGTTGAACTACGTGGCCTGAGCGCATTTCGCGGGAACGAAAAACGGCAGCCGAGCGCTGCCGTTTTCATTTGCTGGGCAAGCCGATCTAGTCGCCGAACTGCACCGGCAGCCTGTCTTCGTCCACCAGCCGGCTCAGCGCGGCGACCACATGCGGATCGAACTGGGTGCCGGCGCGGCCATTGATGTACTTCATCGTGTCCTCCATGCTCCACGGCTCCTTGTAGGGGCGCTTGTTGAGCAGCGCGTCGAACACGTCCACCACCGCGACGATGCGGGCGGACAGCGGGATGTCCTGGCCTTTGAGTTTGCTGGGATAGCCGTTGCCGTCGAAGTGTTCGTGGTGGCCGCCGGCGATTTCCGAGCCCAGCGACAGATAGCTGGCGCCCTCCACCAATTGGGCGGACTTGGCCAGGATCTGCGCGCCTATCGTCGCGTGCTGCTCCATGATGGCGCGTTCGTCAGGATCCAGCTTGCCGGGTTTCAATAGGATATTGTCAGGCGTCGCCACCTTGCCGATGTCGTGCAGGATGCTGGCCATGCCCACCATGTCCATGAACTCCCGGGTCATCAGCTCGGGGTAATGGTTGTCGCCGGCCATTTCCTCGGCGATGGCGTCGGTCAGCTTTTGCACCCGCAGCACGTGGTCGCCGGTGTCGGTGTCGCGGAATTCCGCCAGATCGGCCAGCGCAACCACCGTGGCTTCCTGGGCGCTGCGCAGCTGGTTGTACAGGTAGAGGTTGTCGTAGGCGGCCGAGATGCGCTGGCAGAACACGTCCAGCAAGTCGCGCTCCACGGCGTCCAGCGGCCATTGCGGCATGAAGTGGACGGCGAACTCGCGGCGGTTGCGCGAGGAGATGTACAGCACGTCGTAGGGATGCTGGTAAATGCTGCGCTTTTCCTTGAACACCTGCTGGAACACCGCTTCCAGGTGCGGCTCGTTGGACAGGTCGCCGGATTCCGCCAGGTATTCGTAGGCGCCGGACACCGCCAGGATTTCCAGTTCAGGCCGGCCGACCATATTGTCGTTGCGCACGCACAGAATGCCGTCGGTGCCGATGTCCAGCAGCGCGCTGATCTGGCGCAGCACGCCGGATGCGAACTCCCGCAGCGAGTGCAGCTGGTACAGATCGGACGCGCTCTCCAGGATCTTGGCCAGGCCCTGGCGGTTCTTTTCCAGCGACACCAGGTTTTCGTAGGCGCGCAGCGAGGCGATGGTGGTGGTGAACAGCTTCTGGGTGGTGAGTTCGGTCTTGGTCTTGTAGTCGTTGATGTCGTAATTGAGGATGACCTCCTGCTCCGGCGCCTGTCCGGGCTGGCCGGTGCGCAGCACGATGCGCACCACGCCGTTGTCGAGCTCCTCGCGGATGCGGTGCACCAGCCTCAGGCCCGCGTCCTCGCTTTCCATCACCACGTCCAGCATGATCAGCGCGATGTCCTGATGCTGCTGCAGCATCTGAAAGGCCTCGGCGCCGCTGTAGGCGCTCAGCAGCTCCAGCGGGCGCTCCTTGTAGCTGATGCCGCGCAGCGCGATGCGGGTGGCGGTGTGCACGTCCTTTTCGTCATCGACGATCAGCACTTTCCAGGGCTTGCGCACTTCGGACGGACGGGGCGTTTCCTCGCCGTCGTTGTCGTCCAGCAGCCAGTTGTCGTCGTCTGGAAGGGATGCTTGTTGGCTCATGCCACATTCTCCTTATGCTGGACGGTGGGGGCGATGCAAGGCATGTCCAGCGTGAATCGGGTGCCCTGTCCAACCTCGCTGTGAACCTCGATGTTGCCGCCCAGTCGCTGCCGCACGATGTTGTAGACGATGTTGAGGCCGAGGCCGCTGCCGCCGGTGCCGCGGCGGGTGGTGAAGAAGGGTTCGAATACCCGGCTCAGGTTTTCCTGCGAGATGCCCTGGCCGCTGTCGCTGATGGTCATCGATACATGCTGGGCGGCGTTGCGGTGGGCCTCGATGACGATGGCGCCGGCGATCTCGCCGCCTTCGTAGCCGTGTATCAGCGCGTTGACCACCAGATTGGTCAGCACCTGGGCCAGCGCGCCGGGGTAGCTGTCCAGCAGGATGTCCTCTTCGCACTGGATGTCTATCGAGACCTTGGTGTGCTTGAAGCGGGGTTTCAGGCTGGTGATCACCTCGTTCAGGTAATCGTGCAGGTGGAAGCTGCGCCTGGCCTCGCTGGTCTGGTCCACCGCCACCTGCTTGAAGCTGTGGATCAGGTTGGCGGCGCGCTCGGAGTTGGCCAGGATCAGCTCGCAGCATTCCTGCGCCGTTTCGAGATAGCTCTGGAAGTCGCTCTTCTTGATGTTGCCGCTGTCCAGCTTGCCGGTGATGTGCGAGGTGGCGGTGCCAAGGTGCGAGGCGGCGGTCAGCGTGATGCCGACCGGGGTGTTGATCTCGTGGGCGACGCCGGCCACCAGGCTGCCCAGCGACGCCATCTTTTCCGCTTCCACCAGCGTTTCCTGCGTCGCCATCAGCTGGCTGTAGGCCTGCTGCGCCTTTTCCTTTTCCTCGCGCGCGATCGCCTCGGCCGCGGTCCGTTTCACCAGGTCGGCGGCGGTGCGGGCGACGATGCGGTTGAAGCCGTTGACGATGCCGCCGATCTCGTCGTCGGCCAGGTGGGTGATCTGGGCGCCGCTGGCGTCCGGCGCGCGGATCGCGGTGTTCAGCGCCTGCTGCAGCTTGGCCAGCGGCTGGAAGATGAAGCGCTGCAGATTGAACGACATGATGAAGAAGATCAGGCCGTCCAGCAGCACGATCTGGGCGACGATGGTGATCAGGTGCTGGTCTTCGCGCGCGCGCAGCGCGTCGTGCGACAGGTAGACGGTGGCGGTGCCCAGGTGCTCCTTGCCCTGGTAGATGATGGGAATGCTGAGGGTGTCGTCGACCTTGGGCTGCTCGTTGGGCAGCATGTCGCGGAGACTGCCGTTGGCGTCGCGGGTGCGGCCCAGGTTGAGGCCGCTTTCCCCCTTGACGTTGATGGCGATAACCGAGGGCCAGCTCAATTCGCTGTCCAGCGCCAGGCGGACGTTTTCGTCGTCTAGCTGCCAGATGCCGTGCGGCAGGGACAGGGAAAGCCGCGACTGCACGGCGGCGCGCTGGGTCTGGAAGTCATTCTGGTCAATATTGTAGTCATGGATGTAGAAATACAGTCCAGTCGTCCCCAGAATGGTGGTGATCCATGCCATCAGCCATAACATTAACCTTGTCTTGATACTTTTCATGGTGCCTGTTTACCCGTGCCCTCAGAATGAATCGTAGGCAGAGGGCGAAGGAATTGCCATGCCGGATCGAGAACGGCTTCTGGTCCGCGCGCGGCCGCGGCTCAGGATGGAGGCGCGGCCAGCGGTTGCGTTTGCGCGCGGCGCAGCGGCAACTTTTGCGCGAGCAGGCCGCCCAGGATCAGCGCCAGGCCCAGCAGCGTCGACGGCAGGATAGCCTCGCCGACGATCAGGTGGATCAGCAGCAGCGACGCCATCGGTGCCAGGAAGATCAGGTTGGCGATGCTGGCGGTGCTGCGCGTCAGCTTCATCGCCGACAGCCACAGCACGAAGGTGAAGCCCATTTCCAGCGCGCCGACATAGGCGGCGCCGGCCAGTCCTTGCCAGGCGGGGAGCGCCAGTTGGCCATGCCAGGCGCACCAGGCCAGGCTTAGCGGCAGGCTGCAGGCGAAATTCAGCGTCAGGCCCAGCACCGGCTCGCGCGCGTCGCGGGTGTTGAAGATCCAGTAGCCGGCCCATAGCAGCGTCGAAACGAGCGCCAGCAGCACGCCCAGCTGGTTGGAGAAGTGCAGCTCCAGCAAGCGCCCCCGGGTGCCGATCACCAGCACGCCCAGATAGCAGATCAGCGCGGCGGCGGCGTCCTGGGCGCGCAGCTTCTGCTTCAGCAGCGGCACAGCCAGCAGGGTCATCGTCAGCGCCCAGGTGTAGTTGATCGCCTGCGCTTCCTGCGCCGGCAGCAGCGAGTAGGCCTGGAACAGCACCAGATAGTAGATGAAGGGATTGACCGCGCCGAACAGCAGCGAGCTTTTCCAGTGGCGGCGGAAGGCGGCGGCCAGTTCGGGCAGGCGGCGCTGCCAGGCCAGGATGGAGAGCAGCGACAGCAGGGAGGCGGCGCTGGCGTACAGCACCAGTTGCATCGGGCTGAGGTGCTGCAGGCTGAGCTTGAAGGCGCTGGCGACAGTGGACCAGGCCAGCACGGCGCCGAGACCGAAGGCGTAGGCTTTTTTCTGATTATGGGCGGACGACAAGACGGCTCTCCGGTGTGGTGGCTTGCCGGTCGATGTTAACCACAAACCGTCGTCATCGGCAAAGCGCTTCAGATCCCGGCCAGCAGGCGGTTGAGCGCGCGGCTGAGGCGTGGCATGGTCGCGGAGGCGGCGAGGCCGATCGGGCCGCCGTTTTCGGCGCGGTAGTCGTCGCCGGCCAGCCCGTGCAGCCGGACCGCCAGCGAGGCGGCGTCGAAAGCGTCCAGGCCCTGGGCCAGCAGCGCGGCGATGAGGCCGGTCAATACATCGCCCTGTCCGGCGACGGCCAGTTCCGGTCCGCCGCTGTCATTGACGCGGTAGTAGCCATCAGGCCTTGCGATCAGGCTGCCGGCGCCTTTCAGGACGACAACGCTGTTCAGGCCGGCGGCCAGCCGGCGGGCATGGGGCACGCGATCGGCCTGGATCTCTTGGGCGCCGCCCAGCCGCAGCAGCCGGGCGGCTTCGGCGGGGTGGGGCGTCAGCACGGTAGGCGCCCTGCGCTCGGCGACGAGGGCGGCCAGATCGCGGCGGACCGCCAGCAGATTGAGCGCGTCGGCGTCCAGCACCAGGGGAACGGCGCGGGCGATGGCCTGCTCCAGCAGCCGCTCGGCCAGCTCCTGCCGGCCCAGGCCTGGGCCGACGGCCAGCACGTCGGCGACGGGCAGGTCCGCGGCTTCGTCCGCCGGGCGCACCATCAGTTCCGGCGCGGCTGGGTCGACCGGCAGCCGGTCGTCCAGCGGACACAGATAGACTTTGCCGGCGCCGCCGGCCAGCGCGCTGCGGCCGGCGAGCAGCGCCGCGCCCAGCATGCCGGGCGCGCCGCCGATGACGGATACGGAGCCGTAGCTGCCCTTGTGGCTGTCCCGGTTGCGGGCGAGCGCCGCGACCGGCGGGCGGTTGAGCTCGCCTTCGGCTTCCGGATACAGGCCGGCGGGGCAGTCCAGCATAGCCAGCTCCACCTGGCCGGCAAAGTCGGCGCCTGGCCCGCCGAACAACCCCGGCTTGTGGCAGAGGAAGGTCAGGGTGTGGTCGGCGCGGATGGCCGCGCCTTGCGGCTGCCCGGTATAGGCGTCAAGCCCGCTGGGGCAGTCCAGCGCCAACTTGGCGCAATCCAGGCGGTTCAGCCGATTTATCAGGTCTTGCCAGGCGGGACCCAGCGGACGGGACAGGCCGATGCCGAACAGGCCGTCTATCAGCAGCGCCGGAGGCGGCGCGCCGCCGGGCAATTCAGCCAGGATGGAGAGGCCTGCTTTTTCCGCCTGCCGGCGCGCGGCGCGGCATTCGTCGCTGGCCGGAGCGATGGGCTGCAGGATGGTCAGCGGATGGCCGCGCTTGCGCAGCGCCAGCGCCGCGTGCAGCGCGTCGCCGCCGTTGTTGCCGGGGCCGGCGCAGACCAGCAGCGGCGAGGCCGGGGGGCTGTGGCGGGTGACCCAGTCCGCGGCGGCAAGCGCGGCGCGGCGCATCAGGTTCAGTCCATGGCCGGCGGCGGCCTGTTCCAGCCGGCGCAGCGCTTCCAGGCTCAGGATCGGGCCGCCGTCCATGTTCATGCTCCCCAGCGCGGCGTCAAGGTTTGTTCGACGCCCAGTTGATCGAGGATGCGGGAGACGACGAAGTCCACCATGTCGTCCACGCTCTTGGGATGGGTGTAGAAGCCGGGGGCGGGGGGCAGGATCACCACCCCCAGGCGCGCCAGGTCCAGCATGTTTTCCAGGTGGATGGCGGACAGCGGCGTCTCGCGCGGCACCAGCACCAGCTTGCGCTGCTCCTTGATGCAGACGTCGGCCGCGCGTTCGATCAGGTTGTCGCTCATGCCGTGGCGGATAGCCGCCAGCGTGCCCATCGAACACGGGCACACCACCATCGCGTCCGGCGGATTGGAGCCGGACGCCGCCGGCGCGAACCATTCCTCGCGGCCGTAGACTTCCAACTGGCCGTCGCCGGCGGGATAGCGGGCCTGCAGCCAGGCTTTCATTTCGGCCGGACGCGAGGGCAGGGTCAGTTGCATTTCCTGCTTGGCCACCACCTGGGCGGCTTGGGAATACAGCACCCACACCCGCGCGCCGGCGGCGAGCAGGGCCTCGATCAGGCGCAGGCCGTAAGGCAGGCCCGAGGCGCCGGTGAGGGCGACGGTGACGGTTTTGCGGGGCATCGGCTTCTTTCTCCAGCCGGGCTGGACGGGCAGGGCGGCGGGCCCTGCCGATGGTCAGTGTTCGCGGTACAACTGGCGGTGGCGGACCAATACCTGGCGGTCGGGGAAGGAGCGCGCCAGATTCTCGATGATGTACACCGAGCGGTGCTGGCCGCCGGTGCAGCCGACGGCCACCGTCAGGTAGCTGCGGTTTTCCTTGCCGTAGCAGGGCAGCCACTTGGCGATCATCGCCTGGATGTCGGCTATCATCTCGGCCACTTCCTGATGGCCGGCGAAGAAGTCGATGATGGGTTGGTCGCGGCCGGTGAACGGGCGCAGCTGCGGATCGTAATAGGGATTGGGCAGGCAGCGGGCGTCGAAGACGAAATCGGCGTCCTGCGGCACGCCATGCTTGAAGCCGAACGATTCGAAGATCAGCGTCAGCTGGCTGCTGTCGGCATCGACCAGTTCGCGCACCCAGCTTCTGAGGGCGTTGGCGGACAGTTCGCTGGTGTCGATGCGGGTGCCCAGCTCCAGCACCTCGGCCAGCATCTCCTGCTCCAGCAATATGCTTTCCTCCACCGTGATGCCGGTGTCGGACAGGGGGTGGCGGCGGCGGGTTTCGGAGAAGCGTTTGACCAGCGTTTCCGGCTTGGCTTCCAGGAACAGCAGCCGAACATCCATGCCTTGGGCCTTCAGGGATTCCACCACTTTGGGCAGCGCGCCCAGGGTGGGGCCGGAGCGGGTATCCACGCTGATGGCGATGTCCTTGTAGCCGAAGTCGGCGTACATCGCCATCGCTTCCGGCAGCATGGTGGCCGGCAGATTGTCCACGCAGTAGAAACCGGAATCCTCCAGCGCGCGCAGCGCCACCGACTTGCCGGAACCGGACAGGCCGCTAATCAATATCAGGCGCATTTTCCTGGTCTCGCAAGAAATTGGTGTGGCGTTCGATGAATTCGCGGGTGCTGTCGATGCCGCGCAGCTGCAGGATGTAGTTGCGCACGGCGGCCTCCACCAGCACCGCCAGGTTGCGGCCGGCGGCCACGGGCAGCACCACCTTGCGCACGGTGACGCCGATGATGTCCTGAGTTTCCGACTGGATGTTCAGCCGGTCCAGCGCCTGCATCGCCTGGTCGTTGGCCTTGACCAGATGGATGATCAGTTTCAGCACCTTCTTGGGGCGGACCGCGGTCTCGCCGAAGATGGTGCGGATGTTGAGGATGCCGAGGCCGCGCACTTCCAGGAAGTCGCGCAGCAGCGGCGGGCAGCGTCCTTCGAGCGTGTCCGGGCCGATGCGGTATAGCTCGACGGCGTCGTCGGCCACCATGCCGTGGCCGCGGGAGATCAACTCCAGCGCCAGCTCGCTCTTGCCCATCGCGGAGTCGCCCATGATCAGCACGCCGATCTCGAACACGTCGAGGAACACGCCGTGCAGCACGGTGGACACCGCCAGCGCGCGCGCCAGGTATATCCGCAGCACGTCCATCAGGTACGGGCTTTCCAGCGTGCTGCACATCAGGGGCACGTTGTGGCTGTGGCAGTAGTCGCGCAGCAGCCGGGGCACTGGCTGGTTGTTGGTGACCATCACCACCGACATGCTCTTGTGGAACAGCTGGTCCAGCGCGGTCTTGGCCGCCGACTGCTCCAGCTTGTTAAGGTAGTCGACCTCGGCGAGGCCCAGCACCTGCACCCGGTTGGGGTGGATGAAGTTCAGGTGGCCGACCAGGGCCAGCGTCGGCCGCTGGTCGTCGTTGCCGATCACGTTGTCGGAGCCGCCGGTGCCGGCGACCCAAGTCAGATTCAGCTTCTGCTGGTTTTCCTGATACAGCCGGCGCACGGTGATGCTAGGCATGGGGCGTCCATTCGCAAAGCAGCTTGTACAGGTCGTCGCGCGCGCCGGCGCCAAGCATCTGCTCGCGCATCTGGCGGCTGGAGAACAGCTGCGCCAGCTCCGACAGCACCTGGAGGTGCAGGTCGGTGGCGTGCTCGGGGACCAGCAGCACGAACAGGCATTGCACCGGCTTGCCGTCCGGCGCGTCGAAGGGAATGGGCGCCTTCAGGCGGATGAACACGCCGGTGGCTTCCTTGAGGCCGCGCGCGCGGCCATGGGGAATGGCCACGCCCTGGCCGAGTCCGGTGGAACCCAGTTTTTCACGGCTGAACAGGCTGTCGAAAACCTCGCTGCGGGCGATGCCGCGGGTGTTTTCCACGAGCAGTCCCACTTGTTCGAACACCCGCTTCTTGCTGGCGACGTCCAGATCCAGCAGGATATGGTCCGGGGTCAGGATCTTGCCGATGAGAGTCATGTTGGAGTATGCATGCGGCTCTTGGGGTGAAACTGTGAATTCTACGTTGCCTTGATAGTACTGAAAACCGGCAAGCGCAAAGAAAAACGGGAACCGTCAGGCTCCCGTTGTCTTCAGTCAGGCCTTACAGCGAGGCCTGGGTCTGAGACGCTTCGCCCGAGCCCGTCGCGCGGTGCTCGGTCAGCTTTTCCTTGTACTTCAGGACTTGGCGGTCCAGCTTATCCATCAGTACGTCGATGGCGGCGTAGAGGTCGGCCTCGGAAGCTTCGATGTGGATGTCCTTGCCGGACAGGTGCACATTGACTTCAGCCTTCTGGACCAGCTTGTCCACCGACAGGGTGACGGAGATGTCGATCACATGGTCGACATGGCGGGTAATGCGCTCCAGCTTGTTCTCGATGTATTCGCGCAGCGACGGGGTGACTTCCAGGTGCAGGCCAGTTACTTTGAGGTTCATACCCTAGCTCCTTCTGGTGTTGACCACCCGGTCGGGTTGCCGGGCGGCATTGTATTCTTGAGGCGCCCTACAGCGCCTTGCGCAGATTCACCGCCGGAATCTGCATGGCTTCACGATACTTGGCTACGGTGCGTCTGGCAACCTGTATTCCCTGCTTGGCCAGCGCGTCGGCGATGGCGCTGTCGGACAGCGGCTTCGCGCGGTCCTCGGCGTCTATCATGCCGCGGATGTGGGCCTTGATCGCGGTGGCGGAGCACTCTCCGCCGCTTTCAGTTTCCAGCGAACTGCCGAAGAAATACTTGAGCTCGAACAAGCCCCGCGAACAAAGCAGGTATTTCTGGCTGGTGGATCGGGAAACGGTGGATTCGTGCAGGCCCAGTTCTTCCGCGATGTCCCGCAGGATCAGCGGGCGCATCGCCACTTCGCCGTGCTCAAAGAACGATTGCTGGCGCTCAACGATAGCTTCCGCCACTTTGAGTATGGTGTCAAACCGTTGCTGGATGTTCTTGACCAGCCAGCGGGCCTCCTGCAGCCGGCCCGACATTTCGCCGCCGGCGCGCTGGTCGGCCAGCATGCGCTCGTACAGCCGGTTGACGCGCAGGCGGGGCATCGCCGCGCGGTTGAGCTCGGCCGCCCAGCGGCCGCGCAGCTTGCGCACGCTGATGTCGGGAATCACGTAATGGGTTTCGCCGTGGCCGAAGCCGGTGGCCGGGTGCGGGTTGAGGCGGGCGATCAGCGCCTGCGCGCCGCGCAGCGCCGCGTCGTCGCAGCGCAGCAGCTTTTTCAGCCGGGCGTAGTCGCGGCTGCCGAGCAGGGCCAGGTGCTCGCGGACGATGGCCAGCGCCAGCGCGTGCTCAGGCTCGACGCCGGGCAGGCGCTGCAACTGCAGCGTCAGCGATTCGGCCAGCGAGCGCGCGCCCACGCCGGCGGGGTCGAACTGCTGCAGCAGCCTGAGGCCCACCGCCAGCTCGTCGACTTCCAGCTCCAGTTCCAGCGGCAGGTTGCCGGCCAGCTCGTCCAGCTGCAGCGGCAGGTAGCCGTCGTCGTCCAGTTCCTCTATCAGCAGGCGCATCACCGCGCGGTCGCGGTCGGAGAGGGCGATTTCGCCCAGTTGCGTCAGCAGGTGCTCGCGCAGACTGACCGGGCAGGGCACGTTGAGCATGGGGTCGAAGTCATTGTCGTCCCCCTTGCGGCTGCCGGCACCCCAGTCCAGCAGTTCGCCGGCGCCGTCGTCGCGGCTGTCGGCGTCCTGGGCCTCGGCCGGGCTTTCCTGCTGTTCCGCGCTGTCGGGAGCGGCTTCGCCGTCGCGGGGCTCGTCGCCGCGCTCCAGCAGCGGATTGTCCAGCAGGAAGCGCTCCACCTCCGTCTGCAGGTCCAGTGTGGACAGTTGCAGCAGCTTGATCGATTGCTGCAGCTGCGGCGTCAGCGTCAGTTGCTGGGATACCTTGAGCTGAAGGGCCTGTTTCATCGTTTACAGATGGAAGTGCTCGCCGAGGTAGACCTCGCGCACTCTCTCGTTGTTGACCAGTTCTTCCGGCTCGCCGGAGGCCAGCACCGAGCCGTCGCTGATGATGTAGGCGCGGTCGCAGATGCGCAGCGTCTCGCGCACGTTGTGGTCGGTGATCAGCACGCCGATGCCGCGCTCCTTCAGGAAGGAGATGATCTTCTGGATGTCGATCACCGCGATCGGATCCACGCCGGCGAAAGGTTCGTCCAGCAGGATGAAGCGCGGACGGGTGGCCAGCACGCGGGCGATCTCCACCCGGCGGCGCTCGCCGCCGGACAGCGACAGCGCGTTGCTGTCGCGCAGGTGGCCGATGTTGAGGTCGTCCAGCAGCAGGTCCAGCTCCTTTTCCAGCTCCTTGCCCTTGAGGCCGGAGATTTCCAGGATGGCGGCGATGTTCTCTTCCACCGTCATGCGGCGGAAGATGGACGCTTCCTGCGGCAGGTAGCCGAGGCCGAGCTGGGCGCGCTGGTGGATCGGGTAGTGAGTGATGGACGCGTCGTCCAGGCGAATGTCGCCGTCGTCGGCGCCGATCAGGCCGACGATCATGTAGAAACTGGTGGTCTTGCCGGCGCCGTTGGGGCCGAGCAGGCCGACGACTTCGCCGCTCTCGATGCTGAGCGACACGTCCTTGACCACGGTGCGCTTCTTGAAGCGCTTTTTCAGATTGGTGACGGTGAGGATGCTGTGCTTCATTGCGCGGCGGCTCCGGCGGCGGGTTTGGCGGCCGCCGGTTGCGACGCGGTGTTCTTCGGCTGCAGGATCACGGTGGTGCGCCCGCCCTTGCCGGCGTTGGCGCCGCCGCCTATCACCTGGTAGACCTCGCTCTGGGTGTCGTAGGTGATCACGTTGCCGATCACGAGGTCGCCGTTGCGCTTGACGCGGGCGTTGCCGGTCAGCACCGCGAAGTGCTTGGCGCTGTCGTAGTCCAGCTTGCTGGATTGGCCTTCGATCCAGCCGCTGTTGTTGTCCAGCTTCTGGCGGAAGGTGACGATGCGGCCGGTAGCCTGCAGCGTCTGGTTGCCTTGCGGGTCCTGGGTGGCTACCACCTTGTCGGCGTTCAGGCGCAGCGTGCCCTGGATCACCACCACGTTGCCGGTGCAAGTGGAGACGCCCTTGGTCTGCTCCATGGTGCAGCCGTTGTCGCTGGTGATTTCGATGGGCTTGGTTTTGTCTGCCTGTTCGGAGTGAGCCAGCGCGGAGGCGGCCAGCAGCAAGCCGGCCAGCAGGATGCGGGAGTTATTTGGCATAGACGATCTTGGTCTTGGAATACAGATTGAGCAGGCCCTGCGACTCCAGATAGCTGAAGCCGATGGAGTTGGCGACCGAGTTGCCTTGGTAGATCACCGACGGCGCCTTGGAGCTGGCGAAGCGCTTGCCGGTATCGACGAACATCGCGCTGCTGACCAGCCGGGTTTCGGGCTGCTTGCTGTCTGCGGGTTTGATCAAAACGACTTTCTTGTCGAAGTAGGCCTGCTGGCTCTTGTTGTTGTAGCGGCCGGTCTCGCCGGTCACATGGTATTGCAGCACGCCCTGCTGGTACTGGTACAGGTCGGGGTTCTCGAAATAGGCGTCGGGCTTGCCCGGATACTGCCACATGCGGGTGGCGATCAGCCGGTCCATCAGCTTGCCTTGCTTGTCGTAGCGGGTGGCGATCATGTTTTCCGCAACGTACTCGGGCTTGTCCGGATCGAGTTCGCGGCGGTGGCTGTCCCAGCGCGAAATCTGGTCCAGCCATATCGTCAGCAGCGCGGTCAGTCCGATCAGCAGCACCGGGAACAGGCGATGGGAGCGCAGCAGCTTGATCATGCCAGATACCGGGCGAGCACGCCTTCGAACGTGCCCTGGGCCTGCATGATCAGCTCGGCCAGCTCGCGCACCGCGCCATGGCCGCCGGGGTTGCCGGTCACGTAATGGCAATGCTGGCGCACCTGCGGCGGGGCCTCGGGCACCGCGACCGCCAGGCCGACCCGGGTCAGGATGGGCAGGTCGATCAGATCGTCGCCGATGAACGCGCATTGCTCGGCGGACAGGCCGGTCTTGTCCAGCAGCTCGGCCAGCGCGACTTTCTTGTCGTGGACGCCGCCGTAGTAGTGATCGATCTTCAGCGCCTGGGCGCGGTGCTCGACGCAGCGGTCGGCGCGGCCGGAAATGATGGCCAGCTGCACGCCGGTGCCTTGCAGCAGGCGCAGGCCGAGGCCGTCCTGCACGTAGAACGACTTGCTCTCTTCGCCGCGGGCGTCGTAGTAGATGCGGCCGTCGGTCATCACGCCGTCCACATCCATGATCAGCAGTTTCACCTTGCGGGCCTGCTCGGAAATCATACGCATTGCTTGATCCTTGCCGCCGCCAGTCGCTGGGACTGGCCGGCTGGTTTTAAAACACGCCGGCGCGCAGCAGGTCGTGCATGTGCAGCACGCCGGCCAGCTTGCCCTGGGCGTCGACGACCACCAGGCTGGTGATCTGGTGTTGTTTCATCAGGAAGCCGGCTTCGGCCGCCAGCTTGTCCGGCTGGATGGACCGCGGCTTGCGGCCCATCACTTCGTCTATCTTCAGACTGTAGACGTCCACGCCTTTTTCCAGCGTGCGGCGCAGGTCGCCGTCGGTGTAGATGCCGTGGAGCGTGCCGTCGGCGTCGCCTACCGCGACCATGCCCAGCCGCTTCTGCGACATTTCCAGCAGCGCGTCCTTCAGCAGCGTGCCCGGCGCCACCCGCGGCAGATCGCCGCCAGCGTGCATCAAGTCCTTTACATGCACCAGCAGGCGCCGGCCCAGGCTGCCGCCCGGGTGGGACAGCGCGAAATCGCTCTGGCCGAAGCCGCGCGCCCCCATCAGCGTGACGGCCAGCGCGTCGCCCAGCGCCATCTGCGCGGTAGTGCTGGTGGTCGGGGCCAGGTTCAGCGGACACGCTTCGCGCTCGACATGCGTGTGCAGCAGGATGTCCGCGGCCTGGGACAGCGTGGACTCGGACCGGCCGGTCACCGCGATCAGCTTGCCGCCCTTCAGCTTCAGCGCCGGCAGCAGCGACACCACTTCGGCCGACTCGCCGGAGTTGGACAGCGCGATCACCACGTCGTCGCCGGTGATCATGCCCAGGTCGCCGTGGGCGGCCTCGGCCGGGTGCACGAAGAAGGCCGGCGTGCCGGTGCTGGCCAGCGTGGCGGCGATCTTGCGCCCCACGTGGCCGGACTTGCCCATGCCGGTGACGATCACGCGGCCCTCGCAGGACAGGATGATCTCCACAGCCTCCAGGAAGTCGCCGTTCAGGCGTTCGGCCAGAGTGTTCAGCGCGGCCGCTTCTTCATGCAGCACTTCGCGCGCCGTTTCCAGCCGGCTGGTGTGATTTTTTTCCATAAGGCAAAAGTATATCAAAGGTTATAATCGATTGACGCGGGTGCTGGTGCAAGTTTTGCTTGGCGGTCGTGTTTTCCGTTGCCAATCTTTTCCCTGGAGTCCCGATCGCCGATGCATTCCATGGCCCCCATCGTCCTTGTCCTGTTGGCCGCCGTGCTGGTAGTCACCTTGTGCCGAAGCCTGAAGGTGCCGGCCATGCTCGGCTATCTGGTGGTGGGCTTCCTGACCGGCCCGGGTGTGATGAACCTGATCCCGCAAGGCAAGGAAACCGCCTTTCTCGGCGAAATCGGCATCGTATTCATGATGTTCAGCATCGGCCTGGAGTTCTCCCTGCCCAGGCTGAGGGCGATGCGGCAACTGGTGTTCGGGGTGGGATTCGCCCAGGTGGCGCTCACCATGCTGCTGGTGGCGATGGCCATCGCCTATCTGACCGGCAGCCCGCTGACAGGTTTCGCCATCGGCGGCGCATTGGCGATGTCGTCCACCGCCATCGTCAGCAAGCTGCTGGCGGAAAGGTTGGAGCTGAACCATCCGCATGGCCAACTGGCGATAGGCGTGCTGCTGTTCCAGGACATCGCCGTGGTGCCGCTGCTGATCATGCTGCCTGCCTTCGCCGGCGGCAGCGACACGCTGTGGCTGGACCTGGCCAAGGCGGGCGGCAAGGTGCTGGTGGTGCTGGCGCTGCTGCTGTTCTTCGGCCAGCGCCTGGTGCGGCCGTGGTTCCACCTGGTGGCGCGCCAGCGTTCCGGCGAGCTGTTCATGATCAATGTGCTGCTGGTGACGCTGGGCATCGCCTGGATGACCGAGCTCTCCGGCCTCAGCCTGGCGCTGGGCGCCTTCGTCGCCGGCATGCTGATCTCCGAAACCGAATACCGCTACCAGGTGGAAGAGGACATCAAGCCTTTCCGCGACATCCTGCTGGGCTTTTTCTTCATCACCGTGGGCATGAAGCTGGAGCTGTCGGTATTGTTCGGCCGCTTCGGCGATGTGCTGTTGCTGTTGGCCTTGCTGCTGCCGCTGAAACTGGCGGTGGTGTTCGGCCTGGGGCGGCTGTTCGGCCACCGCTCCAACGACGCGATGCGCTCGGCGCTGGCGCTGGCGCAGGGCGGCGAGTTCGGCTTCGTGCTGCTGTCGCTGGCGCTGAGCCTGAACCTGGTGGCCGCGCCCATGGCCCAGGCGGCCATCGCCGCCATCCTGATCTCGATGCTGGCGGCGCCTTTCCTGATCATGCACGGCGAGCGCATCACCCGCCGGTTGATCAAGCAGGACTGGATGCTGCAGTCGCTGGATCTGCACCAGATGCTGGTGGCCAGCATGGGCAAGGACGACCACGTGCTGATCTGCGGCTACGGCCGCAGCGGCCAGGCGCTGGCCCGGCTGCTGGAGGCCGAGAAGATCAAT
The DNA here is from genome assembly GCF_000971335.1 of Chromobacterium vaccinii. Taxonomy (GTDB): domain Bacteria; phylum Pseudomonadota; class Gammaproteobacteria; order Burkholderiales; family Chromobacteriaceae; genus Chromobacterium; species Chromobacterium vaccinii. The sequence goes on from NZ_JZJL01000004.1 coordinate 122,907, forward strand.
ACCTTCGCGCTGGACATGGATCCGGAGCGGGTGCGCGAGGCGGGGGAGGCCGGCGATCCGGTGGTGTTCGGCGACGCCGGCAAGAAGGAGGTGCTGCTTGCCGCCGGCCTGATGCGGGCCAAGGTGGTGGTGGTGACCTTCGCCGACACCCACGCCGCGCTGCGCATCCTGCATGCGGTGCGTGAAGTGAGGCCGGAGCTGCCGGTGATCGTGCGCACGATAGACGACAGCGAGATGGACGTGCTGCGCCAGGCCGGCGCCGACGAGGTGGTGGCGGAGGTGATGGAGGGTAGCCTGATGCTGGCCTCGCAGGCGCTGCTGGAGGCGGGCGTGCCGCCCAGCCGCGTGCTGCGGCGCATCCGCGCGGTGCGGGAGGAGCGCTACGACCTGTTCCGGGGCTTCTTCCGCGGCAGCAGCGACGAGACGGAGAGCCTGGAGGAGTCGCTGGTGCCCCGTTTGCTGAGCGTGCAGGTGTGCGGCGGCGCGGCGGCCATCGGCCAGCCGCTGGGCGCGCTGGGCCTGGCCGGCCTGGGCGTGGAGCTGAAGGCGATCCGCCGCAATCGCGTGCGCCGCACCGATTTCGACGACAGTTTCGAAATCTCCCCGGACGACGTGATGGTGCTGCTGGGCACGCCGGAACAGCTGGCGCTGGCGGAGTCCCGGATACTGCAGGGCGATTGAGCGCGGCAGGGCGGTGATTGCGCGAGAGGCGCGCCGGCAACGAAAAGCCCCGGGAAACCGGGGCTTTTCGTTTGAGCCTGGGGCTCAGGGCAGGATGGTGGTGATCTGCTTCTGCAACTGCTGTTTCAGCGCTTGCTGCTTTTCGCCCTCGGTCTTCTTGCCCTTGACCAGTGCGTTGAAGTCCAGCGCGTACACCGGCGAGTTGAGCGGGCCGGTGATCTTCAGCGGCACGTTGACGCCTTTCAGCCGGACGAACTCCTGCGGATTGGCCTGCACGTCCATCGTATAGTCGACGATGCTCTGCTTCAGGTCCACCTTGCCGCCGCCGTTGACGTTGACCAGCTGCGAGGCCAGCTTCAGGTCCTGGCTGCGCGCTACGCCGCTGTCCAGCTTGAAGCTGGTGGACAGGGTGGAGAAGGTCGTCTTCTGGTCGTTTTGCGCGGCGGCGTTCCACTCTTTGAGCTCGGCCGGCAGGTTTTTCAGCGCGGCCACCAGGTCGATGCCGGTCAGCGCGCCGTTGTTCAGACTGAAGGAAGCGTCGCCGTTGAGCGTGTTGCGCAGCTCGGCGAAGGACTTGCCGTCGGCGTTGATGTCGATCTTGCCGTTGCCCTTGCCGTCCAGGCGGTTGAAGTTGAACAGGTCCGCCAGCAGCGGGCGGATCTTCATGCCCTGCAGCGTTTGCTTCACTTGCAGATGCGGCACGTCGCGCCGGCTCAGCGAAGCGTCGCCCTGCAGGCGGCCGTCGTAGATGTCGGCGGACATCTGGTCCAGCTCCAGCGCGCGCGGATTGATGCGCACATTGCTGGTGATGTGGTTGATGCGGAAGCGGCCCATCGCCAGCTCGCCTATCGCCACCTTGCCGTTCAGGTCGAAGAAGTCCAGCCAGTCCAGCGGGATTTCATTGGTGTTCTGGAAAATGGCCACCGGATCGCCCTGGGTTTCGGGCAGGTAGCGGTTCAGGTCCAGCTTGCCGATGGACAGCATCGCTTCGTGGCGCGGCTTGATCAGGCCGTACTGGCTCAGCGTGGCCGACACGTCGGAGCCGTCCAGCTTGCCGGCGACGCGCAGATTGAAGCGCGGCTCGTCGATGTCGCCGTCCAGCGCGCCTTCCATGCTGGCCACCAGGCGGCCGCGCGGCAGCGCCGGCGTGGTGATAGTGCTGGTCAGCTTCAGCGGCTGCATCAGCAGCTGGTTCATGCCGGCCAGCGACAGCGGCGCGTTCAGCTTGACGTTGACCTTGCTGGAGCCGGCCAGCCAGTTGAACTCGCCGTCCAGCTTGTCGGCGTAGAGGCCGCTCTCGCTCAGCTTCAGATTGTCCAGCGCCGCCTGCAGCTGGTACTGGCTGCGGGCGTAGCTGAGCTTGGCGCTGAGCGTGCCGGACGGCATGGTCAGCTCGCGCAGGCTGGCGTTGATCTGCGGCAGGGTCAGCTTGACCTCGCTGCTGGGACGCTCGCTGGTGAAGCTGACGGTGACGTCGCTGCCGGTGGCTTGCAGCGACGCGAAGTTGAGCTTGTACTGGCCGGCGACGGTCAATTTGGTTTCGCCCAGGCCCGGAATGGTGCTGATCGCCACCGCTTCCAGCTCGGGCAGGCTGACCTGGTCGTCCTGTATCGCCAGCGGGGTGGTCAGCGCCAGGCGCACCGGACGCTTGTCGTCGTCCAGAATGGCGCCGAAGCTGACGTCGGCGGTGCCGCGCAGGTTGTCGGCGTCCAGGCTGATGCTGGCTAGCCGCTTGTCGGTGTGGGTGAGCTGGTCGGACAGCAGCAGCGTGCCTTCGCGCATGGTCAGCCGGTCCAGCTTGAGGATGTAGCTGTCCTGGCGGCGGCGCTGGAACAGGTCTGCGATGTTCAGTTGCCCGTCCAGGCCGCGGCTGACGCCGGCGCTGGGGCCGTACAGATCCAGCGCCTTGACTTCGCGGTTGCCCAGCAGCAGCGGCAGCCAGGCCAGCGACACGCGCAGCATTTCCACGCGCGCGAAGGCGTCGGGCTTGCCGGGCTCGCTGATGCTGAGTTTTTCTATTTCAATGCCGGGGTAGGGGAAAACCTGGGGCGTGATGCGGCCGTCGATGCGGACGCTGCGCCCGGTGTCTTGCAGGGCATGGGTCAGGCTGCCGCGCACGGCAGCTTCGTCGAATTGCCAGTAGATCAGCGCGCGGATCAATACCAGCAGCAGGACCACGGCCAGGGTGCCGTAGGTCGCGATTCTTAGCCACAGCCGGCCGGAGTTCAATTTCATCGGGATCGCTCGGAGAGGCCATGCATGGAGTTGTCTGGGAGGTGCGGGAAGCCTGTGGAGCGGGTGAAGGGAATCGAACCCTCGTCGTAAGCTTGGGAAGCTTCTGCTCTACCATTGAGCTACACCCGCGCGCTTCTAGAGCCGACGAATTTAGCGGGTTTCGCCAGGATTGGCAAGATTTTGCGGCGCAGCAAAATCACCGTTCGGGTTCGATTTCGCCAAGGCGGCGCGCTTTGTTTTCCTAAGTGATTGATGCGAAAGGGTTCGCGTGGGGTCGGGGCTGGCTCCGCGCGGGAGGGGAGGCAAAGCGGCCGCGGCCGGGGCGCGACCCTCGTTGTCAGCGGCCTGGCCGGTACCACAGCCTGGCGTCGTCCAGGGGGGTGTCTTTCGGCAGCATCGGATTTTCCAGCTGGATCAGCGTCCGGTTGTCCAGCTCGGCGCGCCGTATCGCCGCGCCGTAATGCTGCAGGAAAAATCTGTCGTAGGAGCCGTCCTTCAGCATCCGGCGCATGCCTTCCTCCACGCGCTTCGCCAGTTCGGCTCCGCGTTCTCGGTTGAAGAAAAAGTAATACGGCCACGGGTAGTAGAGCAGCAGGGTCTTGTCCACGGCCAGGCCGGGGTAGCTTGGCGAACGGCTGTCGAATTCGGAAAAGATCTCGCCGATGCCGCGCGGAAACAGGTCGAAGCGCTTCTTGTCCAGCATGGAGAACAGCAGTTCGTAGCCGGCTTCGGTCACCTTGATGCCGTTGTAGCGGTAGAGCGGGATGTCTCCCCAGCCCAGCCCCTGGCCGACGCGCAGCCGGCGCAGGCCTGCCAGGTCGCGCACGCCGGCTACGGCAGCCTGGCGGTCGGCCGGGATCAGCGCGATCCGATAGCTGAGCAAGCCCTTGTCCAGCGGGATGCGCACGGCCAGCATCTGCCGCTCGCGCTCTTCGGTGGCGGAGCTCCAGACCACGTCGAGATTGCCCTGCTGCAACTCCTGCAGGTAGCGGGACTCGTTCATGATCCGGGAGGAGGGCTGGAGCGCGGCGGGGCCGTATTTGGCGTTGGAGTGTTCGATGGCTTCGCGCAGCAAGTCGAGGTAGGGTTGGAAGCGGGTCTCGGATCCCTGTGGAAAGGCCGGATAGCGGATGAGCGCAGGCTCTCCCGCCGCCATCGTCGTCGTCGTCCATGCCGCGCATAGCAAGGCAGCCAGCCGCCGGCGGCTCGGGGCGGCGGGGCGCGTTCGGCGTTTCATCGAGTGGTCGGTCGGGGGCGGCTTCATCGCGGTGAGGGGGCTGGCATATCGTTAGAGGCCGTTCGGGGTTCAGTTCCGTGTCGGCTGCTGGAAATACTCCATTTGCCGGCGCAGGCTGTCGGCGCGCTGTGCCGTCTCGTGCGCGGCAGCCGACAGCTCTTCGCTGGTGGCGGCGTTGTCCTGGGACAGATGGCTCAGGCCTTGCATCACCGAGGTGATGTTGCCGACCTGGCGGGCCTGGGCTGACGCGTCCCGGGAGATGCCTTCCACCAACTCCCGGGTTTCGCGGCTGGAGGCGACGATGGCGTCCAGGCTGGCGCCGGCGCTTTCCGCCAGTTGCACGCTGCGGGCGGCCACCTGGCCGATTTCCTTTGCGGCATCCTGGCTGCGTATCGCCAGCTTGCGCACTTCGTCGGCCACCACGGCGAAGCCTTTGCCCACCTCGCCGGCGCGCGCGGCCTCGATGGCGGCGTTGAGCGCCAGCAGATTGGTCTGGTAGGCGATGTCGTCGATGATGTCGGTGCGCTGGGCGATGCGGCGCATCGCCTGTATCGCCTCGCCGACCACGCGGTTGCCGGCGTCGGCCTGGTTGGCGGCTTCGTTGGCGATGTCGCCGGTATGGCTGGCCTGGTCGGCCATGTCGAACATCTGGCGGCTGATGTCGTTCACCGTCTCGCAGGTCTGCTCGATGCTGGCCGAGGTGCCGCAGGCGCTGGCGGACAGGCTTTGCGAGGCGGTGTTCAGCTGCAGCGAGGCGTTGGCCACCGCGTCGGCGTCGGTCTGCACTTGCAAAATCACGGCGGACAGCTTCTCGCCCATCTTGCGGATGTGGGCGGCGAGACTGCGGGTATCGTGTTTGGCCAGCGGCAGGGTGAAGGCCAGCCTGCCGTCGGCCAGTTCGCGCATGCCCTGCGCGACGTCGTCCGGTTCCGCGCCCAGCGTGCGGATGACGTCGCGGGCCAGCAGGATGGACGCGCCTATCGGCAGCAGTAAGGCCAGCAAGCCGGCCAACGCCAGCCAGCCCTGGCGGCGGGCGTGTTCGGCCTGATCGGACGCGCGCTGGCGGATGTCGTCCAGCAGTCGCCGCTGCAAGCCATACAAGGCGTCGAGCCGCGCGCTGGCGGCCTGGAACCAGGCGGCAGGGGAAAGCCGCTGCTCCACCGCGCCGGGCTCGCGCTCCAGTAGCGCGTCGCGCATGGCTTCGAAGTCGCGGGTGGATTGCAAGGCCTGGGCCAGGGTGGAGGGATTGCCGCCATGCTGCAGATACAGCTGTTCGCACAAGGCCTCCTGCGATACCACCCCGCTGACCCGGCGGACGTCGGCCACCGTCATCCGGCGCGAGGACAGCACGCCGTTGACCAGGCCCCGGGTCCGGCCGGTGTATTCGCTTTGGCACTGCAGCGCCGACCATTGCTGCACGCTGGCCCGGATGTCCTCGCTTTGCGCGTCGAACAGCGCGACCACGCCCGACAGCTGCTCTATCATCGCCGAATAAGCGGCGAACATCTCCAGCGGCGCGATGCGGTGGATATTGACGCTCGCGCGCAGGCGCTCAAGCCGGTCCGCGGCGGGCACGCTATCGTCGATGAAGGCGCGCAGCCGGGGCTTCAGGCCATCGCCCGGCTGCCGGCGCAACCTGTCCAGCAGCGCGGAGGCTTCCGCGCGGCGCTGGCGCAGCGCGTCCGGCATCGGCGCGGAGGCGTTCAGATAGCCGTTGCTGAGGCCGCGCTCGCTTTGCAGCGCGTGTATCAATTCCCCGATCAGCGCCGCGTTGTCGGCCAGCTTCACGTCCTGTTGCAACTGGTCCGCGGCATGCCGCCGATCCATGGTGTAGGCGGCGCCGCCCGCCAGCAGCAGCAGGGCCAGCGGCGCGGTGAGCAGCACCAGCCGATGGACTAATTTCAAACGATAGGGCATGGCTGGGTCATTCCGCGAGATGCTTGAAGCGGTCCACTAGCCGGACCAGTTCTCCGGCGGAGGCGTTCAGCCGGTCTGACAGCTTGGCCACTTCCTGCACCAGCGAGGCGTTGTCCTCGGCCAGCGAGGCGATCACGCTGATATTGGTGGCCACCTCGTTGCTGGCCGAGGTCTGTTCGGCCATCGCGGTGGCGGTGTCCTGGCTCTTGTTGGCGGCGTGGCCGGCTTCGGCATGTATTTGCTCCAGGTCGTCGACGGTGCGGCTGACCAGCTGCAGTCCGGACTCCATCCTGTCCTGCGCCTCCTGCATGTGATGGGCGGCGGTCTGCGTTTCGCCGCGGATGTCTTCGATCAGCGCGGTGATGTCCAGGGTTTCCTTGCCGGTGCGCTCGGCCAGTTTCCTCACCTCGTCCGCCACTACCGCGAAGCCGCGGCCCATCTCGCCGGCGCGCGCCGCCTCGATGGCGGCGTTCAACGCCAGCAGATTGGTCTGGTCCGCGATCTCGCGGATGGCGGTGATGATGGAGCGGATGTCTTCGGACTTTCGCTGCAGCGATTCGATGCGGTTGCCGGCGTCGCCGAGCACCGACGAGGTCTGGTGCATGGCCGAGGTGGTGTCGCCCATGCGTTCGCGGCCGTCGTGGACGCTGCGCTGCATCTGCTGGGCCAGGGTCAGCGATTGCTGGGTGTTGTTGGTGACCGACTCGATGCCGGCGGACATCTGCTCGACGGCGGCGGCGATTTCGGTCGCCGACTGGCTTTGCGTCTCCGAGGCCTTGGCCGCCCGCTCCGCGATGTCCAGCATGCTGTTGGCGGCGTCCACCAGGGTATGGGCGTTGCGGTTGACTTCGTTCAGCGTGTGCGCGAAAGCGTCCACCAGGTGGTCGAATGCCTGCCCCATGCGGGCGATTTCGTCATGGCCGCGGATCGTCGCCCGCGGGCGCAGGTCGAAATCCTGGCTCATCGACGTCATCAGCACTTCCAGCCGCTGCACCGGCATGTGGATGCCGCGGTAGATGGCGAAACCCAGGCCGCCCAGCAGCAGGATGACCAGCGCGGACCCGCCCAGCGTCAGCGCCAGGTCCGAGCGCGCCTGCGCCACCTTGACGGCCACCATCTGCGCCATCTGCCGCAGCAGCTGGTCTTGTCCGCCCTTCAGCGCGTCGATGCGCCTGGTGGTGGCCTGGAACCACGCGGCCGGCGCCACGCCCACCGGCTGGCCCAGGGGCTGGCTCATCACTTTGGCGCGCAGCGCCTGCACGGCGCGGGTTTCGTCGCCGCCGTCCAGCGCCTCCTTCTGGCTGCGGAGGGCATCGTCGGCGATCAGCTTGAACTGGCTGGCGCAGGCGTCTTGCTTGGCGATCAGGCTGGCGGCCTGCGCGTGGCTTTGCTGGTTGAGCACGCCGGTCTGCAGCAGGCCGTTGACATAGCCGCGCTCCCGTCCCGCGAACTCCTTCTCGCATTGCAGATTGAGCAGGGCCATGGTGCTGCGCAGCAGGTCGCCGTCATTGTTGGCTTGCGCCAGCCGGGCGATCAGTCCGATCAAGCCGTCGATGTCCTTGGAATAGGCCGCGAAGGCGTCCGGGGCGGCGATGCCGCGCTTTTCGACATCCGCGCGCAACTGGGCCAAGCCTTGCAGTTGGCTGTTCAGCGCGCCCAGCGTCTCTTTCAGCCGGCTGTCGCCCAGCTCGCCGCTGGCGGAGGCGAAGCCGGCCAGCGACTTGTCGCCGTTGGCGCGCGCCGCCTGCAATGGCGGAGGCAGCGCGGCGGCCTGCCCGCTGAGGAAGCCGTTGCTGAGGCCGCGCTCGGTCTGGAGGTCGTGTATCAGCTGGCTGGAGTCGCCGGCGATGGCGATCAGCCGGTCCGAACGTTGCAACTCGTTCAGGGTTTGCAGGCGGTCCAGCGACAGGATGCCGGCGAGGCCTACCAAGGCCAGGGAAAAAGGCAGCAGCAGCAATAGCAGCTTGCTGGCGATCGATAGCCTGGACAGCATGCGCTTCTCCCTTTTGGGGATGGTGGGATCCGAATGCCTTGAATGTGGGCATCGGATTTCACTATAGGCAAAGTCGCCGAGGAGGCTCGCTGGAGATGGGGATCGGATGAGGCCGTTTGCCGCGAAGCCGGCGGGGGGCCGAGGCGCGCGCGCCGTTTCGGCTTCAATATGTTGCTATCGGTTGGCCTTGTCGCTCGCCCCCTGGCTTTGGCGGGGGTGTGTCCGGCAAAGCCGGGCGACGCATGCAGGGCGGCTGATTTGTAAATTCTTGGTGACATAAACTTGCCCCAGGAATATGCTAAAAGGTTTCTTGATGGGTTTTGGCATGGCGAACGTCCTGGGGAGGCCGTTTGCGTGAAGGCGAATGACGGGAAGAGGCGGTCGCCTGTTTCCGGGGAACATAAAGAGGGTGGGCCGGGCGGGGTATATGGGGCCGGTGGCGCGTTGCGAACGACGCGGACCGGCGGCGCATGTATTCGGTTTGGGTGGTGGGCAAATGCACAAGATATTACAAATACTGTCGTGGCTGCCATTGGCGGCCTGTCTGGGCATGCCGGCGTTCGCCGCGGAGGCGGTGAGACCGTATCAGGGGCCGCTCAAGTGCGCGGCGTCGGAAATGGAGGACATGTGGCTGGACCAGCGTCTGGGCTGCCTGAAGTCCGGCAGCCGGTTCATCGTCAACGCCGCTGGAGCCGAGGGCGCGGTGCAGGACATGGCCTACGTGGTCAACGAAGCCATCTATGACAAGGATTTCTACCTGATCAACAACCGCAAGGTTCGTTATTTCCAGTCCTTCTTGTGCGTGCGCAACCATCCTCAGGGCGTGCGCTCGCTGTTTCTGTCCGGCGATCTGGCCAATGCGCTGGAGCTGAACAACCTGGGCCGCAAGCCGGCCGGCATCGGGCCGACTTCGGTGAACATCTCGGGGGGCGACAGGGCGGGCGGCGTCGCGACCACCTGCGATCCGGCCAAGCATCCGCTGATCGTCGATTACAGCAGCGGCAAGGTGGAGTCGGTCAATCCGCTGGCCCTGCAGACGCTGCACGTGTACGAGCTGCCGTACAACTGAGCCGGCCGTCTTTTGCGCGGCCTAGACTTCTCCGGGGCGCAGCCAGACCGATTTGAAGTCGAACCAGCCCATGCTGTTGAGGCGGAAGTCTTCGATCTGGCCCGGCCCCTTCAAGCGCAGCCAATTGTGGAACAGCGGCAGCATCCAGTGCCGCCTCACGGTCTGGGCGGCCAGGCTGTGCGCCTGCTCCTCGCCGCGGCGCCAGCCGCGCAGCCATTGTTCCAGCGGCAGCGCCGGTTCCAGGCAATGGCGCAGCAGCGGCGTGCCCAGCAGCCAGGCCGGCACCGCGTAGTCTATGTCGCAGCTGAAGTTGACCGTGCCCAGCCATAGATCGGCTTTTTCCCGGCCGAACTCCCAATCCTGATAACTGCATGTCCGGCACTGGACGGCGATGCCGTGCGGCGCCAGGCATTCGGCGATGGCGGCGGCGATCTGCCGGTATTCGGGGTGCTGCTCGTAATAGGCCAGCCGCAGCGCCGGGAGGCGCGGCGCCGGCGAGGGCGTCTCCGGCCGGCTGTGGTGCCAGCGCGGCAGCAGGCCGGCCGCGGCCACCCAGAACTGGCGGGCAGCGGGCGGGGTTTGCTGCATGATGGCCAGCGGCGTCAGCGCCTGGGCCAGCCATCGCCGGACGGCGTCGTCCCGCATCAGGGGCGAGCGGCCGTCGCACAGCAGGAAATAGACGCCGGTTTCCAGCGACATTTCGGTTTGCTCCTGCGCCGGCCGCGGATTGATTTCCACGGTCAGATCGCAGATGCCCTGAACGTCCAGCTCCAGTTGGTCTCCCAGCTTGGGCACCATCCAGATGTCCACCTGGTCCAGCAGCGCGCGGTGGCCGAAGTAGTCGTCGAAGGCTTGCAGCGACAGCCGGTGAGCATCGTTGATCGCCACCCGGTAAGGTCCGGTGCCGACGGGATGCGAGGCGAAGCCGGGGCGGGCGCCGTGGTCGGCCGGCAGTGCCAGCGCGGCGGGGTCGGCCAAGAGCCGGGGCAGCCGTAGGTCGGGCTCGGACAACTGGATGGCGATGCTGCGCGGCGATAGCCGGCGCATGCCCGTTAGATGGGAAAACAGGGGCTGGGTGCGCAAGCGTTCCAGGGTGGCGGCGATGTCGTCCAGGCTCAGCTCGCGGCCATCGTGCCAGCGTACCCGCGGCCGCAGGTGGAAATGCCACTCCCGCTCCGAATGCTGTTCCCAGTGATGGGCGAGATCGCCTTCTATTTCCCCTTTTTCCTCGTTTAGCCGGGTCAGTCCGTTGAAGATCTGGGACACCAGATGACGCTCGGAGCGCCTGAGCGGCGTGCCGGGCATCAGATTCGGCATGGGCCGGTAATAAGGCACGCCCAGCACCTGGCGGTCCTGGCTCCAGCGGTGGCCCAGGCGGGACAGCAGCAGCGGCGCCAGTTGCCTGGGATCGTCGTCCAGCAGCGCCACCGCCTGCTCCACCTTACCCTGTTCCAGCAGCGCTTCGGCTTGCCGCCGCTGCAGCTCTCCTACGCTGCGCAGGAAACGCAGGCCGGAACGGCTGCCGCGCCCGGAGCGGGCATCCCATTCCAGCCAGCCCAGCCCCTGCATCTGGACCAACAAACTGCGCATGTGGCGGCGGGTGCAGCACAGCAGGTCGGCCAGCTGCTGCAGCGAGGCCTCGCCATCCTGGCCGGCGAAGCCCTGGCGCAGGCGGCTGTATTGTTGCAACAGGCGGTTATGGCTCATAAAGGGGAAATTTGTAGGAAAAAGTCAGCAATTTTTTGTTCATGTTATCAGCGCGACAATGCGGCATCCAGCACGAGGAGTCCAAAATGGAGCCCAAATCATTGTCGCGTTTTTTACATGATTATCTGAGCGGACAGCGCCCGTTGTTCGGCATTGATCCTCAAGAGGCCTTGAGCCGCCTGAGTGAGGTGATGCAATGGGACGACGAAAAAAAAGACGGCCGGGATGAGCCGGCCGCAAGCGGAGGAACAAGGGATTGGGTCGGGTCCGCGAGGACGCGGACCCAGGGCGATCAGCGCAGATAAGGCAGGTAGGGCGCTTCGTCGCGGATGGCGTAGGTTTTGCCGTTCAGGCCCACCGTGTAGTGGCTGGGGCCGGAGATCGGCAGGTAATACACCACGTCCAGCGTCACGCTTTGCCCGGCGCCCAGGCTCTGCCAGCTGGGCAGCTTCACCGACACGCGGTTGAAGTCGCCCTTCAGGCCGCCGACGTTGCTGCCGCTGTGGCCGGCGCTGATCACCTTGAGCCCGAAGCCGGACTGGTCGGCGATATTGGCCGGCGCCGAGGTCGGCACGTCGAACTGGAACTCGGTGCCGCCGGGCAGCATGGTTTGCGAACGGTTGACGATGGTCAGCTTGGGGTTGATCGGATAGTTCTGATCGCCCAGCTTGAAGCCGCCCAGGCTGAAGCCCACGTCTATCGCCGCGGTCGGCGCCGGCGCGGCGTCGGCGCGGCGGGCGCTGACCTTGGGCGGCTGGCTGAAGGTGTTGTACAGCAGCGAGGTCAGCGTGGTGCCGATGAAGTACTCGCCCTGGCCGTTGTTGCGCTGGGCTTTCCAGTCATAGTCGCCGGCCAGTTCCCAGAACATCACGCCGCCGACGTTGTTGGCGTCTATCCAGGCGGCCTTCTGCGCGATCGACTGCTCGTCCTCGGTGGACAGGAACACCTTCTTGCCGGCGTTCCACAGCCACGGAGCGGCCAGCGCGCTGTTGTAGCTGCGCTGGTAGCTGCCGGAGAGCTGGTTGATCGGCAGCGTGGTGTCGATGCCGTAGGAGGCGAGGTAGCTGCCGGCCAGGCCTTTCTCCAGGTTCTTGGCGTGCCACATCGGGTTGGAGCCGCCCGGGATCTCCTTGCCGCTGTCGTCCAGGTCGTGCCAGATGTTGTCGATGCCCACCGCGCCGTCGCCGCATTCGGTCAGGCCGGTCGGGCAGTTGCTGCCCACCGAGCTGCCCCACAGGCCGTTGCTGCCGCCGGTGACGTTTTTCCAGCCGCGGGTGTAGTAGGGCACGCCCATATTGACGCGCGAGGCCGGCAGGCCGCCGCGGTAGTAGTGGTAGGCCCAGTCGGTGTTCAGGTAGCCGATATTGCCGTACTGCGGCGTGCTGTACACGTTCCAGAACGCCAGTTCGGCATCCTTGCCGTCATCGTACAGCGCGGCGTTGGGGCCGACGAAGCGGTTCCACGCGCCGTGCAGGTCATACGACATCACGTTGACGAAGTCCAGATACTTCAAGCCCTGGAAGGTCTCCATGCCGCGCAGCAGGTAGCCGGAAGCCGGCACCGCGGCGGTGATCTGGTAGTAGCGGCCGTCCTGGGCGGCGGCGCGGTCCAGCCGGTCGCGCAGCGTCTGCAGCAGCGCCACGTAGCCCTTGGTCAGCGAGCCCAGGCGGGCGTTGGAGAAGCTCCAGTCCAGCGGATTGCCGGCGTTGTTCATCGAGGTCGGGTATTCGAAATCGATGTCGACGCCGTCGAAGCCGTACTTGCGCAGGAAGGCGACCGCGGAGTCGGAGAAGGCGTTGATGCCGGCCTGGTTGACGGTGCCGTCGGCGTTGACGGTCATGCTGTAGAAGCCGCCGCTGGCCACGCGCTTGCCGCTGGCGTCGAAGTAGCCGCCGGTTTCGGCCCAGCCGCCCACCGAAATCAGCGTCTTCACGCCAGGATACTTGCGCTTGTACTGGGTCAGCAGGTTGAAGTGGCCCTTGTACGGCAGGCTGGCGTCCATCTCGGCGCCGGCCACGCCCGGCCAGGTCATGTCGGTGGCCGGGTTGCCCGGCGCGGCGTCATTGACCGACAGCTTGTTGTCGCCGTCGACATGGGCGAAGGCGTAGTTGATGTGGGTGAGCTTGTTCCAGGGGATGTCGCTGGCCAGATAGGCCGGGCTGCCGTCCTTGCCGGTGCGCCAGCTGGTGAAGTAGCCGATGATGCGGCGGCGGCTGCCGTTGGCCAGCTGTTCCGAGCCGCCTTGCTTGTAAACCGCGCAGTAGGGAACGTCCACGCCCTGGGTCTGCGCCAGCGCCTCGGGCCGGCACAGCGCGTTGCCGGTGGGAGCGGGCACCTGCACCAGCGGCGGATCGACCGGCGGCGGATTGCCGCCGCCGCACTGGCCGATCAGTTGCCAGGGGCTGGCGTCGCCGGCTGACGGCGTATTGCCCTGGGTCCACCACTTGGCTTGCCAGGTCTGGTTCTGGTAGCTGACGCGCTGGCCGCCGGTGTAGACGGTCGTGGCGTTCCAGGCAGGGTCGGCGCAACTGCTGTCAGCGGTCTTGAGCAGATAGGAGGAATGCGCCGCGGGGAACGGGGCGCCGGATGGCACGGTGCCGGCCACCAGCGCGACGCCGCCTATGGCGCCGGCCGCCAGGCCGCTTTTCACAAGCATCAGGGTCTTGCTCACTCGGTATCTCCCTATTGTGATTGGGTGCGAAACAAGCGCTTGAGTTGTATTGAAGTGGTATTGCAAATTGGAATGTAGCGACTAGGATGAAAAATGACCCTGTACTTTTTTACAGGTCGATCTTGTAATTAATAACTTTCAGATTGAATTGGCTTTATTAATCAATCTCGGTTATTAGAGGAAAAGCACTAAATGACATTGTCTTTGAATGGGATGGGTAAAGGCCTGTGGGGCGAGATTCTGCAAGCCTTGAGGTACTGGCTGGGGATGGGGAGAGAGGGAGGCCGGGCGTGTTGGCGCCGGCCTTGGTTTCAAGGCCGGCTGGTCATCAGGTCAGTGGGTCTGTCCTGAAAGTGTTGCATACCAGATACATACCAGATGTCAGGGATGGGGCGATGGCGCGCGATGGTGAGGCGCGGGCAGCAGGCCCTGGCTGAGCAGACGCCAGGCCAGCCACAGCAGCACCAGCGCGCCTAGCACTGCGGCGAGGCCGACCAGCAGCTTGAGCGCGGGACTGAGGCGGGCGTCGTTCCGCTCGCCGCTTGGCGGCGGCTCGGCCGGGACCGGCATCGAGGGCGGAAGCGTTTCCGCAGTGATGGCGGTCACGGCCGGTGTGGAGTCAGGATGGGCTACCTGCGTCTCGGCGGGCGTCTGGGCCGAGATGGTTGCGGGGAGGCCGGCAAGGGTTCCGGCATCGCCCAGGCTGGCCAGCTTGCGGGCCAGGGGAGCGAACAGCTGCAGGGGAGGCGGCGCGGCGGGCAGTTTGGCCCGCTGTTCGCGGACGATGCGGCTTTGCAGCAGCACGAAGCCGGCGCCCATAAGCGGCGCCACGACCAGCAGCGCCGGCGCCTGGCTGGCCACCCAGTCGCCCCACAGCGCGTCGCTGGCGGCCAGACCGCCGGCCAGCCAGCCGAGCACGGCGGCGCCGGCCGGGATCAGCAGCGGGTAGTCGTCCATCAGCTTGGAGAGCAGCAGGCTGCCGTACATCAGCAAGGGCACGCTGAGCGCCAGGCCCAGCAACAGAAATAGCACGTTGCCCTGGGCTGCGGCGGCCAGCGCCACCACATTGTCCAGGCTCAGCGCCAGGTCGGCCCCCACCACCAGCATCACCGCGTTCCATAACTGCTGGCTGTGGCCGGCTTGTTCCGCCAGGGCCTCGCCGCCGTCTTCGTCTCCGCCCAGCAGCAGCTGGATGGCGATGGCCAGCAGGATGGCGGCGCCGATCAGCTTCAGCATCGGCACCCGCAGCAGCGCGCCGGTGGCGGCCGCCAGCAGCAGGCGCAGGACGATGGCGAAGCCGGTGCCCCACAGCACGGCGCGGCGGCGCAATGCTTCCGGCAGCGAGCGGCAGGCCAACGCGATCACCAGCGCGTTGTCGCCGCTGAGGATCAGGTCCAGGAAGGAGACCTGGAAGGTCATGCTCAGCGAGTGGGCGAGGCTGTCGGGTTCCATACCGTATTCCTTGAGGGGCGGGCCTCAGCCCAGGCTGCCGACGATGCCGGCGTAGAGGCTGAAGCCGGCGAGCAGCAGCAATAGCGGCGCCAGCGCCATCCGGTAGCGGCGGCTGGGCGCCAGCGGCGCGGGCAGCTCGCGGCAGGCCAGCCAGTACAGCCCGGCCAGCATGACGGGCAGCAGCAGCGCGTTGGCCACCGAGGTGACGATGGACAGCTTGACCAGGTTGACGCCGGAGGCCACCAGCGCGCCGGCGCCGGCCAGCATCGCGGCGAAGCCGCCGTAGAACCAGGGCGCGTCCAGCGGATGTTTTTCCAGCGAGTCGCGGCGTCCGGCCAGCTCGCCCAGCGTCCAGGCGCTGGTGAGACAGACCACGATGGCGGCGACCAGCGCGCCGCCGCCCAGCGCCAGCGCGAACAGCAGGCGGCCGCCGGTGGGGCCGAGCAGGCGGGTGAAGCCGCCGGCGATCTCGGGGATGCTGTCCAGGCTCTGGCCGCCCGCGCCGTTGCCGAAGGCCGCGGCGGCGGCGATCAGGATGCCGGCGGTGATGATCTGGCACAGAATGGCCCCCAGCAGCGTGTCCATCCGCGCCGGCTTCAGGTCGTCCAGCGTCAGTCCCTTGTCCAGCAGCGCCGACTGCTGGTAGCTGAGCGTCCACGGCATCACGCAGGTGCCGATGTTGGCGGCGGCCAGCAGCAGGAAGTCGTGGTTGCCCAGCGGCAGGCTGGACAGCTGCGCCGCCATCTGGCCCGGATCGGGGTGGGCCAGCCAGGCTTCGGCCAGAAAGGCCAGTTCGAACACGCCCAGGCAGATGGCGATGCGCTCCACCGAGCGGTAGCTGCCGCTGCACACCATGGCCAGGATCAGCGCGCACAGCAGGCTTATCGTCTGCCAGGCCGGGATGCCGAACAGCTGGCCGATGCCGGCCAGACCCGCCAGCTGGGTCGCCAGCGCGCCAAGGCAGCTCAGCAGCAGCACGGCGGCGGAGGCCAGCTCGGCGCGGCGGCCCCAGCGGCGGCGGACCAGCTCGCCATAACTTTTGCCGGTGCCCAGCGCCAGCCGTATCGTCAACTCCTGCGCCAGATACAGGAAGGGAATCAGCACGAACAGCAGCGGCAGCATGCGGTAGCCCCAGTGCGCGCCGCTCTGGGCGGCGGCGATCACGCTGCCGGTTTCGGTGTCGGCCAGCATCACCACCAGGCCGGGGCCGAGCGCGGCCAGCAGATGGCGCAGCGTGGAGGCTTGCAGCGGCATGTCGGCTCCGTTCATGGCTTGCCGCCCGCGGGGCCGGTTTTCAGGTCATGCAGCAGCGCGGAGTCGGGCGACAGCACCAGCGTCGGCGCGGAGTCGGCCAGCGACTGGCGGTAGGTCTGCAGCGAGCGGTAGAACTTGTAGAACTTCGGGTCCTTGCTGAAGGCCTGGGCCAGGGTGCGGCCGGCGTCGGCGTCGGCCTCGCCGTGGATGATGGCGCTTTGCCGCTGCGCTTCGGACAGGATCACGGTGCGGTCGCGGTCAGCCTTGGCCTGGATCTGCTGTGCCCATTCCGCGCCCTGGGCGCGCAATTCCTTCGCCTCCTGCTGGCGGGCCGATTTCATGCGGTCGTATATGGCCTGGCTGGTTTCCAGGGGCAGGTCGGCGCGGTGCAGTTGCACTTCCGTCACTTCCAGCCCCATCGGCCGGGCGCGTTCCGCCACTTCCTGCTGGATGCGTTCGACAATGCTGCGGCGGCGCGGCGACAGCAGGTCGGTCAGCGGCGCCTTGCCCAGCTCGCGCCGCAGCGAGGTG
Source organism: Chromobacterium vaccinii (assembly GCF_000971335.1). Classification (GTDB taxonomy): domain Bacteria; phylum Pseudomonadota; class Gammaproteobacteria; order Burkholderiales; family Chromobacteriaceae; genus Chromobacterium; species Chromobacterium vaccinii. The sequence continues at coordinate 139,654 of NZ_JZJL01000004.1, forward strand.
CTGACCAGTTGCGTCAGTTGCGCGCGGGCTTGCTCCTCGGTGCGCAGCGCCTGGTAGAAGCGCAGGGTGTCGGCGATGCGATAGCGGGTATAGGTTTCCACTTCCAGCCGCTTCTCGTCGCCCAGAATGATCTGCTCCGGCGGCGGAGCCAGCATCTGCAGGCGGGTATCGTAATACTGCACGCTATCAATCAGCGGCAGCTTGAATTTCAGCCCCGGCTCGCCGTCCACGTTGACCGGCGCGCCCAGGCGCACCACCAGCGCCTTCTGTCCCTCGTTCAGCGTGTATTGGGCCGACAGCGCCAGCCAGACGGCCGCCAGGCACGCCGCCCAGCCGATTCCGCGCCATTGCTTGTCCATCAGCGGTTCTCCTTGCCGGCCTTGGGCTTGTCTTGCAGCTGCAGCAACGGCAGCACGCCGGCGCCGCTCTTGCCTGAGCCGTCTATCACCACCTTGCTGGCCTTCTTCAGCATGTCGTCCATGCTTTCCAGGTATAGCCGCCACGCGGTGACGTCCTTGGCCTGGGCGTAGGTCTGGTACACCGAGTCGAAGCGCTTGGCCTCGCCCTGGGCCAGGTTGACCACTTGGCTGCGATAGGCTTCGGCCTCCTGGCGGATGCGCTCGGCCTCGCCGCGCGCCTTGGGCAGGATGTCGTTGCTGTAGGCCTGTGCTTCGTTGCGCGCGCGCTCCTGGTCGGCGCGGGCGCGCTGCACGTCGTTGAAGGCGTCGATCACCGCCGCCGGCGGGTCCACCCGCTGCAGCTGCACCTGTGTGATCAGGATGCCGGCCTGCTGGGCGTCCAGCCGCTGCTGGATCAGGCCGCGGGCCTCTTCGGCCACCTGCTGGCGGCGGTTGGACATGGCGGCCTGGATGGGCGTGCGCGAGATCACCTCGCGCAGCGCGCCTTCGGCGGTGATGCGCAGCGCTTCTTCCGGCTTGTTGGCTCGGAACAGGAACTGGCCGGCGTCCTTGATGCGCCAGAACACCGCGCAGTCGGCCTCGACGATGTTCTCGTCGCCGGTCAGCATCTGCTTCTCGCGCGGGTCGGCGGCGTCGGGCGGGCCGCTTTCGTACAGGTTGGCCAGCTTCAGCTGCTTGATCTGGGTGACTTTGGGCAGCTGGATGGTTTCCACTGGCCAGGGCAGGTGGTAGTGCAGGCCGGCCGAGGTGGTGTCGCTCCAGCGGCCGAAGCGCTGCACCACGCCTTGTTCGTCGGGCTCCACGCGGTAGACGCCGGAGGCCAGCCAGAGGATGGCGACGATGCCGGCGAGCAGCGCCAAGCCCTTGCCGCGCATGCCCAGCAGTTCCAGCGTGTAGTCCAGCCGCTGCCGCAGCGCGGCCAGGGTGGAGGGGAGGGGCGGTGTCGGGAGACGGGGATCGGGCATGTCGGGCTTGTCCTGATTTTAACCATGCTTGCTGTCGGGTTTAACGCGGCAAATGCCGAAAGGATGACAAGGAGCGCAGATTTAGGGATACGGCAATGCCTGAGACAGATCAAATGAAACCGGGCGCACGGGCGTTAGCATGAAGTCATGGCCGGCGGCGCCGGCCCCACCCACCGCGAAGGAGATGGCCGATGTTTCCCGAATACCGCGAACTGATCACCCGATTGAAAACCGAGGACACGCATTTCGCCCGCCTGTTCGACAAGCATAATCAGCTGGACCAGCAGATCAAGAACATGGAAGAGCGCATCCTGTCCGCGACGCATGAAGAGATCGAAACGCTGAAGAAGGAAAAACTGAAGCTGAAGGATGAGCTTTACACGTTGCTGAAGGCTCGCGCCTCCTGATTCGCAGGCGAGGCGGAGATCCGAAAGCCGGCCGTTTGCGCCGGCTTTGCGATTTCCGGCCTGCAAATCGGCAGAGTTGAGACTAATACTAATAAAACAACTCTATGCCCCGGGGAAGGTTTCCATGCATTTCGATGAGATCCAAAGCAAGCATTTCGTTACCCTCAGCCGCACGCCGCTGCCGCATACGCTGATCGAGCAGGCGCTGGTCGCGATGGGAGGAGGCGGGAACGATGGCATGAATTTCCGCAAGCAGGCGCTGGCCGCCGCCGGCTGGAGCCATGACGGCCTGGTGCCGTTCGCCAAACATCCGGAAAAAGCCGCCGAGGCGTTCAACCGCCTGCGGGAGGCGATGGCGGGAGCTGATTCGGCCGACGCCTTGCTGAAGGCGCTCGGCGCCGAGTAAGCGCCGCCGGTTTTTCGCCAACGCCCCGAGCGGATGCCGCCGGGGCGTTTTCGCGCGCGGCGTCAGTCGTCGCGATAACGGTGGCGGATGGCTTGCAGCCGCCCGTCGGCGCGCACCCTCTCCAGCGCGGCCTGTAGCCGGGCGGTCTGTTCCGGCGGCGTCTGCGGATTCAGGGCGAACCAGTACTGCAGCTTGCCGTCCAGCAGCCAGACGGGGGAAACGTTCTTTTCCGGCAGCCGCTGCTGGCGCATCTGCCAGGCCATCGCCCAGTCCAGCATGGCTACCAAATCCACCCGCTTCAGCAGCAGTTTTTTCAGATTCACCGCGTCGCTCTGGCCCAGGTCCAGGTTCTGGCCGCTTTGCAGTCCCAGCGCGTGCAGCTGGTTGGCGGAGGCCGAGCCCGCCAGCACGCCGTTGCGGTAGCGCACCAGGTCGCTGGCGGCATCGACGCGGATATCGGCGCGTTTGTCGAGGCGGTACATGTAGATGCGGCGCGAGCCGATGGGACCCACCCATTGGAACTGGGCCTCGCGCTCCGGCGTGCGCACCACGGTATAGAGCAGGCCGCCCGGGGTATCCCTGGCCTTGGCGTAGGCGCGCAGCCAGGGCAGCACCTCGATCGTCAGATTCAGCCCAGCCTCGCGCGCCACCAGTTGCAGCACCTCGGTGGAGTAACCCTTCACGCTGCCGTTGTCCAGGTAGTTCAGCGGCGGAACGTCTTCGGTATAGGCATGGAGCTCCGCGGCCGGCGCGCAGCCGAACCAGCAGGCCGCCATCAGCGCCAGCATGCTTCTCATCACGGTCCACTCCATCCGGCTTGTCGTCGCCATTGTTTACATCAGCATAGGCCAAGAAGATTACCATTTGGCGTGGCCGGAAAATGTCCCGATGCCGCGCCGGCGCGCCTGGCCTCCGGCGGGACTGGATGGCCTGAGAAGGTCAGCGGCGGCGGAAGCTGATCAGCAGCACGTCGCGGCTGCCGTCGCGGGATGGATCCAGCTGGCTGACCGGGGTGACGCCGTGCAGCACGCGCTCGTCGTTGACCAGCGCGATGTCCAGCGGATCGGTCAGCGTGAACGAGGTAAGCGGCTGTTTTTCCAGGTTGAACAGCTCGGTGGCGCCGTTCACCAGATTGTGGCGCTTGACCATCATCATCATCAGGAAGTGCACGCCGTCGCGGTGGACGCCTTCCGGCGTCGGCCAGCCGGGCTGGCGGTTACGCGTTTCGATGCGGAATTGGTGCGCTTCGATATGCCACGGCGTATACGGCGACAATTGGCCGAAGACGGCGCAGCCCAGGCTCAGAGCGGCCTGCATGGTGGCGCCGTGCAGGATCTCGTTGCGTATCGGCTCGAAATGGCGCGGCACGCCGCCATTGAGCGGGTTGTACAGCTTGCTCTGGTAATGCGGGCGGTGGGCTTCGGCGCGCGCGGCGCGCGCGGACGGTTCGGCGCTGAGCGTCGCGTGCAGCCGTTTGCGGTAGCGCCCGCCATCCGCCATGAACTTGTCCTGCTGCAGATGGTTCCAACTGTCCTGAAAGGCCGCCCAGTCAGCCAATGCGCCCGGAAAGCGTTGCAGTAGGGGACGGCTTTGCTCCGCCGGCAGCAGGCAGAAGTCCTGCAGCGCCAGGCGCTGGCAGATCTGCTCCAACTGCGGTTCGGGGTGGGGCGGGGTTTGAGGGTGGTGGGCGGCGAGTGCCGAGCTCATGGTCTCTCCAATGGTTCTTGTGTTTGTAGTCTGAATTCTGCTGTAACTGAATCGAAAAGAGAAATATTTTATGCAATATGAATTTAATCTGCGGCAATGCCCGCCAGATAGTTTGGGGGGCGCGTGTTGCGCGCATTCGACACGGGAGGGTATTCATTGATGACGAGCTTGCTTCGCCGTTTCATTCTGGCGCGCATGGTGCTGGCGCGGCCCAGGCTGGCCTGGTCGGCGCTGTTCGGCCTGCTGGCGATCGTGGCCTTGCCGCATGTCGTGGCGATGCACGACGTCACGCGCTACATCATCGGCTGGAATGCGGGGGCCTGGCTGTACCTGACGCTGGTCGGCTGGATGATGTTCGGGACCGGGCGCAAGCCGATACGGCACTGGGCCAGGGTGGAGGACGAGGGGCAGTGGCTGGTGTTGCTGCTGGTGTGCCTGGCGGCGGCGGCCAGCCTGTCGGCCATCGTGATGGAGCTGGCGGTGGTGAAGGACATGCATGGCTGGCCGCGCGCCGCCCATATCGCGCTGGCGGTGCTGACGCTGCTGTCGTCGTGGGCGTTCACCCATGTGATGTTCGCGCTGCACTACGCGCGCGGCTTCTACGCCAGGGAGGCGCATGGCCTGCCGGGAGGGTTGGAGTTTCCCGGCACCCGGCAGCCGGATTATGAGGACTTCCTGTATTTCGCCTTCATCATCGGCACCTCGGGCCAGACCGCCGACGTCAGCTTCACCGACGGCAGCCAGCGCCGCACCGGCACCGTGCACTGCGTGCTGGCCTTTTTCTTCAACGCCACCGTGCTGGCCTTGATGATCAACATCGCAGCCGGCTTGATCTGAGCGGCTGGCCGACAATGCGAAACGCCACCGCTCGCGGTGGCGTTTTTTTATCCGAAGGCGAGGCTCAGGCGACCGGCGGCTCGGTGTCCTGGAAGGACTGGCGGGCATGCAGCCGTTGCAGCAGCGCGTCCAGATTGGGGTGAGCTGCGCGCCAGTCGATTTCCGGCGCGCGGAAGTCCAGGTAGCCCAGGCAGCAGCCGACGGCGATGTCGGCCAGGCTGTAGCCGTGGCTGGTGCACCATGGCTTTTCGCCCAGGTCCTCCGACAGCGTGGCCAGGCCGCGCAATATCTTGCCGCGCTGGCGCTCCACCACTTCCTCCATCTGCTTCTCTGGCGGACGGCGGCGCTCCAGCACGATGGCTACCATCGCGTCGATGATGCCATCGGCCAGCGCTTCCCAGCGGCGGGCGCCGATCAGCTGGCGGTTGTCCTGCGGCAGCAGGCGCGATACCGGCGAGCTGTTTTCCAGGTATTCGACGATCACGCGGGAGTCGTACAAGGTGGAGCCGTCGTCCAGCTCAAGCACCGGCACCTTGCCCAGCGGGTTGTACTCGGTGACGCGGGTGTCCGCGTTCCAGGGCACGTCCTCCTCCAGCGGGCAGTCGATTTTCTTTTCAGCCAGCACGATGCGCACCTTGCGGGCATAGGGGCTGGTCAAAGAGGCGATCAGTTTCATGTTAGGAGCGATGGCGAGGGATCGGAAGATGACGCCGGCCCCGAGGCGGGGCCGGCGAGCGTAGTGCTTACTTTAGCGCAAGCGGGCGGGGGCTGAAAGCCTTACTTGAGTTCAACCTTGCCGCTGACTTGCAGTTGCAGCTGGGTCTGGCCCGGCTGCAGGTCGGGCTGGCTGACGTTGGACTCGGCCCCCGCCATCGCCGCCTTCATCATCATGACAGGCGGCCGGAAGCCGTGGTTCTGCTGGCCGATGTCCAGCTGCTGGATGTTTACCGTGTTCTTGCCCAGCGCGCGCGCGGCCACTTCCGCCTGATTCTTCAGATTGGAGATGGCCTCGGGAATCATGCTTTGCTCGGCCTTGCGGCGGGCCTCGTCGGAGACGCCGAACTGCACGCCTTCCAGCAGCATGGTCTGCTGCAGCTTGGAGATCAGCTCGGCGGCCTGGGCGAAGTCCTTGCTCTTCAGCTGGATTTCGGAACGGCCTTGCCAGCCGGTGATCTTGCCGTTCTTGTCGTAGCTGGGCCAGGTGCTGTAGCTGCCGCTGGACAGCTGCACGTCCTTGTAGCCGCGGCCGATGGCCATGCCGTTGGCGGTGGCCTTGTTCAGCCTATCGGCCAGCACTGCGGCCTGGTTGTTGCTTTGTTGCACATACAGGGTGGCGCTGATCTGGTCGTTGGCGACATCGCGCTGGGCGCTGGCCGACAGATTGAGCTGAACGCCGTCGGCGGCGGAGGCCAGCGGCGCCGCGCCGGCCAGCATGAAGCACAGCAGCATGGGCTTGATTCGGTTTTTTCTCATTTCGGCTCCTTGGCTGAATGTGAGGGAAGTAGACTCCGCTTCGATCGGCTTGGCAAGCGCAGGTTCCGTGCCTGCGGATGCCTCCGCCGTGGGCAAAAATGCCAAAAGGCCCCGGAAGGGGCCGTTCGGATAGCCGGAGAGCCGATCAGGCGATGTACTCGTAGCCCGGCAGCGTCAGGAACTCGACGAAATCGTCCGAGGTGGTCAACAGGTCGAACATTTTGGCCGCGTCTTCGTATTGCCGGGTCCAGCGCGCGCCGTATTCGGCTTGCAGCTTGGCCACTTCGCGGGCCTGCAGCTCGCGGAACAGCTCAACCGTCACCTTGCGGCCGTCGTCCAGCACGCCTTTGGGCGAGCGTATCCACTGCCAGATCTGCGAACGCGAGATCTCGGCGGTGGCGGCGTCTTCCATCAGGTTGTGGATGGGCACGCAGCCGTTGCCGGAAATCCAGGAACCCAGGTATTGGATGCCGACGTTGATGTTCATGGCGAGACCCGCTTCGGTGATCGGCGCTTCCGGCTGGAAGTTCAGCAGGTCGGCGGCGGAAACCTGCACGTCCGGGCGCTGCTTGGCGATCTGGTTCGGCGCTTCGCCCAGCGCCGCGGTGAACGCCGCGTCGGCGATCGGCACCAGGCCCGGGTGGGCCACCCAGCCGCCGTCGTAGCCGTCGGTGGCGTCGCGGTCCTTGTCGGCCTTGACGCCGGCCAGCGCCTTCTCGTTGGCGGCCGCGTCGTTCTTGATCGGAATCAGCGCCGCCATGCCGCCGATGGCCGGCGCGTCGCGGTGGTGGCAGGTTTTCAGCAGCAGCAGCGCGTAGGCGCGCATGAAGGGCACGGTCATCGTGATCAGCGCGCGGTTGGCCAGGCAGAAGTCGCGGTTCTGCTTGAACTTCTTGATGCAGCTGAAGATGTAGTCCCAGCGGCCGGCGTTGAGGCCGGCGGAGTGCTCGCGCAGCTCGTAGAGGATTTCGTCCATCTCGAAGGCGGCGAGGATGGTCTCGATCAGCACCGTGGCCTTGATCGTGCCCTGCGGGACGTTCAGCTCGCTCTGGGCGAACGCGAAGACGTCGTTCCACAGGCGCGCTTCCAGATGGCTTTCCATCTTGGGCAGGTAGTAATAGGTGGCGCTGCCGTTTTCGCGCAGGTAATGGATGTTGTGGAAGAACGACAGGCCGAAGTCGAACAGGCTGCCGGACACGATCTCGCCGTCCACCTTGACGTGCTTTTCCATCAGGTGCCAGCCGCGCGGGCGCAGCAGCAGGGTGGCGACGGCGTCGTTCAGCTGGTATTGCTTGCCTTCCGGGCTCTGGAAGGAAATGGTCTTGCGGTAGGCGTCGCGGACATTGATCTGGCCGGCGATCTGGTTGTCCCAGCTCGGGCAGTTGGAGTCCTCGAAGTCGGCCATGAAGCTCTTGGCGCCGGAATTCAGCGCGTTGATCATCATCTTGCGCTCCACCGGGCCGGTGATTTCCACGCGGCGGTCCAGCAGGTCCTGCGGCAGCGGCGCGATTTTCCAGTTGCTTGCGCGCACGGCGGCGGTTTCCGGCAGGAAGTCCGGCAGCTTGCCGGCGTCCAGCTCGGCCTGGCGCGCGGCGCGGGCGGCGATGCGCTCGCGCCGGGTCGGCTCGAAGCGGCGATGCAGCTTGGCGACGAAGGCCAGCGCCTCGGGGGTGAGGATTTCGGCGTAGGCCGGAGTGATGTCGGCGAGAACTTCCACGCCCTGCGGGAGATTGACTGCCATGCGCGCGCTCCTTGGTAGGGGAAATGACATGATGATGCTGCAATGCAATGTTTGACAGTCTATTCGCCATCCAAGTAAAAAGAAATGGCATGAAAAACATAACATTTTTTACTTTTAGGTAGATAATGAGCGAGCTGAAGCAGCTGGAGACCTTTGTCGCGGTGGTGGGGCTGGGCAGCCTGTCGGCCGCGGCGCGGCAGCTGGGCGTGGTGCCGGCCATGGTGGGCCGGCGCCTGGACGCGCTGGAGGAGCGGCTGGGCGTGCGCCTGTTGGCGCGCACCACCCGCAGCGTCACGCCGACGCAGGAGGGCGAGGCGTTTTACGAGGACTGCCAGCGGATACTGGCCGATCTGACAGAGGCCGAGGCGGCGGTGGCGTCCGGCAGCGGCAGAGCGCGCGGCCATCTGCGCTTGTCCGCGCCGGCCGGCTTCGGCCGCCGCCACGTGGCGCCGCATGTCGCCGCCTTCCAGCGCCTGCATCCGGAGGTGAAGGTGACGCTGGACCTGTCCGACCGGCTGGTGGACCTGCAGCGCGACCGCGTCGACTGCGCCATCCGCATCTCCGACCTGTCCGATTCCGGCCTGGTGGCGATCCGGCTGGCGGAAAACCATCGCGTGGTGGTGGCGTCGCCCGCTTATCTGGCCATCCGCGGCGCGCCGCGGGCGCTGGAGGATCTACAGCATCACCAATGCCTGTCGCTGGGGGAAAGCCAGAGCCGCGGCTGGAGTTTCGTGGTGGACGGCAAGCCGGTGAACCTGAAAGTGTCAGGCGCGCTGGAGTGCAACGACGGCGCGGTGCTGCACGACTGGGCGCTGCAGGGCCTGGGCCTGGCCTGGCGCTCGCTGTGGGAGGTGAAGGACGATCTGTCCGAGGGCCGGCTGGCGACGGTGCTAGACGATTTCTCGTCACCGGACTACCCGGTGTACGCGGTGGTGCCGCAGCGCAAGCTGCTGCCGGCCAGGGTGCGGCATTTCATCGAACATCTGAAAGCTGCCTACGCCGCGCCGGGCTATTGGGATTGAGGGCGGTTTGCCGCGCCGGCCGCGGCTTGCTAAGGTAGGGCCTCGCCGCGCAGGGGCCGCGCGCACAAGAAGACAAACAACGTGAACAAATACCATCAGATCTATTCCGACATCGTCGCCGACATCGATAACCGGCGCTACGCCCAGGGCGAGCGCATCCCATCCGAATCCGAGCTGATGCACAGCTACGACGCCAGCCGCGGCACCGTGCGCAAGGCGGTGGACATGCTGCAAGAGCGCGGCTACGTGCAGAAAATCCACGGCAAGGGCATGTTCGTGCTCAAGCCGGGCAATATCGAATTCCAGCTCAGCGGCATCGTCAGCTTCCAGGAAATGAACGAGCGCATGGGGCGCAAGGTGGTGTCGCAAGTGGCGGAGCTGGCGGAACAGCCGGCCGACGCGCCGCTGGCCAAGGCCACCGGTCTGGCCGAGGGCACCGGCATCGTCAAGATCAAGCGGGTGCGCAATATCGACGGCGAAAACGTGATCCTGGACATCAACCACTTTGTCGCCGGCCTGGTGCCCGGCTTGAACGCGGACATCGCCGCCGGCTCCATCTACCGCTACATCGAGCAGGATCTGGGGCTGACCATCAGCTACGCCCAGCGCATCATCGAAGCCCAACCCTGCAACGACGACGACCGCCGCTACCTGGACCTGAACGGCATGGACCATGTGATCGTGGTCAAAAACCTGACCCACCTCTACGACGGCCGGCTATTCGAATACACCGAATCGCGGCATCGGCTGGACAAGTTTTATTTCACGGATATTGCGCGGCGCTAGCGTTTTCTCTCAGGGCGAGGGGGCCCGGAGTTTTGTGTAAGCGGACTTTGGGAAGGGGAGGCAGGCCACGGTTAATTTCATCTGGCTGAATCGGTGGAAATCGTGGTCTGTTCCTTCGAGGAGTACGATGTTTGAAGAAGTTAAATAGTACATAAGCCCACCAGAGGATGAACTAAGTGGCCCCGCGGCTGAGTTAAGCCGACCGGCGGCGCCGGTTCGGCTTGAATGAATTGTTAGCCCTCGCCCCGTATCCACCGTGCCGTGAGCGCTCTTGTGAGTTGCTGAGGCTCAAACGAAAAGCCAAACGACACGGAATGCCAAAAAGAGCCCTCTTGGTCTTGGGACCAGTATCCCGTGTTGCCCTCTACCGCCAAGTGCCCGCGACTATTCACGGAAAAGATGCGGAGCTTAAGCTCATCGGGCGACATGGATTCTAGTGTGGCCTCGCCATTGAGCGAGTGCTCTAGTGAAATGAGAGCAGCGCAAAAGGCAGAGAACTCCCCATCAAAAACCCAAAGATCGTTGCGCCCCCTAAAACCACCTGACAGTACGTCAATCGTGATGTATACGTCGCCGCGGTTCTGAGTGGCCGGATCGTCCTCAATGGCAATAGACATCTCGAAATGGGAACCAGAATTTTCAAATCTCATGACGCTCATGTGAGTGCTAATTTTCAAGCTGAGCCGCGAGCGGCGGCTGGGCATGGAAGGCTTGGAATGAAATGGCCGGCCTGTAGTGCCCAGCCGTTGCGAGTCGGCTTGAGCACAAGGTTAGAGCGCTATTCATTGCCGCGTCCTGCCCATAGGAATGCGGCAAATACCACGTATCTCGGATACTGCCATGATTTCTGGGACTCTGCGACCCGGCGACCCGGCGGAACTCCCGGCTTTGCCGGGATTCCGCCCTACGGCAGGCGGTGTTTCGTAGGGTGGATGCCCCGCAGGGGCGATCCACCGTTGATTGCAAAGCAGATGAATGAGACCGGCCCGGCGCGGAGTCATCCGCCCGGGCCTTCTCTTTGCCGCTGTTGCGAAATGGCGGCAGTCGGTTTGACTTTTCGCAAACTCGTACAGACGAGTGTTGACCAACTTGTATGTACGAGTTAACTTGCCCAAAGTTGTTATGCAGACAATCACCACAAATAGGCGGATTTCCGGCATCGTTGCCGGAAGCAAACCGACCGCCGCAACAAGGTACAGGGAGGGATGATGAGTCACGACTATCAGGCGATCGCCGCGCAGATACTGCAAAACATCGGCGGCGCGGCCAATATCCGCCAGGCTGCGCACTGCCTCACCCGGCTACGCATCTCTTTGCACGACGAAGCCAAGGTCAACAGCGACGCGCTGCGGCAGGTGGCGCTGGTGAAGGGCCACTTCAGCAATGCCGGCGTGTTCCAGATCGTCATCGGCGCCGGCGACGTGGACCGCGTCTACGCCGAGATGGTGAAGCAGGGCGGCGTGGCCCGCGCCACCATCGCCGACGTCAAGGCCAGCGGCGACGCCAAGCAGAACCGGCTGCAGCAACTGGTGAAGGTGTTCTCGGACGTGTTCATGCCGATATTGCCGGCCATCGTCATCGCCGGCCTGTTGATGGGCGCCAATAACCTGCTGGGCGCCAAGGGCATGTTCATAGAGGGCAGGAGCCTGCTGGACGCCTATCCGGGCCTGTCCGGACTGTGGGGGCTGATCAATATGATGGCCAACACGTCCTTTGTCTTCCTGCCGGCGCTGGTGGGCTGGTCCGCCGCCAAGCGCTTTGGCGGCAGCGAGATTCTGGGCATCGTGCTGGGCCTGCTGCTGGTGCATCCGGACCTGCTCAATGCCTGGGGTTACGGCAAGGCGGCGGCGGGGCTGGATGGCGCGTCGGTGCCTTACTTCGACCTGTTTGGCCTGCATATCGAAAAAGTGGGCTATCAGGGCCAGATCCTGCCCATCCTGGCCGCCGCCTGGGTGATGTGCCGCGTTGAACTGTGGCTGCGGCCCCGGGTGCCCAACGCGGTGCAACTGCTGGTGGTGCCGATTGTCACCATCGCGGTCAGCGGCTTTTTGGCGCTGGCGGTGATTGGCCCCTTGGCCCGCCACCTCGGCATCGCCGTCACCGACGCGCTGGTCTATGTGTTCAATCTGGCGCCGTGGCTGGGCGCGGCCTTGTTCGGCGCGCTGTACGCGCCGCTGGTGCTGACCGGCATGCACCATATGTTCATCGCGGTAGACCTGCAGCTGATTGCCAGCCAGGGCGGCACCTTCATCTGGCCGATGATCGCCTTGTCCAATATCGCGCAGGGCAGCGCCGCGCTGGCGATGTTCTGGCTGGCCAGGAGCGCCAACGACAAGAACATGGCGTCCACCTCGGCGATATCGGCCTTCTTCGGCATCACCGAGCCGGCGATGTTCGGCGTCAATCTGCGTTACAAGCTGCCGTTCTACGCGGCGCTGGCCGGCTCCGCCTGCGCGGCGGTGCTGATCAGCCTGGGCCACGTCAAGGCGTCGGCGATAGGCGTCGGCGGCCTGCCGGCCTTCATCTCCATCATTCCGCAGTACATCCCGCTGTTCCTGGCGGGCATGCTGGTGGCGCTGATCGTGCCCTTCGGCCTGACCTGGCTGCTGGCGCGCCGCCAGTTGACGGCGGCTGCCCAAGAGGAGGCCACGCAACATGCGTAAGGACATGAAACAGGCGGTGGTGTATCAGATCTACCCCAAGAGCTTCAGCAGCCACCGCAACCAAGCCACCGGCGACCTGCTGGGCGTGGCGGACAGGCTGGATTACCTGGCCTGGCTGGGCGTGGACTACCTGTGGTTGACGCCGTTCTACCGCTCGCCGCAGCATGACAACGGCTACGACGTCAGCGACTATTACAGCATCGACCCGGCCTACGGCAGCATGGAAGACTTCGAGCTGCTGCTGGCCGAGGCCAAGCGGCGAGGCATTGGCGTGATGCTGGACATCGTGGTCAACCACACCTCCACCGAGCATGCCTGGTTCCAGGAGGCCTTGAAGGGCAGGGGCAACCCTTACCGCGACTTCTACATCTGGCGCGACGCGCCGAACAACTGGCAGTCCAAGTTCGGCGGCAGCGCCTGGGAGAAGGACCCCGCCAGCGGCCAGTACTATCTGCATTTGTTCGACAAGACCCAGGCCGATCTGAACTGGGACAACCCGGCGCTGCGCCAGGCGGTGTTCGAGATGATGCGCTTCTGGCGCGACAAGGGCGTGGCCGGCTTCCGTCTGGACGTGATCAACCTGATCTCCAAGGACCCGGCCTTCTCCGAAGACGACAGCGACGGCCGCCACTTCTACACCGATGGCCCGCGCGTGCATGAATACCTGCAGCAGATGCACCGCGAAGTGTTCGACGGCCATGAGTTGATGACGGTGGGCGAGATGTCGTCCACCTCGCTGGAGCACTGCATCGCCTACAGCCGGCCGGACCGGCGCGAGCTGAGCATGACCTTCAACTTCCACCATCTGAAGGTGGATTATCCGGATGGCGAAAAGTGGCGGCCGGGGTCGGTGGACTTCATCGCGCTCAAGCGCATCCTGTCCGACTGGCAAAACGGCATGCACGCCGGCGGCGGCTGGAACGCGCTGTTCTGGTGCAATCACGACCAGCCGCGCGCGCTGTCGCGTTTCGGCGACGACGGCCGCTGGCGCACCGAGTCCGCCAAGATGCTGGCCACCGCGCTGCACGGTCTGCAGGGCACGCCCTATATCTATCAGGGCGAGGAGATCGGCATGGCCGACCCTGGCTTCGCCGATATCGGCCAGCTGCGCGACGTGGAAAGCCTGAACGCCTATCGCCAGCTGCTGGCGGAGGGCTATGCCGACGCCGAGGCGATGGCGGTGATACGCCAGCGCTCGCGCGACAACGCCCGCACGCCGATGCAGTGGGACGACAGCCCCAACGCCGGCTTCAGCGCGGCGGAGCCGTGGATAGCCGTGGCGGCGGACGCGGCCGAGATCAATGTCGCCGCCGCCATCGGCGACAAGCATTCCGCGCTGCATCACTACCGCCGCTTGATCCAGCTGCGCAAGCGATACCGGGTATTCGCCGACGGCGACTACCGCTGCCTGACGCCAGACCATCCCAGCCTGTGGGCCTACACCCGCCGCTGCGACGGTGAAGTGCTGCTGGTCATCAACCACTTCGGCGCCGACAACATCCATTACCAGCCGCCGCCGGACGCCGTGCCGGAGGGCTGGGCGCTGGAGCTGCTGCTGTCCAACCACCCGCCGCATGCCGATGGCCAGTTGAGGCCCTGGCATTCGCTGCTGTATCGGGCCGCGCCGCCAAGCGTTTCCTAACCGCCCCCGCACCCGAATACCGCTTTCATGCCGGCCGCCAGGCCGGCAGGGCGGAGCTTTGCCCGCGCCTGGCGCGCGACCATCGATAAGTACAAGGAGACAAGAATGAGGACGAAAACGATAAGCTGGCTGTGCGTGCTGATGCCGTTGGGGAATGTGCTGCCGGCCTGGGCGGACGATGCGCCCGCCGCTGCGCCGGCGCCGCAGATCAGCGCCGAGCAATTGAGCGGCGCGGTGAAGAAGGCGCTGGACGACATGGGCTTCCAGTTCGACGGCTATCTGCGCAGCGGCTTCTACGGCAGCGCCGGCGACAATCTGCCCAAGGGCCAATACCAGCTGGGCGGCGATTTGCAGCATTTCCGCCTGGGCAACGAGGGCGACACCTATATCGAATTCGGCGTCGGCAAAAAATGGACGCTGGGCAACGGCGTCAGCTGGGGCGCTTACGTGATGCCCACCATCTACAACGGCAAGACCAGCGCCTCGCAGGTTTATGGCTACATCAGCGGGCTGGAATTCGCGCCCAATCTGACGCTGTGGGCCGGCCAGCGCTACCACCGCGTCCAGGACATCCACATCCTGGACAACTGGCTGATGCAGGACGGCGACAACTACGGCGCCGGCGTGGACGGCATCGCCGTCGGCAAGGTCAGGCTGAACCTGTCGGTGTCCTCGTCCGGCAGCTACGCCAACGACAACGCCACGCCCAACAACGCGCGCCGGGCCAATTTTCAGCTGGCCGGCATCGAGACTAACCCGGGCGGCAAACTGACGCTGACCGGCGCGGCGATAGGAGGCGATTTCGCCATCGGCAAGCCCGGCGCGGCGCTGGGCCTGCTGCACAATCAAAAGGATTTCCTGGCTCAGGGCGTCAACAATTCGCTGTTCCTGCAAACGTCCACCGGCCATGCCTCGCTGTCCGGGCAGTTTTATAACCTCGACAATAACGGCGCGGCGCAGGCCGGCGCGCGGCAGAATCGCATCGCCGAAGTGGTGGACTGGCAGCGCGGACGCTTCGGCGGCCAGGCGGTGCTCGGCTGGCAGACGACGGCGCCGGACAACGCCGCCAAATACCGCGATGCCACCCTCGGCGGCCGCTTGTCCTACGGCGTGGCGGCCAACATCAAGCTGCTGACCGAGATCGGCCTGACCCGGCGCAATGCCGACGATCAGCCGGCGCAGCAGCTGAACAAGGCCACGCTGGCGGTGGCGTTCTCGCCCAATACCGACTTCTGGACCCGGCCGGAGCTGCGGGTGTACGCCAGCCATTACAACTGGAACAACGCGGCGGCGCAGGCCAACCTGACCACCTTCGCCGCCAATGGCCGCACCCACGCCAATACCTTCGGCGTGCAGCTGGAGGCGTGGTGGTAAACGCGGCTTGAGCGGTTTTGCAAACGATTGTTTACGGTGCCGCGGCGAGAGTCGCGGCACTTTGTCGTTTGGGGATAGTCTGTCTGGCATGACGACATATCGGGAGAGGGCGATGAGCGGTTTGCTGACGGGCGGTTTGGCCGCCTTGCTGTTGGTTTCCGGCTTGGCCTGGGCGGATATCGGCGACTCCGCGGCATCGACGCCCCGCGTCAGGCTGGAGTGCCTGCCCGACGGCGACGGCGCCGATTGGCATGGCTGGCTGTCCGCCAGGCTGGCGCTGCGGGGCCTGGAGGAGGGGCCGCCGCCGGGCTGGCGGCTGTGTTTCGCCGAGGAGCAGCGGCAGCAGTGGGTGGAGCAGCCTATGGACTGGCGTTACGACGGCTACTGGCGGCAACCGCCGTACCGGCTGGAGCAGTGGGCCGAGCTGAGCCTGACAGTGAAGGGCGAAAATGGCGCGGTACTGTGGAGCGGCCGGGAGCGGCTTGGCGATGGAGACAACCGCCGCGCCAAGCTGGAGCGGGCCGCGAGACGGCTGGTGGACAGGATGCCGCTGCCGTGACTGGTTTGTTATGACTATTGATTATTTGCTTGTGTGATATTGGTGTTTTCCCGTATTGTGACCGCAGCCTCCTGCGGTAGTATCGATGGCCTCGGCGCGCATGGCCTGCATATGGCAGACAAGACAGGGCAGCCGCAGTGGGACAAATCAGATCACAAACAGCCGAATCCGAGTATGAGGCGCCCGCCTGGACAGCGGGCGTCTTGTCGTTTCAGCGCCGCCGCCATGTACGGCGGCGCGGGCCGGTGCGGGCAAGATACGGGATAGTAGACAATGAGTTTGATGCGCAAGAAGAGCGTGCAGGGCATGTTGGCCGCCGCTCAGACTTCGCGCGGATTGAGAAAAGAGCTCTCCGCGTTCGACCTTACCATGCTGGGCATCGGCGCCATCATCGGCACCGGGATTTTCGTGCTCACCGGCACCGGCGCCACCATCGCCGGCCCCGGCCTGGTGCTTTCCTTCGTCATCAGCGCCTTCGCCTGCGGCTTCGCGGCGATGTGCTATGCCGAATTCGCCTCCATGCTGCCGATTTCCGGCTCCACTTACACCTACGCTTACGCCACCCTGGGCGAGCTGATCGCCTGGATCATAGGCTGGGATCTGCTGCTGGAATACCTGCTGGCCTCGTCGGCGGTGTCCGTCGGCTGGTCCGGCTACTTCCAGAGCCTGTTGTCCGGCTTCGGCGTCACGCTGCCGCAGGCGCTCACCGCCGCCGCCGGCTCGGTGCCGGGCAAGGAAACCTTGTTCAACCTGCCGGCCTTCTGCATCGCGATGATCATCACCGCGCTGCTGGCCTTCGGCATCAAGGAATCCAAGCGCGTCAACAACATCGTGGTGCTGATCAAGGTGGCGGTGGTGGTGCTGTTCATCGCCATCGGCGTGTGGCACGTGAAGCCTGCCAACTGGGAACCGGCGCTGCCGTTCGGCTTCTCCGGCGTGTTCCACGGCGCGGCCATCGTGTTCTTCAGCTTCATCGGCTTCGATGCGGTCACCTGCGCGGCTGAAGAAGTGAAGAACCCGGCCAAGGACATTCCGCGCGGCGTGATCTGGTCGCTGGCGGTGTGCTCCATCCTGTACGTGGTGGTGGCCGCCATCATGACCGGCATCGTGCCCTACATGCAGTTCGCCGGAGTAGACCACCCGGTGTCGCTGGCGCTGCAGGTGGCCAAGCTGGACTGGTTCGCCGGCTTCGTCGATCTGGGCGCCATCCTGGGCATGATGACGGTGATCCTGGTGATGACCTACGGCCAGACCCGCATCCTGTTCGCGATGAGCCGCGACGGCCTGCTGCCCAAGATCTTCTCCGAGGTGAACCCGAAATACGGCACGCCGTACAAGGCCACCTGGCTGATCGGCACCATCATCGCGCTGCTGGCCGGTTTCGTGCCGCTGCACACGCTGGCCGAGCTGGTGAACATCGGCACGCTGGCGGCATTCGCGTTGATCGCGCTGTCGGTGATCGTGCTGCGCAAGCGCGAGCCGGACCTGCCGCGCAAGTTCGTCTGCCCGGCGGTGCCCACCATCCCGGCGCTGGCCATCCTGTGCTGCGGTTTCCTGATGACCCAGCTGTCGCTGCTGACCTGGACCTGCTTCGCCGCCTGGCTGATCATCGGCCTGGTGGTGTACTTCGGCTACTCGCGGCGCAACTCGCTGCTGCACAATCCGGCCTGATCTGGGCCGTGTTCGGACAAAGCGGAGCCCATGGGCTCCGTTTTTTGTTTCCGCCTCAGGCTGGCGCGCAGAGCCGGCGCAGCAGCAGGTGGGAGGCCCGCTCGCCCGGCACTAGCTCCTCGCACTGGTAGCCGAGCGCGGGAAGATCCAGCCCGGAGAACAAGGCTTCGCCGCTTCCCAGCAGCGTGGGCGCGATGGCGAGGTGGAGCTCGTCGATCAGGCCGGCGCGCAGGTATTGCCGCACCGTATCGACGCCGCCGCCCAGCCTCACGTCCCGGCCGCCGGCCGCTTCGCGGGCCCGATCCAGGGCGGAGAGGATGCCGTCGGATATGAAGTGGAAAGTCGTTCCACCCTTCATGACGAGAGTGGGGCGGGGGTGATGGCTCAGCACGAACACCGGGACGCGGTAGGGCGGTTCCTCGCCCCACCATCCCTTCCATTCCAGATCGGGCCAGGGGCCGCGCAGCGGGCCGAACATATTGCGTCCCAATATCCAGGCGCCGACATTGTCGAAGCCGCGCTCGATGAAACCGTTGTCCACCCCGGCTTCGCCGCCGATGCCGCCGCTGTGCAGGCGCTGGAAGGCGGCGGTGGCGAACGCCCATTGGTGCAAGGCCATGCCGCCAATGCCCAGCGGGTGCTCAAGGCTCTGCGCCGGTCCCGCGCCGAAACCGTCTATGGACAGGGAAAAGCAGGCTACGCGCAGCTTGCCCATTGCGTTCTCCATTGGTGGGAAATCGAGTCATGTCCGATTTATAGACGCGGAAACGGGATGAAAAAACGCCGCCCATTGGGCGGCGTTGCTTATTCGGAGCGGACGGGCTCAGTCGGTGCGCAGCGCGATGTAGAGCACCGCTTCGCCGCGGCGCACCAGCAGCGCGGCGTGGCCGCCGGCGCCGGCCAGCGCTTTTTCAAACGCGTTGATGCTGGTGATGTCGTTCTGGTTCAGCCCCAGTATGATGTCGCCCGGCATCAGGCCGGAGCGCGCGGCCGGGCCTTGCGATTTCTGGATCAGCAGGCCGCCGCGGATGCCGAGGTCGGCGCGCTGGTCGGTCGTCAGCTCGCTCAGCGTCAGACCCAGTTTGCCGAACTGGTAGCCCTGCGGGGAGTTGTCGCTGGCCGGCTTCGTGGTGTTGCCCGGCTCCGGCGCCTGTTCCACAAGCGTGGCTTCCATCGTCTTCTCGAAGCCCTTGCGCCACACCACCAGCTTGATCTTGGTGCCGGGGCCCAGCGAGCCCACCAGCATCGGCAGGTCCTTGGAGCTGTCGATGGACTGGTTGTTGAGCTTCAGGATGATGTCGCCGGCTTGCAGGCCGGCCTTGGCGGCAGGACCCTTGGGATCGACGCGCACCACCAGCGCGCCGGACGGGCGCTGCAGGCCGAACGACTGCGCCAGTTCCTGGGTCACTTCCTGGATGTTGACGCCCAACTGGCCGCGGCTGACCTTGCCCTTGGTCTTCAGCTGGTCGGCCACCTGCATCGCCAGGTCGATCGGAATGGCGAAGGAAATGCCCATGAAGCCGCCGGAGCGGCTGTAGATCTGCGAGTTGATGCCGACCACTTCGCCGCGCAGGTTGAACAGCGGGCCGCCGGAATTGCCAGGATTGATCGCCACGTCGGTCTGGATGAAGGGCACCAGCGTCTCGTCCGGCAGGCTGCGGCCCTTGGCGGAGACGATGCCGGCGGTGACGGTGTTGTCGAAGCCGAACGGCGCGCCGATGGCGGCCACCCATTCGCCTACCTTCAGATCGGCCGGATTGCCTATCTTGGCCACCGGCAGGTCGGCTGCGGCCACCTTCAGCAGCGCCACGTCGCTACGCTTGTCCAGGCCCATCAGCTTGGCGCGCAGTTCGCGCTTGTCGGTCAGCGTGACGCGAATCTGGCCGCCGTCGGCCACCACGTGGGCGTTGGTCAGGATGAAGCCGTCGCTGCTGATGATGAAGCCGGAGCCGTAGGATACGCTTTCCTCCGGTCCTTGCTCCTGCTGCGGCGGCTGGTTGGGCATGAAGCGGCGGAAGAAGTCGTACAGCGGGTCGTCTTCCGGCACCGGGAAGGGCATGTTGCCGCTTTGTTGCGGCGCGGCTCCGCCGCTTTCGCGGGTAGCCTGGATATTGACCACGGCCGGGCCGTCGCGGCTGACCAGCTGGGTGAAGTCGGGCAACAGCATGGCTACGCGGCCATCCTGCTGGGCGGGAATGGCGACGGGGGCGGGCTGGTTGCTGCCTTTGACAAGCTGCTCGATTCTGTCGCAGCCGGACAGTAACGACGCCGCGAGCAGGGCGCCGGCCATGATGCGAAGACTCGTTGTCACTGGCAATCCTCTTGTTAGCTGGCTGATTCGAAAGGGTAAATGGGGGCGAACAGTGGAATATACAATCCGTCTTCTGTCATCGATATCGAATTTCGACTCTATTTTTATCATAACGGTTTTGCCGGATATTCGCAGAGGTCCGCGATCACGCAGCGTTGGCATTCGGGTTTTCTGGCCTTGCACACGTAGCGGCCGAGCAGGATCAGCCAGTGGTGCGCGTCCAGCTTGAATTCAGCCGGCACGAACTTGACCAGCTTGTCCTCCACTTCGCGCACGTCCTTGCCCAGCGCGATGCGGGTGCGGTTGGCGACGCGGAAGATATGCGTGTCCACCGCGATGGTGGGCTGGCCGAAGGCGGTGTTGAGCACCACGTTGGCGGTCTTGCGGCCGACCCCGGGCAGGGCTTCCAGCGCCTCGCGCGTCTGCGGCACCTCGCCGCCGTGTTTTTCCAGCAGCAGCCTGCAGGTGGCGATCACGTTCTTGGCCTTGGTCTTGTACAGGCCTATGGTCTTGATGTATTCGGTCAGGCTTTCCTCGCCCAGCGCCAGCATCGCGGTTGGGGTGTTGGCCACCGGGTACAGCCGGCGCGTCGCCTTGTTGACGCCCACGTCGGTCGCCTGGGCCGACAGCAGCACCGAGATCAGCAGCTCGAACGGCGTCGTATATTCCAGTTCGGTGGTCGGACGCGGGTTGTCGTCGCGCAGGCGGCGGAAGATTTCTTGGCGTGTGGCGGCGTTCACTCTTGGTCCTTGTCTGCTTCTTGCTGGGCGGCCTTCATGGCGGCGGCGCGCTCCATCGCGGCGCGTATCACCGCCATCTTGTCGGAGGACGCGGTGGCGGCTGCCGGCGCCTGCTGTTTGGCGCGCTCCATCGCCTTGCGGATCAGCTCGTTCTTGTCGGCGGCGCTTACCGTCGGGGAAGGCTCGGCGCTTGGGGCGGAGGGCGTGGTTGACTGAGGCTGCGCCGCCACGGCGGCGCGCTCGGCCAGGCGTTTGGCCTTGTCGGCGGCGTCGCGTTCCTTGCGCGCCTGGCGGGCGTCGTAGCGCTTGCGCGCCTGGGCGGCGCGCGCCATCACCCGCTCGCGTTCGCCGTCGGCGGGGTCGGCCACCGGGACGAGGTCGATGCAATCGACCGGACAGGGCGCCAGGCACAGTTCGCAGCCGGTGCATTCGTCGGCGATCACGGTGTGCATCTGTTTGGCCGCGCCGACGATGGCGTCCACCGGACAGGCCTGGATGCACAGCGTACAGCCTATGCAGCTGTCTTCGCGGATCACGGCCAGCGCGCGCGGCTTGGGCTGCGGGCCGGCGGGATCGAAGGGGATGGCCGGCTTGCCCAGCAATTCCGCCAGCGCCCGGATGCCGTCCTCGCCGCCCGGCGGGCAGCGGTTGATCGGGTCGCGGCCTTCCGCCAACGCTTCCGCGTACGGGCGGCAGCCGGCGTGGCTGCATTGTCCGCACTGGGTCTGGGGCAGCAGGGCGTCGATCCGTTCGACGAGGCTGATCACGGGCATGCTTCGAATTCCGCTTCAAAAACCGTTAATTATCGATGTTAAGCGCCTCCGCTTCAACACCCGGAGCGGTCAATTGCGCCAGCAAAATGTCGTGCAGCCGCTGCGCCGGGGCTGCGGGACGGGCTTCGGCGCGGCACAGCAGCAGGTCGATGGCGGGCAGGGGCGGCAGGCGGTGCTGGGCCGGGTCCAGTATCCGCAGGCCGGGCGGCAGCTGGACGGCGGTGCGGGCGCTGACGCCCAGCCCGGCGCGAACCGCCGACCACAGTCCAGCCAGGCTGCTGCCGCTGGCCGCCATGCGCCAGGGGCGGCCAGCCCGGTCGAGCGCGCCGCATGCCTGGGCGCGGATGACACAGGGCGGATCGAACAGCGCCAGCGGCAGCGGGCCGGGCGCGAGCTGGCCGCTGGCCGAGCCGATCCAGTGCACGGCGTAGCGGCCGATGGCCGCGCTGTGCGGCGCGCGGGGGCCGGAATCCCAGGCCAGCGCCAGATCCAGTTCTCCGGCCATCACCAGCTGCTGCAATTCCTGGCTGCGGGCCACCCGCATTTCCACCCGCACTTCGGGGCAGGCGCGGGCGAAACGTCCCAGCGCCAGCGGCAGCAGGCCCTCGCCGAAATCCTCGGCCAGGCCCAGGCGCACGCAGCCGGCCAATGAGGCGCCGCGCGTCGCTTCCACCGCCTCGTCGTTCAGCTCCAGCAGCCGGCGGGCGTAGGACAGCAGCACCTCGCCGGCCGGCGTCAGCTCCAGGCCGCGGCCGCTTTTCCGCAGAATGGCCACTCCAGCCTGCTCCTCCAGCTTTTTCATCTGGGCGCTGACGGCAGAGGTGGAGCGGCCCAGCCTGTCGGCCGCGCGGGCGAAGCTGCCCAGCTCCACGCCGCAGGCGAGGCTGGCAAGCACGTCCAGATCCAATAAAGTTCGTCTCATGATAACCGTCCTGAAATTTGGAACTATTTGTAAAAATATATCTGATTTTAAGGATTTAGTGACTGGTTTACAGTGCAATGGCCATCCCAACCCAAGGAGCCAGGAATGTTTAACCATGCAGACGCCATGCCCCGGCTGGCCCCCAAGCTGGCGGAATTGTCGCGCCAGGTCTTGTTCGACGATGTCTGGCGGCGGTCGGGCCTGAGCCCGCGCGAGCGCAGCCTGGCCACCATTGCCGCCCTGATCGGCCAGGCCCGGCCGCATGCGCTGGACTTCCACTTGCGTCGCGGCTTGGAGAACGGTTTGAGCGCCGAGGCGCTGGGCGAGCTGCTGACCCACCTGGCCTTCTATGCTGGCTGGCCAGCCGCCACCGCCGCGCTTGAGCAATTGGACGCGGTTTTGACCCCGCAAGCTGAATAAGGAGAGCGTCATGCCCTATGCCCGCATTTCCCTGCGCAAAGGCAAGCCGCCGCAGTATCTGCGCGCGCTGGCCGACGGCATTCATCAAGCGATGGTGGAGTGCATCGCCGTGCCGCCCAAGGACCGTTTCCAGGTGATTCATCAACATGAGGCCGAAGAGATGATCATCGACCCGGATTACGGCGGCGGCCCGCGTTCCGACGATTTCGTGCAGGTGACGCTGCATTTGGGGCGGCCGCGTACCAAAGAGGCCAAGGCGGCGCTCTACGCCAGGATGGCCGAGCGATTGAGCGCGTCGCCGGGCCTGGCGCCAGCCGATCTGATGGTGGTGTTGATCGATGGCGAGATGGACAACTGGTCGTTCAGCCATGGCCGCCAGGCGTCGCAATTGCCGCCGGAGACGCTGCGGCCATGATAGCCATGCGCTACCGGATCGCGCTGCCGGCCGATTATCCGATGGAAATCATCGAGCGCCGCATCGCTGAGCGAGGCCATCTGACCGACGGCCTGCTGGGGCTGGGCCTCAAAGCCTATTTGTACAGCCGAGCGGGCGAGGATGGCGCGGCTGTGAACGCCTACGCGCCGTTCTACCTGTGGCGAACTTCGGAAGGCATGCGCGACTTCCTGTCCGGCCCGGGCTTCGCCGCCCTGTGCGCGTCGTTTGGCCGGCCGGCGGTGGAGAGCGCGTTTGCCTGGTTCGGCCAATGGAGAGGCGACGTGGCTGAGGCTCGCTATGCGCTGGTGGAGAGGCTGCCGATGGCGGCTTCGGCGGGCATGGATGTTCTGAAGGCCGCTCAGGAAGGCTGGCGCGGCGGCGAGGATGTGCTGGCCGTCGCCGCAGCCTTCGATCCCGCGAGCTGGACCTTGGTCCGCCTGAGCTTGTCGCGGCGGATGCGCGAGCCCGCCGGCGGCGGCGTCAGCGAGTTTTACCGGGTGGGCAGGGTATCGCTCGGCTAGCAGGGACAGACGGTTTTTGTAAAAAAAATGAACAAGATGGCTTGGACGTATGTACAGGTGCGCTATGGTGAAAATACTCACTTTTCCGGGCAGCCTGTCATGAAAATCGCCCACAAAGCCGGCCTGATTTCCGCGCTGGTGCTGGCCGCCACCTTGTCCACGCTGTCGTGGCTGCAATACCTGAGCGTCGCCGACAGCATACGCAGCGGCAAGGAGCAGGAGGTGGTCCAGACCAGCCAGGTGCTGGCCGAGCAGATCGCCAACTGGCTGAACGGCAAGCTGGCGCAAATCCAGCTGATGTCGGAGACCATAGATTCCAATTTCAGCGGCGATCGCATCCTGGAAGTGTTCCAGCGCCCGATGCTGAAGAAGGAATTCAAGCTGATCTTCGGCGGCCTGGACACCGACGGCAAGAAGATCTCCAACGATTCGTCATGGAATCCGCCGCCGACCTGGGACGCCCGCAAGCGGCCGTGGTACCCGGTGGCCAAGGCCGCCGCCGGCGTCGGCCTGACCGATCCCTACCCCGACGCCGCGTCCGGCGAGATCCTGATCTCGGTGGTGGCCAAGCTGACCGACAAGGGCGCGTTCAAGGGGGCTTTCGGCGGCGACTTGAGCCTGAAGTCGGTTTCGGACGCGCTGAATACCGCCACGTTCAACGGCGCGGGTTACGCCTTCCTGCTGTCGTCCGACGGCAAGATCATCAGCCATCCCGACGCCAAGCTGAACGGCAAGAGCGTCGCCGAGCTGTTCGGCGGCACCGCGCCCGCGCTGGGCGACAAGGTGCAGGAGCTCGAGGTCGGGGGCCAGCGGCTGATGGTGGCCTTCCACCCGCTGGACCGCCTGCAGCCGGCCAAATGGCTGGTGGGGGTGGTGCTGGACGAGGACAAGGTGATGGCCGAGGCCAGGCAGATAGGCTGGCGCGGCTTTTGGGGCGCGGTGATCGGCGTGGTGCTGAGCATGGCGATACTGAGCACGCTGATGCAGCAGATCCTGCGCCGGCCGTTGCAGCAGTTGAAGCTGTCGCTGGCCGAGCTCAACAGCGGCAACGGCGACCTGACCCGCCGCGTCGATGAATCGTCCAATGACGAATTCGGCGAAGTGGCGCGGGAGCTGAACCGCTTCATCGCCTACCTGCAGCGGCTGATCGGCGACATCCGCCAGATTTCGACGCGGGTGTCGCAGGGCGCGGAACAGAGCGCCGGAGAGGCGAGGCAGAGCAGCGGCGAGGCCAGCCGGCTGCAGCAGGAGCTGGAGCAACTGGTGGCGGCCATCCGCCAGATGGCCGAAGCCGCCGGCGAGATGACCTCCAGCGCCGGCGCGGTGGCCGAGTCGGCGCGGCTGGCGCATGAGGAGACCGGCAGCCGGGTGTCGCTGGTGACGCAGTCCAGCCAGTCGATACGCCGCCTGGCCGACACGCTGGACGAAACCTCCCGCTCGATGAACGAGCTGGCCGAGTTCAGCAAGAACATCGAGTCCATCGTCCGGGTGATCACCGGCGTGGCCGAACAAACCAATTTGCTGGCCTTGAACGCGGCGATCGAGGCGGCGCGAGCCGGCGAGATGGGGCGCGGCTTCGCGGTGGTGGCGGACGAGGTGCGCAAGCTGGCGTCGCAAACCCAGCAGGCGACGCAGGAAATCCGCGCGATGATCGAGCAGCTGCAGCGCGGCGTCGGCGAGGCGAGGCAGAAGATGGACGAAAGCCGCGAGCGCGCCAGCAGCACGGTCAAGGACGCCGAGCAGATCAGCGAGATGCTGCTGCGCATCCAGGACGTGATTTCCGACATCAACGCCAAGAACGGCGAGATCGCCGGCGCGGTCGACCGCCAGAGCCGGATGACGCAGGAAATCAACGACAGCGCCGGCAATATCCAGCACATCGGCCAGCGCGTCAGCGACGCGGCCCAGGTGCAGCTGCAGCACTGCGACGACACCGCCGCCGACGTGGCCGAGCAGGACAAGATGATAGGGCGGTTCCGGCTGGAGTGAGCCGGAACGTAGTTGCAAACAGCGGCGGAAGCGCGATATCGCCGGGCTTCCGCCCTATTTTTTGCGCGCCAGCATCGTCATCAGAAAATCCTTGCCGAACAGCTGGCTGGATGCGGGCATCTCCCGCATCGGCGCGATGGCCTCTATTTCCAGCCATGGCGACCATAGCTCGCGCAAGCGCCGTTCGTCGTACCCCAGCCCGCCGCCCAGGCTGTTTTTCTCGTATACCTCGGCGTCGCTGAGTCCGCTGCCGCCTGACGGCGCGAAGCACACCAGGCCGAAATGACCGCCCGGTCTCAGCATGCGGGCGACACGCGCCATGTATTGATGCCGCCGATGCGGAGCGAGGTGATGGAAGCAGCCGCCGTCGTAGACCAGATCGGCCGAACCTTCCTCGAATGGAAATTCGAATACCGAGGCCTGGATGATTTCGACGCGCTGCCCGCTGGCGGCGACCCGCTCGCGGGCCCAGGCGATGGCGGATTCGGAGAAATCCACGGCCCGAACGCGAAATCCCTTGCCGGCCAGGTGCACGGCGTTGCGGCCGTGGCCGCAGCCCAGATCTATGGCTAGTCCCGGCGCAACGCGGCCAGCGTCCAGCCAGCCAGCGAGGTTTTCGTCCGGCGCGTCGATGAAGAAAGGGCAGGGGCGTTGCCGATTCACGTAGAACGACGGCCATTTCTCATTAGCGCTGGCGAGGAGAGCGTCAAGGCGAGCCAGTTCTGTTTCATTCAGGGTAGTGAAGTCTGGTGGGGAAGGCGTCATCGGCTACAGGCTTTCATTTGGAGGTTGTAGGCTTTCGCCATGCGTTTGCCGGAGGGGCGCAAGTCTGCGGGCGGAGCTGGTATTCCGAAGGCTTGGGCCGGCATTGGCGGAACGCCTGGAAAGCCATTTTCCCCCATGTGGGGGCCTGCGGAATGAAGACGGGAGCGTGATAGCCTGACAGGCTCGCGCGGGCAAGCCTTGGGGCTTGCCCATCCTGTGGGAAATCAAATTGGCACGAACAGCGACAGCCAGGCGTTCCAGCCGGCGGTGCGGTTCTTGGCGTCGAATTCGTCGTAGGCTTTCAGATTGGCGTACCACTTGTTCTTGCCCACCTTGAAGAAGTAGCCGGCTTGCGGTCCCAGGGCGGCCACTTGCGATTTCAGGTTCTTGTTGCCGATGCCGGGCGCGGAATCGTTGCTGAGCTGGTGGTAGGCGTAGCCGACCAGGCCGATGTGGAAATCCTCATTCAGAAACTGCGACAGCGACACGTCCAGATGGGCGTCGGCGCCGTTGCGGTAGCCGGTGTCCGGATTCTTCTGGTTGACGGTGAAGCCGAGCACGGCGGAGAACTCGGTGCCGCTGTTCTCGTTGAGATAGGTGTAGCCGCCGCCGGCGTCGTACGACCAGTGGTTGAGGCCGAGGTTGGCGGCGCGGTTGACGTCGTAGTCGCCCGTCGGCACGCCTATCGTCGCGTAAGCCAGGTAGTTGTGGCTGCCCAGCTTCCATTTCAGCGTGGCCATCGGGTACAGGTCGCCGATGCCTGAGCGGCTGTCGTCGCTGCTGGCGGAGCGGGTCCGGCCGCGCGCCGTGGTGGTGGATTCGTTGTCGTAGACGTCGGTGCGGCCGTACAGGCCAGTCAGCGAGAATGCCGCCTGCGCGCCGGCCACCGGGGTGGCGAAGGTGTAGGCGGGCGCGATGAACAGGGTGTCGCTGGGCGTGCTCAGGGCGCTGTCCTGCACCCGCCCGTTTTTGTTCTGCTTGCGGGTCTCGGAATTGGCGTAGGCGTGATAGCCGCTGAAGGTCCATGACCAGCCTGGATCGTTCCGCACCGCGGCGAAGGTGCCGATCTGGCCGGGCAGCCAGAAACCCAGGCCGCCTTCGTCGGCGCGGGCGGGCGCGGCGAACAGGCATCCCGCCGCCAGGAAAAGCGAGGAGAGGCGGACGAGGGGGAGGATCTTGTTCTTCATGGAGGAAGCTCTTGCGGTATGGCTGGGGTGAATGCCATTTGAGTTTGGCATAATATCATGACGGGGAATAGAGGAGCGGCCGCACATGAAAAAGCCGGAGCCGCGATGCGGCTCCGGCTCGGCGGACCGGGGATTTACAGCGGCTGTTGCAGCTGCGCCAGGATTTGCGGATTCTCCAGTGTGGACACGTCCTGCGTGATTTCCTCGCCCTTGGCGATGGAGCGCAGCAGGCGGCGCATGATCTTGCCGGAACGGGTCTTGGGCAGGTTTTCGCCGAAGCGGATGTCGTCCGGCTGCGCGATCTTGCCGATCTCGTGCGCCACCCAGTTCTTCAGCTCGGCCGCCACCGCCTTGGCGGCGTCGCCCTGCGGCCGCTCGCCCTTAAGCACCACG
>NZ_JZJL01000005.1 GCF_000971335.1 Chromobacterium vaccinii
GCCCGCACAGTGCATTGAATTACCTGACCCCGGCCGAATACCGGGAGAAACACTTACCCCAACCACGCCTGATTGCTACCTAATCAGTGGTATACCAACTGGGGAAAGGTCACAGGGTGCCTTGGTTTGTTGACCGGGAAGGTACTTTTTTCTTAAATGCTAGACGGGAGATGTGGTGTGCCCACGATGGCACGTTATGCTAATATCATTAATGGCGAACTGTCTATCCGTGCTCGGCGAACTCGCTAGGTTAGTTAGATTTTGTAAGCTGTTGGAATGTTTCGGGAGAGAGGTCAAGCCATTATGCTGAATGAGGGTGAATTTTAAGGGACTTGTAGAATAGTATCGCCCAAAGCTGTCTGATCGATTATTTTGGCCACATTGTGGATGTTCTGCATCTGCCAGAATTCTCGGCAAATAAATGGTTTTCCAGCAGCTTGGTTGAGAAGTAGAATCCATGATCATTAAGGAGATGGTTTTTCGATTTGTAGGCTCGGCGATGAGTTTTTTTCAACTGACTAAAAAGCAGAAGGAATCTAATTTCAATGGAAATAAAAGCTAACGAAATTATTGCGGTTCGAAAAAAACTATCTGAAGACAGTCTTGTTGCTGATCAAGCATTGCAGCACCATAAATGGGTAGCTGAATGGATTAATTCCCTTGCAAAAGATTCCGATTCAATACTGGAGATTGGGTGTGGGAATTGTAAGCTGAGAAATTATTTAAAGGCTCGATACGTTGGTATTGATCCAATTAAACACAGTGACTTAAGTGATGAGGAGTACTTTAGAGTTGGTCACGGAGAGGCTGTGCCGTATCCTGCGGAAAGCTTTGATTTTATATTGGTTAAGGATGCGATTAACTATTTTTCGGATATAGCTCCTGTGCTTAGAGAGGCATCGCGGGTTTTAAATAGCAATGGCTCATTGTTGCTTACTGAAAGTGTTGGAAAGAAATTTCATCCTGCAACGCAAGTAATAAAGAATTTGCTAAAGAAGTACATCGGCGTGGGTAGGAATATTTGGGATTCAACGTACTTGAATTGGTATGGTGTTTACTTTCTAATCAGATCGGCAAAGAGGTTTGGATTTGATTCGGAATTCAAGTATGTGAAGGGGGAGTCTCGGTATTACTTGGTTCTAAAAAAGATTTCGAAACGCCATGACCTCCTCCCGCAAAAACGTAGCGGCGAAAAGTAGAGATTTCTGGCAGATTTAAGCCCTTCCGGGCAGGAGATTTGTCATGAAAAAATCGAAGTTCACCGAAGAGCAGATTGCCTTCGCGTTGCGCCAGGCGGAGTCCGGCACCACCGTCGCCGAGGTCTGCTGCAAGATGGACGTCTCCGAAGCCACCTTCTACAACTGGAAGAAGAAATACGGCGGCCTGGGCGTCAGCGAATTGCGCCGCCTGAAACAACTGGAAGAAGAGAACGCCCGCCTCAAGCGCATGGTCGCCGACCTGAGCCTGGACAAGCAGATGCTGCAGGAAGTCATCCAAAAAAAGGTGTGAGGCCGGCTCGCAAACGCGAGTTGGCCAATTTCCTGATCGACGCGTACCGCGTCAGCATCCGTCGCGCCACCACGGTCATTCAACTGCGGCAAGCTACCTATTTTTATCGCCCTCACCCTCGAGACGATCGTGCGGAGCGGCAGCGAATCCGCGAGATCGCCGCCACCCGCATTCGTTATGGCGCGCGCCGCATCCACGTCCTGCTGCGGCGTGAAGGCTGGCGGATCAATCACAAGAAGACCTACCGGATCTACTGCGAAGAAGGTCTGAACCTGCGGCGCAAACGGCCCAAGCGGCGAGTGGCGGCCGCGCACCGGCAAGCTCGGCCGGCGGTCTCCAGTTTGAATGCCTGCTGGAGCATGGATTTCGTCGCCGATCAGTTGTTCAACGGCCAGAAAATCCGGGCCTTAACTGTGGTGGATAATTTTAGTCGGGAGAGCTTGGCGATCACGGTGTGGATTTCGCGCTGAAAGCCGCAGACGTGGTTGCTATGATGCAGCATGTGCAAGCCTTGCGCGGGACGCCGCAACGAATTCAGGTCGACAACGGCAGCGAGTTTATTTCCCTGGCGCTGGACCAGTGGGCCTATGAGCAAGGCGTCGCGCTGGACTTCTCACGACCAGGGAAACCCACGGATAATGCCTTTATCGAGTCATTTAACGGCAGTCTGCGGGATGAGTGCCTGAATGTGCATTGGTTTTTATTGCTGGATGACGCACGTGAAAAGATCGAGCGTTGGCGGCAGGATTAAAATGAATTCAGGCCGCACAGTTCGCTGGGCGACCAGACCCCGAGCGAGTTCCGACTTGCTCACCTTGAAGCCGGAAATCTCTAGGCTAGACCGTTCGGTTAGCCGGGAGGAGGTCACGGTCGGAAATTTGATTGATTATGCAAAGTGGTGGAGTTTTAGAATGCGTGAGTGGCTTTTTATGGTGTGAATTCTACGTTTTTTTTCAGTTTAATTGATTAAATAAATCAATGTTGGCTAAAGTGCGTTGGGCTAGTTTTTTTGCGCTGAGTTCTTCTAAAAGAAAGCACATAAAAACTGAGATTTCGGGAGGAGTCCAGTTCATCACGGGCTGGTGGGAAGCGGCTGCGTTATGGTGAGTGCAGGCATGCCTAGACATGGTGGCTGTGTTATGTTGGAAAGTACAGGCCTCGCTGTTGCGAGGCCTTATTGTGTACGTTGCCGGTGCTCCGTTTATCAGGCCGTTGTGGAGATATTGGTGCTGGATACGCTGGGTTGCAGCAAGGATTGGTTGGTCTGGTATTGCGATACCGCCAACTGGCCGCTGCCGTTGCGCCGCTGAGCCTGCTCTACCGGGCGGGTGGCCTGGGCCGCGGGTTCGGTCGCGGTTTGGGCGGGCGTCGATGCCGGGGGTGTTGGTTGCTGCTTCGTGGCTGATGCCTGGGCCGTGTTTTGCGTTGCGGCCGGAGCCTGGGTTGTCACGTTGTTATTGGCGGCGGCGTTGTTGCCGGCGCCTGCCGCAGCGGCGGAAGGCGGATTGCCGTTTACGGCCGGAGCAGCCGCGGCCGCGGCCGCGGCCGCAGGTTGCGGCGCGGTGGCCAGCGTGGCCTTGCTCGCAGGCGCGGCGGCGGTTTGCGCGGTCGTTTGCTGAGCGGAAACCTGTTGAGCGGCCTGCTGCGCCCGGCTATTGGTCAGTTGCTGCTGCAGTTGTTGCTCAACCCGGGCGGAGTCTGGATTCTGCCGGACCGCGGTCTGGGTTTGAGGTTCGCTGGTGGCTTTCTGAACGGCGGCCTGGCCGTTTTCCACCGATGTCTGCGCCTGCCGGGTGTTTTGCCCGGCATAGAGCGTTTGCGCGGCGGGGTAGCCTACGCTCGCGATATTTGCCATGGCTAGGGTCCCAATGTTCCTATATCGCTGATATTAGAACATTTTTCTTATTTTGATAAGGTTTTTTCCTGTCTAGTCGAACAGTACCAGTTGCAACATCCGCTGGGCCAGGGCATCCACGTCGAGCTCGCCGTCGCGCCGATACCATTGAACGGTCCAGTGCAGGCTGCCGAGCAGCGTGCGGCGCAGCAGCCGGGTGTCTTGCTTGACCAGGCCGGCGCCGGCAGCTTCGTCCAGCACCTGTTGCCATAGCATTTCGTAGCGGTCGCGCAACACCACCAGGCCGGGCTTGGCCGACTCCGATACGCTGCGCCATTCGTACAGCATGACCTCCAGCGCCGCTTGGTTGTCGCCCAGCAGCGAATGGAGGTGCACGCGGAACAGCGCGGCCAACTTGTCGCGGGTGTCGGTCGCGGCGGCGAGAGCGGCGGCCAGTTGTTCGGTGGTGCTGGCGATGCCCAGCGCCATCACCGCCACCAGGATCTCCTCCTTGGTGCGGAAATGGTAGAACAGGCTGCCGGACTGCATGCCGACGGCGCTGCCCAGATCGCGCACTGTCGTGCGCTCGTAGCCCTGGTCGCGGAACAGGATGGCTGCGGCGCGGATCAGCTCCATGCGCCGGCTGTTTTCCTCGGGAGGGCGGGTGGATTCCACGGCGCTCATGTCAGTCCTGTGCGAGGGGGACGAGGGAAGGGAGCAGTCTCTGCGCAGCCTGCCACACCAGTTCCGGCTGCATTTTTTCCAGGCAGTCGGTATGGCCGTACGGGCAGCTGCGCTCGAAACAGGGGCTGCAGTCCAGATTCAGCGACACGATCTCCGCCCGCTGCGACAGCGGCGGGGTGAAGTCTGGGCTGGAGGAGCCGTACAGCGCCACCAGCGGCTTGTCCAGCGCGGCGGCCACATGCATCAGGCCGGAGTCGTTGCATACGGCCAGCTTGGCCAGTCCCATCAGGTCTATCGCTTCGTCCAGGCCGGTGGCGCCGCACAGGTTGACGGCGGCGTCGCCGGCCAGCCGCGCGATGTCGTCACCGATCTGTTTGTCTTTGGCGGAGCCGAACAGCCACACCGCGTAGCCTGCGGCCTGGAAGCGCTTGGCCAGCTCGGCGAAGTGGCGGGCGGGCCAGCGCTTGGCCGGGCCGTATTCCGCGCCGGGGCAGAAGGCGGCGATGGGACGCGAAATGTCCAGGCCCAGCTTGGCCGCGGCCTGGCGTTGGACGGATGGGGTGGCTATCAGCTGCGGATCGGGAATGGGGCGCGGCAGCGGCTGATTGCGATCTTCCGCCAGCGCGCAGAAGCGCTCCACCATCATCGGCAGTTCTTGCTCGTCCAGTTCGCGGGCGTCGTTGAGCAGGCCGTAGCGCGATTCGCCGAGAAAGCCGGTGCGCAGCGGGATGCCGGCGAACAGCGGAATCAACGCCGATTTCAGCGAATTGGGCAGCACGATGACCTGATCGAAGCGCTCGCGCGCCAGGTGGCGGGCAACCTTCCAGCGTTCGACCAGTCGCAGCGCGCCATGGCCGAAGGGGTTGAGGTGGGACTGGGCCACTTCCGGCATCCGCGCCAAGAGCGGCAAGGTCCAGGCCGGAGCGAACACGTGCAGCTCCAGCCCGGGATGGCGCTGATGCAGGCGGCGGTACAGCGGCTGGGCCATTACGCTGTCACCGACCCAGGAAGGGCCGATGACCAGGATTTTCTTCTTCATGCGGTATTTCCGGTTCCAAACCCAAGCCGGCTGTCCGGTTCAGCGCGGCTTGGGTTTGGCGGCGGCAAGCAAAAAAGGTGTGGCCCTGGCCACACCCTTTGCCATCGAGGCCGGCTGCGGGCTCAGTGATGGTGGCCGACGGGGCCGACCAGCTTGTACTTGGTGCCGCAGTACGGACAGAGGGCTTCGCCGGTCTTGTGCACCGGCAGGTAGACGCGCGGATGCGAGTTCCATGCCTTCATGTCCGGCATCGGGCAGTGCAGCGGCAGGTCGTGCTGGGTGACTTCGATATAGCGTTCGGTATTTTCTTTCTGTTCTGCCATGGTCATTCCTTGTTGCGGCAAGCGGGTGTCCGAAATGCATGTGCCAGCAGGCCGGCTGTGACCGGTCGCTGCTGGCGCGCAGTGCGGATATTACCCGTTTTATTTCACGTATGTGAGCCAGTGTTCGTGTTCGGCGTCCAGGCCCTTGACGATGTTGAAGTAGCGCTTCTGGATTTCGGCGGTGATCGGGCCGCGGCTGCCGGCGCCGATCGGGCGGCGGTCCAGTTCGCGGATCGGGGTCACTTCGGCCGCGGTGCCGGTGAAGAAGGCTTCGTCGGCGCTGTAGACTTCGTCGCGGGTGATGCGCTTCTCGATCAGCTCCAGGCCCATTTCCTTGGCGATCTGCACCACGGTGTCGCGGGTGATGCCTTCCAGCGCGCTGGTCAGGTCCGGAGTATAAAGCTTGCCCTTGCGGACGATGAAGATGTTTTCGCCGGAGCCTTCGGCGACGAAGCCGTCAACGTCCAGCAGCAGCGCCTCGTCGTAGCCGTCGGCGGTGGCTTCGTTGTTGGCCAGGATGGAGTTCATGTAGTTGCCGTTGGCCTTGGCCTTGCACATGGTGATGTTGACGTGGTGGCGGGTGAAGGAGCTGGTCTTCACGCGGATGCCTTTTTCCAGGCCTTCCTCGCCCAAGTAGGCGCCCCACGGCCAGGCGGCGACGATGACCTGCACGTCGTTCTTCATCGGCGCCACGCCCAGCTTGCCGGAGCCATAGAAGGCCATCGGACGGAAATAGCAGGACTTCAGGTCGTTGGCCTTGACCACGTCCAGATGGGCCTGGCTGATCTGTTCCGGGCTGAACGGCAGGGCCATGCCCAGGATCTTGGCGGAGCGGAACAGGCGTTCGGTATGGTCCTGCAGACGGAAGATCGCCG
This sequence comes from Chromobacterium vaccinii, assembly GCF_000971335.1. GTDB lineage: Bacteria > Pseudomonadota > Gammaproteobacteria > Burkholderiales > Chromobacteriaceae > Chromobacterium > Chromobacterium vaccinii. Next base: position 6,265 of record NZ_JZJL01000005.1, read on the forward strand.
GGCCTTTCGGGGTTTCATAGGCGCGCACGCCTTCGAACACGCCCATGCCGTAGTGCAGGGTGTGGGTCAGCACGTGAGTGGTGGCGTCGCGCCAGTCCACCAGTTTGCCGTCATACCAGATATATCCGTCGCGATCAGCCATCGACATCTCAGTCTTCTCCTGTGTTGTGCTTGGTGTGGCGGCGGGTCGCGCCGGGGCGCCCGCAGCCGTGTTGATGGACCAGTGTATACCGCGGCCCGAGGACTTGTGAACCCGGGATCAGGAAAAATCGAGCGCTTGCTCGAAAACCTGTCTCCAGAGCTCCCGGCCCTGCGCATAAGCCACCCGCAGCGGTTCGTCGACATCCACCGCTTTCTTGTCGTTGAGGCGCGCGGCGTGCTGCAGCCGGCGATACAGCCGGTAGGCGGCGCGCGCGTCTTCGGCCAACTGCCGGTCTATCAGCCCGGCGTCGGCTGCCACCGCCAGCAGCGCGATGTTGCCGGTGTTGCCGGTGAGGGCGGGCAAGGTCTTGGCGTGGGCCAGGATCAGGTACTGGACGATGAACTCGATGTCGATGATGCCGCCGCGGGCGTTTTTCACGTCGCCGTCGTGGGCCGGGTGCGAATCCAGCATGCGCTGGCGCATTGCCAGCACCTCGCCGCGCAGCTTGGCCGGATCGCGCTCCAGGGTGAGGATGGCGTGGCGCTCGGCTTCGAACTGCGCGCCGATGCCGGCGTCGCCGGCGACGAAGCGAGCGCGGGTCAGCGCCTGGTGCTCCCACGCCCAGGCCTGGTTTTCCTGGTATTGGCGGAAGGCGGAGATCGAGCTGACCAGCAGGCCGCTGGCGCCGTTGGGGCGCAGCCGGAGATCAATGTCGTACAGCACGCCGGCGGCGGTGGCGCTGGTCAGCCAGGTGGACAGCTTGCGCGCCAGCCGGGAATACAGGTCGGGGGCGTCGGGGTGTTCGTCGTCGTAGAGGAAAATGATGTCGAGATCCGACGCGTAGCCCAGTTCCTTGCCGCCCAGTTTGCCGTAGCCTATCACCGCGAAGCGCGGCGCTTCGCAGTGGCGCGAGGGGATGTCGCGCCAGGCGTGGCGCAGGGCGGCGTCCAGCACCAGGTCGGCCAGCCGCGACAACTCGTCCGACAGCGCCTCCAGCGTCCACATGCCGGCCAGATCCTGCGCCACCAGCCGGAAGGTCTGCGCATGCTGGAAGTGGCGCAGCGCGTCCATCTTGGCTTCGACATCGCCGTCGGCATGGGCCAACTGCGCCTCCAGCTGGGCGGAGAGCTGCGGCCACTCCGGCGCGGCGTAGAGCACGCGCGCGTCCAGCAGCTCGTCCAGCAGGATGGGGTGGCGGCTGAGGTAGGCGGACACCCAGGCGCTGGACGAGTACAGCGAGGCCAGCCGCTGCAGCGTCTGCGGGTATTCGGTCAGCAGCGCCAAATAGGAGGCGCGGCGGCTGATCGCCTCCATCAGGCCGATGATGCGCGACAACGTGTCGTCGGCGTTGGAAAAGCGCGCGGCCACCTCGATCAGCGCCGGCATCAGCGCGTCCAGCTTCTTGCGGCCGGCCAGCGGCATCTGCAGGTAGCGCTGGCTCTGGGCCAGTCCGGTGAGCTGGCGGGCGGCGGATGCGGGATCGGCGTAGCCGAGGCCGGCCAGCCGGGCTTCGGGATTCTGTTCGGCCACGTCCAGCCACAGTTCGGACAGCGGATGATCTGCGCTGTCCTCGCTCGGCAGGATGAATACCTGCTCGAAGTGGCGGCTGACCTTGCGTCTGATCTCGTCCAGCGCGGCCATGAAGGCGGGCCAGTCGGCGTGGCCCATGCTGGCGGCGATCTTTTGGCGCGTTTCCGGCGCCTCCGGCAGGGTCTGGGTCTGCTGGTCGTCGAGGTACTGCAGCCGGTGCTCCAGATTGCGCAGGAAGGCATAGGCTTCCTGCAGCTCTTCCACCGCGGCCGGCTCCAGCAGCCGCAGCGCCGCCAGCCTGTCCAGCGTGGCGCGGGTGCCGCGCAGCTGGAGCGTGCGGTCGCGGCCGCCGCGTATCAGCTGGAACACCTGGGCGATGAACTCGGCTTCGCGGATGCCGCCGGGCCCCAGCTTGATGTTGTCCGCCATGTCGCGCCGCGCCACCTCGCGGCGGATCTGCGCGTGCAGTTCGCGCATCGCGCCGTAAGCGTTGTAGTCCAGATATTTTCGGTAGACGAAGGGACGGACCAGTTGCGCCAGTCCGTCGGCGTCGCCAGTGATGGCCTTGGCCTTGATCCAGGCGTAGCGCTCCCATTCCCGGCCCTGGGAGAGCAGGTAATTTTCCAGCGCGGCGAAACTCATCACCAGCGGACCGGAGTCGCCGTAGGGGCGCAGCCGCATGTCGACGCGGAATACCTGCCCGTCGGCGGTGGCGTCGTTGAGCAGCGCGATCAGCCGCTTGCCCACCTGGGTGAAGTACTCGTGGTTGCTGATCTTGCGGACGCCGTCGGTTTCGCCGCCTTCCGGATAGATGAAGATCAGGTCGATGTCTGAGCTGGCGTTGAGCTCGCCGCCGCCCAGCTTGCCCATGCCGACCACGATCAGCTGCTGCGGCTCGCCGCTGTCCTCGCCGATGGGCCGGCCGTATTGCGGCAGCGACGCGGCGGCGCAGGCCAGCGCCTGGCGGACGGCGAATTCGGCCAGCAGGCTGACGGTGGACACCACTTCGTCCAGCGTGGCCAGGCCTTCCAGGTCGCGGCAGATCAGCCGCGCCATCACCGCTTGCCGCAGACGGCGCAGGGCCGGCGCCAGCGCCTCGGGCGCATCCAGCGCTGGCCAGTCGGCGAATGCCTGCATATCCTCAATGGAAAAGGGATGGCGAAGGCATTGCTCCAGTCGGCTCCGCTCCTCCGGCCGCGCGGCCAGAAGACGGTGCAAATATTGGGAAAACTCGCAACTGCGGGCAATGGCAGCGCTCGTGTTTGCTGGCATAATAGCTCCGGACGGCTTGGCGCGGCTCACCGCGCCGGGGGCGGCTGCGGCCGGTTTCGCGCCGTGTTTTTCCTAACGCCATTGTAACGGTTTGCCATTGTTGAAAAAGCCCTCGTCGCCGTTGTCCCATATCCACGTCCTGCGCGTCGTCAAGCGCAGCCTGCTGGTGCTGGCCGTGTCGCTGTTCACGGCCTGCGCGCTGGTGTCCGCCGCGTTCGCGGCTTTCACGTACTGGCTGTTGCCCAATCTGGACCAATACCGGCCCCGGCTGGAGCAAACCCTGTCCGGCGCGCTTGGACACCATGTCAGCATCGGCCGCTTGAGCGGCCATTGGCAGGACGTGGCTCCCCAGTTCGAATTGTCCGGCGTGTCCATCGCCAATCCGGTATCCGGGCAGGCGCTGACGCTGAGCCGCGTGACGGTGCAGCCGTCCTGGACCTCGCTGTGGACCTGGGAGCCGAGGCTGGCGATGCGCGTGGACGGCCCGTCGGTGGAGTTGCGGCGAGGCGCCGACGGCGTCATCTATCTGAATGGCTTCGATCTCACCAGCGGCCCGTCCAGCGACAACGCGCTGGGCAACTGGCTGCTGCGCCAGCCATCGCTGGAAATCCAGAACGCCCGGCTGAGCTGGCAGGATGAAAGGCTGGGCCTCCCGCGGCTGGACCTGCAGCGCGGCCAACTGACGCTGGACCGGCATCTGCTGGGGCACCGGCTGCAATTGTCCGGCGTGCCGGCGGCCACGCTGGGCAAGGGCTTCCAGCTGAGCGCCAGCTGGCGCGGCGACGACATCAACGGCTGGGAGAGGTGGTCGGGTTCGGTCAAGGTGGCGCTCAACGGCGCCCGCGCCGATGTCTGGTCGCGCTATATGCGGGAGCTGGGCGTGCTGCACCGGGGCGAAGGCGACGGCACGCTGGAGATGTCGTTCTCCGATGGCAGCGTCAGCAGCCTGCTGGCCGACGTCAGCGTGCGCAATGCCGCCTACACGCCGCCCAGCGCGCGCGAGCTGGTGTTGCCTCAATTGCAGGGCAAGCTGCAGCTGGACCGGCAGTCCGGCGGCAGCTACAAGATCGTCGCCAGCGACCTGACCCTTGCCAGCGCCACCGGGCTCGCTTTCGACAAGTCCTCGATCAAGGGACAGTGGCAGCCTGGCGCGAAAGGCGGCGGCGAACTGACGCTGGACAATGTCGATGTCGGCCATCTGACGCCCCTCATCCACGCCTTGGGCGTGGACGCCAATCCGCTGTTCGCGCGCTTCTCGCCGCGCGGCGCGCTGCATGATGTGACGCTGGCCTGGCAAGGCGCGGCGGAGGCGCCTTCCAGCTTCAAGGTGAAGACCCGTTTCGAGGCGCTGGGCTGGCAACCGTTCGCCGATCTGCCGGGCGTGTCCGGCGTGTCCGGGCGCATCGAGTTCAGCGAAGCCGGCGGCCGGCTGGCGCTAGATACCGGCAAGGCCGAAGTCAATTATCCGGCGGTATTCGCCCAGGTTTTGCCTTTCGATCGTCTGTCTGCCGATGTGGAGTGGAAGCAGAAGCAAGGACGGCTGGACATCGATTTACATAAGGTGGCCTTCGCCAACGCGGATCTGAGCGGCGAGCTGAGCGGCAGCTACCGCCACGCGGGCGAAGGTTCGGGCAGCGTGGACCTGAGCGCCGGCATCGAGCAGGTCAAGGCGGTCCGGATCGCAGCCTATCTGCCCCATCACGTCGGAGAGCATACGACCCGCTGGCTGCGCCAAGGCTTGCAGGATGGCGTGGCGCGCAATCTGAAGATGAAGCTGTCTGGCGATCTGGACAAGTTTCCCTTCGCCGGCGGCAAGGGCGGAGAGTTCCTGGTCGAAGCGGATATCGAGAAGGCCAAGCTGCTGTACCAGCAAGGCTGGCCGGCGATCGACGATATCGACGCCAGGCTGCGTTTCCACAATGAAGGCATGCAGGTGCTGGCGCAGCGGGCGACCACGGTGGGCGTGCCTCTGCGCGAGGTGACGGCGGAGATAGGCCAGCTGGGCGCGGATGTGCCGTGGCTGAAGATAGACGGCAAGGTGGAGGATCGGCTGGACCGCATGCTGGCCTTCACCACCAAGAGCCCGGTGGACGGCTGGCTGGGCGGCTTTACCGGCCGCATCCGCGCCAGCGGTCAGGCGGCGCTGAGACTGAAACTGGACGTGCCCTTGGCCGGCAGCGACTCCACCCGCGTGCGCGGCGATCTGGATTTCCAGCGCAACTCTCTGAAGCTGGGCGGCTTGCCGCTGCCGGAGCTTGACGCGGCACAGGGGCGGCTGACTTTCACCGAGCGCGGCGTGGACAGCAAGGGATTGCAGCTGAAGGCTTTCGGCGGCCCGTTCCGGCTGGCGGCCCATACCGGCGCCGACAAGCGCATGCGTTTCGAGATTGCCGGCGACGCCGACAATCGAGCGGTGCTGCAGCAGTATCTGCCGTCTCTCGCGCCGCTGGCCGGCGGCCGCTCCCGTTTCGACGGGCAGTTCGTGGTCCGCGATGGATTGGAGAGCCTGCAATTGACGTCCAGCCTGCAGGGGTTGTCGCTGGACGCGCCCAAGCCGTTCGGCAAGACGGCGGCGGCGGCGCTGCCATTGCAGCTGCAACTGAAGCCTGCGCCGGCGCGCTTCGCCGGCGCCATGCGGCTGGAGTTCCAGCTGGCTGATTTGCTGGCCGGGCGCTTGCGCTTGGGCGGGGACGGCGAGTTGCAGGCCGGCGCGTTGGGCATAGGGCGCCAGCCCGGAGAGTTTCCCGCCAGTGGACTGGCGCTGAGGCTGCAACAGCCGCGCATCGATCTGGACGACTGGCTGCCGTGGGCCGCCAAGCTGGACGCGGGCGGCAAGGGCGGCGCGCAGTCCGGCGCGCCGTTGACGGTGGATGTGGACACGCCGGCGCTGTCCGCCGCCGGTTTCACCTTGCACCAGGTCAGCGCCCGGGTGTCCCATCGCGGACAGGGCGGGCAATGGAGCGCGCAATTGCGCTCGCGCGAAGCGGTGGGCGAGGTGGATTACCTGGCCGACGGCGGCGGCCAGCTGCATGCCGACCTGAGCAGGCTGGCGTTGAATTGGCCGCTGCGCGCCGAAAGCGGGGCCGCGCCGTCGTCGCTGAAGCAGCAGTTGCCGGCGATGAAGGTGCACATAGGGGAGCTGCTGCTGCAGAACCGCAGCATCGGCCAGTTGGACATGATGGCGCGCCGCGACGGCAGCGTGTGGCGGATGGACCCGTTGAAGCTGGTCGCGCCGGAGGGCACGCTGACCGGCAGCATGCAGGTGGACGAGCAGGGCGCGGGGCGCGTCGACAGCCGTTTTGCTCTGGATGTGGGCAATGCCGGCAAATTGCTGGCCCGCTTTGGCCAGGGCGATGTGTTCCGCAACGGCCAGGGCCGGCTGGCGGGGCAGCTGAGCTGGCCGGGCGGCTTGAGCGATCTGGACGCCGCCCACCTGTCCGGACAGATGGAGCTGGACTTCAAGAACGGCCGCTTCGCCAAGGTGGACCCCGGCGCGGCGCGGCTCTTGGGCGCGCTGAGCCTGCAATCGCTGCCGCGGCGGATACGGCTGGATTTCACCGACGTCTTCAGCGACGGCTTCGCCTTTGATACTCTGCAGGGGAAGGCCAGCGTGCGCGACGGCGTGTTCCGTTCAGACAAGGTGGAGATGAAGAGTCCGTCCGCCGAAGTCAATATCGCCGGCAGCGTGGACCTGGCCAGCGAAACGCAGTCGCTGAAGGTGAAGGTGGTGCCGCACGTGGCTGAGAGCGTGGCGCTGGCGGCCGGCGCTGCCCTGCTCAATCCAGTGGTAGGCATCGCCACCCTGGCTGCGCAGAAGGTTTTGCAGGACCCGGTGGGCAAGATACTGTCGCTTGAATACGAGGTGAGCGGTTCGTTGAAAGATCCCCAGGTGAAGCGGGTGAATGTCGGCGATCCGGTCCAGATCAAGGGGAAAAAACCATGAAACAAAAGTTTGTCGCCGCCGCCGTGCAGATGGTGTCCGGTTGCGGTCTGGAAGCCAATCTGGCCCGCGCTGATCAATTGCTGGCCGAGGCCGCCGCGCGCGGCGCCAGCCTGGCGGTGCTGCCGGAGTATTTTTGCCTGATGGGGGAAAGGGAGACCGACAAGGTGGCCCTGCGCGAACCATTCGGCAACGGCCCCATCCAGCAGGCGCTGTCGGAAATGGCGCGCCGCCACGGTTTGTGGCTGCTGGGCGGAACGGTGCCGCTGCTTTGCGAGGAGGAGGGCAAGGTGCTCAACAGCAGCCTGCTCTACAATCCGCAGGGAGAGGTAGCGGCGCGTTACGACAAGATCCACCTGTTCGGCTTCACCGGACAGGGCGAGAGCTACTGCGAGTCCAACACCATACGTCCGGGCGCGACGCCGACCAAGGCGGAGACGCCGCTGGCGGACATCGCCTTCGGCATCTGCTACGACCTGCGCTTCCCGGAGCTGTTCCGGATGCTGGCGCCGTTCGACCTGCTGATCCTGCCGGCGGCGTTCACCGCCACCACCGGCGAAGCGCACTGGGAGCCGCTGCTGCGGGCCCGGGCGATAGAAAACCAGTGTTACCTGATCGCCTCCGCCCAGGGCGGAACGCATGAAAACGGCCGCAAGACGCATGGCCACTCGATGATCATCGACCCGTGGGGACGCATCCTCGCCGAGCTGCCGGACGGCGAGGGCGTGGTCACCGCCGAGATCGATCCCGAATTGATACACTCGGTGCGGGGCCGCCTGCCGGCTCTGGCGCACCGGGCCATACGCTGAAAGAACGATATGCAAGACGCCTTCACCGCCGCAGACGAACTGCTGCTCAAACCCTACGGCCTGGACGAGGCCGCGCTCGAGCGCACGCTGGCGCACATGCGCCACCATGCCATCGACTACGCCGATCTTTACTTCCAGTACACCCGCAACGAGGGCTGGCACCTGGAGGAGGGCATCGTCAAGTCCGGCAGCTTCAGCATCGACCAGGGCGTCGGCGTGCGCGCCGTCGCCGGGGACAAGACCGCCTTCGCCTATTCCGACGCCATCAACCAGGACGCGCTCACCCGCGCGGCCGAGGCCGTGCGCGCGATCGGCAACGCCGGCGGCGACGGCAGCGCCGGCGCGGTGGAAAAGCGCAAGCCGAAGTCGTTGTATCCGTCCATCGATCCCTGTCACAGCCTGGAGGCCGCCGCCAAGGTGGCGTTGCTGGAAAAGGTGGAAAAGCTGGCCAAGGCGATCGATCCGCGCGTGATCCAGGTGATGGCCGGCCTGGCGATGGAGTACGACGTGGTCTACGTCGCGCGCCATGACGGCGTGAGGGCGGCCGACGTGCGCCCGCTGGTGCGGATGTCGGTGTCGGTGATCGCCGAACAGAACGGCCGGCGCGAGCAGGGCGCCGCTGGCGGCGGCGGCCGTTTCGACCTTGCCTATTTCGACGACGCCGTGGTGGAGCGCTACGTGCGCGAGGCGGTCAAGCAGGCGCTGGTGAACCTGGATTCCCGCCCGGCGCCGGCCGGCCAGATGACCGTGGTGTTGGGGCCGGGCTGGCCGGGCGTGCTGTTGCACGAGGCGATCGGCCACGGTTTGGAGGGCGATTTCAATCGCAAGGGCACTTCGGCGTTCTCCGGCAAGATGGGCGAACGCGTGGCCGCGCCGGGCGTGACGGTGGTGGACGACGGCGTGATGGGCGGCCGCCGCGGCGCGCTGGCCATCGACGACGAGGGCAATGCCACCCAGCGCACCGTGCTGATCGAGGACGGCATTCTCAAAGGCTATATGCAGGACGCGATGAACTCGCGGCTGATGCAGGTGGCGCCCACCGGCAATGGCCGCCGCGAGTCGTACGCCAGCATCCCGATGCCGCGGATGACCAACACCTATATGCTGGCCGGCGAGCGCGATCCGCAGGAAATCATCGCTTCGGTCAAGGATGGCCTGTACGCGGTGAATTTCGGCGGCGGCCAGGTGGACATCACCAGCGGCAAGTTCGTGTTCTCGGCATCGGAGGCCTGGCGCATCGAGAATGGCAAGCTGACCTACCCGGTCAAGGGCGCCACGCTGATCGGCAGCGGCCCCGAGGTGTTGAACTACGTGTCGATGATAGGCAACGACCTGGCGCTGGACCAGGGCGTGGGCGTGTGCGGCAAGGAGGGCCAGAGCGTGCCGGTAGGCGTTGGCCAGCCCACGCTGCGCATAGACGGCGGCCTGACCGTGGGCGGCACCGGCGGCTGATCGTCCTTGCCAAGGCCGGGCATGCGCCCGGCCTTTTTCACGCCGTCATGGCTGCATGCCTTGCGCTTCCAGCGCGAGCGCCAGCCTCTCCAGTCCAATGCCGAAACCGGCGCCCTCCCGATAGGCGCCGCCGCCTGCGAGCTGTTTCTGCGCGCCCAGCTCCGGCGCGCGCATCTCGAATCCTTCCCCGTTCAGATAGTAGCTCAGCCCGCGCTTGGCCATGCCGTCCAGCTCGTAGCGCAGACCCAGGCTGTCCAAAAAGCCGCGGCACAGCGTCAGGCTGCGCTCAAACGCGGCGGCGGGATCAGGCCCCAGATACTCATAGCCCAGCTGGGTGAATTCCCGATAGCGGCCAGCTTGCGGCCGCTCGTAGCGATAGCAGCGCGCGGCATAGAAAAATCCGGCCTCGCGTCTGCCGTTCAAAAACGCCCGGCTTCTTTCCTGAAACAGCGCGGTGGCTTCCGGTATCAGGCAGCAGGCACGGCCTTTGCGGTCCGGGAAAGCCCACATCTGCTCGAGTATTTCGCTGCCGCCGGCCTTGGCGACGAAAGTGTCTTGCCCCCATAAAGCGGGAAGAATGGCTTCTTCCGCGCCAGCGTCAATGAAGCCAGCTCCGGAAACGGTTTTCCAGTTGGCGAAGAATGGCGGCCTCGCGGCCGCTGACGATGCGGGTGCCTCGGATCATGGTCATGATGCTTTCCTTTCAGGATTCGCGCGGAGCGCGCGGGAAATAAAAAAGGCGCCTTGCGGCGCCGGTCTGTGCGGTGGCTGATGGGTTGAACGGATCAGCCCCCGTTTCCCTCCCAGCCTGCGCGCACCGACGCGGCGCCCTTGGACAGGGCGTGATGGTGGCGATGGCATTGGAAGGTTTTCATGTTTGCAGCATGACTATTGTCCAGCCCGGATGTCAAGCTATCCGCCGCTTCCATCCTTAGAACCAGGCCCGCGCGCGAAGGCGAGGCGCGGCTGATCTTGATCAAAAACGATGATGCTTTCGTCATTTTAAGCTGCGGCGACGGCTCGCAGAGGCGGGCCGCGTCATAAACCAAAACAAGATTGGATTACGCGATGAGCAAGATGCATAACAGGATTCTGGCGGCTGGCGCGTGCGCGCTGGCATTGGGCGCGTCTGTCACCGCCGGCGCGGCGACCATTACGCCGCCGGGGGCGGGAGGGGCGGCGATCCCGTTCTCCGCGGTGGGGCCGGCGGTGGTCAGCAAGTCGGGCGTGGATGTCGACTGCAGCGCGGTGTTCAGCGGCACGGTGGACGGCGCCGGCAACATCCTGATCACCAGCGCCGCCTTCAAGGGCATTCCAGTGTGCAGGATGATCAAGGCCAGCGCCACGGCGGCCGCGCCATGGGTGGGCAAGGTGGCCTCGTTCAACCAGCTGACGATCGACCAGGTGATGGTGAACGTCAACACGCCCATCCTGGGAGGGCAGTGCGGTCCGAGCCTGGTCGGCGGGCAGATAGGCGACAGCGGCAGCGAGACCACGATTTCGCTGTCGGCAGCGCCTTTGGCTGGCGGCTGCGCGATCTCTGCCACGCTGGCCACCACGCCCTATATGCACGTGACGCCTTGATCCTGGGCTGGCATGGGAAGCCCTAGGCGCAGGGCTTCCCGATGGATCAGACGCGGGCCTGGCCGGCCTGGCCGATCTCGGGCTGCGGCATCGCGTCGTCGGCGCGCCACCTGCGCCGCGAGGCCCGCAGCGCATAGGCGCGGCGATAGGCGGCGGGAGTCAGCCCGGTCTGGCGGCGGAACAGGCGGCGAAAAGCGCAGGGGTCGTCGTAGCCGCATTGCTCGACGATGCCGGGCAGATCCAGCATGGTGACTTCCAGCAGCAGCTTGGCGCGCTCCACCCGCAGTTGTTGCAGGTAGTCCAGCGGCGTCATGTCGGCCACCTCGCGGAAATGGCGCAACAAGGTGCGGCTGCTGACCGCGGCGGCGGCCGCCACCCTGCCCAGGCTGTAGGGTTCGGCCACGTGTTGCTCCAGCCAGCGCCGCGCCTTGAACACCACGCTGTCCCGAGTGGGCGTGCTCAACGCGGACAGCGTCTGCGCCGATTGCTCGAACCTCGCCGGCAGGTACAACAGTCCGTTGGTACAGCGCTGCGCCAGTTCGTCTCCGGCAAAATGGCGGACCAGCTCCAGCACCAGCTCGGTAGCCGCCGCCGGCGCGCCGCTGCAGAACACACTGCCGTCCTGCGTGACTGGCCTGTCCATCAGCAGCTTCACCCTTGGGTGGCTGCTGGAGAACCAGCCGGCGATCAGCCAGGTGATGGTGGCGTTGCGGCCGTCCAGGATGCCGGCGCGGGCCAGCAGCGCGGCGCCGTTGTAATTGGTGGCGATGACATCGCCGGCGGCATGGCGCAGGGCGATCAGCCGCAGCGCCTTGTCGGCCCGATCCAGCTGCTGCTTCAGTTGCGGCACGCTGTCCATGTCCAGTCCGGGCACCAGCAGCGCGCAGCGCGCGGCGGCCGGACGGGCGGGAGAGGCGGGCAGCCACGCGGGCAGCGGCTGTTCCGCGCCATCGCTGTCGAGCAGCCGCCAGCTGAACGGCGGCGTTTTCCGCCTGGGGTGGTGAAGATGCCACAGTTTATTGGCCGCATGCAGCACGTCGATGGCGGAAAACAGCGTCCCGCTGAGGCAATTCGGCAGGCAAAACAGGTCTATGCAGGCGTTCATATCGGTCAGCCTTGGCGATATCCGCTTTAACCTTGGCGAAACCGGCTCGTAAAATCAAGTTCAAATGCATGTCATGTTTGTCGTGTCTATGCTGTTTGCTTTCCTGGCGCCTTGATATTCGTCAAGGCGGCTCTTTTCAAGGGCTGGCGATATCCGCCTGTTTATTGGCCGTTCTAGCTCCTTATCCCTTGGCGCGTCCTTCATAGACTGAGGTCAAAGCGGCGCCCCGCCTGGATTGTCCTCGCTCGACGCCGTTTTCCCCACCTCACGGAAACGGAGTCGACACATGTCTAATCTGCCAGGGATCATCCCCGCGATCAAACAGCGCGAAGAGCAGTTCATCGCCGTCCGGCGCAGCATCCACGCGCATCCGGAATTGGGTTTCGAAGAGGTAGCCACCAGCAAGTTGGTTGCGGAGTCACTGCGCGCCTGGGGTTACAAGGTGACCGCGGGGCTCGGCGGCACCGGCGTGGTTGGCCAGCTGCGCTGCGGTGCGGGCGCGCGCCGGCTGGGCATACGCGCCGACATGGACGCGCTGCCGATACACGAGGACACCGGCCTGCCGTACGCCAGCAAGCTGCCCGGCAAGATGCACGCCTGCGGCCACGATGGCCATACCGCCATCCTGCTGGCGGCGGCGCGCCATCTGGCCGAGACCCGCCAGTTCGACGGCACGCTGAACCTCATTTTCCAGCCGGCGGAGGAGGGGCAGGGCGGTGCCGCGCGGATGATGGCCGAAGGGCTGTTCGAGCGCTTTCCCTGCGACGCGGTGTTCGCGCTGCACAACGGGCCCACGCTGCCGGTGGGCAGCTTCATCGTCCAACCTGGCGTGCTGGCGGCGTCGGCCGACATCGTCACCATCAAGCTGACCGGCAAGGGCGGCCACGGCGGCATGCCGCACACCTGCGTCGATCCCATCGTGGCGATGGCCTCCATCATCCTGTCGCTGCAGACCATCGTGTCCCGCAACCTGCCGCCGGACCAGCCCGCTGTGGTGTCCATCGGCTCGGCGCAGGCCGGCAGCGCCAGCAATGTGATTCCCGATTGCGCCCGGCTGGAGCTGACGGTGCGCACTTACAACCCGGCCATCCAGCAGCAGATAGAAAGCCGGCTGCGGGAGCTGGTCGGCCTGCAGGCGCAAAGCTTCGGCGTGGCGGCCGAGATCGAGTGGACACCGGTGACCCGAGTGCTGGTCAACACGCCGGAGGAAACGCGCATCGCGCGCGAAGTGGCGGAGGCGATGGTTGGTCCGCAGGCCATCGTGCCGCTGCCGGCCGGCGCGATGGGGGGCGACGACTTCTCCTGGATGCTGGAGAAAGTGCCCGGCTGCTATGTGGTGCTGGGCAACGGCGTCGGCAGCAAGGGCGGCTGCATGATCCACAACCCCGGCTATGACTTCAACGACGAGATTCTCAGCCTTGGCGCCAGCTACTGGGCGCGGCTTGCCGAAGCGTATCTGCGTTAGCGGGACCGCGCGGCGCCGGGGGGCGGCGCCGCGGCGACAATAAGCGCGAGGAGACAATAAGATGAAGCGGATGCATGGATGCGAGTCGCTGTTGTTGATGCTGCTGGCCGGCGCCGGCCATGCTGGCGAGATCACGGTCAGCACGCTGCCTTCCGGCCTGGGAGACGGATACCGTTTCGATCTGGGCGGCTGGACGCTGGAGACCAAGGGCGCGATGGCGATAGGAAGCGTCTACCGGACGGAGAATCCCAACGATGTCTTCACCAACCACGCCAACGCGATGGATACGTTGAACGACGGCGATCTCAATTACCGGCGCGGCGATCTGATATCCGAGTCATGGCAGGGGTACGCGCAAGGCGATCTGCGCAAGGACAATGGCGGAGCGTTCGTCAGCGCCAAAGCCTGGTACGACTACGGCCTGATCCACAACGGGGTGCCGCATGGGCACTCGCCCAACGGCTATGCGCCCGGCGCGGCGCTGAACGACGACAAGTTCACCCAGTTGGGCCGCTTCAGCGGCGCGGCGCTGGATGACGCCTACGTGTATGGCGATTACAACCTGGGCGACGCTTCCCTGCTGTTGAGGCTGGGGCAGCAGGTGATTCCGTGGATCACGCCCACCACCATTCTGGGCGGCATCCAGCAGGTGAATGCGATGGATTTCAACGCGCTGGGCCGCTCCGGCACCATCCCGGAAATGGTCAACATCCCCGCGCCGGCGTTTTACGCCAAGCTGAAGGCCACGTCCAAACTGACTGTGGACGGCTATTACCAGTTCAAGTTCGAGCCCAACGCTTATCCCGCTTGCGGCACTTTCTACTCCGGCAGCGATTACGCCCAGCCGGGCTGCAATGCGCTGACCTTGAACGGCACGCTGCTGAGCAGGCTGCTCCGGCGCAATGTCGTCACTACCGACCAGCAGTCGCTGGCCAACCCGCTGGACTATATCCAGCGGGCGCCGGACGACAAACCATACGGCGGGCAGTTCGGTTTCAGCCTTGGCTACCTGTTCGACAATATCGGCTTGCTGGGTCTGTTCTATTCCAACCAGGCCAGCATGATGAGCTTCAACCAGATGATACGCACCGGCCCCGGCGTCTTTCTGCCGGCGGCGGCGAATCAGGGGCGGGCGGTTCCCGCCGGGATCGCCGGCCAGTTCCTGCGCGCCTATCCGGACAATATCCACATGTACGGCGTCAATTTCCGCACCCGCTTGCCGGACGGCACCGGGGTGTACAGCGAGCTTACCTATCGCCCCAACCAGCCGGTGGCGTGGAACGGCTCCGATTTTCTGTATGGGGTGCTGGCAGGGAGCGGGCCGCTGGGCTATCTGGCGGCCACCCCGGCCGGCTACCTGGCGCGCGGTTACGATACCTTCGGCAGCAGCCAGCTCACGCTGGGCGCGTCCAAAGCGCTGGGACGATTGCTGGGCGGAGACGCCAAACTGTCGGCCGAAGCCGGCATCAAGCATCTATCCGGTTTGCCGGACGCCTACGTGATGCGTTACGGCCGCGTGGGCTTCGGCCAGGCGCCCAGCGCGGCCACGCCCTCCTGTAACGGCACGGGGCCCAGTTGCGCGCTGGATGGTTTCGTCACCGCCAATGCCTGGGGGTGGCGCGCCAAGCTGGAGGAGCGCTATTACGGTGCGTTGCCCGGCCTGGATCTGATGCCGTCGCTGGCGCTGGCCTATGACGTCAAAGGCTATTCGCACGATGGCCAGTTCATGGAAGGCAGGCGCAGCGCGCTGTGGCGGCTGCAGGCGGAATACCGGGAGCGTTATCAGTTCGAGTTGCTGTATCTGAAGACGGCGGGCGGCGACTACAACACGCTGCAGGACCGCAGCCTGGCGATGATCAGCGCGGGCATCAAATTCTAATCGTCGCTGAGGGGAGGCGATGAAAACAGCTTCAGAATGTTTGGGTGCCTCATGCGCATTCCGCTTCTGGAGCTGTTTCCAGTTTTTGCCTCGCCTTGGTGCGCGAGAGGACGAGCCGGCTATTGAGCAGAGTGGCTGCAGGAATCTGCAAGTTAATTAAATGGAATGTCTGGCGGATCTTAAATATGCATTGAATTGTCCGTGCAAATACTAGGCCAGTGCTTTGTACTGGATTCCCACCTCGGTTAGGCGCTATGACCACAATATCCGATATGTGGTTATCGTGGGATCGAGTCTTCTCGTGGAGCGCACGCGATCACCGAGGGAGGCGGCAGATGGGAGAGGTTTCCATTCAGGCGGGCGTGCCCGCCAATGTTTTTCGCACCGGGGGACGGATCCGCCTGGTGGACCGGCAGCGTTTGTTCGGCCATGCGTCGATGACTATCTGGCTGACCGGGCTGAGCGGCGCGGGCAAATCCACCATCGCCTACGATCTGGAGGCGAGGCTGGTGGGCGGCGGCTTTTCCGCAGTGGTGCTGGACGGGGACAATCTGCGCCATGGCATCAACCGCAACCTGGGTTTTACCGAGGAGGACCGCCGGGAAAACCTGCGCCGGGCGGCCGAGGTGGCGCGGCTGATGAACGACGCCGGCCTGATCGTGATCTGTTCCTGCATCTCTCCGTTGCGCAGCGACCGCGAAATGGCGCGGGACATCGTCGGCGAGCGCCGTTTCGCCGAGGTTTACATCAGCACGCCGCTGGCGGTGTGCGAGGAGCGCGATTGCAAGGGCCTGTATGCCAAGGCGCGCTCCGGGCAGATCGCGCATTTCACCGGCGTCTCCGCGCCTTATGAAGCGCCGGAGCAGGCAGCGCTGGCGTTGGACACCAGCGCGCTGAGCGTCGACGAGTGCGTGAGCCAGTTGTTCGGGATGGCGCTGCGCTGTTGTAGCCCGGCGGCGATGGAGGAGCTCGGCCATGAATATCATATCTGACGAGAACCGGCCGCTGCCGGTGCTGATGATCCCGTTGAGGCGTTGCGGCAGCCATGCGTTGCGGCTGCGGCTCAATTTCAACTCGGATTTCTATTCGCCCTATCCGCTGCACATCGTCGATTTCATGCCGCTGCTGCCCTTGTACGGCGATTTGTCCGACGACCGCAATTACTTCCAGCTGGTGGTGGACGTGGTGGGTCTGCAAGCGGTCAGCATGGTGAAGTGGCCGGACGTGGTGTTTGATCCGGTGGAGATCTTCGAAGTGCTGTCTGGACAGACGCGCAGCGTGCACAAGGTGGCCTGGGAGCTGCTGCTGCGGGTGGGAGAACGCCATCAAGCCCGCGTGGTGATGGACAAGTCGCTGGACAGCGTACATTACGCCGCCGAGTTGCTGGAACTGCTGCCGCAAATGCGTTTTCTCAACGTCGTGCGCGATCCGCGCGCCCAGGTGGCGTCGATCAACCGCGCCATCATCCATGACTTCGACACCATCCTCAATGTGCGGACCTGGCTCGCGGCCTACCAGGCGGCCGACAGGCTGCTGGCCGAACATCCGGACAAGGTATTGACCATACGCTACGAGGATTTCCTGACCGACCAGCAGATGGCGCTGCGCCAGGTGTGCGATTTCTTCGGCATCGCCTTCATGCCGCAGATGCTGGACATCCGCGGCTCGGCCGAAGCGGCGCAGATCGCGCAGCGCTCGGCGCTGTGGTCGTCCAATCACTTCCCGCCCATCATCGCCCACGCTGACAAATTCAAGCAGCAGCTGTCGATGCGCGAAATCGAGATCATCGAAACCGCCTGCCGTCCCTATATGGAGCGCTACGGCTACACATTGTTGACGGACGCCAACTTGCCGGTGGACGAGAACATGGCGCTTGAAGCGGAGGAGCGTTCGCGGCAAGGACGCCAGCAAGCCTGGGAGGATCTGAAGCAGAAAAACTACCGCGATTACATCTTGCGGCAATGCAGGGCGGACTACCTGGCCAACCTGAAACTGCGCTTGTTGAGAGAGCCGCTTGCCGCGCTGTCGAAACCAGCGGCGCTGGCCAGCTAGCGGACAGGGCATGGCGGTAGCCATGCCTTTTTATTTCCAATAAATTTCTCTATTGACAGAAATTTCAGAAATTAATATCTTATCAAGCATGGAACTGACACCTGTAAGCCAAAGATTCGTGCTCCACTGGGGCGAGATGGGCACCCGCTGGGGCGTCAATCGCACTGTCGCCCAGATTCACGCGCTGCTGTTCATCAGCGGCCGCGCGATGTGCGCGGAGGAACTGGCGGAGACGCTGAACGTCGCCCGCTCCAATGTCAGCAACAGCCTGAAGGAACTGCAAGGCTGGAAGCTGATCCGCAACGCCCATGTGTTGGGCGATAGGCGCGACCACTTCGAAACATCCGGCGACGTGTGGGAGTTGTTCCGCATCATCGTCGCAGAACGCCAGCGGCGCGAGATAGAGCCGACCCTGCAGGTGCTGCGCGAATGCATGGATAGCCCGGACTTCTCCCTGGAAAGCCCGCTGGCTCAGCAGAGAATCAAGAGTACCTGGCAGTTCATGGATACCTTGACCGCCTGGACGCGCGAGATGTTGAGGCTGTCCACTTCCACGCTGAGCAAGGTGCTCAAGATGGGGGCCGGCATCCAGAAGCTGCTGGGCCGGGGCAAACCGGAGGTAGACGAATGAGATGCCGGGCGGCGGCAGGCTGGCGAGGCGGCAAGCAATAAAGGTTTTTGCCGATGCTTGATAGGGGTAAAAGCGGGGAATTTTTTGACCATTAATTTCTGTTTTGACAGAAATTTCAGAAATAGTGGGAGATTTCCATGAGCGGATTCGTCATCGTCACGATTCTGGCGCCGGCGCTGTGCAGCTTGCGGTGCCGGTTTTTGCTGGCCGATCCTTTACGGCAGGTCACGCTGGCCCTGTGCGAGAGCGGCGAGGGCGCGTCGTTCTGGCGCCGGACTTTTCTGTTGCTGGTGTTGGCCGCGCCATTGTTGACGGTGTTGCTGCTGGCGCCTGAGCAGGCGTCGGCGTCTCTGTGGCTGGATATTCGCGAAATCTTGAAATGGCGCTGATAGGCGTGGTGGCGCAGCTATTGGTGCTGGCGCGGCTGGTGTGGCGCCAGGTGGCGCTCAGCCGGCCTGAAGAGGGAAAGCCTGCGCCGATCGCCGGAGTTCCGCAATGAGAATACTGCTGTTGGGCGCCAGAGGATTCATAGGCCGGAAACTGGCGGCAAGACTGACCGGGGCTGGTCATCAGTTGCTGACGCCATCCCATGCCGAATTGGACCTGGCGCGCCCGGATCGGGTTTGGGCTGCCTGGCTCGACGGGACAGAGGCGGTCGCCAATCTGGCCGGGGCATTTCGTCAAGGGCGGTCCGGCGGATTGGAGGCTGTTCACCATCACGGTCCGTTGCGTCTGGCCGGGTTGGCGAAAAAATACGGCGTCCGGCGTTGGGTGCAATTGTCGGCCTTGGGCGCCGCGCCGGATGCCGCCACGCTGTTCCTGGCCAGCAAGGGCAGGGGCGATGCGGCGCTGCTGGATGGCGGGCTGGATGCCGCTGTCGCGCGGCCTTCGCTGGTGTATGGCGCGGACGGCGCCAGCAGCCGCCTGCTCATGCGCTTGGCGCGGCTGCCGCGCTGGTTTTTGCCCGATGGCGGCCGGCAACCGATCCAACCGGTGGCGGCGGCTGACGTGGCCGAAGGCTTGCATCGGCTGATCGAAGGCAGGATGCGCGGCGCGGTGGATTTTGTCGGCGCGGAGGAGACGACGCTGGCCGATTATCTGCGACGGCTGCGCAGCTTGCAGGGCATGGGGCCGATAGCGCGGGTCCATGCCTTGCCCGTCTGGCTGGCGGATGGCCTGGCTTCTTGCAGCGGCCGCATGCCGGGCAGTCTGCTGGACCGAGATAGCCTGCGTATGCTGCGCCAAGGCTCGACCGCCGACGTGGCCGCCTTCGCCGCGCTGCTCGGCCGCTCGCCGTTGTCGTTCAGACAGTTCGGGGAGGCGATATGAAAGTCACGCGACGGATGGTGGAGCTGTCGTTGGCCGCTTTGTGGCTGTGGAGCGGCGTGCAGCCGCCGCTGACGGCCTGGGATGCGTCGATCGCCATGCTGGCGCGGCTGGGACTGCCGCAGGCTGGGCTGGGGCCGCTGTTTCTTGCGTCCTGCGCGCTGGATGTGTCGTTCGCGGCATGGATAGCCTGGCGGCCCCGCGCCTGGGCATGGAGGCTGCAGGCCTTGGTCGTGCTGTTTTACAGCGCGGTGGTGGCTGTGGCTTTGCCGGAAAATTGGCTGCACCCTTTCGCGCCGCTGGTGAAAAATCTGCCCATCCTGGCGATGCTGCTGTGGCTGGGCGCAAATCGGGAAGAAACGCAATGAATGCTTATCTGATCGTCAAGACCCTGCATATCCTGTCCGCCACGCTGATGGTGGGCGCCGGTTTCGGTTCGGCTTTCTACATGTTCTTCGCCAATCGCGGCGACAAGGTGGCGGCGCAGGCCGAAGTGGCGAGGCTGGTGGTGCGGGCCGATTGGTGGTTCACCACGCCGGCGGTGGTTTTCCAGCCATTGTCAGGGCTATGGCTGTCGCATCAGGCCGGCTGGCCGCTGTCCATGTCCTGGCTGGCGTGGGCGATCGGCTTGTTTCTGTTCGCCGGCGCGTGCTGGCTGCCGGTGGTGTGGCTGCAGATCCGGATGGCGGGCATGGCCCGCGACGCGGCGGAGGCCGGCCAGGCGTTGCCGGCGCGCTACTGGCGTTTCGCCCGGATCTGGGAGTGTCTGGGCTATCCGGCCTTCTGCGCGATGCTGGTGGTGTATTTCCTGATGGTGTTGAAGCCGGACTGGTCGTGAGTGCGGGGTGCGGCTGTTCCGCTGTCGACGTGTATGAGGCTGAAGGCAGAACCTTCAAGAAAAATCGATGAAGGTATGGATGACAGAAGTTAGGGCTATAGTTCAACGTCTCATCCGAGGGGCGCAAGGTTTGGGCCTGTTTGAAAGGTCATGTAGTCCGGTGTATTCAACCTCTGGCAGCCGCAGGTCCCAATTCGCGTAAGTGAAGCCGTGGTGCAATCTGAGAACGATTTTGACAAACAGCTATTTGAGCTACTTGCTTCGCGTGGGCAGGCAGCCGCTTGGCTGGTCGACTCGCCTCGAGCGGCCCTTGAGATAGAGTGCCGCCAGCTCATCTCTGATCTGACTTTTCAGTCCGACTTGGCCGACTATCTCTCCGCCACCCCTGTGATCAGTGAGTCCATCGAAACGGTTCTTGCGCAATTGGCCTTCTCAGCTGGCGTTCATTGTCGTCAAGCCGAAAAGGTACTTAAATCGTTGGCATATCGAGGCTGGCACCTGGCGCGCTGGCTTCCTACTTTCCTACTTGTGGATGGCCCGCTTGGTCGCCTGCTGAGGCAGAGTCCATCACCACTCGCGAAGAAGATGAAGTCCCATCACGCAAATTTTCCGCTTTTAGCTAGCGCGCGAGATGCTTTCAACAACGACCTGTTCCGCAAGGTGAGAAACGGCTTTGCGCACTGGTCATTTACTTGGAATGGTACGAGCAGTCCGGTTCAAATTGAGGTCTTTCATTTTGAATCTGGTTGCAAGGAGGCGGCGTTGTCTTTGCTGGAAGCCGAAGCACTTCACTACCTAGTCGTGTCTGTAATCCGCACGATCGATGAGGAACTGCTACGTAAGGCAAGCACAAGTGGCGCATAACTCCGATTACACAAAATTTGGATCGGTGCCTATGTATATGTTTTTCTGATCTTATTGGCGCCCTGACGGGCGCCCCGCTTACGCCAAACGGTTTTTTGTCATCGAGGCGATGTCTTTCAGCCAGGGCCGCTGTCGCCAATGTCCGGCGGCGAAGGCATGGATCTGGTCTTGCATGGCCAAAGTCGCGCCTATCATGTCCAGGCCTTCGAGGAACATCCGGCGATGGCGCTCGGACAGCGAGAAGGATGCCGTCAGGCTCTTGCTTCGCACGCTCATCGATGCGACATCGATCGCCAGCTGGCTGTTTTCCGGCCTGGAGACATCGGCCAGAATGGCTTCGACATCGGCCTCATCAAGCGCGGCCAGCATCAGGCCGTTGTTCATCGCGTTCGAATAGAAAATTTCGCCGAAGTTCGGCGCGATCACAGCCTGGATGCCGTACTGCCGCAAGCCCCAGACCGCGTGTTCGCGACTGGATCCGCAGCCGAAATTGGGGCCGGCGACCAGGATCCTGGCCGCCGCGTATTCCGGCCGGTTGAGAACGAACTCGGGCCGGGGTTTCC
Source organism: Chromobacterium vaccinii (assembly GCF_000971335.1). Taxonomy (GTDB): domain Bacteria; phylum Pseudomonadota; class Gammaproteobacteria; order Burkholderiales; family Chromobacteriaceae; genus Chromobacterium; species Chromobacterium vaccinii. The sequence goes on from NZ_JZJL01000005.1 coordinate 27,717, forward strand.
CATCCGGGCCGAAGCGCATGTCGTATAACAGGCCGTCGGCCAGGCCCGCCTTGTCGATGCGTCGCAAGAATTGCTTGGGCATGATTTGATCGGTATCCAGATTGGCAATCGGCAACGGCGCGGCCATGCCTTCGATGCGGCTTTGAATGGTCATGCTTGCGCTCCCAATTTGCGGACGTCGGTGATGCGTCCGGTCACGGCGGCCGCCGCGGCCATCGCAGGGCTCATCAGGTGGGTGATCGCGTCCCGGCCTTGGCGGCCTTCGAAATTGCGATTGGTGGTGGACGCGCAGCGCTCGCCCGGACTGAGGATGTCGTCGTTCATCGCCAGACACATGGAGCAGCCGGGCTGGCGCCATTCGAAGCCGGCTTCGATGAACAGCCGCGCCAGCCCTTCCTGTTCGGCCTGGCGGCGCACTTCGCCGGAGCCCGGCACGATCATGGCGCGCACCGAAGGGGCCACGCTTCGTCCACGCACTATCTCCGCGACGGCGCGCAAATCTTCGATGCGGGCGTTGGTGCAGGAGCCGATGAAGACGCGCTGGATGGGCAAGCCTTCCAGCCGGTCGCCTTCGGCCAGGCCAACATAGCGCAGCGCCCGCTGCATGGTGAGCCGGCCAGCGCCCTCCGGCGCGGACGCAATAATGGGGACGCGGCCGGTGATCGGAATGGATTGATCGGGGCTGGTGCCCCATGTCACATAGGGTTCAACCTCGCTGGCCTGGAATTCAAGCTCAAGGTCGAAGCGAGCGCCGACATCGCTGCGCAGGGCGCTCCAGTCCGCCTTTGCGGCCTCCAGCATCGCGCCGGCCAGATCCGGGCAATGGCTCGCGACGTATTCAAGCGTCAGCGCATCCGGCGCGATCAGCGCGCCGCGCGCGCCGGCCTCGACAGCCATATTGCACAGCGTCATCCGCGCTTCGACCGTCAGCGATTCAATGGCCTCGCCGCAGAACTCGACCACATAGCCGCGAGCGCCGTGCGCGCCTATCCGGTTGATGATCAGCAGGATCAGGTCTTTCGCGGTGTTGCCGGGCGGCAAGCGCCCGGCAACATCGATGCGCATGGTTTGCGCGAGGCGATACGCCAGGGTCTGGGTCGCCAGCACGTGTTCGACCTCGGAGGTGCCGATCCCGAAGCCCAAGGTTCCGAGAGCGCCATAGGTGGTGGTGTGGCTATCGCCGCAGAGGACGACCATGCCCGGGCGAATCATGCCCAGCTCCGGCGCGATCACATGTTCAATGCCTTGAAAGCGGTTGTTGGCATCGAATAGCGGGATGTCGTGGCGCTCGCAATTTTTTTTCAGATTCGAGGCCTGCAACGCAGAGTCCGGCTCTTCAATGACGCGAATCGCCACCGGGTGGGTGGGAATGATGTGGTCGACCACCGCCACGTTCTGGCTGGGCCGCAAGACGCCGCGGCCGGCCTCGGCCAAACCAGCGAACGCTTGCGGGCTGGTGTATTCGTTCATGATGTGCAGATCGGCGTAGAGCAGCACGTTCTGACTATCCAGACGCGCTACCGTATGGGTCTCGACCAATTTCCGGTAGAGCGTTTGGGGTGCTTCTTGCAATGCGGCCATGCTTGTCTCCCGGTGGGCCTGAAAGCGAGGAGGCTTCCTTGGAAGGCAAGTTAGTTGAGTGCAAATTTATGTACAATAATTGAAATATCAAACTGTTTTTAACTTGTACGCAAATATGAACTCCGTATCCGACGTCGCTTTTTTCTTGGAAGTAGTGAAGGCGGGCACCTTGTCCGGGGCGGCGCAAGAGCTTGGCGTGTCCACCGCCGCTGTCAGCCGGCGCTTGGCCAATCTTGAGGCGAGGCTTGGCATCCGGCTGCTGAACCGCACGACGAGACGGATGGCCGTCACGTATGAAGGCGAGTTGTATCTGGCGGAGGGGAAAAAGATTCTGGGGGATCTGGAGGAGTTGGAGCAAAGGCTTGCCAGCGCCCAATCCGTCCCGAAGGGGCTGCTGCGCGTCAATGCGACTTTCGGTTTCGGCCGGCAATTCATCGCCCCGGCCATCGCGGATTTCGCCGAGCTTTATCCCGATGTCGAAGTCCAGTTATCCCTGTCCGACCGTCCGGCCAATCTGATCGAAGAAGGGTTCGATGTCTGCATCCGCTTCGGCGATCTGCCCGACGCTCGCGCCACGTCCAGGAAAATTGCCAGCAATCGCCGTCTGCTATGCGCATCTCCCGCTTATCTGGAGCGTTTCGGCACCCCGGCTTCTCCGATGGATCTGCAGCGCCATCGCTGCATCGTGATCCGGGAAAGCGACGAGACCTATGGCGCCTGGCACCTTCATTCAGGGACAACGCAAACCAATGTGAAGGTTCGCGGGACGGTATCGACCAATGATGGAGAGGCTGCGGTCAGCTGGGCGTTGCGAGGGTTGGGGATATTGCTGCGTTCCGAATGGAATGTCGCGCCTTACCTGCGCTCGGGGCGATTGCGCGAGGTGCTTGGCGACTGGCGGTTTCCGGCAGCCGACATTCACGCGGTCTATCCGATGAAGAACAACCTGTCAGCGAAAGTGCGGGCCTTTGTCAGCCATCTGGATAAGCAGTTTGAGCAATATCGACCAAAAGCGGGAGGAAAGAGCGGTTGGTAGTGTGCGTATGGCCGGAGAGGAAATGATAAAAGCCGCCAAACCCTTGGTTTTGGCGGCTTTGCGAATGGATTAGATTCCGGCGTTGACGATGTCTTCACGCGTGAGCAGGAAGACGAATCCATCGCCGCTTTGGGTTTCCATCCACATGAAGGGCAGGGTAGGGAAGCATTCTTCCAGCATGTCGCGATTGTGGCCGATCTCCACCAGCAGCACGCCGCGCTCGTTCAGGAACTCGGGCGCGCGGCGCAGGATTTCGCGGGTGGCGTCCAGGCCGTCCTCGCCGGAGCCGAGCGCGATTTCCGGCTCGTGCAGATATTCTTCCGGCAGCTCCTCCACCGATTCGGCGTCGACGTAGGGCGGATTGGAGATGATCAGATCGTACTTTTCCTCGATCCCCTCGAACATGTCGGTGTGGATCAGGTTGACGCGGTCCTGCAGGCCATAGTGCTCGACGTTGACCGCCGCCACTTCCAGCGCGTCCAGCGAGATGTCGACGGCATCGATCTCGGCGTCCGGGTAGTGGCTGGCCAGCTGGATGGCCAGGCAGCCGGAGCCGGTGCACAGGTCCAGCGCGCGGTGGACCAGTTCCGGGTGTTCGATCCACGGCTCCAGCGGCGCGCCCAGCAGTTCGTAAATGAAGGAGCGCGGCACCAGTACGCGCTCGTCGACATAGAAGTTGAACTCGCCCTGCCAGGCTTCGTTGGTCAGGTAGGCGACCGGCACCTTGTCCTCGGCGCGGCGGCGGATCAGCTCCACCACGCGCTCCACTTCCTCGGGCAGCAGCCGGGCGTCCAGATAGGGCTCCAGCGTATCGATCGGCAGTTGCAGCGACGACAGGATCAGGTAGGCCGCTTCGTCGTGCGCGTTGTGGGTGCCGTGGCCGTAGGTGAGCTCGGCCTCGTTGAAGCGCGATACGGCGAAGCGCAGCAGGTCGCGCGCGGTGGTGAAGTGGCTGGCGGCCAGTTGGTACATGGATTTCCTTTCAATGCAACAGGGACATGGATGCACCATGTCCCCTGACAGCTATTTCCAGACGACCGCCAGGAGCGATCGCGGCAGGCTTAGAACGGCAGCTTGGCGTCGGTGGCGGTGGCCAGCACGCGGCGGAAGTCGCCCTTGATGCGCTCCAGCGCCTCCTCGGTGTCGGCTTCGAAGCGCAGCACGATCACCGGCGTGGTGTTGGATGCGCGGGCCAGGCCGAAGCCATCCTTGTATTCGACGCGCAGGCCGTCCAGCGTGTTCACCTCTTCGGCGCCGTCGAACTTGGCGGACTCTTGCAGCTTGGAGATCAGCGCGTGGTTCTCGCCTTCCTTGGCCATCTTCAGGTTCAACTCGGGCGTGGAGACGGCGTTGGGCAGCGAGTTCAAGAGTTCGCTCGGGTCTTCGACGCGGGACAGCACTTCCAACAGGCGGGCGCCGGTGTAGATGCCGTCGTCGAAGCCGTACCAGCGCTCCTTGAAGAACACGTGGCCGCTCATTTCGCCGGCCAGGAGCGCGCCGGTTTCCTTGATCTTGGCCTTGATGAAGCTGTGGCCGGTGCGGGCCATCACCGGCACGCCGCCGTTCTTCTTGATCCAGGGTTTGAGCAGGCGGGTGGACTTGACGTCGAAAATCACCTTGGCCTTGGGGTTGCGGTCCAGCACGTCGGCCGCGTACAGCATCAGCTGGCGGTCCGGCCAGATGATGTTGCCGTCCTTGGTGACCACGCCCAGGCGATCGCCGTCGCCGTCGAAGGCCAGGCCGATCTCTGCGTCGGTCTTCTGCAGCGCATCGATCAGGTCCTTCAGGTTTTCCGGCTTGGCCGGATCAGGGTGGTGGTTCGGGAAATTGCCGTCCACGTCGCAGAACAGCTCGCGCACCTTGCAGCCCAGGCGGCGGTAAAGCAGCGGGCCGAAAGCGCCGGCGACGCCGTTGCCGCTGTCCACCACGATGTTCAGCGGGCGTTCCAGCTTGATGTCGGAGGTGATGCGTTCCAGATAGGCTTCCGCGATGTCTTCGGTGCCATAGCCGCCTTCGCCTTCGGCGAGGTCGCCGTCGACGATGCGCTGATAGAGTTTCTGGATGTCCTCGCCGGCCAGGGTGTCGCCGGCCAGCATCATCTTGAAGCCGTTGTAGTCGGGAGGGTTGTGGCTGCCGGTCACCATCACGCCGGACAGGGTGCCCAGCTGATGGGCGGCGAAGTACAGCATGGGCGTGGCGACGCGGCCGACGTCGATCACGTCCACGCCGGCGGCGCGGATGCCGTCGGCCAGGGCCTCGCTCAGCTCGGGGCCGGACAGGCGGCCGTCGCGGCCGATCACGATGGCCTTGACCTTGCGGGCGATGGCTTCCGAGGCCACGGCCTGGCCGATTTGCCGCGCGACGGCGGCGGTCAGGGTTTTGCCGACGATGCCGCGGATGTCATACGCTTTGAAGATATCTTTGGATATTTTGTTCATGATGGCTTTGACGCGATATGAGGTTGGAGGGCGGAGGTGCGCCGCCCCGCTGGGGAGTCAGCCGCCGAGCTGCCGGCTCAAGGCGGCCAACTGCTGTAATTTCTGCTTGGCTTTGCCGCTGTCCAAGGCTTCGCGCGCCATGGTAACACCGTCGGCCAGGCTTGGGGCGATATCAGCGGTGTAAATCGCCGCGCCGGCGTTGAACAGCACGATGTCGCGGGCGGGTCCCGGCTGGCCGTCCAATACCGATAGCAGGCGGTCGCGGGATTGTTCGGCGGTATTGGCGCGCAGGTCTTTCAGCTCGCAGGCGGCGAGGCCGAATTCGCCTGGCTCCAGCTGGTATTCCAGTATCTCGCCATTCTTGAGTTCCGCCACCATGCTGGGGCCGGACAGTGTCAATTCGTCCAGGCCGTCGCTGCCGTGGACGACCATCACGTGCTTGCTGCCCAGTTGCTTGAGCACGCGGGACTGGATGCCCACCAGATCGGGGTGGAACACGCCCATCAACTGGTTGTCGGCGCCGGCCGGATTGGTCAGCGGCCCCAGGATGTTGAAGATGGTGCGCGCGCCAAGCTCCTTGCGGATCGGCGCCACGTGGTTCATCGCGCTGTTGTGGTTGGGCGCGAACATGAAGCCCAGGCCGATCTCGTCCAGGCACTGTCCCACTTGCTCAGCCGTCAGTTGCAGGTTGACGCCTAGCAGCTCCAGCACGTCGGCGCTGCCGGAGCTGGACGATACCGAACGGCCGCCATGCTTGGCCACGCGCGCGCCGGCGGCCGAGGCGACGAAGGCCGCGGTGGTGGAGATGTTGAAAGTGTGGGACTTGTCGCCGCCGGTGCCGCAGGTGTCCACCAGATGATTGCGGTTGGACACTGGCACGTGGGTGGAGAATTCGCGCATCACGGTGGCGGCCGCGGCGATTTCCGACACGGATTCCACCTTGACCCTGAGGCCGATCAGGATGGCGGAGGTTTGCGCCGGCGTCAGTTCGCCGCGCATGATCTGGCGCATCAGCGCCAGCATTTCTTCATAGAACAGTTCGTTGCCGTCGATCAGGCGGTTCAGCGCCGCTTGAGGAGTGATCATGTGGATTTCCTATCAGCTGTGGCGGGCGAGGTCGGCCAGCCTTTGCGTGTCGAGATCGATTTCGCAGGCCAGCCGGGCGCGGGCCGCGCCGTTGCCGCTGGCGTAGCTGGCTTCCACCCAGTCGCAGTGCTGGCGGCGGTAGTCGCGGTAGGACTGGCGGGCGCGGCGCAGTTCGCGCGCGGCGTGGAAGCGGCCGTCGGTGGCGGCGTCCAGCTTGCGCATCGCGTCCAGCGCCTTGTCTTCCTGGGCGGCCAGCCGGCGGCTCGTTTCGCCGTGCCGCTGCTGCAGGCAGGCGGCGACGGCGGGGCTGTCGGCCTTGCTTTGCTCGCAATCGTCCAGCGCGCCGGACCAGGCGGGGGAGGCCAGCAGGACGCCGAGCAGCAGCGGCGTCAATCGCATCAGGCGAATTCCTTCAGGAAGTTGTCCAGCATGCGGTGGCCATGCTCGGTGAGAATGGATTCCGGGTGGAACTGCACGCCCTCGATGGGCAGCGTCTTGTGGCGCACGCCCATGATTTCGCCGTCGTCGGTCCAGGCGGTGACTTCCAGGCAGTCCGGCAGCGTTTCGCGTTCTATCACCAGCGAGTGGTAGCGGGTGCAGGTGACCGGATTGGGCAGGCCGTGAAACATGCCCTTGTCCAGATGGCTGACCGGCGACACCTTGCCGTGCATCAGTTGCTTGGCGTGGACGACCTTGCCGCCGAAAGCCTGGCCTATGCCCTGGTGGCCCAGGCACACGCCCATGATGGGCAGCTTGCCGGCGAAGTGCAGGATGGCCGGCACCGACACGCCGGCTTCGTTGGGCGTGCAGGGGCCGGGAGAGACCACCAGGTATTTTGGCTCCAGCTCTTCGATCTGCTGCAGGGTGATTTCATCGTTGCGGAACACCTTCACGTCCTGGCCCAGCTCGCCGAAGTATTGCACCAGGTTGTAGGTGAAGGAATCGTAATTGTCGATCATCAATAGCATTGAATGATTAACCTTTTGAATTCATTGTTTAATTTTAAATTTTTGTTGCAGTGCCGGATATCTTGCCCGGTTTCGTACCCGGTTTTTCCGCGCTGGACAGACGGCATGCATGATTACGGGTTGCCAACACTATACCCCATAGTCGGCGGTCGCCGTCACCCCCGGAATTCGGCTTTGCCTGCCGTGTCGCGCCTGTTCATGAGGCGCTGCGGTTCAGCTGGTCGCCATAGCGCTCCATCCAGCCCGCCAGTTGCTGCAGAGGTTGCTGCAGCGTGCTGCCCAGCGCGGTGATCTGGTATTCGACGCGGGGCGGAACCTCGGCGTAAACCGTGCGCCGCAACAGGCCGCGCTGTTCGAAAGCGCGCAGTTGGCGGGTGAGTTCCTTCTGGGTGATGGTGCCGACCGCGCGCTGCAGTTCGCCGAAGCGTACAGGACGGTCCATCACGATCAGGCGATAGAGGATGGGAATCGCCCATTTGCCGGCGATCAGATCGATGAATTGCAGCATCGGACAGGTGCTGGCTGAGGCGGTTTCCTGCTGATTTTTCAAAGTCATGATGGATCATGGGTATCAATTCAATACCTACTATACATTGCATACTAATGGCCATAAAGAGGCTGTGTCGGTTGCGTCAATGGCTTGTCGCCGGGGCCGGCGCTGCAGGAGCAGATACGCAAGCTGGCGTCGCTGGCCTGGTGCGGCCGGAGGAGCTGGCCAAGGCGGTGGTGTTCCTGGCTTACGACGAGCCCAGCTACATGCTTGGCTGCGAGCTGCGGGTGGATGGCGGCGTCGGCAATCTGCAGGCGGCGCTCTTTCTGAGTATGACGTTTGTGTTTCGAGGCGCTAGAATGGTCTGCATCGAAATCGAAGCGTCATCTCGAATGAATGATCCCAAATCCGCCGTTCTGGGCGCCGCGGCGGCAAGCGAAGACATGCGTTCGCGCCGTCGCGCGCTGCTGGCCGCAAGCGGCGCCCACGCGGTCCACGACGGCCTAACCGACCTGGTCTACGTGCTATTGCCCATCTGGCAGGCGCAATTCGGCATCGGGTACGCGATGGTGGGCTTGCTGCGCGGCGCGTATTCCGGCGCGATGGCCGGCTTCCAGCTGATGGCCAGCCGGTTGGCCAGGCGCTGGGGGCGCAAGCGCATGCTGGTTGGCGGCACCGCGCTGGCGGGCATGGCCTATCTGTTGGCCGGCCAGGCGGGCGGCCTGGCGGTCCTGCTGCTGGCCTTGGCGCTGGGGGGCCTGGGCGCCAGCGTCCAGCATCCGCTGGCGTCTTCGCTGGTGGCGGACAGCCATGAGGCGGGCGGCGGCTCGCGGCAGGCGTTGGCGCAATACAATTTCGCCGGGGACATCGGCAAGACGCTGATTCCGGCGTTGACAGGCTTGCTGCTGACAGTGGCGAGCTGGGGGCTCAGCGTCAGCCTGATGGGTTTGCTGGGCTTGGCGGCGGCCGGGCTGCTGTGGCGGCTGGTTCCGGACCGTTTGCCAAGCGCCGCGGCAAAGTCGGCGGCGCGCGTGGCGGGCAAGGGCTCGAGGGGCGGCTTGCGCGCCTTGCTGGCCACCGGCGCGATAGACAGCGCGGCGCGGATGGGATTTTTGACTTTTCTGCCCTTTCTCTTGAAGAGCAAGGGAGCGGGTACGGCGGGCATCGGTTTGGCGCTGTCGCTGTTGTTCGTCGGCGGGGCGTTCGGCAAGCTGTTCTGCGGCTATCTGGGCGCGCGCGTCGGCATGGTCAAAACGGTATGGCTGACCGAGGGGATGACCGCATTGCTGATCGCGATGAGCCTGGCGTTGCCGCTGTTTGGAACCATGGCGATGCTGCCTTTGCTGGGACTGGCGCTGAACGGCACTTCGTCGGTGTTGTACGGCACGGTGCCGGAGCTGGCCGATGCCAGCGGGCGGGAGCATGCGTTCGCCTTGTTCTACACCGGCACGATAGGCGGCGGCGCATTGTCGCCGGTGCTGTTCGGCCGTTTGGGCGATCTCGCCGGCGTGCCGGCGGCGATGCTGGCGCTAGCGGCCTTCCTGCTGCTGACGCTGCCTCTGTCCTGGCGAGTGGGCAGGGATCTGGATGCATAAAAAAACGCCGGCATGAGCCGGCGTTTTGGATTGGAAAGGTCAGGCGTCCAGCCCGTCGCGCACCATCTGCGCGGCGCGCAGCACCGCGCGCGCCTTGTTCTGCGTTTCCTGCCATTCCGACTGCGGCACCGAGTCGGCGACGATGCCGGCGCCGGACTGCACGTAGAGCATGCCGTTCTTCAGCACCGCGGTGCGGATGGCGATGGCGAGGTCCATGTCGCCGTTGAAGCCCAGGTAGCCCACCGCGCCGCCGTAGACGCCGCGCTTGGTCGGCTCGAACTCGTCGATGATCTGCATCGCCCGCACCTTGGGCGCGCCGGACAGCGTGCCGGCCGGGAAGGTGGCCTTGATCACGTCGATATTACTGATCTTGCGGTCCACCTGGCCTTCCACATTGGACACGATGTGCATCACGTGGGAATAGCGCTCGATTGCCATATTGTCGGTGATCTTCACCGTGCCGATGTCGGCGACGCGGCCGACGTCGTTGCGGCCCAGGTCCATCAGCATCACGTGTTCGGCGATTTCCTTGGGATCGGCCAGCAGTTCCGCGGCCAGCGCTTCGTCATGCTCGCGGCTATGGCCGCGCGGGCGGGTGCCGGCGATCGGGCGCACGGTCACGGTTTCGCCTTCGCGCCGCACCAGGATTTCCGGCGACGCGCCCACCACGTGGAAGTCGTCGAAATGGTAGAAGAACATGTACGGCGACGGGTTGAGGTTGCGCAGCGCGCGGTACAGCGCGATGGGCGAGCCGTGGTAGGGCTGCTGCATGCGCTGGGCCAGCACCACCTGCATGATGTCGCCGTCGTGGATGTAGCGCTGACAGGACGCCACGGCTTCCTTGAACGCATCCTCGCCGTATTCCGACACCGCTTCGCCTTCATGGGGCTGCGGCAGCGACAGCGGGATGGTCAGCGGCTCGCGCAGCTTGGCGCGCAGCTGGGCCAGCCGCGCCTTGGCCTTCTGCAGCGCGTTCGGCACTTCGGGATCGGCGTAGACCACCAGGTAGAGCTTGCCGGACAGATTGTCCACCACGGCGATCTCTTCCGACAGCATCAGAAGGATGTCCGGGGTGCCCACCGGGTCCGGTTTCTGGACGTCGGCTAGGCGGCGTTCGACATAGCGTATGGTGTCGTAGCCGAAGTAGCCGACGAGGCCGCCGGAATAGCGGGGCAGGCCGGGCAGCTCCGGGATGCGGAAGCGGTGCTGGAAGGCTTCGATGAAGGCCAGCGGGTCGCCGTCGTGGCGCTCTATCACCTTGTCGCCGCATTCCACCTGCACCCGCTGGCCATTGACGCGCAAGCGAGTGTCGGCCGGCAGGCCGATGATGGAATAGCGGCCGTGGCGCTCGCCGCCCACCACCGATTCCAGCAGGTAGCTGTACGGCTGGTTGGCGAGCTTCAGGTAGATGGACAGCGGGCTGTCCAGATCGGCCAGCAGTTCCTGGGTGACGGGGATGCGGTTGTAGCCGGCGGCGGCCAGCTGGTCAAACTCTTGCGCTTGCATGCGGTTCTTCCTGTGTCTTGTCAGTTTGGGCGGGGTCGTGCGGGGCGTGGGCCGGGCGACGCCATCGCCAGCTGGCGGGGCAGAGAAGAAAGGCCATGGGCGTTTGAGTTCCTTCAGGGTTGACGGGATTCAGTCATTCTTCATCAAATCGTAGAGCTCGGCAACACTGTTTACCGTCAGGTCCGCTCCCAGCGTGGACGCGTCGGCGTAGCCGTAGCCGACGGCGATGGCCGCGCTGCCGGCTGCTCGGGCGGCGGCCACGTCGTTGGCGGAGTCGCCCACCATCGCCAGTTCCTGCGGCTGAATCCCCAGCACTTGGCAGCAATGCAAGAGCGGCAGCGCCGATGGTTTCTTCTCGGGCAGCGTGTCGCCGCCGAGGATCATGCTGAACAGGTCGCGCAGGCCCAGTTGCTCGGTCAGCGGCACGGCCAGGCGTTCGGATTTGTTGGTGATCATGACCAGCGGCAGCTTGAGGGCGCGCAGCAGGGCGAGGCCGTCGAGCACGCCGGGATAGACCGTGGTGCGGACCGCCAGGCGCTCGCTGTAGCGCTGGACGAAGAAGCGGTAGCCGCGCTCCCACAGCGGGCCGTCGGCCTCGGCGTGGCGCTCGTCGGTGATGGCGCGGTGCACCAGGCTGGCGATGCCGTCGCCGACGTGGCTCTTGATCCGCTCAGGGTCGAGCGGAGGCAGGCCCAGGTGCCCGCGCATCGCGTTGGCGGCGTCGGCCAGATCGGGAATGGAGTCGACCAGTGTGCCGTCCAGATCGAAGGCGACGGCTTTGATGTGCTTGAGATTCATGTGTCTGCTTTGCTGCCGCGGCCGGCGGGCCGCGGCGGAATGGGTGATGCGGAGTGTCTAGAGCTCGCGGATGTCGACGACCTGATGCTGGCCGAAAGCCGGCGACACCAGGTAGTCGACGATCTTGCGCGCGGCGTCGCCCGGGCTGCTCAGCGCGCCGTCGGCCTTCAGCGCGTCGAAGCGGGCCTTCTGCGGAAATTGGCCTTCGTCGCTGGCGCGGATATTGCCCTGCATGTCGGTGTCCACCACGCCCGGATACAGCGCGACGATGCGCGCCGGATTGGCCTTGCCTTCCTGCTCCACGGCCACGCTGCGGCTGAAGTGGTCCAGGCTGGCCTTGGTGGCGCAGTACACGCTCCAGCCCGGATAAGCTTTGGCAGCGGCGCCGGACGAGATGTTCAGGATGCGGCGGCGCGCCAGCAGGCGATCGGTGGCGGACAGTAGAGCGTCTGTCGCCAGCAGCGGCGCGGTGATGTTGACGGCGACAGCCTTCACCACCTCGTCGGCAGGATAATGGCCAGCCTGGGCGATGGGCGTCACCACGCCGGCGTTGTTGATCAGCGTGATAGTCGCGCATTCCGGCAGCGGCAGCTGCTGTAAAGCGGTGTGGACCGAGGCGGCAGCCTGCGCGGCGTCGGCCAGGTCGGCGTTGACGGCCAGCAGCCGATCCGGATGGCGGGCGGCCAGCCCTTCCAGCGCCGGGCCGGCGTTGCGGGCGATGCCGACGACGAAATAACCGTCGCTCAGCAGCGTTTCGCAGATGGCGTAACCCAGGCCGCGCGAGGCGCCGGTGACGATGAATGCATGCATTGCTTTACCCCTTGATGGTGGAGGAGGCCAGCCGCGCTCTTATGCCTGGACGCGGGCCAGCTCGGCGCGCATCGCGTCGATGACGGCCTTGTAGTCTTTCTGGCCGTAGATGGCGGAGCCGGCCACGAAGGTGTCGGCGCCGGCGGCGGCCACCTGGGCGATATTGTCCACTTTGACGCCGCCGTCCACTTCCAGCCAGATTTCGCCGCCGCGCTTGGCGGTGTATTCGTCGATGCGCTGGCGGACCTGCCGGATCTTTTCCAGCGCGTGCGGAATGAACGATTGTCCGCCGAAGCCCGGGTTCACCGACATGATCAGTATCATGTCCAGCTTGTCCATCACGTGGTCCAGGTAGGAGAGCGGCGTGGCCGGGTTGAACACCAGGCCGGCCTTGCAGCCGGCGTCCTTGATCAGGCCCAGGGTGCGGTCGATGTGTTCCGAGCCTTCCGGATGGAAGGTGATGATGTCGGCGCCGGCCTTGGCGAAGGCGGCGGCCAGCGCGTCGACCGGCTTGACCATCAGGTGGACGTCGATCGGGGCGCTGCTGTGGGGGCGGATGGCCTCGCAGAACATCGGGCCCATGGTTAGATTGGGGACGTAGTGGTTGTCCATCACATCGAAGTGGATGATGTCGGCGCCGGCGGCGATGACATCGCAGACTTCCTGGCCCAGGCGGGCGAAATCGGCGGACAGAATGCTGGGGGCGATACGGAAAGTGCGCATGGCGATTGCTCTGACATCGATAAACGAGGAATGCCCGGCATTCTACCGCGCCAAAAGCGGTTTGGCCGGATAAAATGAAAACCAAGATCAATCAGGAGAAGCCGAAATGGCCGACAAACTTTACCAGATGGAGGTGCGGGCGGAGCCGCAATACGTGGCGGACCAGTCCAGCGTCGCCAATGATGTCTACGTGTTCGCCTACCGCGTCCGCATCACCAATACCGGCAGCGAGCCGGCGCAACTGATCAGCCGCCACTGGATCATCACCGACGCCAACCAGCAGGTGCAGGAGGTGCGCGGCATGGGCGTGGTGGGCGAGCAGCCGCATCTCGATCCCGGCCAGGTATTCGAGTATTCCAGCGCCGCGCATATCACCACGCCGTACGGCAGCATGAAGGGCGTCTACCAGATGATGGCCGACGACGGCCAGCGTTTCGAGGCATCCATTCCCGAAATGACGCTGGTGGCGCCGCGGGTGCTGCACTAATCGCTTTTACAGGAAGGGTCCTTGTCGTCGCGCGGCCAGGTCCACCAGACGATGAAAGTGGCGAGCCCGCCGGCTCCCAGCGCTTCCAGCAACAGAATCCACATGATGTCCGCCCCTTTATGAAGTGAAGTGCTATTTCACTTTGGGATAGGTCTTAGTCACAGGCAAACCTTATTTATGCGTATCACCCATAGCGGCCCGGCGCCGTCCGGCCGCAACGATTGGCAAACCATCCAGACCCTGCTGCCCTATCTGTGGGCGTTCAAGTGGCGAGTTTCCCTGGCCTTGGCCTGCATGGTGCTGGCCAAGGTGGCGGCGGTGACGGTGCCCTTGTACTTGAAGGACATCGTCGACCAGCTGTCGATGCCGGCCACGCTGCTGGCCATCCCGGTGCTGGCGTTGACCGGCTATGGCGTGGCGCGGCTGCTGTCCGGCGTGCTGGGCGAGCTGCGCGACGCCGTGTTCGCCCGCGTGATCCAGGGGGCGGTGCGCAGCGTGGCGCGCAATGTGTTCGGCCATCTGTTCAAGCTGTCGCTGCGCTTCCACCTGGAGCGACACACCGGCGGCATGAGCCGCGACATCGAGCGCGGCACCAAGGGCATAGGTTTCCTGCTGAATTTCACCGTGTTCAACATTCTGCCCACGCTGCTGGAAATCGGCATGGTGTCTGCCATTCTGTTGCACCGCTACTCGTGGGAGTTCGCGGTGGTGACGCTGGGCACCATCGGCCTTTACATCGCATTCACGCTGCTGGTGACCGAGTGGCGCACCGTTTACCGCCGCACGATGAACGACCTGGACTCCAAGGCCAATTCCAAGGCGATAGACGCGCTGCTGAATTACGAAACGGTCAAATACTTCAATAACGAGGAATACGAGTCCAGGCGTTATGACCGCAACCTGGAGGCCTGGGAGGCGTCGGCGATCAAGAACCAGGTATCGCTGTCGCTGCTGAACGCAGGCCAGGCCGCCATCATCGCCATCGGCGTCACGTTGGTGATGGTGCTGGCGGCGCGCGACGTGGTGGCGCACCGGATGACGGTGGGCGACGTGGTGCTGGTGGCCACCTTCATCACACAGCTTTACGCGCCGCTGAACTTCCTGGGTTTCGTCTATCGCGAGATCAAGCATTCGCTGGCCGACATCGAGCGCATGTTCAAGCTGCTGGGCGTCAATCTGGAAGTGGCGGACGCGCCGGACGCCAAGACGCTGGAAGCCCGCAACGCGACGATACGCTTCGAGCGCGTCGGCTTCGCCTACGAATCCAAGCGGCAGATCCTGCATGATGTGGACTTCGCCATCCCCGCCGGCCAGACGCTGGCGGTGGTCGGCGCCAGCGGCGCCGGCAAGTCCACGCTGTCGCGGCTGATGTTCCGCTTCTACGACGCCACTTCCGGCGCGGTGAGGATCAACGGCGAGGACATCCGCGCGCTGACGCAGGATTCGCTGCGCGCCCATATCGGCATCGTGCCGCAGGATACGGTGCTGTTCAACGACACCGTCTATTACAACATCGCCTATGGCAAGCCCGGCGCGACGCGTGATGAGGTGATCGAGGCGGCGCGTTCCGCCCACATCCACGATTTCGTCAGCAGTTTGCCGGACGGCTACGACACCATGGTCGGCGAACGCGGGCTGAAATTGTCCGGTGGCGAGAAGCAGCGCGTCGCCATCGCGCGCACCATTCTGAAGAATCCGCCGATCCTGATCTTCGACGAGGCCACCAGCGCGTTGGATTCGCGCACAGAGAAGGCGATCCAGCGCGAGCTGACCGCCATCTCCGCCGACCGCACCACGCTGATCATCGCCCACCGGCTGTCCACCATCGTCGACGCCGACCGCATCCTGGTGCTCGACGCCGGCCGGGTGGTGGAGCAGGGCAGCCATCGCGAGCTGCTGGAGCTGGGCGGCCGCTACGCCGAAATGTGGCGGTTGCAGCAGGAGAGCGAGGCGGTGGCGGAGTAGGGGCTCGCGGCGAGCCTGCGCCTGGCGTATCGCTGCGGCATCGGTTCGGGCATGGCCCGATCCCGCTGGGGGTCAGCAAGGCGGAGCCGAATGGAATGGCCAATGCGCGTCTGCAGCAAGACTATGCTGAATAGGCCGCGGCCGAGCGGTATCCGGTGGGTATCTATCTCGCCTCGGGCGATGGCGCGAATGCCATTGTTTTCAAAGCAGCGGCGGCTAGGTAGAGAATATGGCCAGGCAGGGCACGCCGGCGATCAGGCCGTATTGCCCATGGCCGACGAGAAGTGGCGGCGGGCGGCTGTTTTCGCTCCAGCCCGGGCTAGTGATGGATGCGCGTCCATCTTGTTTGCAAAGGGCTGCAGCAGGTTAGTGGAATCGGCGGGAGGTGTATGGCGTACAGATGCGTACTGCTATCGGTTTTTATGCTGATTGCCGGGTTTTCGCACGCGGAAAGCCGCAAGCTGACGCTGTGCTACGACAAATATCCGCCGTATGCGATAGGCGAGTTCGGCGAGGCGGCCAGCGGCGGCATCAAGGTGAAATTGCTGCAGGATATCGGCAAGCAGCTCGATATTCTGGTCGCGGTCAAGATACTGCCTTGGAAACGTTGTCTGAGCGCGGCCAAGGATGGCCTGGTGGATGGCATTCTTCCTCTATACAAGACGCCTGAACGGGAGCAGTTCATGGCGTTTTCCCTGCCCGTCATGCGGCAGTACAACTGTTTTCTTTATAAAAAAAGCGCATTCCGCGGCCGCGTGGATTGGACCGATTATCAGGCCCTGAAAGATCATCACCTGGGAATGGAAATCGGCTCGGTCGTCGACAAGGAAATGGAAGCGATATTCGAATCCGCTCATCCAATTGAACGGGCGGCGGATTCCATAACCTTGATGAAGATGATGGATTCAGGCCGCATCGATCTCGCCACCATAGACTCCAACGTCGGGAAGTATCTGGTCAATCAGCAGGGCGTCGCTGACACGATAGGCGTTTCCGATGTGCCGATAGGCAAGCTGTCTTACGCCGCGTTTGGATTTTCCAAGGCGTCGGGAGCGGACAAGTGGGTCGCCGAATTCAACAAGGTCATTGAGAAAATGCGCAAGGCGGGGCTATTGGAGAAGATAGAGGCCCAGACGTCGAAGTAGGACGCGGAGAGGGCCTCGTTTTCGCGGGCCGGTCGGCGGCGCTTGGCCGCCTCCTAGACGGGGCTGGCGGTATTTTGCAGCACGGTGCGGTAGCCGTCGTGATCGACGAATGTGGCGCCGTGGACGTTCCAGTAAGGATTGGCCGAGGGCTGCTGGGCAAAGCCGGCTGCGCGCATGCAGGCGCAGGCGGCCTCCCATTCGGCGTGGTCGGGGAGGTAGAGCACCAGCAGGTCTTCAACTGTAGGGCTGGGGTGCGCCGGGTGGCGATGGCTGACGACGAATTCCAGATGGTAGCCGGCGCCGGGCAGACCCAGCATCACGCCGTCGAAACCCGCGTGATCCTTGAAGCTGCCCAGTTGCTGCAGATTCAAGCCTTCGCAATACATCGCTTTGCTGAGGTTGAGATTGCCGACCGGGCGGGCGATGCGCAACTGGGGCGTGTGCTTGTACATGGCGATGGAGGCTAGTGGTTTGGAGATGCCTTCATCATGGCATGAGGGCGGACGCTCAGCCAGCTTTCCCCGCTTTGATGCGCTTCATTTCTTCGATCACCAGCGCGCCCTGGCGCAGCGCTTCGCGCAGCGCGTCGGCTTGTGGCAGGCCTGCAAACTCCAGCGACGGGTCCAGCGCGGCCAGCGCGCGGCGGACGCTGGCGCAGACGTCGGCGGCGGTGGCGAAGTCGGCGGGCCCCATCACCTTGCCGTTGCGGATGCGGCGGTAGTAGGCGCGGGTGGAGTTCAGATACTGGGCGGCGGTTTCCTGGCCATCCAGCCGGCCTTCTTCCGCCATGCTCTCCAGCAGTCCGACCAGTTGGCGGCAGGCGGCCTCGGCCTGGGCGTTGCGCTGCTCTTGCGCGCGGCGTTGTTGTTGGCCCGGTTTGGGGGCGGCGGTTTTCTTGTTGCGCTCGGCCATTGTCGTGTCCTTGGTCTGCTGAGCGCGCATTCTAGCGGCGGGGGAGGCTGGCGTCTAATTCATGCAGTTCGAAGCGGGCCAGATGGTCGAAGCCGGAGGGCAGCGATACCTCGACGAAATCCTGAAGGCAGAACAGGGTGAGTTTGCCGCCGTAGACGGCGCCGGTGTCCAGATGCATCACGTTGTCGTAGAGAACGGCGTCAGGCTGGGGAGTATGGCCCGCCAGGACCAGATCGATGCCGGCCACCGCGCCAGCGCCGCCGTTCTGCACGCGTTCCCGCGACCATAGCAGCACGTCGTAGTCCTGCTCGCTGGGATTTTCCGCCTCCAGGCGGGCGGCCAGCGCGGTCCAGTCGTTGCCGGGGCAGTCGGCGTGGATTACGCCTATCTTGCCGGCCTCGACGTCCACCTCCAGCGCCAAGGGCAGCCGGGATAGGGCGGCGGCGCAGGCGCTGCGCTCCGCTGACGTCAGCTCGGTCAGCCAGCGGCCGCCATTGCACAGATGGCGCTCCTGGTCCTCCTGCGGGTTGCGCACCGCGTCCAGCGCCATCTGTTCATGGTTGCCGCGCACCGCGTGAAACCAGGGCTGGGCCAGCCATTCCGTCACCATCGGGCTGTCCGGCCCTCTATCCACCAGGTCGCCCACCGACAGCAGCCGGTCGCGAGCGGGATCGAACGCGACGATCTTGAGCAAGCGGGACAGCTGGGCGAAGCAGCCGTGCACGTCGCCGACTGCCCAGTCCCGGCCTTGAGTGTTGCGAGGCAGCTTTTCGATCAGCATGGCGGAGCGCTCCGGGCGGTTTTCTCAGCGGGCCATCCAGTCCCGGCAGAACTCGTCGCGGAAGTGGATCAGCCACTCCAGCTTCCGCTCGGCCATGTTGCGTCCGGCCTCGGTCTGCATCATGCCGGGCAGTCTGGCCAGCTTGACGTCGATATGGTCGATCGCCCAAGCCTGGTCGTCCAGGCCGCGCTGCTCGGCCATTGGGTCGATGGGGTGGGCCAGCGCGCGCCCCATGCGGCCGGATACGTAGAACATGCGGGCCAGGCCAACCGGTCCCAGCGCGTCCATGCGGTCGGCGTCCTGCACGATCTTGGCCTCCAGCGTGCGCGGCGGGATGGCGGCCGAGTAGCTGTGGGCCTCGATGGCGTGGGCCAGGTTGTCCAGCTGGGCGCCGGACAGGCCGCTGTCGGCCAGCAACTGCCGCGCGCGCTCGGCCGACCAGTGCGAGGCGAGCTGGCGTTGCGGATGGTTTTTGGGCAGGTTGACCAAGTCGTGCAGGTAGCTGCCGGCCATGACGATGATGGGGTCGGCCTCGGGATAGTGGGCCAGCAGCTTGCGCGCGACGGCCCAGACGCGGTGGAGGTGGCTGAGGTCATGGGCGCCGTCGTCATCCGGCGGCTGGCTTTCCAGCAAGGCGATCAGGCGTTGCTGCCATTCGGTCTGTTGCTGCGGAATCATGCGGCAGGTCCTGATGTTTGCGCGCGCCGGCGGTGCGCCGGCGTGGCGGGGTTGCGCGTGCCGTCCGCTGGGGAGCGGCGAAAATGATGGATTGAAAACAATCCGTATTGTCATTTTAACACCCGCAGGCGGAATCGCCGGCTAGCGCGCAGCGGAAAGCGTCATTTCCCATTGGGACAGGCGGTAGGCGGCCTGGTGGCGCAGCAACAGGGAAACCAGAGGCAGGTCGCGGCTGTCGACGTTGTTGAAACCCAGGCGGCCGAAGGCGCTCAAGCCCTGCGCGGCCAGCAGCAACTGGCTGGCGACGCCCTGGCGGCGGAAGGCCGGGCTCACCTGCAGCTCGGCGACCTCGCCGTCTGGCGACATCAGCAGTGAGCCCAGGCGTTGTCCGTCGCGGTCAACGGTCAGCCAGCGCAGCGGCGGGTCGGCCCGCTGCAACGATTCGCGCCGATTGGGCACCGCCTGGGGATAGGAGAGGGTGTCGGGAGCCGGCCATCGCGCTGCATCATGAGTGGTATGAATGGTCACTGGCCATGCGCGGCGGGTCTGAACCTGCGCCGTCAGCTGGTAACAGTCCAGCTTGCGCAGCGGCGCGAAGCCCAGCGAGGCGTAGGCGTCGCGCGCCCGCTGGTTGCTGTCTATCACTTCCAGGCGCTGGCGGCGGATGCCGTGGGCGGCCAGCAGCCGGCTGACCAGCCCCGCCATATCGGTCAGTGCATGGCGCCGCCTCGCGGCGGGCGCGACCCCGGCGGCGATGCAATAGCCTTCTGGTTCCCCGTCTATCTCCGGCGTCGCGCATAGCCAGAAGCCGGCCAGGCGGCCATCCAGCCAGGCGCCGGCGCTCAGCTCGGGCGCCCAGCCTCGTCGGCGCAGCATGGCGGTCAGTTGCGGCAGGCTGGGCTGGGCTGGCACCAGGTAGTCGCTGAAAGCGTCGAGAAAGCAGGGGTGAAGGTCTTCAGGCGCCAGCCCCGCCAGCGATGCGATCTTCATCGGAGGACGGGTTCGGGCGCGGCGGAGACAATGGACAGCGCGCGCTGAACGAAGGCGTCTTCTTCTCCGACCGGCGCGATGTAGGACAGGATCTCGCGGGTTTTCGCCTCGCCGGCCAGGCGCAGCAGCACCCAGGCCGCTAGGTATTGCGAGGACAGGCAGCCGCCGGCGGTGGCGATATTGCCGGCAACCCGGAAGGCCGCGGACGGCACGCGGATGCCAAGCTGTTCCAGCATGGGCCGGGTCATGCCATCGGTACAGGCGACGCCGTCGGCGAGCAGGCCCAGCCGGTGCAGCACCAGCGCGCCTGAGCACTGGGAGCCGATCAGCTGGCGGGACGGGTCCAGCTTCAACTGGCTCATGATCGCGTCGTCGGCCACCCAGTCGCGGGTGCGCCAGCCGCTGCCTATCAGCACCGCGTCGGCGCGATGGGCATAGGACAGGTCTTCCTGGCGCTCCACGCGCGTGCCGCTGCGGGACTGGATGACGGGCACGGGCGAGCAGATGCGTACATTCCAGCCTTGCGGGCTCATCCGGCCCAAGATGCCGGCGGCGATCATGGAGTCCAGCTCGTTGAAACAGTCCAGCGTGATGATGGCGATATCCATGGGGCGGTTCCGTGGGATCAAGGCATCGGACTATGTTGTTCGCATCGGCCGGCCGGGTCAACCGGAGAGGGAGGAAAGCCCCGCCGGGCGGCGGGACGGGCAGGGTCAGTCTTCCAGCCAGATCAGCGAGGCCATGCGGCCGGTTTCGCGGTCGCGGCGGTAGGAGAAAAAGCGGTCGCGGTCGATCACGGTGCAGAAATCGCCGCCATGGATGCGGGATACTCCCAGCTTTTCCAGCCGCTGCCGCGCCAGCGCGTAGATGTCGGCCAGGTATTTGCCGTCGCCGATGTCGACGAAGGCATGGTCCGCCTCGGTGTCTTTCTCGATAAAGGCCTGGCGCACTTCTGCGCCCACTTCGAAGGCGTCGGGGCCGATGGCCGGGCCGAGCCAGGCCATCAATTCCGATGGAGGCAGCGCCATCGCGGCCACGGTCGCCTCGATCACGCCGTCGCACAGTCCGCGCCAGCCGGCGTGGGCCGCGGCCACCGCCCGGCCTTGCTCGTCGCATAGCAGCACCGGCAGGCAGTCGGCGGTCATGACCGCGCAGGCGACGCCCGGCGCGCGGGCGAAGCTGGCGTCGGCGTCAGGGGCGGCGTCGCCGACCGTGCTCGCGTCAGCCACGGCGATGCCGTGCACCTGGTTGAGCCATGCCGGGGCCACGGGCAGTTCGTCGCGCAGCCGCGCGCGGTTGGTCGCTACGGCTGCCGGGTCGTCGCCGACGTGCGCGCCCAGGTTCAGACTGGCGTAAGGCGGCTGGCTGACGCCGCCGTTGCGCGTGGTCGCCAGCGTGCGGACCCGGGCGGGGGCGGGCCAGTCGGCCTCGATCCAGTCTTTATCGGGCATAGATCACCTCGACGTCGCCGTCATCATCGTCGTCATCGTCCCAGTCTTCATCGTCCTCACCATCGCCGTGGGCGAAGGTTTCGTCGTCCGCCACCGCGCCGTCGCCGCGCAACAGGTCCAGCAATGCGCGGAAGTCATCGGGCAACGGCGCTTTCCAGCTGCGCTCTTCGCCGGTGGCCGGATGGATCAGCGCCAGCGCGAAAGCGTGCAGCGCCTGGCGGCCCAGCGCTTTTACCGCGGCGGCGGCGTCCTCGTCCATCTTGTGGCGCGGATTGCCGTACACCGGGTCGCCGGCCAGCGGGTGGCCCGCTTCGCGCATGTGGACGCGGATCTGGTGGGTGCGGCCGGTTTCCAGCTTGCATTCCACATAGGAGTGGCTGGAGAAGCGCTCCAGCACCCGCAGGTGGGTGATGGCCGGTTTGCCGCCGAATTTCAGCACCGCCATTTTCAGCCGGTTGTGCGGGTCGCGGCCGATGTTGGCGTCTATGGTGCCGTCGAAGGGCACCACGCCGTCGGCGATGGCGCGGTAGACGCGTTTGACGGTGCGGGCCTGCATCTGGCGAACCAGCTCGGTTTGGGCCGGCACGGTCTTGGCCACCACCATCAGGCCGGAGGTGTCCTTGTCCAGGCGGTGGACGATGCCGGCGCGCGGCACGTTGGCCAGCGCCGGGCAGTGGTGCAGCAGGCCGTTGAGCAGGGTGCCGCTCCAGTTGCCGGAGGCGGGATGCACGACCAGGCCGGCGGGTTTGTTGATCACCAGGATGTGGTCGTCCTCGAACACGATGGGCAGATCCATCGGCTCCGGCTGGAAGGCCATTTCTTCATTGGTGAGCTGCAGCGTCACTTCCAGCTTCTCGCCGCCCAGCATCTTGGTCTTGGGCGCGACGACCTGGCCGTCCACCTTCACCAGCCCGTCTTTGACCCATTGAGTCAGCCGGCTGCGGGAGTAATCGGGCAGCAATTTGGCGAGCGCGGCGTCAAGCCGTTCGCCGCACAGCGAGAGCGGCACCTCAAGAAGTTGCGTGGCGGATACCTCGTTTTCCGAGATGTCGCTATAATCGTCCGGGTCAATGTAAGGATCAGTCATGAAAAGATACGTTGTTGCAGCTATGTTGGTGATGGTGGGGCTTGCCGGGTGTGCAACCACGGAAACCTACGACGAAACGCGCGGTTGGACCGTGGAGAAGCTCTATTCGGAAGCTCACGATGAGTTGAACAGCGGTAATTATACTCGCGCAGTCAAGCTGTATGAAACGCTGGAAGCGCGCTTTCCCTACGGACGCTACGCGCAGCAGGCTCAGATGGACCTGGCCTACACCCATTACAAGGACGGCGAGCCCGAGTTGGCCATCGCCTCCGCCGATCGCTTCATCAAGCTGCATCCTACACATCCGAACATCGACTACATCTATTATCTGAAGGGCTTGGTGTATTACAACGATGATTCCGGCCTGCTCGCCAAATGGGCTGGCCAGGACATGAGCGAGCGCGATCCGCGCGCCGCCCGCGAGGCCTTCTCCGCTTTCCGCGAGCTGACCACCCGTTTCCCCAACAGCACCTACGCGCCGGACGCCAAGGCGAAGATGATCCGCCTGGTGGACGCGCTGGGAGGCAACGAGATGCACGTGGCGCGCTACTACATGAAACGCGGCGCCTATTTGGCCGCTGCCAACCGCGCCCAGGGCGTGGTCAAGGACTACTCCAACACCAAGTATCCGGAAGAGGCGCTGGCCATCATGGTGTCCGCCTACGACAAGCTGCAGTTGCCGAAGCTGCGGGACGACGCGCGCCGCGTGCTGGCGCTCAACTATCCGCAGAGCCAGTACCTGAACAAGTCGTGGACGGTCGAAGAGATGCCGTGGTGGAAGCTGTGGAAGTAAGCTTCCCTGCATGTTGAAGTCGAACAGCCCGTCGAGAAATCGGCGGGCTGTTTTGCCGCAGGGGGCTCAGAAGCTTGCGATGCGATCCCGGCAGGCCCACGCCTCGGACATGATTCTGGCGAACAGCTCGGCGACGCTGGGCAGGTCGTCGATCAACCCTTGAGCCTGGCCGATCAATTGCACGCCTTTTTCATGGTTTCCCTCCTGTATCGCCAGGCGGATGGACTCGGTGGCGGCGCCGAACAGCGCCAGCTGGCGCAGCGCTTGCGGCTGGCTGAGCATGCCGCCTATCGCCACTTTCATCACCGGCATGCCCATCCGGCGCGCCATCTGGCTGGCGCGGAAGGCGGCGGGGATCAGTCCCAGCGGCTTGCGGCAAGCGCGGCGCGCGGCGGGAGTGTCCATCATCCGGCACCACAGGCCGTCGAAATTCTTCGAGTACAGCGTATCGCCGACGCCGCGCTGCAGCACCATGTCCTTGGTGGCGGCGTGGACCGGGCTTTCCCGGGTCATGGCCAGCCGGGAGCCCATGGCCACGGCGTCGGCTCCCAGAGCCATCGCCGCCATCAGGCCGGCGCCGTCGGCGAAGCCTCCTGCTGCGACGATGGGCAGCGAGCTTGCGCGGCGGATGGCGGGAATCAGCACCAGCGAGGTCACGCTGCCGCCGTGGGCCGCAGCCTCGTGGCCGGTGACCAGGAGGGCGTCCGCGCCGCATTTTTCGGCCGATTTCGCGTGCTTTTCCGTCACCACGGTGGCCAGCACCTTGCCGCCGTAACGATGCGCGGCCTCGGCGATCCAGTCGCCTTTGCCCAGCGAGTAGTTGATCACCGGCACTTGCTCTTCCAGCGCGACTTCAGCGTTTTCGGCGGCGCCGGGCATCATCAGCGTGCAGCCGATGCCGAAGGGTTTGTCGGTGAGCTCGCGTATGCGGCGGATGGCGGCGCGGGTGGCGTCGGCCGACAGCGGGCCGGTGGCGAGTATGCCCAGGCCGCCGGCGTTGCCGACCGCCGCGACCAGTTCCGGGGTGGCGATATAGCTCATGCCGGGGCAGAGCAGGGGGAGCTGGATGCCGAACAGGCGGGTGATGGCGGTTTGCATGGAGACGGGAGCGGGTGGTTTACAATGACGTTTCATTGTTGATGTATTTGTCCTGAATTTCAAACGAATGTTTTAATCCATGGCGCTGATCATAGTTCTGATGGGGTGGTTGTACGCGGTGTTGATGTTGGCCGCGGGGCAGCGCAGCGTGGCTGCCGGCGCGGCGGTGTTTTTCTTTCTGGGCGTGCTGCCGGTCTGGTTTGTCGCGTGGGTGGTACGCAACAGGCTGCGCAAGCGGCGGCGGGCCGCGGAGAACGAGGGAAAGGCTTGAATCCGGCTGTCCTTAAATGCTACAATCTCGTGTTCCCCACCGTTGTTGGCGGGGAATTGTTAATCCAAAACTACGCACATCCGCGCCAAAGGGTGCCCGCAGGCTGAAGCCTTCAGGGTTGTCTGCGCGGATGGAGGCTTAACCCTTTTAGGAGTTTTTGCATGTCCACCAACGTTACCATGCGTCAAATGCTTGAGGCCGGCGTTCACTTCGGCCACCAAACCCGTTTCTGGAACCCGAAGATGGCTCAGTACATCTTTGGCAGCCGCAACAAGATCCACATCATCAACCTGGAAAAGACTCTGCCGCTGTTCATCAGCGCCCAGGAATATGTGCGTCGTCTGGCCGCCAACAAGGGTACCGTAATGTTTGTTGGTACCAAGCGTCAGGCGCGTGAGATCGTCCGTGAAGAAGCTGCCCGCGCTGGCATGCCGTTTGTTGATCACCGCTGGCTCGGCGGCATGCTGACCAACTACAAGACCGTGAAGCAGTCCATCAAGCGTCTTGAAGAGAAGCGTGCCATCCTGGAAGGCGCTGACACCGGTTACAACAAGAAAGAACTGTTGGACCTGCAACGCGAAGTTGACAAGCTGGAACGCTCGCTGGGCGGTATCAAGGATATGAAGGGCCTGCCGGACGCCATCTTCGTTATCGATACTGGCTACCAGAAGGGCACCATTGTCGAAGCCAAGAAACTGGGCATCCCGGTTATCGGCGTTGTTGATACCAACAACTCCCCGGACGGCATCGATTACGTGGTTCCGGGCAACGACGACTCCTCCCGCGCCATCCGCCTGTACGCTCGCGGCATCGCCGACGCGGTACTGGAAGGTCGCGCGAACTCTCTGCAAGAGATCGTCGCAGCTGCTGAAACGGCCCAGGCCGAGTAAGCGGAAAAGGGGCGAAAGCCCCTTTTTTTGGACCCGAACATTCACGTAATCTAAATCATTCAGGAGTAGCAAGATGGCGGAAATCACCGCAAAAATGGTTTCGGATCTGCGCGTGGCCACCGGCCTCGGCATGATGGAGTGCAAGAAGGCTCTGGTTGAAGCTGAAGGCGACGCGGCCAAGGCTGAAGAAATCCTGCGCATCAAGTCCGGCAACAAGGCTTCCAAGATGGCTGGCCGTCTGGCCGCCGAAGGCATCATCGGCTCCCACGTGGAAGCCGGCGTCGGCGCCCTGGTTGAAGTGAACTGCGAAACCGACTTCGTCGCCAAGGATCCGACCTTCCTGGCTCTGGCCGCCGCCGCCGCCAAGGCTGCCGTCATCGCCAATCCGGCCGATGTCGAAGCGCTTTCCGCAGTGGAAGTCGACGGCGTGTCCGTGGAAGACATCCGCAAGGCTGCCATCGCCAAGCTGGGCGAGAACATGACCATCCGTCGTTTCGTTCGCTACCAGACCGAAGGCGCGATCGCCACCTACCTGCACGGTGCCAAGATCGGCGTGATCGTCGACTACGCCGGCGCCGAGCAAGTGGGCAAGGACGTGGCCATGCACATCGCCGCCTCCAAGCCGATCTGCGTGTCCAAGGACCAGGTTTCTTCCGAAACCCTGGATCAAGAGCGCAAGATCTACAGCGCCCAGGCTGCCGAGTCCGGCAAGCCGGCCGATATCGTCGCCAAGATGGTTGAAGGCCGTATCAACAAGTTCCTGGCTGAAGTGACCCTGCTGGGTCAGCCTTTCGTCAAGAACCCGGATGTGACCGTCGAGAAGCTGCTGGCCGAGCAAAAAGCCTCGGTCAAGGCATTCGCCATGTTCGTAGTGGGCGAAGGCATCGAGAAGAAGGTAGTAGACTACGCAGCTGAAGTGGCTGCGGCTGCCAAGCTGTAAGTTTCGACTTACCGCTTTACCAACGGCACCCTGCTTGCAGGGTGCCGTTTTGCAAACTGAACACACCATAACCGCCAATCCGAGGACATCATGAGCCAAGTTCCCGCCTATAAACGCATCCTGTTGAAACTTTCCGGCGAAGCCCTGATGGGGGATGACAGCTATGGCATCAACCGCTCGACCATCGAGCAGATTGTGGGCCAGATCAAAGAAGTGGTGGGCCTGGGCGTTGAAGTGGGCATCGTGATCGGCGGCGGCAATATTTTCCGCGGCGTGGCGCCGGCTGCGGCGGGCATGGATCGCGCGACGGCGGATTACATGGGCATGATGGCCACTGTGATGAACGCGCTGGCGTTGAAGGATGCGATGACCAAGGCCGGCCTGATCGCCCGGGTGCAGTCCGCGCTGACCATGCAGCAGATCGCCGAGCCTTATGTGCGCGGCAAGGCGATGCAGTACCTGGAGGAGGGCAAGGTGGTGATCTTCGCCGCCGGCACCGGCAACCCCTTCTTCACTACCGATACCGCCGCCGCGTTGCGTGGCATGGAAATGAATGTCGACATCATGCTGAAGGCCACCAAGGTGGACGGCGTGTATACCGATGATCCGAAAAAGAATCCCGACGCGGTCCGCTACCAGAGCCTGACTTTCGACGAGGCGATCTCGCGCAATCTGAAGGTGATGGACGCCACCGCCTTCGCCTTGTGCCGCGATCAGCACCTCAATATCAAGGTGTTCAGCATCTTCAAGAATGGCGCGCTGCGCCGCGTCGTGCTTGGCGAAGACGAAGGCACGCTGGTACACTGCTGAGTTTGAAAATTGCTGAGGGCGAAAACGGCAATGGCCGTTTTCGCCTTGTCATTTGAAGTATTCCGGGAGTGCGACATGATTAACGAAATCAAAAAATCGGCCGAACAAAAAATGCAGAAGACGCAGGAAGCGTTCAAGAACGACCTGGCCAAGGTTCGTACCGGACGCGCCCATACCGGCATTCTGGATCATGTCATGGTTGACTATTACGGCAGCGACGTGCCGGTCAATCAGGTAGCCAACGTCACCCTGATCGATGCCCGCACCATCGGCGTGCAGCCGTGGGAAAAGCCGATGCTGGCCAAGATCGAAAAGGCTATCCGCGATTGCGATCTGGGCCTGAATCCGGCCTCGATGGGCGAGATCATCCGCGTGCCGATGCCGATGCTGACCGAAGAGCGCCGCAAGGACCTGATCAAGGTGGTGCGCGGAGAAGCCGAAGGCGCCCGCGTGGCCGTGCGCAACATCCGCCGCGATTCCAACAACGAATTCAAGAACCTGCTGAAGGACAAGGCCATCACCGAGGACGACGAGCGCCGCGGCCAGGACGAGATCCAGAAGCTGACCGACAAGTACATCGCTGAAGTCGACAAGATGCTGGCCGCCAAAGAAGCCGACCTGCTGGCGGTATAAGGGGCGGATCTTGTTTTCCGGTTCTTCGAAAACTGTGCCGGAGGGGTGCGAGCCGCCCCGGCATATCGCCATCATCATGGATGGCAACGGCCGCTGGGCCAAGAAACGCTTCCTGCCGCGCGTGGCCGGCCACAAGCGCGGCCTGGACGCCGTGCGCGAGGTGGTGAAGGCCTGCAAGGAAATGGGCGTCGGGTATCTGACGCTGTTCGCTTTCTCCACCGAGAATTGGCGTCGGCCGCAGGAAGAAGTGTCTTTCCTGATGGACCTGTTCCTGCGCGCGCTAGAGCACGAAGTCTCCAAGCTCCATAACAACAATATCCGCCTGAAGGTGCTGGGTTCCCGCGAGCGATTCAGCGCGGAACTGTCCGAACGCATCGACCGCGCAGAGGCCAAGACCGCCGGCAACGACGGTCTGGTGCTGACCATCGCCGCCGATTACGGCGGCCGCTGGGATATCGTTCACGCGGTGAATCAGCTGATCGCCGAGGGCCAGTCCGCCATCACCGAGGCTATGGTGACGGAGCGTCTCGGCATGGCATGGGCGCCGGAGCCGGATCTGTTCATCCGTACCGGCGGCGAGCAGCGCATCAGCAACTTCCTGCTGTGGCAGCTGGCGTATTCCGAGTTGTACTTCACCGACCTGTTGTGGCCCGATTTCGACCAAGCGGCGCTGCAGGGGGCGATCCACTCCTACTGGCAGCGGGAGCGCCGCTTTGGCCGCACCAGCGAGCAATTGCCCGAGCACCTGCGCCGAGACAAACTCTGACTTCATGCTGATAACGCGAATTCTCACCGCGCTCGTATTGCTGCCGCTAATGCTGGCGGCGCTATTCCTGTTCCCCGCCGCAGCCTGGGCTGGGTTTTCCTGGTTGATCGTCGTTCTGGCCCTGTGGGAGTACGCCCGGATGGCCGGGATGTCCCTTCCCCGGCAGGCGTGCTATCTTGCGCTGTCCACGCTGTTCGCCGCCGCGGCCTGGTTCGGCCACTGGCGGATGCAAGGCTTCGAGCATGGCGCGGTGTTGGCGCTGTGGCTGTTGCTGGTGCCGGCCTGGCTGGCCAGGCGCTGGAAAATGCCGTCAGGCCTGCCGGCCTGGATGCTGGGCTGGGCGTTGATGCTGCCGGCCTGGTTCGCTTTTCTCGAGTGGCGCCCCAATGCCACGACGCATGGCGCGCTGGCTCTGCTGGCCGTGATGGGCCTGGTATGGGTGGCTGACATCGCCGCTTATTTCTCCGGCAAGGCTTTCGGCCGACGCAAGCTGGCGCCGGCCATCAGTCCGGGCAAAAGCTGGGAAGGCGTTTACGGCGCGGTGGTTTGCGTGGCGATCTACGTCGCTTTGGTTGATCATTTCGGCTGGCTGGACATCAAGCTGCCGTTGTGGGGCCTGCTGTTGCTGGCGCTGCCGCTGACTGCGGTCAGCGTGTGCGGCGATTTGCTGGAGTCCTGGTTCAAGCGCGTCGCGGGCATCAAGGACAGCAGCCGGCTGCTGCCGGGCCATGGCGGCGTCTACGACCGCATCGACAGCCTGATCGCCGTGCTGGCGGTCAGCAACGCCCTGCGCGCGCTGGGCGGCATGTAATTCTGGAAACATAGCAATGACCAAACCTCAGGGTATTGCCGTACTGGGGGCGACCGGCAGCGTAGGCTGCAATACGCTGGATGTGATCGCCCGTCATCCGGAGCGCTACCGCGTGGTGGCGCTGACCGCCCATCGCCAGCTCGACAAGCTGTTCGAGCAGGCTCTCCGTTTTCGTCCTGACTATCTGGTGGCGGCCGACGCTTCTGCTGCGGCGGATCTGCGCGCGCGGCTGGCGGACGCCGGCCTGCGCGCAGAAGTGCTGCATGGCGCGGATGCGCTGGTCCAGGCTGCTTCGTTGCCGGAGGTGGATGCGGTGATGGCCGCCATCGTCGGCGCTGCAGGCTTGCCGTCGGCGCTGGCCGCGGCGCGGGCCGGCAAGCGCATGCTGCTGGCCAACAAGGAGTCGCTGGTGGTGGCCGGCCGTTTGTTCATGGACGCGGTGCGCACGAGCGGTTCGGCGCTGTTGCCGGTGGATAGCGAGCA
The DNA here is from genome assembly GCF_000971335.1 of Chromobacterium vaccinii. GTDB lineage: Bacteria > Pseudomonadota > Gammaproteobacteria > Burkholderiales > Chromobacteriaceae > Chromobacterium > Chromobacterium vaccinii. The sequence goes on from NZ_JZJL01000005.1 coordinate 57,739, forward strand.
CAGCGCCATCTTTCAATCTCTGCCCGCCGATTACGCCGCCAATCCCGACGCCGCGGGCGTGAGCAAGATCATTCTTACCGCGTCGGGCGGGCCGTTCCGCAGCCGCCCGGCCGCCGATCTGCTCCATGTCACGCCGGACGACGCTTGTCGCCATCCCAACTGGAGCATGGGGCGCAAGATTTCCGTCGATTCCGCCACGCTGATGAACAAGGGGCTTGAGGTGATCGAGGCGCGCTGGCTGTTCAATGTGCCGCCCAGTCGCATCGAGGTGGCCGTGCATCCGCAAAGCGTGATCCACTCCATGGTCCAGTACCGAGACGGCTCGGTGATGGCGCAACTGGGCTCGCCCGACATGCGCACGCCGATCGCCTGCGCGCTGGCCTGGCCCGAGCGCATCGACGCCGGGGTGGAGCCCATGGACTTCTTCGCATTGTCCGATCTTACGTTCGAGAAGCCGGATCTTGAGCGCTTCCCTTGCCTGCAACTGGCGTTCGACGCGCTGGAAATGGGCGGCGACGCGCCGGCGGTATTGAATGCCGCCAATGAAGTGGCGGTGGCGGCGTTCCTTGAGGGACGACTGCGTTTCGTCGACATCCCGCGCGTGGTGTCCGCCGCGCTGGCCGGCGTGTCCTGCGCGGCCAGCGACAGCCTGGAAGGCTTGCTGGCCCGTGACCAGGAGGCGCGTCGTTTCGCCGAGGGCAGGGTGGCGGCATGCTGACGCTGCTGGCGTTTCTGGTGGCCATCGGCCTGCTGGTGACTTTTCACGAGCTGGGCCACTACTGGGTGGCCAAGCTGTGCGGCGTCAAGGTGCTGCGGTTCTCCATCGGTTTCGGTTCGCCGTTGTTGCGCTTCCGTCCGCGCGAGACGGAGTGGGTGGTGTGCCCGATTCCGCTGGGCGGCTATGTGAAAATGCTGGACGAACGCGAGGGCCTGGTCGACGAGGCGGATCGTCCGCGGGCTTTCAACAATCAGCATGTGCTCAAGCGCATGGCCATCGTCTCCGCGGGGCCGCTGGCCAATCTGTTGCTGGCGGCGCTGCTGTACTGGGCTGTGATCGCCCAGGGTGTGCCGCAGCTGCATCCGCTGGTGGGCACCGTGGTCGAGCAGACGCCGGCCGCCGCGGCGGGTTTCAAGGAGGGCGATCGCATTCTCAGCGTGGCGGGCAGGCCCGTCGCCAGCTGGCAGGAGGTTAGGCTGGGTATCGTCGAGGCCGCGATGTCTTCCGCCGTGGTGCGGGTCGAGGTGCAGGACGCGTCCGGCGCCAGGAAGCGGCGCGATATCGATGCCCGCCGTTTCGGCGAGAAGGCCGAGCAGGCCTTGCAGCAGGGCGATCCTGGGGTGTCCCCGGCGCGTTTCCTGGCGCAGGTGGGCGTGCTGGAGGAGAAGGGCGTCGCAGCCAAGGCTGGCCTCAAGGTGGGCGACAAGCTGCAGGCGGTGAACGGCGTGATGCTCAGAAACTGGGAAGAGTGGGTGCACGTGGTGCGCAACAGCCCGGGCAAGGAGTTGACGGTGCGCGTCGAGCGGGCCGGCAAGCCGCTGGAGATCAAGCTGCGTCCGCAGGCGGTCGCGCAGGACGACGAGGTGGTCGGCCGCATCGGCGTAGGGCCGTCGCCGGATCGCGCCTGGAGCGACCAGTTGGCCTTCACTCGGCATTACGACGCAGTAGGGGCCTTTGTCGCCGCCTGGAGCAAGACCGGCGAAACCGCCTGGATGAGCGTCAAATTCCTCGGCAACATGCTGATCGGCCGAGCTTCTTTGAACAATCTGTCGGGTCCGCTGACTATCGCAAATGTCGCGGGCCAGACCGCCCGCGAGGGCCTGACGCCGTATCTGGAATTCCTGGCGCTGATCAGCGTCAGCATCGGCGTGTTGAATCTGCTTCCCATACCGGTTCTGGATGGGGGCCACTTAATGTATTATGTCGCGGAGCTGGTCAGAGGTAAGCCCGTCAGCGAACGGGTGCAATTGCTCGGACAAAAGATTGGTTTCATATTGCTGGCGTCTTTGATGGCATTTGCCATGCTGAACGATTTCAGCCGCCTATTTGGGGGTTAAAACACATTTATGAAATTGAAGCGACTCGCAGTGGCCGTAATGGGCCTGACCATGGCCACCGTTGCCATGGCTGCAGATCCTTTTGTGATCAAAGATATCCGCGTTGAAGGCCTGCAGCGTACCGAGCCGGGCACGGTCTTCAACTATCTGCCGGTCAAGGTGGGCGACACCTTTACCGATGCCAAGGCCAAAGAAGCGATCAAGGCGCTGTTCGGCACCGGTTTCTTCAACGACGTGCGCGTGGAAAGCCGCGGCGGCACGCTGATCGTCACCGTGGCGGAGCGCCCGGTGATCACCCAGCTGAACATCAACGGGGCCAAGGAATTCAGCAAGGACCAGCTGAAGAAGGCGCTGAAGGACAACGGCTTCGCCGAGTCTTTGATTTTTGACCAGGCCTTGCTGGATGGCGCGGTGCAGGAACTGAAGCGCCAGTATTACAGCCGCGGCAAGTATTCGGTGGAAATCACCCCCGGCGTCACCAAGCTGGAGCGCAACCGCGTCGCCGTGACGCTGGACATCAATGAAGGCGTGACCGCGCGGATCAAGGAAATCCGCATCGTCGGCGCCAACGCTTTCGCCCAGTCCAAGCTGCTGGACGAGTTCAGCCTGACCACCGGTGGCTGGCTGTCCTGGGCTACCAAGGACGACCAGTATTCCAAGCAGAAGCTGACCGGCGATCTGGAGAAGCTGAAGGCTTTCTACCAGAACCAGGGCTATATGGAATTCGGCATCGATTCCTCCCAGGTTTCGATCAGCGCCGACAAGAAGGACATGTATCTGGTCATCAATGTGCACGAGGGCAAGAAGTACACCGTGTCCGACGTGCGCTTGGCTGGCGACCTGAAGGTGCCGGAGGCCGAATTGCTGAGCCTGGTGCAGGTGAAACGCGGCGACACCTTCAACAATGAGAAGGTGACCGAGTCGGTGAAGGCGTTGAGCGACCGGCTGGGCAACGAGGGCTACGCCTTCGCCAACGTCAACGTGCTGCCGGACATCGACCGCGAGAAGCAAACCGCCGCCTTCACTTTCTTCGTCGATCCGGGCCGCAAGACCTATGTCCGCCGCGTCAACGTGGCAGGCAACAGCAAGACCCGCGACGAAGTGATCCGCCGCGAGCTGCGCCAACTGGAGGGAGCGCCGTACAACGCCGCCAACGTCAAGCGCAGCAAGGAGCGCCTGGAACTGCTCGGCTACTTCGAGGACGTCAACGTCGAAACGCCGGCGGTGACGGACGCGCCGGATCAGGTGGACATGAATATCGGCCTGAAAGAGCGCTCCACCGGCAGCATTTCCGGCAGCCTGGGTTATGTGCAGGGCGAGGGCCTGGTGCTGGGCGCGAACATTTCCCAGAGCAATATCTTCGGCTCCGGCAAATACATGTCGCTGGGCATGTCCACCGGCAAGGTCAACAAGAATTACTCGCTGTCGTTCACTGATCCGTATTTCACTCCGGACGGCGTCAGCCTGGGCTATGACCTGTACAATCGCGTCTACAACCCGGACGCCACGTCGATCTCCGCGTACAAGACCAGCACCGTCGGCGCCGACATGCGTTTCGGCGTGCCGATCACCGAGTACGACCGCATCAATTTCACGATCGGCGCGGAAAAGACCGACATCACCACCTACAGCAACAGCCCGCAGCAGTACATCGACTTCGTGAACCAGTACGGCAGCAGCAACTACACCGTCCTGGGTACCGTAGGCTGGGGCCGGGATACCCGAGACAGCGCGTTGTGGCCGACCCGCGGTGCCAGTATCCGCGTCAACGCCGACTTCGGCCTGCCGGGCGGTTCGCTGCAGTACTACAGCCTGACCCACCAGCAGACCTGGTTCTTCCCGCTGTCGAAAGACTTCACGCTGATGCTAAACGGCGAATTGGGCTATGCTGACGGCTACGGCAAAACCAGGCAGTTGCCGTTCTTCAAGAACTACTACATGGGCGGCCTGGGATCGGTTCGCGGCTACGACAGCAGCAGCATCGGCCCGTACGATTCGGCGGCGAACTCCTACCTCGGCGGCAACCGCAAGGTAGTGGCCAACGCGGAAATCCTGTTCCCCTTCCCGGGCATGAAGGACAACAAGTCGCTGCGCACCAGCCTGTTCTTCGATGCGGGCACCTTGTGGAACACCAACCTGACGGCATCGGAAAAGGCGTTGGGCATCACCAGCTCGCCGAGCGATGGCTTCCGCTATTCCGTGGGTCTGGCATTGACCTGGCTGTCGCCGATGGGGCCGATGAAGTTCAGTATCGCCAACCCGCTGAAGAAAGAGCAGGGTGACAAGGTTCAGCGCTTCCAATTCCAGCTGGGCACGTCGTTCTAACCGTTATCAGGATGAGATCATGAAAGCATTGAAATGGTGGCTGGCAGTGCTGAGCGTGGCGGCGCTGCCGGTTCATGCCGCCGACTTCAAGCTGGGCTTCATCAACATCGAGCGCATTTATCGCGAAGCCGGCGTGTCCGTCGCCATCTACAAGAAGCTGGACAAGGAATTCTCCAGCCGCCGCGACGAGTTGAAGAAGATGGAGACGCGGGCCAAGGATCTGGAATCCATGTTGGCGAAAAACAGCCTGTCGCCGGATGACCGCAAGCGCTTCGAGCGGGAGTACGCGGGGCTGGACCGCGATTACCGCGCCAAATCCCGCGAGCTGGCCGAGGATTACAACCAGCGCCGCAACGAGGAATTCGCCGGGGTGACCGAGCGGGCCAACCGCGCGGTCAAGGAAATCGCCCAGCGCGAGAACTATGATCTGATCCTGCAGGAAGCGGTGTACATCAATCCCAGGTTCGATCTGACGCCGCAAGTGTTGAAAGAGCTGGACAAGTAGTCGTTTAAACCGTTACCGGAGCAAGCCGACCCCGAGTCGGCTTTGTTTTTGATGTCCTACACACTCGAACATATCGTAGAGCAACTGGGCGGAGAGCTGCGCGGCCAGAACCGGGATGTGTCCCGGCTGGCTCCGCTGGAGCTGGCGGGCGCCGATGAAATCGCTTTCGTCGCCAGCGCCAAGTTCCGGCGCCAGATGCTGGAGAGCGCGGCGGGCGCGCTGATCGTCACCGAAGCGCTGGCGGCAGAGCTGCCGGAGCGTTCGCTGATCGTGGCCGCCGATCCCTACCTGTATTTCGCGCGTCTGGCCACATTGTTCCATCCGCCGAAGGCGCCGCGCGCCGGCATCCATCCGCGCGCGGTAGTGGGGGAAGGCTGCCGGATAGGCGAGAGCAGCGAGATCGCGGCCAATGCCACCGTCGGCGACAACGTCGTCATCGGCGAACGCTGCCGCATCATGCCGGGCGTGGTGGTCGGCGATGGTTGCCTGATCGGCGACGACGTCACGCTTTACCCCAACGTCACCGTCTACCACGGTTGCGTGATCGGCGACCGCGTCGGCGTGCATTCCGGCAGCGTGATCGGCGGCGACGGCTTCGGCCTGGCCTGGGACAAGGACCATTGGTTCAAGATTCCGCAAACCGGCCGCGTGGTGCTGGAGGATGACGTCGAGATCGGCGCCAACACCACGGTGGACCGCGGCGCGCTGGCCGACACGGTGATCCGCAAGGGCGCCAAGATAGATAATCTGGTGCAGATTGCCCATAACGTCGAAATCGGCGAGCATACCGCTATCGCAGGCTGCGTCGGCATCGCCGGCAGCACGAAGATAGGCGCGCGCTGCACCGTGGGCGGCGCGGCGATGTTCGTCGGCCACATCGACGTGGCGGACCGCACCCATATCGGCGGCGGCACCCTGGTGTCGAAGTCGATCAAGGAGGCCGGCAACTACGCGTCCTCCTACCCGTTGCAAAGCATGAAGGACTGGCTGTCCAACGCCGTCCACGTGCGCCATCTGGACGATTTCGCCAAGCGCGTGAAGCAGCTTGAGCGGGAACTGGAAACACTGAAAAAATCGAAGGAAGAACCTCATGAGTGAACACGCTGTCTCGATCGATGTCCGCGAGATCATGCGCTGCCTGCCGCATCGTTATCCGTTTCTGCTGGTTGACCGCGTCACCGAAATGGAACCCAACGTGCGCATCAAGGCGCTGAAGAACGTCACCATCAATGAGCCGTTCTTCGCCGGCCACTTCGAACAATATCCGGTGATGCCGGGCGTGCTGATCATCGAAGCGCTGGCCCAGGCCGCCGGCATCCTGGCGATCAAGAGCCAGGGCGAGCGCTCGGAGAACGAGCTGTATTTCTTCGTCGGCATCGACCATGCCCGCTTCAAGCGCCAGGTGGTGCCGGGCGACCAACTGGTGTTCGAAGTGACGCAAATGACCGTCAAGCGCGGCATCGGCAAGTATGCCGCCCGCGCGCTGGTGGACGGCCAGGTGGCTTGCGAAGCCGAGATCATGTGCGCCCGCCGCGAGGTGTAAGCATGGCCATCCATCCGACCGCAATCGTAGATCCCAAGGCGCAGATCGCCGACGACGTCGAAATCGGCGCCTATTCCATCATCGGCCCCAATGTCAGCATCGGCGCCGGCAGCTGGATCGGCCCGCACGTGGTGATCGAAGGCCATACCTCCATCGGCAAGAACAACCGCGTGTTCCAGTTCTGCTCGCTGGGCGCCCAGCCTCAGGACAAGAAATACGCCGGCGAGCCGACACGCCTGGAGATCGGCGACAACAACACCATCCGCGAATTCTGCACCTTCAACACCGGCACCGCCCAGGACGTCGGCGTCACCCGCATCGGCAACGACAACTGGGTGATGGCTTACGTGCACATCGCGCACGACTGCCAGGTGGGCGACCACGCCATCTTCGCCAACAACGCGACGCTGGCCGGCCATGTGCGCATCGGCGACTGGGTGATTTTGGGCGGTTTCACCAGCGTGCACCAGTTCGCCATCATCGGCGAACATGCAATGACGGCGTTCGCCAGCGCGGTGGCGCAGGACGTGCCGCCGTTCGTGATGGCGCATGGCAACCGCGCCGTTCCTTCCGGCATCAACGCGGAAGGCCTGAAGCGCCGCGGTTTCACGCCGGAGCAGATCCGCCGCGTCCGCAACGCCTACAAGACGCTGTACCGCCAGGGTTTGAGCTACGACGAGGCCAAGGCCGCGATCCTGGCCGAGGCCGGCGAGGAACATGCCGAGCTGGAGCCGTTCGTGCGTTTCTTTGAACAATCGGCGCGAGGCATCATCCGCTGAGCTTATGAGCGATCAACTTTTCAAGCGCAAGGGGGCCTTGAAGGTTGCCATGGTGGCCGGGGAGGCTTCCGGCGATCTGCTGGCCGCCCACCTGATGGACGCGCTGCGCGCGCACCGCAGCGATATCGAATTCGCCGGCATCGGCGGCCCGCGCATGGAGGCCCGCGGCTTTCACAGCATGGTGCCGCAGGAGAAGCTGGCGGTGCGCGGCTATTCCGAAGTGCTGAAGAGCCTGCCCGAGCTGCTGAAGATTCGCCGTCGGCTGCGCGAGCAGTTGCTGGCGGAGAGGCCGGACGTGTTCATCGGCGTGGACGCGCCGGACTTCAACCTGGGGCTGGAAGCCGGATTGAAGAAGGCCGGCATTCCCACCGTGCACTATGTCAGCCCGTCGGTATGGGCGTGGCGGCCGGAGCGCATCCAGAAGATCGGTCGCGCGGTCAACCACGTGCTGTGCCTGTTCCCGATGGAGCCGCCGCTGTACCGCCAGGCCGGCGTGCCGGTCACCTATGTCGGCCATCCGTTGGCCAGCGAGATCCCGCTGGAGCCGGACAAGGAGGCGATGCGCGACCAACTGGGACTGCCGCAGGGCGTGCCGGTGTTCACGCTGATGCCGGGCAGCCGCCGGAGCGAGCTGGAATACATGGCGCCCATCTACCTGGATACCGCGCGTCTGCTGTTGCGCGAGTATCCGGATGCCCAGTTCCTGGTGCCGCTGGCCACCCGCGCCACCATGGACCAGTTCGAACAGATGCTGTACCGCTTCAAGGCGCGCGACCTGCCCATCCGCAGGCTGTTCGGCCATGCGCAGATGGCGACCATCGCCAGCGACGTGGTGCTGGTCACCAGCGGCACGGCGACGCTGGAGGTGGCGTTGACCAAGCGGCCGATGGTGATCAGCTACAAGCTGTCCGCCTTCACCTACCGGCTGGTCAAGCGCAAGATCAGGCTGCCGTACGTCGGTTTGCCCAATATACTGTGCGGCCGATTCGTGGTGCCGGAGCTGTTGCAGAAGCAAGCCACGCCGCAAAAGCTGGCTGAAGAGATGCAGCGGCTATACACCGATTCTGCGGCCCGAATTGAAATGGAAAAGGCGTTCACCGAGCTGCATCTGGCGTTGAAGCAGGATACCGCCACCCGCGCAGCGCGCGCGGTGCTGGAGGTGGCGCGATGCCACTGATCTGCGGCGTCGACGAAGCCGGCCGCGGGCCGCTGGCCGGCGCGGTCTTCACCGCGGCGGTCATTCTCGACCCGGCCAAGCCGATCGTGGGTCTGGCCGATTCCAAGGTGTTGAGCGAAGCGAAGCGCGACGCGCTGGCGGAGTTGATCAAGCGCGACGCGCTGGCCTGGTGCATCGCCAGCGCCAGCGTCGAAGAGATCGACAAGCTCAACATCCTGCACGCCACCATGCTGGCCATGACGCGCGCGGTGGAGGGGCTGCCGGTGCGTCCGGACCTGGCGCAGATAGACGGCAACCGCGTGCCCAAACATCTGCCGGTGCCGGGCGAGGCCATCGTCAAGGGCGACGCCAAGGTGGCGGCCATCTCCGCTGCGTCCATCCTGGCCAAGACCGCGCGCGACGCCGAGCTGGTGGCGCTGGACGCTTTGCATCCGCAATACGGTTTCGCCCGCCACAAGGGCTATCCCACCGCCGAGCATCTGGCCGCCATCGAGGCCCACGGCGTCCTGCCGGCGCACCGGAAGACCTTCGGCCCGGTCAGGGCCTGGCTGGCCAGCCATCAGGGCGCCTTGTTCTAGCATGGCGGAGCAGGGCGGCAAGCGTTGTTTTCCGCCGGTGGCGGACGCAGGCACCCGGTTGTTGATCCTGGGATCTTTGCCCGGCGACGCCTCGCTGGCAGCTGGCGAGTATTACGCCCACCCTCGAAACCAGTTTTGGCGCCTGCTGGGCGAAGTGCTGGAGCGGGATCTGGTTTCCCTGCCCTACGAAGAACGCCTGATGGCCTTGCGCGAGTCCGGCGTGGGCCTGTGGGACGTGGTGGCCCAGGCCAGCCGCAAAGGCAGCCTGGATGCCGACCTGAGGGAAATCCAGCATAACGATTTGAGCGATTTCGCCGCCAGCCTGCCCTCTTTGCGCGCGGTCGCCTTCAACGGCGCGACCGCCGCCAAGGCGGAAGCGCAGCTGGCCGGGCTGGACCTCGCCGTTGCGCGTTTGCCCTCGTCCAGCCCGGCGCATACGCTGGCCTACGAGGCAAAACTTGCGGTCTGGCGGCAGTTGGGACGATATTTAGATTTGTCAGCGTAATTTCGCACCCAGCCGGAGGGTTGCCGATGAACCGTTATTGCATCTGGTTTGTCACCACGGACGACAGCGTGATGCGTCGCGCGGAAGTCGCCATCAATGGCGTGATCCACAGTCATCAGGTGCTGGAGGAAATCGAAGGGCAACTGGCAGGGGAGTGTGGTCTCAGCCAGGTGATGATCGTGGACTGGAAGCGCTTTGAAACACCGGAGCAGGATGGCGGCCGGCTGGTGCGGGTGGCCTGATCGCTTCCCAAACGGCCTTCATGCCGCGAACCCGCGCCAGGCAGGGCCGGCTGGCGGCGAGCCTACTCCGCAGGGCTGTCCAGGTGTCCTTGCTCGACGCATGCTTGCCGGGTGGCCTGGAATTGGGCGATCACCTGCGCGATCTGCGGCGCCGGCGCGCAATTGGATTGCAGCGACTGGCTTTCCAGCTCCTGGCAGCGCTGGGCCAGGCTGGCGAAGCCCAACGTCACTGCCCCTCCTTTCATGCCATGTGCCAGATGAAACAGGTTTTCCCGATCCGGTTGCCGCTGGTTGAGCCGCAATTGCCGGACCGATTCCTGGTGGCTGGCGAAGTATTGTTCCACCAGCTGCCGGTATTGCTGATCGGACAGCAGGTCGACGAAATCCGTGATGGTGCGCGCGTCGAGGACGGGTTCTTCCCTTGCTTGCGGCGCGGCGCTGGGCGCTGGCGGAAACTGTTTCTGCAGCACCGCCAGCAGCTGGTCGCGGCTCAGCGGCTTGGTCAGGAAATCGTCCAGTCCTTGTTCCAGCATTTGCTGGCGGGTTTCCGGGAAGGCGTCCGCGGTCAGCGCGATGATAGGCATCCTGGGGGTTAGCGCTTCCTCGCGCAGTCCGCGCGCGGTTTTCACGCCGTCCATGCCAGGCATGTGAAGGTCCATCAGCACCAAGTCGAAGGGGTGGGCGGCGGCCAGCCGCAGCGCCTCGGGGCCATCCGACGCCAGCGTCGGTTGCTGGTTCAGTCTTTCCAGCAGCGCTTGCAGATACTTGCGGTTGACCGCGTTGTCGTCCACCACCAGGATTCTCAGCGGTCTGCTCAGCGTGTCGTGGCTGGAGAAGGACTCGATGGCTTCGGGAGGGATGTCCGGCGCGGCGATCACTCTCAGCGGCAGCGTCAGTTGAAAGCAGCTGCCCTGAGCGGGAACGCTGCTGACCGAGATTTCGCCGCCCATCAGCCGGGCCAGGTTTTGCGAAATCTCCAAGCCCAGGCCGCTTCCTCCGTACTGGCGGGCGGTGGAGCCGTCGCCCTGGGAGAAGCGCTTGAACAGTTTCGCCTGGGTGGCCTGGTCCATGCCGATGCCGGTGTCGGTCACCACCAGCAGCAACTGGGCCGTGCCCGGCTGCTCTCCCTGCGGCGCCGAAGCGTGAACGGTGACGCCGCCGCGCTCGGTGAACTTGACGGCGTTGCTCAGCAGATTGAGCAGTATCTGCCGCAGGCGGGTCGGGTCCAGTTCCACCCATTCTGGAATTTCCGACGCCATGTCCAGATTCAGCATCAGGCCCTTGGCCTGCGCCTGAGCGTTCATCAGGTTGGCAACCTGGCGCAGCAGGTAGGCCAGGTTGCAGGTGACCGGCGCCAGCTCCAGCTTGCCCGACTCCAGCTTGCTGGCGTCCAGCACATCGTTTAGCAGCAGCAGCAGGTGGCGAGCCGATTCCTCGGCCATGCGGATGTAGTTGGCCTGGTTGACGCTGGGGTGGGTGTCGGCCAGCAGCGCCAGCATGCCCAGCACGCCGTTGAGCGGGGTGCGTATTTCGTGGCTCATATTGGCGAGAAAGGCGCTTTTGGCCAGGCTGCCGGCCTCGGCCTGGCTGCGGGCCTCCTCCAGGCGGTCGGTTAGCGTTTCCAGCGTCCGGCGGCGTTTTTCCAGCTGCCGCAGTTGCCGGATCACTGTGAAGCCGAAGCCGAAAATCAACACCCATTCAAAGCCCATCAGCCAATTGCTGACTGTGATGTACTGCTGCATGGTGCGGTTTCGATTGTCCACCTGCAGCGCGACAACCTGGTTGGCCTGCAGCGACAGGTCGTGCAGGCCGTCGGACAGCGAGGCGGACAACTGTTCCAGCCGCGCCAGGCGGGCATGGTCGTTCGCCGCGGGCACGACGCTGAAGTAGGCGTCGCCCTGGCGGACGAAGGCGTCCAGCCGGCTTTGCATCAGCAGGTATTGCGGCTGATCCTGCAGCAGCCGGCGGTATTGGCCGCCGCGTATGATGCCGATGCGGCTGACGAAGATGTCGTAGCGCTGTTGCAGCTGGTCGGACGTGATCTGATCGTGTTGCGCTTCATGCAGCGCGGCCCGGAGATGAAAGTTTTCCGCCTCCAGCTGAAAATAGGCCCAGATGATGTTGTCGTCCTGGTAGAGCACCGCGCTGGTGAGAGTCTGGGATTGTCGATGCTGGACATAGGCTGCCCCGGCGAACACGCATAGCAGGGCGGCGCCGATGGCCGCCAGCATCAGCCAGGAAGTGGAGTGCTCTTTGCCCTGGGTCATGGCCTCACTCCACCTGCAATGACTTCAATTGCCAGGCGGAACGGTTGTAATAGATTTCCGAGCGCAGCGCGGGCTGGCTGTCGTAGGGGTAGACGATGAACAGCGGCCCCTTGTCCCGCACCGGCATTGGCTTGCCGTTTAGCAAACGGGCCAGCACCACCTGGTAGCGCGCGGCGTCGTCCAGCGGGATGTCGGTCTTGTAGTCATTCAGAGCGATGGCTTTCAGCGTGCGGCCCTTCGCGCCGACCAGGTTGAGCACGTCCTGCAGATACGGCCCGGTGAAGCGGCTGACGCCAGGCAGCCATGGCGTGCGGGTGGAGATGGTGTGCTGCGGCAGCGCCGCGAGCATGTTCATGTCGAACACCGCGTCGTTGTCGTGATTCTTGTTGCTGATCTGGCCGCTGATGGTCAACACCACCTTGCCGGCGGGGGGGGGCAACGGGGGGCTTTCGGCCTGGCATGGCGGGATGGCCAGGAACAGCAGGATCAGAACGGCGCGGCCGAGGGCGTACATGGCTAGGCTCCTAATATATTCCGGCTTCAAACGGTGTCGGAAAGGTTGGGCGCGGCATGAAGAAAAACACCGCGGTGTTTCAGCAGCCAGCCGCGAAAGCTTTCCGCGTCCACCGGCGGCGAGATGAAGGACCCTTGGGCGATCTCCACGCCCAGTTGCCGGCAAAGCTGCCATTCCGACTCTGTCGCCACGCCTTCGGCCACCACGTCCAGGCCTAGCTGGCGTCCAAGCTCGGCGCTGGCGCGGACGATGGAGAAGTTGGTCGGGTTGAGCGCGGCGTCGATGACGAAGCCCTTGTCTATCTTCAGCTCGGTGAAGGGAATGCGCGATAGGCGATCCATGCTGGCGAAGCCGGTGCCGAAATCGTCTATGGATAGCCGCGCGCCTTTCAGCCGCAGGCGAGTGAGCAATTCCAGCGCGCGCGTCGGGTTGGCCATCAGGCCGGTTTCCGTCACTTCCACGATCAGGCGGCTGAAGGGGAAGCCGCAATCGACGAGTATGCGTTCGAAGCGGGTTACCAGCGCGATTTCGTTCAGCGACTCCACCGACAGGTTCAGCGACATCGCCAGCGGCGTCTCGCTGGGCAGCCTGTCCATGATGACGGCCGCCTGCCGCAGCATCTGTAGGGTCAGTTCGGTGATCAGGCTGGAGTTTTCCGCCAGCTGGATGAACTGCTGGGGGCCTATCAGTCCGAGCCGGGGATGCTGCCATCGGGCCAGGACTTCCGCCGAGCGTATCTGGCCGTCTTTCATTGAAACCTGGGGCTGCAGGAAAGGGCGGAGCTCGCCCTTGCCGATGGCGGCGCGCAACTCTTCCTCCGTGGGCGGGGACACGACGCCTGGAGTGTGGCGGCTGGCGGGGGGCGGCTGATTGATCAGGCGCTGCAGCGTCTGGTGGTTGATGGGCTTGGGCAGCACGCCAGCCAGCCATAGATCGTACATGCGGGCCAGCTCGGCCACCGACTCGATCACTCTCTCGTCGAAGCCGCTGGAGATCAGCAGCATGCCTTGAAAACCTCGCTCGCCCAGATGGCGGACGAACTCGATGCCGTCCATGCGCGGCATGTCGAGGTCGCAGAAGATCACGTCGAAACGCCTATCGCCGGCGTCCAGCTGGATCAGCGCGTCCAGGCCGTCGCTGGCCACCACCACATTTTCGTAGCCGAGGCGTTGCAACACCATCACTAGAAATCGCTGCGATACGGCATCGTCGTCTATGACCAGTATCTGGTGCATCGCCTCTCCCATGGCGCCAGACCGCCATACGGTGTGGATGCTGCAATTATAGTGATGGGTTTCCGGGCGGGTAAGGGGCCGCCCGGCGGGGAGTCAACTATCCTGGCCGATGTCCAGCTGGCGGATCTTGCCGTTTGCGTCCAGATGGAATTTGAAGTAGGTGTTGAAATTGCCCCAACGGTCGCTGTGAAAGCCGCCGTACACGTCCAGCCCCTGGTTTTCCACCCGATCTATGCTGGTGAAGTGCTCGTGTCCCATCGCGTGTTCGCTGAATTTGTGGAAATTGGCTGGCAGTCCATCATCAGTCAGTGTCGCATCGGTATTGAACTGCGCCATCCAGTTGGCGTGGTCGCCGTGTTGCAACGCCTCTATCGCCAGCCGCACAGCCGGCTGGGTGAGTATGTCCAGATTCATGAGGGTTCTCCTTGGTGCAATGCTTCCCGCTCGTCTCGATCTTCCTGGCAAAGGCCGCGCGCATGGCGATATCGCCTTGTTGTCATCGTGGCGGAAGAGTCGAAAACAGGAGCAGTCCCGATAACTTGCAGCTTTAAAGCCCTGCTCGCGCTGTCTGGAACGGCGCGGCAGAAGGTCCCGTCAGCCTGATGGTGGAGGACGGCGGGCGTGGCGAGCATGGCCATGCCGGTGGCGAATGCCACAGTACGCTATAGCCAACGCGAGGGGGGATTGCAATCAGCGGCTTGACCATTGTCGTGCCTGGCCGCGTGGTTTGCCGCTACAATGGCGCCTCGTTGAATAGACACCAACCTGTTACTGGATTTTTATGTTGCGCATTTCCGAACTCAAGCTGCCGCTGGACCATACTCCTGAGGAGCTGGCCGACGCCGTCGCCGGCTTTTTGAAAGCGCCGGCGGACGACGTTCGCGGCTTCACCGTGTTCAAACGCAGTTACGACGCCCGCAAGGGCGTGATGAGCCTGGTCTACATCATCGACGTGGATGTGGCCAATGAGGACAAGCTGTTCGCCCGTTTCAAGGGCGACCGCCGAGTGATGCCCACCCCGGACACCAATTATTACTATGTCGGCCAGGCGCCGGCCCAGCTGAAGCAGCGTCCGGTGGTGGTGGGCTTTGGCCCCTGCGGCATTTTCGCGGCGCTGATCCTGGCCCAGATGGGTTTCAAGCCCATCGTGCTGGAGCGCGGCAAGGAAGTGCGCCAGCGCACCAAGGACACCTGGGGCCTGTGGCGCAAGAGCGAACTCAATACCGAGTCCAATGTGCAGTATGGCGAAGGCGGCGCCGGCACCTTCTCCGACGGCAAGCTGTACAGCCAGATCAAGGACCCGCGCCATCTGGGCCGCAAAGTGCTGACCGAGTTCGTCAAGGCCGGCGCGCCGGAGGAAATCCTCTACCTGGCCCGTCCGCACATCGGCACTTTCCGCCTGGTTTCCATGGTGGAGAACATGCGCGCCGAGATTATCGAACTGGGCGGCGAAATCCGCTTCGAGCAGCGCGTGGACGACCTGATCCTGGACGGCGACCGCGTGCGCGGCGTCAAGCTGGCCGACGGCGGCGAGGTGCTGAGCGACCATGTGGTGCTGGCGCTGGGCCACAGCGCGCGCGACACTTTCCAGATGCTGGAAAAGCGCGGCGTCTACATGGAAGCCAAGCCGTTTTCGGTAGGTGTCCGCATCGAACATCCGCAATCGCTGATCGATCAGGCGCGCTGGGGCAAGTACGCCGGCCATCCGCTGCTGGGCGCGGCGGACTACAAGCTGGTGCACCATGCGAGCAACGGCCGCGCGGTGTACAGCTTCTGCATGTGCCCGGGGGGCACCGTGGTGGCGGCCACTTCGGAAGAGAAGCGCGTGGTCACCAATGGCATGAGCCAGTATTCGCGCAACGAGCGCAACGCCAATTCCGGCTTCGTGGTCAGCATTTCGCCCGAGGTCGACTACCCGGGCGGCCCGCTGGCCGGCCTGGACTTCCAGCGCGAGCTGGAAAGCAAGGCATATGAATTGGGCGGCGGCGATTACTTCGCGCCGGCTCAATTGCTGGGCGATTTCATGGCCGGCAAGGCATCCACCCAGCTGGGCGAGGTGGAGCCGTCGTATAAGCCGGGCGTGACCATGACCGATCTCGCGCGCATTCTGCCAGACTTCTGCGTGGAGGCGATGCGCGAGGCGATTCCGCATTTCGCCCGCCAGATCCGCGGCTACGATCTGCACGACGCGGTGCTGACCGGCCTGGAAACCCGCACCAGTTCGCCGCTGCGCATCACCCGCGGCGACGATGGCCAGAGCCTGAACATCAAGGGCCTGTTCCCTGCGGGCGAGGGCGCGGGCTACGCCGGCGGCATTCTGTCGGCGGGCGTGGACGGCATCAAGGTGGCGGAGGCGGTGGCTAAGGCCATGCTGGGCCAGTAAGGCATTTGTCTTTGGCATCGGCCGCCGCGGCTCGTCAGCCGCGGCGGTTTTTATTTGTCCATCCACATAATGTTCATCCAGGCGTCAAACGCTTGGCATCCGGCCTTGGCAGGATGCCGGTTTCGCTCGGGAGAACAGTATGGATAGACGGCATTTCCTCAAGACCACGCTGGCCGGCAGCGGCGGCTGGCTGCTGGGCGCCGCCGCGCAGGCCGCGCCGGCGCTGATCGTGCCGGATCGGTTGCGTCCGCAGGCGGCTTCAGGCATCCAGATCGGCGATGTGGGCGCGGACCGGGCGATAGTCTGGGCGCGCGCCGACCGCACGGCGCGCATGCAGGTGGAGTGGGATGTCAGCGAGCGTTTCGCCGATCCCCGCAAGCTGCGCGGGCCATGGGCCACCGAGGCCACCGATTTCACCACCCGCATCGATCTGAGCGGCTTGCCGGCCGGCGAGCAGCTGTTCGTCCGCGTGCGTTACGAGGATGCCGCCTCCCCGCGCGCGCTATCCGAGCCGCTGCTGGGCTGTTTCCGCACGGCATCGCGGCAGCCGCGCGACTTGCGCTTCGTCTGGTCCGGCGACACCGCCGGCCAGGGCTTCGGCATCAATCCGGATTGGGGCGGCATGCGTATTTATGAAACCATGCGCCGGCAGCAGCCGGACTTTTTCGTCCACTGCGGCGATACCATCTACGCCGACGGTCCGATGGCCGCCGAAATGACGGTGGAAGAGGGGGAAATATGGCGCAACCTGGTGACGCCCGAGGTGAGCAAGGTGGCGGAGACGCTGGACGAATATCGCGGCCGCTATCGCTATAACCTGCTGGACGACAATGTGCGTCGCTTCGCCGCCGAAGTGCCGCAGATCTGGCAATGGGACGACCACGAGGTGGTCAACAACTGGTCTGACAGCAAGAACCTGGCCGACGACGCCCGCTACCGCGAAAAGAGCATAGGCGTGCTGCAGGCCCGCGCGACGCGCGCCTTCATGGAGTACGCGCCGCTGCGCCATTACGGCGATCGCGAAAGCGAGCGGGTGTACCGCCGCCTGCCGCAGGGGCCGCTGCTGGACGTGTTCGTGCTGGACATGCGCAGCTACCGCGACGCCAACGGCGCCAATTTGCAGGCCGAGGGCGAACCGGGCGGCGGCTTCATGGGCCGCGAGCAACTGCACTGGCTGCTGGAGGGATTGAAGTCGTCCCGCGCCGTATGGAAGGCGGTGATGGCGGACATGCCGCTGGCGCTGCAGGTGGGCGACGGCAAGAATGCTGACGGCAGTCCGCGCTGGGAGGCGATGGCCAATGGCGATCACGGGCAGCCGCGCGGGCGGGAGCTGGAGCTGGCCTGGCTGCTGGGCGAGATCAAGCGCCAGGACATCCGCAACGTGGTCTGGTTCACCGCAGACGTCCATTACACCGCCGCCCACCATTACCATCCGGAGCGGGCGGCTTTCGCCGATTTCAACCCGTTCTGGGAGTTCGTGTCCGGCCCGCTCAACGCCGGCACCTTCGGGCCAAACGCGCTGGACATGACTTTCGGCCCCAAGGTCGTATACCAGAAAGCCCCGTCTGCGCAGAACACCTCGCCGCTGGCCGGGATGCAGTTCTTCGGCCAGGTGGACATCGATGCCCGCAGCCGGGCGATGACGGTGAGGCTGAAGGATGTGGCGGGGCAGACCCTGTTCACGCAGGAATTGCCGCCCGCCTGATCGCGGCAAGCTTGCGCTTGGACCGAGGAGCCGTTGCGGCCGCGCGGCTTAGCGCCGGCGGTCATTCCGTCACGATATGGTTTTGGCAACAGAAGCTTAACAGTGTTATTGACATGGGCATTGTTCTGATCTAGATAAAATCATGCTTTTACAATGACAACGCCGCCGGCTGCGCGCCGGCCGGCCCTCGCGCCCGCGCATGACGCCATGCGCCGCGCCTTCTGCAATGGTATTCGTGGCCTGACTGTTCGATCCTGCCTGGGAGAAAGTCAATGGTGCGAATCGCGTCCCCCATCAGTGAAATCAAGGAACGTTACGAGGTTGTGGTGATCGGCTCCGGCTACGGCGGGGGCATCGCCGCGTCGCGGATGGCGCGGGCCGGCCGTTCGGTCTGCCTGCTGGAGCGGGGTCGGGAGATCATTCCCGGCGAGTACCCCGACACGCTGGCGGAAGCGACCGAGGAATTCCAGGTCCACCACCCGGATGGCCACCTCGGCTCCCGCACCGGCCTTTACGATTTGCACGTCAACGCGCAGCAGAACGTGATCGTCGGCTGCGGCCTGGGCGGGACTTCGCTGATCAACGCCAATGTGTCGCTGCAGCCGGAGCCGCAGGTGTTCGAGGACCCGCGCTGGCCGGAGGGCGTGCGCGATCATGTGGACACGCTGTTGAAAGAGGGGTACGCGCGGGCGCAACAGATGCTGAAGCCCACGCCCTATCCGGATGCCGCGCCGGCCTTGCCCAAGCTGCAGGCCAACCAGAAATCCGGCGAGCGGATACAGGCCAAGCATACTTTCTACCGTCCGCCGATCAACGTGACTTTCGACAAGCTGCCAAACGATCTCAACCACGTCGGCGTAGAGCAGAAGCCCTGTAATTACTGCGGCGACTGCGTGTCCGGCTGCAACAACCATGCCAAGAACACCACGCTGATGAATTATCTGCCGGACGCCAGCAACCACGGCGCGGAGATATTCTGCCAGGCGTCGGTGCGCTATCTGGAGAGGGATGGCGACGGTTGGATCGTCCATTTTCAGTACGTGGGCACCGGGCGGGAGAAATTCGACGCGCCGACGCTGTTCGTCAAGGCGGACATCGTGGTCCTGTCCGCAGGCACGCTGGGTTCCACCGAGATTCTGCTGCGCTCCCGCGCCGAAGGCCTGCCGCTGTCCGACCAGTTGGGCCAGCACATGAGCGGCAACGGCGACATCCTCGGCTTCGGCTACAACAACGGCGACAAGATCAACGGCATCGGCTTCGGCACGCACTCAGCCAAGGAGGTCGGTCCGGTCGGCCCCTGTATCACCTCCATCATCGACATGCGCGACGAGAGCGGCTGGCGTCGGCGCATGGTGATAGAGGAGGGCTCCATTCCCGGCGCCATCGGCGGGCTGATGGTGCCGGCGATGGCCGCGGCGTCGGCCGAGCTGGGCCAGCCTTCGGAAACCGGCGCGCTGGCCAAGATCAAATACGCGGCGCGCGAGGTGGAGAGCGCGTTGCGCGGGCCTTACCACGGCGCGATGAACCGTTTGCAGACTTATCTGATCATGAGCCACGACGACGGCGCCGGCCGGATGGCGCTGGACGATCACGACCAACTGCGGCTGGATTGGCCGAACGTGGGCGAGCAACCCAACTTCAAGATCGGCAACGACAGGCTGCAGGAGGCCACCCGGGCGCTGGGCGGCATTTATGTGCGCAACCCGATCTGGACCGATCTGTTCAAGCACAGCCTGATCACCGTGCACCCGCTGGGCGGCTGCGTGATGGGGGAGGACGCGGGCCAGGGCGTGGTCAATCACAAGGGCCAGGCGTTCTGCGGGACGAGCGGGCGCGATGTCTATCCCGGCCTGTACGTGACCGACGGCTCGGTGATTCCGACCTCGCTGGCGGTGAATCCGCTGTTCACCATCTCGGCGGTCAGCGAGCGGGCGATGGCGCTGCTGGCGGCGGACCGCGGCTGGAAGATCGACTACACGCTGCCGTCGGCGCCGCGCCGCGCGCCGCAGCCGCAGTCGGACAAGCCCGGCATCGAATTCACCGAGACGATGAAGGGCTTTTTCTCCACAGCCCACCGCCAGCCGGCGGGAACCGATCTGGCGGGGTACGAGGCGGCGGCCCAGGCCGGTCAGGACGCCGGTTCGACCATGGGCTTTACCGTCACCGTGGCGTCCGACGATCTGGACCGGTTGATTTCCGACCCCAGTCATCCCGCCACCATCGTCGGCACGTTGAACGCGCCGACCTTGTCGGCGCTGCCGCTGACAGTCAGCCATGGCGTGTTCAACCTGTTCGAGGAATATCCGCAGCAGGTGGGCGAGCGCCACATGAATTACAAGATGCGCTTGAGCGCCGAGGATGGGTCCGAGTACTTCTTCAGCGCGTTCAAATCGGTGCCCAGCGATCACGGGCCGCTCAAGATCTGGGCCGATACCAGCACCTTGTACGTGACGGTGTACCAGGGCGTGGATGATGGCGGCGAGGTGGTCGGCAGCGGGGTGCTGCATATCGAGCCGGCCGACTTCGCGCGGCAGATGACCACGATGAAGGTGCTCAACGTCTCCAGCGAGGCGGAGCGGCTGAAACAGCTGGCGCGCTTCGGCGAGTATTTCGCCGGCGTGCTGTGGGAGAGCTACGGCGGCGTGCTGGCCCCCAATGTCTACTTCAATCCGGACGCGCCGCCGCGCAAGAAGCGCCCGCTCAACGCCGGCGCGCCCGAGGTGGCGTTCTTCCCGACCGACGACGGCGTCAATCTGCGGCTCACGCGCTACAACGGCGGCGGCAAGGGACCGGTGATGCTGGTGCACGGCCTGGGCGTGGGGTCGAACATCTTCTCCACCGACACCATCTCCACCAATCTGCTGGAGTACCTGTACCAGCACGGCTACGACGTGTGGCTGCTGGACTTCCGCGTCAGCATTCTGCTGGAAGCCAGCCAGCAGCAGTGGGACGGCGACCAGGTGGCGCGCTACGACTATCCGGCTGCGATCCGGCGGATACGCGAAGCCACCGGCGCGGCCGACGTGCAGTGCGTGGTGCACTGCTACGGCGCCACCACCTTCTTCATGTCCATGCTGGCCGGGCTGGAGGGGGTGAGGTCGGTGGTGTGCTCGCAGATCGCCGCCGACATCGTGGTGCCGGCCGCCACCCAGGTGAAGACCGGCCTGCATCTGCCGACGGTGCTGGACAAGTTGGGCGTGCAATCGCTGACCGCCTATACCGCGTCCGATTCCAACTGGTTCGAGAAACTGTACGACACCGCGCTGAAGGGCTATGCGCTGGCGGAGGCGCAGGGCTATTGCAACAACCCGGTCTGCCATCGCATCACCTTCATGTACGCGCCGCTGTACCGTCACGAAACCCTCAACGAGACGCTGCACGACAATCTGCACGAGCTGTTCGGGGTGGCGAACATGCGCACCATGGAGCATCTGGCGCGGATGTGCCGCGAGGGGCGGCTGGTGTCCTTCGACGGCGACGACATCTACATGCCGCACTTCGAGCGGCTGCAGCTGCCCATCCTGTTCATCAGCGGCGAGCGGAACGAGTGCTACCTGCCGGAGAGCACCGAGCGCACGTATGACAAGCTGGTGCAGCGTTTCGGGCCGGAGCGTTACAGCCGGCTGGTGGTGCCGGGCTACGGCCACATTGACTGCATGTTCGGCAAGAACGCGGCGGCCGACGTCTACCCGGCCATCGTCGCCCATCTGGACAAGACAGCAGGCGGCTGAGGCGAAACCGCCGGGGCCGCTGTCCGGTCCCGGCCGCGCCTGGCCATTCGACGCCGTCTTCACAAGGACCTCCCCATGGACAAGACTCGTTGCGCGGAATGCGGCGTACGCTGGTTCCAGCGCTTCATCTGGATCGGCATCGCCATCAATATGGTGTTCGCCATCCCGGCGCTGTTCTGGCCGGATTTCCTGAACAGCAGCTTCGGCCTGCCCAGCCAGGCGGTGTACCCGTGGCTGCAGAACGCCGGCATGCTGCTGGTGGGCGTCAGCCTGTTTTACGCGCCGGCCGGCGTCAACGCCGCGCGCTATCCGGTGTATTCCTGGCTGTGCGTGCTGTCCCGGCTGATCGCGGTGGCGTTCTGGATCTACCTGATCCAGACCTCCGGCTATCCGGACGCCTTCAAGCCCTTGCTGTACTCCGACGCCGCGATGTTCTTGATCCTGGGCGCGCTGCTGTACATCGGCCTGCCGGCGGAGCAGCGGCCGTGGCCATTGATCCGGGCCGGCCTGTGCGGCTTGTGGCGCTGCCTGGCCAAGTGCTTTGCCGGCGCCTGCCGCAAGATCGCCATCGTCGTTGTGCTGGTGTTGGCCTTCGTCGGCTACGAGGCCTGGGCCAATCTGTTGCGAGAGGTGCCGCAGCCGCCGCTGGCGTCCGACGTTGACCACTTCAAGTACGCGGCGATAGGGCTGGGGCCGGACGCGCGCATTCCCTTGTACGTGTTCTCGGTGCTGCCGCAGGTGTGCGCGCAGCGCATGCCCAAGCTTGGCACTGGCTGGCAGGCCTTCGGCTTCATCTACGAGGGCGGGCATGACCTGCCGATCGGCCTGGCCAAGCGCCAGATCGGCTATCCGTCGGTAGAGCCCAATTGCGCGTTGTGCCATACCGGCATGTACCGCAAGAGCGCCGATGACGTGCCGGTGCCGGTGCCCACCGCGCCGGCGGCGCTGCTGGATCTGGAGTCGTTCCAGTGGTTCCTGTACGACTGCGCCGGCGATCCGGATTTCAACGCCAAGGTGATCAACGCCATCGAGCAGCATTACGAGCTGGGGCCGATCGAAAAGCTGTTCTACCGCTTCCTGATCGTGCCGGCCACGCGGCAGGCCTTCCTGAAGCAGAAGCAGCAGTACGCGTGGCAGAAGCTGCGGCCACAGCAGGGGCCGGGTCGCACCGACACCTTCAACCCCACCAAGATGGCGGTGTTCGGTTTCCCGGACGATTCCACCATCGGCACGGTGGACCTGCCGCAGATCTGGAACCAGAAGCCGCGCGAATCGCTGTATCTGCACTGGGACGGCAACAACAACGCCATCAAGGAACGCAACTACGCGGCGGCGATGGCGGTGGGCGCGACGCCGCAATCGGTGCTGCCGGCTGAATTCAAGCGCGTGACCGATTGGCTGCTGTCGCACCCTTCGCCCAAGTGGCCATTCGGCGGCCTGGACCAGGTGCGCGCGCATCGCGGCCAGGCGCTGTGGGAGAAGAATTGCGCCAGCTGCCACGACTTTGGCAAGGCCGATACCGGCCAGGTGACCGTGGGACTGGATGAGCTGGGCACCGACCCCTACCGCGTCAATTCCTTCACCGTCGGGCTGGTGGACAAGTTCCACGAGTTCAAGAAGCCGCCGTTCGATTTCGGCGCCTACCGCAAGACGCAGAGCTACAGCAACACGCCGACCGACGGCATCTGGCTGCGCGCGCCGTATCTGCACAACGGCTCGGTGCCGACGCTGTGGGACCTGCTGCAGAAGCCCGACAAGCGGCCCAAGGTGTTCTACCGAGGCTCCAGCGTGTTCGACACCCGCAGCGTCGGCTTCATCGCCGCCGGACCGGAGGTCAAGGGCGGGGGCTACTTCAAGTTCGATACCCGCCTGCCGGGCAACCACAACACCGGCCACGAGTACGGCACGGGTTTGTCCGATAGCGAAAAGTGGGACCTGATCGAATACATGAAAAACCTGTAGGCGGCGGCAGCAGTCCGCAGAGCGGAGGTGCGAAATGGATTTCAGCGATTGGAAAAACCGGGTCGAGGCCAGCCTGGCCGACGCCAGGCAGACGCTTGAGCAGAAGAAGCAGATCATGGACCGGCTGCAGCAGGTGCACCAGCAGGTGCGGGACGTGATCGATTCCGGCAGCACCTCGGCCAGCGGCATTCCGTGGGAACTGGCGCGGGGCTTGTCGATTCTGGACAATGTGATGGACGGCAAGTCGCTGCCGACCACCGAGGATGAACTGCCGACCCGGGTGATGGACGATGGCACCCTGCTGGGCTGCCGCAAGTGGGAGTTGCTGGACCCGCTGTGGGGCGAGGCGCTGGTGCAGTGGATCGCGCATTTGTGGGACTACGCGCCGTGGGGAGGCGAGCCGAGCCGCGTCGAGATAGCGGACCAGGTCAGTTTCGCCATTGCCGGCGACTGGGGCACCGGCGACTACATCGCGGCCAAGGTGGCTGCCGCGATGAGCAAGCAGGGCGCTGATTACACCATCCATCTGGGGGATGTCTACTATGCGGGCATCAGCTCGGATGAGAGCAATGATCTGAAAGACTGGCCGGCGGGCGCGAAGGGGCAGTTCACCCTCAATTCCAATCATGAAATGTACAACGGCGCGCTTGGTTACTTCGGCGAGCTGTCGAGCAAATTTCCGATGCAGCAGGGCACCAGCTATTTCAGCCTGCACAACCAGAACTGGTTGATTGTCGGCCTGGACAGCGCCTACCACTCGGACAAGATGAATCTATACATGGACGGCGCGCTGGGAGACCAGCAGGCGGCGTGGCTGAAGCAGCTTGCCGCCGGCTGGGACAAGAAGATCATGCTGCTGTCCCACCATCAGGGTTATGCCATGGACGGCTCGACCAAGACGCCGCTGTACCAAGAGGTGGCGGCCGCGCTGGGCCGCGACCCGGACTACTGGTACTGGGGACATCTGCACAACGTCATCTGCTACCAGCCGCAGGGCAAGCTGCTGGCCCGTTGCGTCGGCCACGGCGCGATTCCGTACGGGCCGGCCAAGGCGCTGGACGGCAAGCCGCAGGTGGCGTGGGCGGAGACGCGTTCCGCCGATGACAGCCAGTATCCGGAGCGGGTGTTGAACGGCTTCGTGAGGCTGGAGTTGAACGGCGACGCGCTGACGGAAACCTTCTACGACGAAAACGGCTACCAGAGGTGGCCCGAGCATTAGCCGGCGAAGCAGGTCAGCCGGGCTCGCTGACGGCGCGGCTGCCTTCTATCTCCAGCACCACGGTATGGGCTAGCGTTTTCAGATGCCTTTTCTCCTCTCCGGCCAGGTGCTTGGGCTTGGAGTCGATCAGGCACAGCGTGCCGATGGCGTGGCCGGACGACAGTTTCAGCGGCGCTCCGGCGTAGAAGCGGATATTGGGATCGCCGAGCACCAGCGGATTGTCACAGAAACGGTCGTCGTCGCTGGCGTCGGGTATTTCCAAAATGTCGTCGCCGAGGATGGCGTGTCCGCAGAAGCTGATGTCGCGCGGCGTTTCGCTCGCGTCCAGCCCACAGTGCGACTTGAACCACAGGCGATTGCTGTCCACCAGGCTGATCAGCGCGATCTTGACTGCGAAGCGGGAGCGGCAGTAGGCGGTGATCGCGTCGTAGCGTTCTTCCGGATCGGTATCCAGAATCAGCAACTCTTGCAGCACCCGGACGCGTTCAGCCTCGTTGGTGGGAATGCCGGGAGATTGCATGGCGGCCTCTTGGAATGATGAATGATTTTCATTATAGGCTGTGACATCAGACTGTTAATGCCATTCATGGCGCCATTTTTAATGTTAATAGCGTAATTAATACTAAGTGGGATTAGAACTTGCATGAATTCCATGCGTCTGTAATTTTGTTAGGGCATTTGCTCTAGCATCGCGAGTTTTCCAACGACAAAGGAGATGCAGATGAACGATCAAATCCAAACCGCGGATATCGAGCTGGATGCCTGGTTTCAGGAAGAAACCTTCGCCGAAGCGGTGGAGATGATGCAGGACAAAGCCGTCGTGCCGTTCGGCACCGCGCTGTGGCCGGTCTGATAGGGCATTAGCCGAATCCATGTCTGACAACGGGGTCCTGGCGGCCCCGTTTTTTAGAGCCGCCGACAAAAAGAGATCCTGGATCGCGCCTCCCTGCGTCGAACGATTGGCATGGCCCGCGGCGCTTTGGTCCAGAGACTCCGCAAAGTTTTGTCAGCGGACCTTGGGAGAAAGCTGAATGCGCATCACCACCGAAGAGCAGGCGCGAAGCGTCCGCAACATGTACGCCTGCCTGGCCCTGCATCCGGCAGCCAGGGACAAAGCGGCCTCGGGAGAGCCCATCCGCCTATTGCTGGGGTTCGACGCATATCACGGCGAAGTTGCCGCGAGCATCGCCGAGGGCGCCGGCGAGGCCATCGCCGCGGACATCCGCTTAGCCGAGCTGGAGAACGAGAGCGCGGACGCGCTGGCGGCCGCGATCGAACAATGCGATGTCTTCATTTTCCTGTACCGCTCGTCCACGTTGCCGTCTGTCGATCCGCGCGGTCCGGCCTTCCTATTGCCGATCAAGCAGGCGATGCAGTCCAACTGGAAGAAATCCATTCTGTTCAAGGACTACGGGCCGTATTTCTACGAGGCGTTCTCCGAGCCGCGGGCGCGTATGGCGGAGCGCAACCGCCGCCTGATCGCGCTGGCGGAGCAAGCCGGGCACGTGGCGTTCGAGCAGGAGGGAGGAGGATGGCTCCGCGGCTCGATCCGGCCCGATCAATCCTGGACTTCGATAGACGGCGACGGCAATGTTGATCTCGTCCCAGGAGAGATCGCCACCTCCATCGCCGATCTGCAGGGCGAGGTGCGCTTCAGCGGCGCCTTTCTCAGCACGATACCGTTCGCCGTCAAATACGGCGTGGTCCGCGATTTCGCCACGCTGCGCATCCGCGATAGCCGGGTGGCGGACTTCAGTTGCGGCGACGCGCGCTTCTCGGCGGACTTCGACAAGTATTTGAGCGCCAACGCCGGCAACGCCGCGGTGGCGGAGTTCGGCATCGGCACCAATTGCGGCGTGAAGGGGCTGTACGGACTCAACGCCGGCTTCGAGGAGCGCCACCCAGGACTGCATCTGGGCCTGGGCGGCGGCGAGCTGGGCAGCCACCACCTGGACCTGATCTTTTCCGGCGGCCGGCTGCGCTTTGACGACAGAGTTGTCTTCGACGGCGGCTTCTCGATTTAGCTGAACACCGCGGTGAAGTCGTCGGGGATGTTCAGCCGGTATTCCCCATCCACCAGGACGAAATAGCAGTCCAGCTGGTTCGCGGCCTGGTTGGCGTCGGTGTCCAGCACGTCGCCGGGGACTTGTATGGTGTCGAAGACGATCACGCCGGAGTTGACGGTCTGGCCCGCAGGCACATCGAAGGCGCTTCCGGGCGCGTCGGGCACGACGCGGATGGTGACGGCGGTGTTGTTGGTAAGAGGGCAGTTGTTCAGCGCGAGCGACATGGCGGTCTCCAGAGCGGAGCCGGCGCGGAATGCGCCGGCTCGCTCCATGGACGCTGGCGGAAGCCGGATGCGAAGCCTCGCGCGGCGCTTGCTCAGCCCGGGTCCAGCCGGCACGCCTTGCCGGTGCCGGCGAAACCGCCGTACAGCTTCATCTGGTCCGGCGTCTTGCGGGAAATGTAGAAGCTGTCCGGCAGCGATTTGCCGGCCAGCGGCTTGGGCCAGGTCAGCAGGCCTTTCTCGTCCATATATCCCTTGAAGCTCTCGCCGCCGCGGAATACTTCCACCGTCTGGCTGCGGCGGTCGAAGCGGAACCGAATCTGATCGTCGCAGTGGTAGCTGGCCTGGATGCGTTGCGGCGGCTGGCAGCCGCTCAGCGTGGCCAGCAGCAGGCAGGCGGCGGACAGACGGAAGAGGGTGGGCATGGCTTGAAGCTTTCTACTGGGAGAACCGGGGGCACACTATACCATGCGCGGGCATGCCGCTCCGGCCTGGACCTGATGCGGCGCGGGCTTTGTCGACAGATTGCCCGCGTTGGCGCGGCGATATTTATTTAGGGTATTTACTTTATTTTTACAGTAAACCATCTGGAAACATTCAGGCTTTGACCATTATCTTGCGGGTTCCGGTCGGACAATCGGCAGCAGGAATATAAAAACACGCCGATTGCATGCCTTCGCTTACAAAGGAGAACCCATGGAGGAGTTGGTCAACGCCATCAATGGCGTGGTCTGGAGTCCGGCACTGATTTACCTGTGTCTGGGCGTGGGCCTGTATTTCTCGCTGCGCACCCGTTTTCTGCAATTGAGGCATTTCAAGGAAATGTTGCGCCTGATGTTCAACCGCCAGAGCAGCAGCGCGGGTGTGTCGTCGTTCCAGGCGCTGGCGATGACGCTCGCGGGGCGGGTGGGCACCGGCAATATCGCAGGGGTGGCCACCGCCATCACTTTCGGCGGGCCGGGCGCGATGTTCTGGATGTGGCTGGTGGCCTTTCTCGGCGCCAGTTCCGCCTTCGTGGAGTCCACGCTGGGCCAGGTGTACAAGGAGAAGATAGACGGCCAGTACCGCGGCGGCCCGGCTTTCTACATCGAGAAGGGGCTGGGCATGAAGTGGTATGCCTGGCTGTTCGCCATCACCACGGTGGTAGCCACCGGCGTGCTGCTGCCCGGCATCCAGGCCAACTCCATCGCCAATTCGATGCAGTCGGCCTTCGGCGTCGCGCCCACGGTGACAGCCGCCGTGCTGGCCATCATGCTGGGCTTCATCATCTTCGGCGGCGTCAAGCGCATCGCGGTGTTCGCCGGGGCGGTGGTGCCCTTCATGGCGTTGGGCTACATCATCGTCGCCTGCGTGGTGATCGCGCTCAACATCGAGCAATTGCCGGGCGTGGTGGCGCTGATCTTCAAGAGCGCCTTCGGTTTTGAGGCGGGAATGGGCGCGGTGCTGGGCTTCGCCATCCAGTGGGGCGTGAAGCGCGGCATCTATTCCAACGAGGCCGGCCAGGGCACCGGTCCGCACGCGTCCAGCGCCGCGGTGGTCAGCCATCCGGCCAAGCAGGGCCTGGTGCAGGCGTTCTCGGTCTACATCGACACCCTGTTCGTCTGTTCCGCCACCGCCTTCATGCTGCTGATCACCGGCCAGTACAATGTCCAGGGGCCGGACGGCGCGGTGCTGTACACCGGCATCGCCGGGGTGGCTGCCGGTCCGGGCTATGTGCAGACCGCGATGGAAAGCATCATGCCGGGCTTCGGCTCGGTGTTCGTCGCGCTGGCGCTGTTCTTCTTCGCTTTCACCACCATCATCGCCTACTACTATATCGCCGAGACCAACATCGCCTTCATCAACCGCAAGGCGCGGCGGCCGTGGCTGGTGTTCGCGCTGAAGGTGGGGCTGATGGCGGCCACCGTCTACGGGACTGTGAAGACCGCCGATCTGGCCTGGGGCCTGGGCGATATCGGCGTCGGCCTGATGGCCTGGCTGAACATCATCGCCATCATACTGATGCAGAAGCCGGCGCTGGCCTGCCTGCGCGATTACGAGGCGCAGAAGGCGCAAGGCGTGGACCCGGTGTTCCACCCGGAAAAGCTGGGCATCGTCAACGCCGCCTACTGGGCAGGCCGCCGCGCCGAGAGCAATCTGGACGAGGAGTCGAGCGGCCCGCCGCCGGGTGGCAAGCCGGAACCGGCCAAAGCCGGTTGATTCACGCAACGCCCGCTCACGCGGGCGTTTTTGCATCGTCATGGTATTCGGGCATGGGGTTTGCTTTTACTTCCCGCAGACCCATTCTTTGAATGAGACCATGGACCCATCCGCCCCCTTGAGGCTGTTGCTGGTCAACGATACAGACCGGCCGATGCGGCAGCTGCGCGACGCCTTCGCCGACGCCGGCTACTTGATCATCGCCCAGGCCCATGGCGCGGCCGAGCTGCTGCGGCTGGCGGAGTCGGAGCGGCCGGACGTCATCATCGTCGATACCGAATCGCCGATGCGGGACACGCTTGAGCAGCTGGCGCTGATGGAGCGGTCCGCGCCGCGCCCGGTGGTGATGTTCGCCGAACACGGCGGGGTGCCCGCCATCCAGGCCGCGGTGCGCGCTGGGGTCACCGCCTATATCGTCGATCACGTCTCTGCCGAGCGGCTGGCGCCCATCATCGACATGG
Organism: Chromobacterium vaccinii; assembly: GCF_000971335.1. Lineage (GTDB taxonomy): Bacteria > Pseudomonadota > Gammaproteobacteria > Burkholderiales > Chromobacteriaceae > Chromobacterium > Chromobacterium vaccinii. Next base: position 87,411 of record NZ_JZJL01000005.1, read on the forward strand.
CCAGGGTCAAGTTCGAGGAGGACGCCGCGCTGAAGCGCAAGCTGGCCGACATGGAGCGGCAACTGGCGGAGCGCAAGCTGATCGAGCGGGCCAAGGGCATCCTGATGCGCAGGCGGCGGCTTGGCGAAGAAGAGGCGTACGCGCTGCTGCGCAGCCAGGCGATGAGGTCGGGCCTGCGCCTGGCCGACCTGGCTCTTCAACTGATCCACGCCAGCGAGCTGCTGGATTGAGAGGACGCGATGCATGCAGATTACCTTGAGGACAGCAGCCTGGCGCGGGTCCGCGTCGGCTTCCTGCCGCTGACCGACTGCGCGCCGCTGGCGGTCGCCTGCCGGCTGGGGCTGGACCGCATGAACGGGTTGGTCCTGCAACCCTTGCGGCAACCGTCCTGGGCGGCATTGCGCGACCGCCTGCTGGCCGGGCAGCTGGACGCCGCCCATGCGCTGCACGGCCTGGCTTGCGGCATGCAGCTGGGCCTGGGCGGGCCGCAATGCGATATGACGGTGCTGATGACGCTGAACCGCAACGGCCAGGGCATCAGCCTGAGTCCGGGCCTGGCGGCGCAGCGGCGCGACGGCGCCAGCCTGGCCGACATCGCCCGCTGGTTGGGCCGCCCCTTGCGCCTGGCGCACACCTTCCCCGCCGGCACCCACGCGATGTGGCTGTATTACTGGCTGGCGGCCCAGGACGTGCATCCCTTGCGCGACGCGCGCTGCGTGGTCATTCCGCCGCCGCAGATGGGCGCGGCGATGCGGACGGGCGCGCTGGACGGCTATTGCGCGGGCCAGCCCTGGCACGCGGTGACCGAGGAGCAGGGCAGCGCTTGCCTGGTCGCCGACAGCGCGGCCATCTGGCCGGAGCATCCGGAAAAGGCGCTGATCTGCCGCCGCGAGCTGGCCGATCGGCAGCCCCAGCTGGCTTCGGCGCTGATCGAGACGTTGCTGCTGGCCTGCCATTGGCTGGACCAGCCGGACAACCAGGAGCAGGCGGCGGCCTGGCTGGCCGATGACGTCTGGTTGGGCGTGCCGGCGGAAACCATCCTGCGGCATTGGCGCGCGCATCCCTTGCAGGCCGCGCCGTTGCGCTTCTTCGACGAGGGGCGGGTCAACTTCCCCGATCCGGCCGATGCGCTGTGGTTTCTGCGCCAATACCGCCGCTGGGGGCTGTGGCGGGGGGATGGCGACCGGGACATCGTCCAGGCGCTTTGCGGGACGGCGCTGTACCGCCAGGCGGCGGAGCGCTGCGGCGTCGCCTTGCCGGAATCCGGCCGGCGTACCGCCCTGTTGATGGACGGGCAAGCGTGGCCGCCTCCCAAAACCGGTGCGGATTTGGCGGAAACGCACTGATGCGGTGCAGCAAAAACGGCCACGCTTGCTAAAACTGGGGTTTTCAGGCTGGCACGCGATTTGCGTTCTTGATCCCGGACGGCGCAACGGCGCGCCGCCGGACACATTCGGGCAAACGCCAACGTAGGTGATTGCCACTAGGGACAACGGCGTCCTCTCCTGTTCAGATACGGAGAGGACGCCGTTTTGTTTTGACTATCTGCGCGCGGACTGAATCCGCCGTTCCTGCCGATGGCCTGGCCGCAAGCCGGCCGGGCGGAGAGGGGGGACCGCGCGCCGGGAGCGATCATGAACCGTAGCTTCTGGCAGTCCGGGCACCGGCCGACGCTGGCTTGCGCCTTTCTATACTTTGATTTGAGCTTCATGGCCTGGTATCTGCTGGGGCCGTTGCAGGTGCCCATCGCCGCCGCGCTTGGGCTTTCCACCCAGCAACGCGGCCTGATGGTGGCCACGCCCATCCTGGCCGGCGCCTTGCTGCGGCCGCTGATGGGCGCGCTGGCGGACCGCATCGGCGCCAAGCGCGCCGGCCTGCTTGGCCAGATCGTCGTGATCGCCGCGCTGTTCGGCGGCTGGCTCGCCGATCTGTCCAGCTTAGGCGCGGTGCTGGCGCTGGGCGCGCTGCTGGGCGTGGCCGGGGCCTCGTTCGCCGCCGCGCTGCCGCTGGCCTCGCGCTGGTATCCGCCGCAGCATCAGGGCGCGGCGATGGGCATCGCCGGGGCGGGCAATTCCGGCACCGTGCTGGCGGCCTTGTTCGCGCCGGCGCTGGCCATGGCTTACGGCTGGCAGAACGTGTTCGGCCTGGCCTGTGTGCCGCTGTTGCTGACGCTGGCGATTTTCGCCCTGTGCGCCAGGGAGGCGCCCGCCGCCGCGGCGCCGAAACGGTTGGCTGATTACCTGGCCGTGCTGAAGGAGAAGGACGCCTGGTGGTTCATGTTCTTCTACTCGATGACTTTCGGCGGTTTCTCCGGTTTCGCCGGGGCTTTGCCCGGCTATTTCCACGATCAATTCGGTTTCGACGCCAAAACCGCCGGCCTCTATACCGCCGCCTGCGTGTTTGCAGGCTCGGTGATGCGGCCCTTGGGCGGCATGCTGGCCGACAGGCTGGGCGGCACTCGTTCGCTGCTGGCGGTTTATCTGGCCTGCGCCTTGCTGATGGCCGCGGCCGCGCTCAATGCCGGCGGCGCTGGCGCGGCGCTGGCCCTGTTCGTGCTGGCCATGCTGTGCCTGGGCGCGGGCAACGGCGCGGTGTTCCAGCTGGTGCCGCAGCGCTTCGGCCGGGAGCTGGGCGTGATGACCGGCTTGGTTGGCATGGCCGGCGGCGTGGGCGGCTTCACCCTGGCGGCGGGTTTGGGCGCGGTCAAGCAGGCCAGCGGCGACTACGCGCCCGGCTTGTGGCTGTTCGCCGGCCTGAGCCTGCTGGCCTGGCTCAGTCTGGCCGGGGTGCAGCGGCACTGGCGCGACAACTGGGCGGCCGCCGCCGCCCGCGTGTGAGGAGACGGATATGGACATGGCCGAACTGAAAGACCGGGCCCGGCAGCGGCTGGTGGTGGTGGGCAACGGCATGGCCGGCATCCGCGCGGTGGAGGAGCTGCTGGCACTGGCGCCGGATCTCTACGACATCACGGTGTTCGGCGCAGAGCCGCATCCCAACTACAACCGCATCCTGTTGTCGCCGGTGCTGGCGGGGGAGCAGGCGTTCGGCGACATCGTGCTGAATCCGCCGGAGTGGTACGCGGAGCGGAGCATCGCGCTGCATATGGGCAAGCGCGTCAGCGCCATCGACCGGGCTCGGCGCGAAGTGGTGGCGGAAGACGGCGCCGTCGCCGGCTACGACAGGCTGCTGCTGGCCACCGGCTCCTCGCCGGTGATGCTGCCGATCCCGGGGCGCGAGCTGGATGGGGTGATCGGCTACCGCGACATTGCCGATACCGAGTACATGATGGAGGCCGCGGGCCAGAGGCGCGGCGCGGTGGTGATCGGCGGCGGCCTGCTGGGGCTGGAGGCCGCCAACGGCCTGAGGCTGCGCGGCATGGACGTCGCCGTCGTCCATCTGGCCGACTGGCTGCTGGAACGCCAGCTGGACCGCCAGGCGGGCGAGCTGCTGCGCCGGGCGTTGGAGGCGCGCGGCATCCGTTTCCTGATGGGGCGGCAGACCGCCGCGCTGCTGGACGATGGCCAGGGCCGGGTGCGCGGCGTCCGCTTCCGCGACGGCGAGGAGATTCCGGCCGAGCTGGTGGTGATGGCGGTGGGCATCCGCCCCAACGCCGCATTGGCCGAGGCCGCCGGCCTGCATTGCAGCCGCGGGGTGGTGGTGGACGACACCTTGCAGACCTCGGACCCGCGCATCTACGCCGTCGGCGAGTGCGCCAGCCACCGCGGCGTGGCCTATGGGCTGGTGGCGCCGCTGTTCGAGCAGGCCAAGGTATGCGCCAACCACCTGGCGCGGCTGGGCGTGGCCCGCTATGGCGGTTCGGTGTCGTCCACCAAGCTGAAAGTGACGGGAATCGACCTGTTTTCCGCCGGCGACTTCATGGGCGGCGACGGCTGCGAGGAAATCGTGCTGTCCGACCCGGCCGGCGGCGTCTACAAGAAGCTGGTGCTGCGCGGCGACAAGCTGGCCGGCGTCTGCCTGTACGGCGACACCAGCGACGGCGCCTGGTATTTCAAGCTGCTGCGCGAGGGCCGCAGCGTGGCCGATCTGCGCGACACGCTGATGTTCGGCGAAACGGCAATAGGCGACGCCGGCGTGCAGGGCCAGAGCCGCGCGGCGGCGATGAGGGGCGAAGACGAGGTTTGCGGCTGCAACGGCGTGTGCAAGGGCGCCATCGTCAAAGCGATCGAGGACAAGGGCCTGTTCACGCTGGACGAGGTGAAGAAGCACACCAAGGCGGCCAGCTCCTGCGGCTCCTGCGCCGGACTGGTCGAGCAAGTGCTGATGAGCGTGGTCGGCTCCAGCTTCCAGGAAACGCCCAAGACCAAGGCAGTGTGCGGCTGCACCGGCCATAGCCACGCCGAGCTGCGCCAGGCGATACGGGAGCGCCATCTGCTGACCCACGCCGAGGTGTTCCATTTCCTGGAGTGGCGGACGCCCAACGGCTGCGCCAGCTGCCGGCCGGCGATCAACTACTACCTGCTGTCCACCTGGCCGCACGAGGCGGTGGACGACCCGCAGAGCCGCTTCATCAACGAGCGGGCGCACGCCAACATCCAGAAGGACGGCACCTTCTCGGTGATTCCGCAAATGAAGGGCGGCGTCACCACCGCCGACGAGCTGCGCCGCATCGCCGACGTCGCCGACAAATACCGGGTGAAGATGCTGAAGGTCACCGGCGGCCAGCGCATCGATCTATTAGGGATCAAGAAGGAAGACCTGGTCGATGTCTGGCGCGATCTGGGGATGAATTCCGGCCACGCCTACGGCAAATCCATCCGCACGGTGAAGACCTGCGTCGGCAGCGAGTTCTGCCGTTTCGGCACCCAGAACAGCACCCAGATGGGCATAGATCTGGAAACCATGCTGGCCAATATGTGGAGCCCGCACAAGGTCAAGTTGGCGGTGTCGGGCTGCCCGCGCAACTGCGCCGAGGCCGGCATCAAGGATGTGGGCGTGATCGCGGTGGAGTCCGGCTGGGAACTGTACGTGGGCGGCAACGGCGGCATCAAGACCGAGGTGGCGCAATTCCTGTGCAAGGTGAAGACGGCGGAGGAGGTGAAGGAGTACGGCGGCGCCTTCCTGCAGCTGTACCGCGAGGAGGCTTACTACCTGGACCGCACCGTCCACTATATCGCCCGCGTCGGCCTGGATTACATCAAGGCCCGCGTGGTGGACGACGCCGACAGCCGCCGCGCGCTGCACCAGCGGCTGCTGTTTTCCCTGCAGGGCCTGCCCGACCCTTGGGCGGCGCGCGTCGCCGGCGCGCAGAAGCGCGAGTTCATTCCCATCGCGGTCGAAGCCTGAGGAGAGTCGAGATGAGCATGGAAAACTGGACCAGAATCTGCGCGCTGGACGACATCCCGCGACAAGGCAGCCGCGTGCTGGCGCGGGAGGACGGCGACATCGCGCTGTTCCGCACTCACGACGACCAGGTGTTCGCGCTGCTGGACCGTTGCCCGCACAAGGGCGGCCCGCTCAGCCAAGGCATGGTGCATGGCCGCGCGGTGGCCTGTCCGCTGCACGGCTGGAACATAGACCTGGCCAGCGGCGAGGCGCTGGCGCCGGACGCTGGCTGCGCGCGCCGTTTTCCCGCCAGGGAGGAGAACGGCGCGGTATGGCTGGCGCTGTAGCGGGGGAGGGCGAGGCGATGGACAAGACGGAAACCCGATCCACCTGCTGCTATTGCGGCGTGGGTTGCGGCGTATTGATAGAGAGCGAGAACGGCCGCATCACCGGGGTGCGCGGCGATCCGGATCATCCAGCCAATTATGGCCGTCTGTGCGGCAAGGGCCTGAGCCTGGCGGCCAGCGCCGCCAGCGACAGCGGCCGCGCCTTGTTTCCTGAAATGAGGCGGGGCAGGGATGAGCCGCGCCGGCGCGTCGGCTGGGATCAGGCGCTGGACGCGGCGGCGGACAGCTTGGCCGACATCATCCGCCGCCATGGCCCGGACGCGGTGGCGTTTTACGCGTCCGGCCAGTTGCTGACCGAGGATTACTACCTGTTCAACAAGCTGGCCAAGGGCGTGGCCGGCACCAACAATATCGACACCAATTCCCGGCTGTGCATGTCCAGCGCCGTCACCGCCTACAAGATGGCCTTCGGCGCCGACGGCCCGCCCACCTGTTACGAAGATCTGGAATCCGCCGGCTGCGTGTTGTTCGCCGGCAGCAATATGGCCTACGCCCACCCGGTGCTGTTCCGCCGGCTGGAAGACGCCAGGCGGGATTGGCCCGACGCGCGCTGGATCGTGGTCGATCCGCGCCGCACCGACACCGCGGCGATGGCCGACCTGCACCTGCAGATCCAGCCCGGCACCGACGTGGCGTTGTTCCACGGCATGCTGCACCACCTGATCTGGGAGGGGCTGATCGATGCCGGCTACATCGCCGCCCATGCCGAGGGCTTCGACGCGCTCAAGCGCATGGTCCGCGACTACACGCCGAAGATGGCGGCGGAGATCTGCGGCGTGCGGGCCGAGGACATCGTCACCGCGGCGGAATGGTTCGGCCGCAGCCCGGCCAGCCTGTCGCTGTACTGCATGGGCCTGAACCAGTCCAGCCAGGGCACGGCCAAGAACCTGGCGTTGATCAATCTGCACCTGGCGACAGGCCAGATCGGCCGGCCGGGCGCCGGGCCGTTCTCGCTGACCGGCCAGCCCAACGCGATGGGCGGACGCGAGGTGGGCGGCATGGCCACCATGCTGGCCGCGCGCCGGGACATCGCCAATCCCGATCACCGGCGCGAAGTGGCCGCGCACTGGGGCGTGCCGGAGTCGCGGCTGTCTTCGCGCCCCGGTTTGCCTGCGGTGGCGATGTTCGAGGCGCTGGCGCGGGGCGAGATCAAGGCGGTATGGATAGTCTGCACCAATCCGGCCCACTCGCTGCCGGACCTGGCGATGGCGCGGCAGGCGTTGAGCCGCGCCGAGCTGGTGGTGGTGCAGGACGCTTTCGCCGAAACCGACACCACCGCCTTCGCCGACATCCTGCTGCCGGCGGCCAGCTGGGGCGAGAAAGAGGGCACGGTCACCAATTCAGAACGCCGCGTCAGCCGGGTGCGGGCCGCAGCGCCGCCGCCGGGAGAGGCCAGGCCGGATGGCTGGATCGCCGTCGAGTTCGGCCGGAGGCTGGCGGCGCGCCTGCATCCGGATGAAGCCGACCATTTCGCCTATGCCGATGCCGGGCAGGTGTTCGACGAACACCGCGCGCTGACCGTGGGCCGGGATCTGGACATGGGCGGGCTGGATTACGCTCTGCTGGAAGCGAGGGGGCCGCAGCAATGGCCGTTGCGTGCTGGCCAGACAGAGGGCCAGGCGAGGCGCTACGTCGACGGCGTCTTCGCCACCGACGACGGCAAGGCGCGTTTCCACGCGATCGATTACCGGCCTCCGGCGGACAAGATATCGGCCCACTATCCGTTCCGATTGATCACCGGCCGTCTGCGCGATCAATGGCACGGCATGAGCCGCACCGGGCGCGTGCCCGGCCTGTTTTCCCACAGTCCGGAGCCGGAGCTGCGCATGCATCCGGAAGACGCCGAGCGGAGGAGTCTGCGCGACGGCGATCTGGTCCGCGTCGCCAGCAAGCGCGGGCTGTGGGTGTTGCCGCTGAAGACCGACGGCGATCTGACGCGCGGCTGCGTATTCGCCGCCATGCACTGGAGCCGCCAGTTCCTCAACAGCGGCGGCAGCAACGAAGCGACCACCTCGGCGGTCGACGGATTGTCGTTCCAGCCGGAGCTCAAGCACGCGGCGGTGAAGGTGGAAAAGGCCGAGCTGCCCTGGAGGGTGCTGGCCGCGTTGCGCCATCCGGATTTGTCGGCCTTGCAGGCGGAATTGACGCCGCTGTTGGGGAATATGGCCTATGCGGCGATCTTGCTGGCGGCGGGAAATGTCTTGCTGTTGCGCGCTGCCGATTCCGCTGCCAGGCCGGATTGGCTGGCGCGCTTGCTGGACGCGCTGGCGCTGCGCCCGGGACCGGATGTGCTGGAGTACCGCGACGACGGGCGAGGCGTGCTCAAGCGCGTGGCCTGGAATGGCGACCGGCTGGCGGGATTGGTTTTCGCCGGTGGCGGGCAGGCGGACCGCGACGCGGGCGAAAGCTTGCTGCAACGGCTGCTGGATGGCCAGCCATGGCTGGGGCCGCGGCATGCCGCGTTTTCTCCCGGCGGGACGCGCGCCGCCAAGCGGGACCGCATCGTGTGTCAATGCAAGCAGGTGGGCGAGGCCGCCATTTTGGACAGGCTGCGGCAGGGGCAGGACTTGGCGGAGTTGAAGGCCGAGTTGGGGTGCGGCGCCGTCTGCGGTTCCTGCGCGCCGGAGCTGGCGCGAATGGCCGCCAACACTGCGCAAAACGTTTGAGCGGGCATGCGCGGCTGGATGGCGCGTTTCAAGGATCGAGAGGCGGATGGCCGTCGCGCCTTGTTCCAGCGCAAACGAGTTCCGTAATTTTACTGATCGGAGGACCAGCGGCATGGCCGTGGGATGGGCGCTATATATCTAGCGGCGTTGTGAAAATGCCATTCGATTATAACGTTAAGAAAGGAATTCCATGGCATCCGCAGCAAATGCAGGTCAGCTTGGCAACCTCCCCGGCGTGACTTCCATGGGCATGGGCTATGACGTGAATGGTTTGTACGCCAGCCCGGAAAGCCTGCTTGGCCAACCCTTGTTCGATTTCGGCGGCGAGCTGGACAGCATCGAAATCGAGGGCCGCAGCTACACCTTTCCCCGCAGCATGCATGTACACACCTATTTCCACTCCGACTTCAAACAGGATGTCAGCAAGGAAATCGAAGAGTATCGGGAGAAAATGAGCCAGCACGTGGGCGTGTCCGGCCGCTACAAGTTGTTCAGCGCTTCGCTGAGCGTGGATTTCACTACCACGGACCAGCAACTGACCGAGATCACCTACAGCTCCACCCGCGAAGCCCATGTGCTGTGGTACATCAGCCTGCCCGGCGCGGCCACGCTGCGTTCGATGCTGCGCCGCGATTTCCGCGACGACCTGAACAACCCCAATATGCCGGCCATGGAGCTGTTCAAGCGCTATGGTCCCTACTATGTATCGGAAGCGGCGGTGGGCGGCCGGCTGGACTACAGCGCGGCCAGCAAGACCTTGAAGATGGACAGCAGCCAGTCGCTGTCCACCACCGCCGAAATGTCCTACAAGGCGCTGGTGGGCGAAATCAAGATCGAGCATGGCTCGGAGATGGAAAAGCAGGTCAACAGCTTCCGCAGCAACTCCACCATCCGTCTCACCGCCACCGGCGGCAAGCCGGGCATGACCGATCGCATACTGCACGGTCCGGATTCGCAGCAGGCGTTCTCGCAATGGGCGGAATCGCTGCTCGACTATGCGACGCTGATGGATTTTTCCACCGAAAGCCTGCAACCGATCTGGGCGCTGGCCGACAAGCCCGAGCGCCGCGTCGAGCTTGAGGACGCCTTCCCCGAATTCATGAAGCAGTCGCAGCAGTCCATCCCCAAGGTGGACAAGGTGCTGCTGATGGACGCGCGGCCGCCTATGGTGAAGGCTGGGGAGGATAGCGGCTCCGGCGCGTCGGAGGATCTGGCTGTGTTCAATCCCAGCACCTCCAATGGCTACAAGATGGTTGGCCAGTTCGGTCAGCGCAACCATGCCAGCGTGGCGGATGGCCATGCGCCGATTTTCAAGGATCTGTTCGATCTGGGCGTGCTGAAGGCGCCGGTGGGTTGGCAGCGGGTGTGGGACGACGCCGGTTCCGGCAAGTCCAAGGACTACGCGTGCTGGCGCGCGATTCCGCCGCAGGGCTACCGCGCGCTGGGCGACGTGATGATGCTGGCCACCAGCGGCTATAACCCGCCGAATCTGCCGGACTATGCTTGCGTGCATCAAAGCCTGTGCGCGGATGTGCAGACGCTGCAAAACCGGGTGTGGTGGGACAAGGGCACCGGCGCGCGCAAGGATGTCAGCCTGTGGCAACCGGGCGCGGCCGGCGCGGTGGCGTCCTCTTGCTTCGCCGGCGTGCCTAATTACAACAACCCGCCCAATTCCGGCGACATGGAGCGCTTGCGCGGCAGCATCGCATGCGTGAAGACCAGCGCGATCGCGTCCACGCAGGAAATGAAGTCCATGCTCAGCCAGCACCAAGGCATGGAAGCGATGATGTCCAAGCTGTGATCCGGGCCTGACCGGGCAAAAAAACAAGGCTGCCGGATGGCAGCCTTGTTTTATCCCACCGTCTGCGCCAGGCGGGACGGGTTCAGTTGAAGCGGTAGTCCACCGTCACGCCGACCGTGCGCGGCGCGCCTATCACCCCCAGATTGTTGCCGCGGGCCGGAATCTGGGCGTAGAGCACGCCTTGGTTGGTCAGATTGTTGACGTAGGCGCGTACCCCCCAGCGGGCGTCCTCGTAGCCGGTGTTCAGGTTGGCCACGATGTAGTCGCCGGCGGTGCGGGCCGGATCATTGGTGATGTCCGAATAGTAGGACCCGACGCGGTTCAGGCTGCCGCCAATATAGAAGTTGCGCGGCAGACGCTGCTTGAAGCCCAGGTTGACTGTCAGATGCGGCGCGTAGTTGAACTGATTGCCTTGTATGCCGGGATTGGCGGCGTCGGTGCCGGTCACCTTGGTGTTCAACAGGCCGATGCCGGCGCTGAGGGTCAGCTTCGGCGTGACGCGCGCTTTGCTTTCCAGTTCCAGGCCGTAGCTTTGCCCTTCCGGAATATTGGTGAAGCGCGACCCCAGTATGGCCTGGTAGCCGGTGTACTGGTTGAAGAAGGCATTGGCGTTGAGGCTGACGCGCTCGTCCAGGAAGGTGGAGCGGCTGCTCAGCTCGTAGGTTGTGACCTGTTCCTTGTTGAAGGTGTAGTACTTGTTGTCGTTGTCCAGGCCGGAGCCGCCGGCGTTGTAGCCTTTGCGCGCGGACAGGCCCAGGGTGGTGGATGGGCTGTACTTGTAGCTCAGGCCGGCCTTGGGCAGGAACAAGGTTTCGCCGAGGTCATAGCTGGCTTGAGCTTCGTAGCTCTGTCCGGGGCCCAGCGTGGTGTTGCGTCGTTGCATCTCGCGTTCCGCGCGGCCGCCCAGATTGAGGCTCCACTTGTCGTCTAGCGCCAGCGTGGCTTCGCCGTAAAACGCCTCGGTCTTGAGGCGATCCTTGGCCGCTACGCGCGGAGAGGCGTTCATGTCCTGGTCGCGGTCGTAGTAATAGACGCCGACCAAGCCGCTCAGCCAGCCATCCTGCGGCGCGTAGGCCAGGCGGGCCTCGGCGGTGTTGCCCTTCTCGTCCAGCCTCATGCTGAATGCGGGCGTGTCGGAATCTTTGAACGCGCTGATGTTGTCGGCGTGGCCCAGCAGCAGGCTGGCGCTCCAGGCGTCATTGATCTGGTATCGCAGATCGGCGCTGACGGTGTTGTTGAACGAGTCCTGATAGCGAGCTTCGGTCGACAGGCGGTGATACTGGTAGTCGAAGTAGTTGCCGTCGACGTAGTTCAGGTATTCGCCCTTGTTCTTGCGGTGCGCCAGCGTCAGCTTGGCGGTGAAGCCCGGCAGCGCGCTGGGCTTCCACAGCAGCTTGCCGCGGAAGCTGCTGTTTTTCACTTCGGACGCGTCCCAAGGCATGGCGCCCGGATAGTCGATGTAGCTGTGGCCGTTCAGGCCTTCGGCGGCGACGCGAAAAGCCAGCTCGTCGGTGATCGGACCGGAGATCATGCCGGCCAGCGTCACTTTGCCGTCCTTATTCTCATAGCCGGCGCGCAGCGCGCCTTCCCAGTCGAAAGTCGGGTCCTTGGTGTTGACCACGATGGCGCCGGCCATGGTATTGCGGCCCTGGGTGGTGGATTGCGGGCCGCGCAGCACTTCTATCTGTTCCACGTCCCATGGGCTGGCGTCGACGTAGCGCTGGCCGTTCCAGCTTTCCGACATGCCGTCAACCGTGGTGCTGACGCGCGGGCGGGAGCCGGAGACCAGCGTATTGTAGCCGGTGCCGGGGCCGGTGCCTTCCACGCCGCGGATATTGATGATGCCGGCGCCGTTGGCCGTGGCGTTGGGGGTGGCGGCCGCCGCGTCATAGACCGATTTGATCTCGCCGGTGTCGGTGTCGCGCAGCACCGATACCGCGGTGGTGGTGTCTTTCAGCGAGCGGTTGATCTTCTCGCCGGTGACGGTCACGGTAGGCAGGGCGGCGTCTTGTTGGTCGGCCGGAGCCGCCAGCGCGGAGTGGGGCAGCGACATGCCTCCCAGGCAGGCCAAGGCCAGCAGGGTGGCGTGGGCCAGGGCGTCGCGCTTGCGGTGCGGGAGTTTTTCCATCGTTCCAGATTCCTCATTGTGGTTATTGTCAGATTGACCGGGGGCGGTTCTGCGGCGTCGTCTGGCTGGCGAGGAATCGTTGGCTAATGCGGCGGACGGAACTGTGGGGCCGGTGCTGACCCGTTGAGATCGTTGCGATCAACAGATACGAATGATAATATTTATCATTAACAATATGCAATAACTTAACGCGAATCGAATTGGCCGGCAGCGGCCGCATTCATTGCGCGGCCTGGATCGGTGGAGGACGTTGTGGAATGGAATCAAGTGGCAGTGGAAAGCGCGGCTTGGCTGCAACACCCGGAAGCGGGCAAACCGCAATGGTGGGACCGGCTGGCCGCCGCGGGCGCGCCGCTGCGAGAGCGGCTGCCGGACGGGCGCGTATGCGTGACTTTCCTGTGGCGGGATCCGGCCGGCGGTCCCGCCGCTTCGTCCATCGTCCGTGTGTACGCCGACGTCAACTCCGTCACCGACCACCATAGCCCGCAGCCGCAATCGTTGTCCCGCCTGGGCGATACCGACGTCTGGTGGTGGCAGGCGGTGTTGCCGGCGGATTGGCGCGGCAGTTACGCCTATATCCCGGTAGCGGTCGGACAGACGCCTCCCGTTCCCGGCGGCGATGTCCGCCAGAGCCGGCTTCTCCATCGCGAATGGTGGCTGAGCATCATGGCCCAGGCCATCGCCGATCCGCTCAACCCCGCCGCCGGCTACCGCAGCAGCTGGGGCGCCAGCTTGTCGCCGCTGCATCTGCCCGACGCCCCGGACCAGTCCGCCTGGGCCGCCTGGGACAAAACCGGGCAGGGGGCCGATCCGCGCCGCCTGACGGAAATCCGCTGGGACAGCGCCATGCTCGGCAAGGCGCGCCGGGTCTGGATCTACCACACGGGTGCGGTTTCTGTCGGACAATGGGCCGAGAGGCCGCTGGCGATTTTGCTGGACGGCCAGCATTGGGCGCAGTGCCTGCCGGTGTTCGCCGCGCTGGATGAGGACACCCGCCGCGGCCGTTTGCCGCCCGCGGTGTATTTGCTAATCGACAGCATCGACGGCAAGCACCGCGAGGAAGACTTGCCCTGCAACGCCGCATTCTGGCTGGCCTTGCAAAAGGAACTGCTGCCGCAGGCGGCTCTGATCGCGCCGTTCAGCGGCCGGGCCGATTGCACCGTGGTGGCCGGGCAGAGCTATGGCGGCCTGGCGGCGATGTTCGCCGGCCTCAACTGGCCGGACCGTTTCGGCTGCGTGCTCAGCCAGTCCGGCTCGTTCTGGTGGCCGAGCGTGGAATTGCATGAAAAGGCGCGCGCGGCAAGCGCCCGCCGCCTGCCGGGCAGCAAGGGCCGCTTGACCGAGCGGCTGGAGGCCGGCGAGACGCCGCCCGGACGGCTGCGCGTGTTCCAGGAGGTGGGCAGCCGGGAGGAGGTGATGGTGGACGTCAACGACAGCCATCGCGCGGCGCTGGAGCGCGCCGGGCACGACGTGCATTACCGGATATTCGAGGGAGGGCATGACTGGCTGTGCTGGCGCGGCGGTTTGTTGCAAGGGTTGGGCTGTCTGTGGCGGCCCTGGGTCGCCCCCTAAAACAAACCAGAATCGTCCGAAGGCGGGCCAAGCCCGCCTGCAGGCCGGCTCGCCTTGCTGGAGTGTTCGCCATGAGCGCGGAGCAAACCAACCCTTTCGATGACGAAAGCCTTTCCTTTCTCGTACTGGTAAATCACCAGGACCAGCACAGCCTGTGGCCGTCGCAACTCGCGTCGCCAGCGGGCTGGCGCGCCGTATTCGGCCCGGCCGGCCGCGGCGCGTGCGTTTCCTATCTCGACGCAAACTGGACCGACATCCGCCCGCGATCGCTGCGCAGCGGCTGAGGCCGCCGTTTCCTCATTTTCGCATCGTCCCGCCCATGCCGCAGGCCTGGGCGCGGCCTGCTGCGCGCCGGCCGTTCCGATTACCCGCATCCGGGAAAGCATCGTGTTGACCATTGAAACAAAACCCTCCGCTGTCGAGCGCGAGCTGCCGCTGTTCGGCTCGCAACTGGGCATCTGGCTAGCGGACCAGATCGCCGAACAAAAGAACACCTACGCCGTCGCCCACTGCGTAGAACTGGACGGCGCAATAGATGCCGAGCGGCTGCGGCAGTCCATCTGTTTGGGCCTGGCCGAGGCCGATACCGTCGTCGCCCAGTACCTGGAAACGCCGGACGGCCCGGCGCAGCTTCTGCGGCAAGGGCTGAGCGCCGAGAACCTGCCCCATCCCGAAATCCATGACCTGAGCGCCGAGGCTGATCCGGAAAGCCTGGCTCGGCGGTGGATGCGCGAAGACTTGTCCGCGGATCTGCCGGCCGACGGCGAGCGGCCGCTGTATCTGCACCGCCTGTTCAAGCTGGCTGGCGGCGCGGGCGAGCGCTGGTTCTGGTATCAGCGCTACCACCATGTCTGCGTCGACGGCTACAGCTTCGCCGCGCTGACCCGCCGCATCGCCGACCTCTACCAGGCGCTGGGCCGCGGCGAAGCGCCGCCGCCGTCGCCATTTGTTTCTTTCGCCGATGTCGCGGCCGAGCGCGAAAGCTACCTGGCCAGCCCGCGCTGCGAGGAAGACCGCGCGTTCTGGCGCGGCTACGCCGCCGCGCTGCCGTCGCCGTCCACCTTGTCCGCGCGCGACGCGCTGGCAGGCGACGGCGCGGCCAATGTCGACGTGCTGCGCCGGCGTTTTGAAATCGCTGGAGGAACGGCGGCGCCGCAGGCCATGGCGGCCGTTTTCGCCTACCAGGCCAGGATGAGCGGCAAGAGCAGGGTGGCGATGGGCGTGCCTTTCATGCGGCGCATGGGGTCGGCGGCGCTGCGGGCCGTGGGCCCGGTGGTGAATGTGTTGCCGGTGGCGCTGGATATCGACGATGGCGACGATCTGGCTACGCTCGCGCGGCGCTTGGCCGACGAATTGAAACAGGTGCGCCGCCATGAGCGCTACGACGCCGAGCAGATCCAGCGCGACAGCGGCATGGTCGGCTCCAACCGCGCCTTGTACGGCGCGACGCTGAACCTGAAGATCTACGACCAGTCGCTGCGGCTGGGCGAGGTAACGGGCGTCACGCTGCCGCTGGCTGTGGGGCCGATAGACGACATCGAATTCGGCCTCTGGCAGCAGGGCGAGGCGCTGGTGGTGGAGCTGAGCGCCAATCCGGCGCGCTATGACGCGGCGGAGTTGGAGTGGCACGCTTGGCGGCTGCGCGGCTTCATCGCCGCCCTGGCCGGCGGCACTGCCGTCGGCGACGCGCCTTTGCATAGCGCCGCGGAGAAGGCCGCGTTGGACGAGTGGTCGCATGGGCCGCGCGTCAGCGCGCCGGCCGGCGCGCGCACCGCGCTGGACGTGTTTCTGGCCAGCGCCGCGCGTTACGAAAATGAAACCGCGCTGGTCTGCGGCGACGAGCGGCTGAGCTACGGCCTGCTGTCGGCCCGCGTGGCGCAGCTGGCGCGCGAGCTGCTCTCGCGCGGCATCGGCGACGGCAGCGTGGTCGGCGTCGCCGTGCCGCGCAGCGTCGACACCGTGGTGGCGATATTGGGCACGCTGGCGGCCGGCGCCGCCTTCCTGCCGCTGGATCTGGACTATCCGCCCGAGCGGCTGGCTCTGATGTGCGAGGACGCCGCGCCGACCTTGCTGCTGACCCGCTCCGGCGTCCGCGCCCGGCTGCCAAGCCTGCCGGCGCTGTGCCTGGACGACGATGCGGTTCGCGCGCGGCTGGCCGCCCGCGCCGCCCAGCCGCTGGACGACGCGGAACGGCTGCGTCCGCTGGACGGTGACCGGCTGGCCTATATGATCTATACCTCCGGCTCCACCGGCAAACCGAAGGGCGTGATGATCGCCCACGCCAGCTTCCTCAACCTGCTGTTGAGCCAGCAGAGCGGCCTGTTCGGCGATTTCGTCCGCGTACGCGGCCGCCGGGTGCGTACGATGCAGACCGCCTCGCTGTCCTTTGACGGCGCGCTGGAGCAGCTGTTCTGGCTCTTTATGGGCCAGGAAGTGCATCTGTGCGACGAGGAGCTGCGCCGCGACGCGCAGCAACTGGTCGATCTGGTGCGCCGCGAGCGCATCGACGAGATGGACGTACCGCCGTCGCTGCTGCGGCAGATGCTGGATTGCGGCCTGATGGATGACGGCCATTGGCAGCCCGGCATGGTGATGGTGGGCGGCGAGGCGGTGCCGCCGGCGCTGTGGGAGGAGATGCGCGGCTACTCGCAGCTGCATTTCCATAATTTCTATGGCCCGACCGAATACACGATCTCGGCGCTGGGCGCGCCGGGTTCGATAGCAGAAGAGCCGGTGGTGGGCCGGCCGGTGGCCAATACCCGCGCGCTGGTGTTGGACGCCGCTTTGCGTCCGGTGGCGATAGGCGTGGCCGGCGAGCTGTACCTGGCCGGCGCCGGCCTGGGCCTGGGCTATCTGAATCGCCCGTCCTTGACCGCGGCCCGCTTCGTCGCCAGTCCCTTCGGCGACGGCGAGCTGATGTACCGCACCGGCGACCTGGCGCGCTGGAACGCCCGCGGCCAGATGGACTTCATCGGCCGCGTCGACCACCAGATCAAGGTGCGCGGCTTCCGCATCGAGATGGGCGAGGTCGAGCACGCGCTGGCCAGCCTGCCCGGCGTCAACGCCGCCGTGGTGCTGGCCGAGGCGGTGGGCGGCAGCCACCGGCTGATCGCCTATTGCACGATGGCCGACGCCGGCCGCCACGAGGAGGCCGGCCTGTCCGCCGCCTTGCTGGCGCAAGTGGCCGAAACGCTGCCCGACTACATGGTGCCGTCGGCGCTGGCGGTGCTGCCGGAATGGCCGGTCAACATTAACGGCAAGATAGACCGCAAGGCGCTGCCGGCGATCCGGCCGCAGAACGCCGCCGCAGGACGCGAGCCGGCCAACGACGCCGAGCGCCTGCTGTGCGCGGCGGTGGCCAAGGTGTTGAATCTGGACAGCACCAGCCCCGATGACGATTTCTTCCAGCTGGGCGGCGACAGCATCTCGGCGATGAGCCTGGGCACCGAGCTGCGCCGCGCCGGCTTCCTGCTGCGTCCGCGCGACGTGTTCGCCAAGCGCACGCCGGCCGGCATGGCCGCGGCGCTGCAGCCGCTGTCGGCTGCTAATCAGGCAGCCGACGACGCGGCCGGCCCGCTGGGCAGATTGCCCATCGTCAGCTGGTTCGCCGAGCAATACGGCATGGCCAGCCGCTTCGTCCAGGGCGTGTGGCTGAAAGCGCCGGCGGCGCTGGCCCCCGAGCACCTGGCCGCCGGCCTGCTGGCCTTGCAGCGCGCGCACCCGGCATTGCGCAGCCGCGCCGCCGACGGCCAACTGCATCTGGACGCCGCGCCGGCCGCATTGGATGCGCGGACGCTGATCGAGGCCGCGCCGGACGCGACGCCGGATCAGCTATTCGAAACCGCTTGCGCGAGGCTGGACCCGGAAAACGGCCTGATGCTGCAGGCCGCGCTGCGGAGTGGAGCCGACGGCAAGCATGTGCTGCTGGCCATTCACCACCTGGCGGTCGACGGCGTATCTTGGCGCGCGCTGCTGCCGGAGCTGCGGTCCGCCTGCGAGGCAGCGATGGCTGGAGAGGCCGTCCAGCTGCCGCGCGAGGACTTCGGCCTGCGCGAGTGGGCGAAAACGCTGGCCGGCCAGGCGCCGGCCCGCCACGGCGAGCTGGCGATGTGGCGCGGCATGCTGGCCGGAAAGGCCGACGCATTGAGCGCCAAGGCGCTGGCCCCGGCCCGCGACCGCCACGACGCGGCCCGCCACAGCCGCGCGCTGCTCGGCGAGGCCGCCAGCGCGGCTTTGCTGCAAAAGCTGCCGAACGCTTGCCGCGCGACGGTGGAGGAAATCCTGCTGGCGGCGCTGCTGCTGGCCTGCCGCGGCGAATTCGACGCGCAGCGCTTGCGCGTAGGTTTGGAGTCGCACGGCCGCCACGCCGGCGACGACGGCATCGACCTCGGCCGCACCGTGGGCTGGCTGACCGCCGAATATCCGGCGCTGTTCGACCTGTCGACCAGGGAGGCCGGCGACGCGGCCGCCCTGGAGGCGCTGCGCGCGGTCAAGCGCGTGATGCGGGCGATGCCGGACCACGGGCTGGGCTACAGCGTGCTGCGTTATCTGGACGACGAGCATGGCCCGGCGCTGGGCGCGCTGGAGGCGCAGAGTCGCCCGGCGCTGCTATTCAACTACCTGGGCCGCTTCCAGGCCAGCGACGGCGAATGGACGCCGCTGGCCGCCGGCGGCCGCTTCGCCGACGCCTTCGCCGTCGACATCGATCCGGCCTTGCCGCTGCAATACGGGCTGGAGGCCAATGTCTTCGTCGACGAGTCCGGCGCCGCGCCGCGCGTGGCGGTCAACTGGACCTGGGCCGACGCGCTGTTCGACGCAGCGGCCATTGACCGGCTGGGACAACGGATGGACAGCGCGATCGCCGCGCTGGCTCGTCTCGCCGAGCGCGATCCGCTGGCCGCGGCCGACACGCTGGTGGCCTCCGAGACGCTGGGCGCCGGCGGCGCGCCGTTGTCCGACGCCGAGCTGGCGGCGCTCTGCGCCCGCCACGGCAGCTTGGCCGCCGCCTTGCCGGTGCTGCCGCTGCAGCAGGGCTTGCTGTTCCACGCCCAACTGGGCGAGGCGGCTGGCAAGTACAACTCCATCACCCGCGTCACTTTCGAAGGCCCGCTGGGCAGCGACAGGCTGCGCGCGGCGCTGGCGGCGGTATTGCGCCGCCATCCGCAGTTGGCCGCAGGTTTCGACAGCGAAGTTCAGGCCGAACCGTTGCAACTGCTGCCGCTTGTGCTGCCGGAATGGCCGTGGCGCGAGCTGGAGCTGGCCGCGTCGGCTGACGAGACCGAGGCGCTGCAGGCGCTGGAGCGTGAGGAGCTGAACCGCGACTTTACGGTCGGCGGCCCCAGCGAGGGCCCGCTGCTGCAGGCCACGCTGGCGCGCCACGGCCAACTGTCCACGCTGTTCCTGACCGCGCACCATTTGGTTGTCGATGGTTGGTCCACGCCCATCATGCTGCGCGACCTGCTGGCCGCCTACGGCGACGGGCCTGACACGCTGCCGGCGATCCGCGTCGATTACCCCAGCGTGGTCCGCGCGCTGGCCGCGCGCGACCTGACGCCGGCGCGGCAGCTGTGGCTGCAGACGCTGGACGGCGTCAAGCCCACGCTGCTGTTCGGCCAACAGACGGCCGCGCCGGAAGTGCGGGAATTCGAGCTGGTGCTGCCGCAAGCGCTGGAAGACGCGCTGACCGAGCGCTGCCGCGAACGCGGCCTTACCCTCAACACCGCGATGCAGGGCATGTGGGGCGCGCTGCTGTCGGTGCTGACCGGCCGCAACGACGTGGTGTTCGGCTCGCCGGTGTCGGGCCGCTTCAGCCCGGTGGACGGCGTGGACGAGCATATCGGCCTGTTCAGCAACACCATTCCGGTACGGGTGGTTCTGCGGCCGGACGCGCCGCTGTGGGAACAGCTGGCCGACTTGCAGGCGCGGCAGATCCGTCTGCTGGAACGTGACGGGCTGGGCCTTGCCGAAATCCAGCGCCTGGCCGGCGCGGCCACGCTGTTCGACACGCTGCTGGTGGTGGAGAACTACCCGGATCAGGACATGCAGTCGCGCGACTACCACTGCGCGCGCATCGCCTCGCTGCGCAACCGCGGCCATACCCACTATCCGCTGACGGTGCTGGCGCTGCCGGGAGACCGGCTGCGCCTGCTGATCGAGTACCGCGACCTGGTCAAGGATCCGGGACAGCTGGCCGAGCGCATGCAGTCGCTGCTGGAGCATCTGGCTTATCAACCAGAGCTGCCGTGGTCGGTCTTTAATCCGCTGACCGGCGCCGAGCGCGAGCTGATCGAGCGGGTCAACGCCACCGCCGCAGTCATTCCTGAAACCACGCTGCCGTCGCTGCTGGCGGTCCAGGCGGCCAGGACGCCGGACGCGCCGGCGCTGCTGGACGAGGCGCATGCGCTCGGCTACGCCGAAACCCGCGCCCAGGTAGCGCATCTGGCCGGAAGGCTGCTCGCGGCCGGCGTCAAGCCGGGCGACATCGTCGCCGTGGCCTTGCCGCGCTCGGTGCACCTGAGCCTGGCGCTGATGGCGGCGCAGGAGGCCGGAGCCGCCTACCTGCCGCTGGACACCGGCTACCCGGACGAACGGCTGGCCTATATGGTGGCCGACGCCAAGCCGGCGCTGATCGTCACTTGCGCCGAGCTGGCGCCGCGCTTTGCGTCCATGGGCACGTTGCTGTTGCAAGACGCGCTGGCGGCCGATCCGCAGGCCTTCGACGCGCCGGCGCTGACGCCGGACCACGCCGCCTATCTGTTGTACACCTCCGGCTCCACCGGCCGGCCCAAGGGCGCGCTGGTTTCGCACCGCGCCATCGTCAACCGCCTGCTGTGGATGCAGCACGAGTACGGCCTGGGCGCGGACGACGTGGTGCTGCAGAAAACGCCTTGCAGCTTCGACGTGTCGGTATGGGAATTCTTCTGGCCGCTGATCGTCGGCGCGCGGCTGTTTATGGCGCCGCCGGACGCGCACCGCGACCCGGAGGCGCTGCTGGAGCTGATCGCCGCGCGCGGCGTCACCACCTTGCACTTCGTTCCGTCGATGCTGGCGGCGCTGCTGGCGCACATGCGGGGCGACGCGGCGGCGCGTTCGGCCCAGGCGGCCGGCCTGCGCCGCGTGTTCTGCAGCGGCGAGGCGCTGTCGCGCGAACTGGCCGACGGCTACGCCGGCCTGATGGACGCGCCGCTGCACAATCTGTACGGCCCGACTGAGGCGGCGGTGGACGTCAGCTACCAGCCGGCGGCCAAGCCGGCGCCGGAATCGGCCAGCGTGCCCATCGGCCTGCCGGTGTGGAACACTGCGCTGCGGATACTGGACGCCGCGCTGCTGCCGGTGCCGGTGGGCGCGCCGGGCGAGCTGTATCTGTGCGGCGTGCAGCTGGCCCACGGCTATCTGGGCCGGCCGGATCTGACCGCGGCCCGCTTTGTCGCCGATCCGTACGCCGACGGTGAGCGAATGTACCGCACCGGCGACATCGCGCGCTGGCTGCCGGACGGTGCCGTCGAGTACCTGGGCCGCAGCGACGACCAACTGAAGATTCGCGGCCAGCGCATCGAGCTGGGCGAGATCGAGGCGGCGCTGCTCTCGCAGCCGGGCGTCGCCCGCGCCGTGGTCCACGCCCGCGCGCTGGGCGGCCAGGCGGCCCACGCCGCCGGCGCCGACAACCGACAGTTGGTCGGCTATGTGATCGCGTCCGATCCGGACAGCCCGCCTGATGTCGACGCGCTGCGCGCGGCGCTGGCCAAGGCGCTGCCGGCCCACATGGTGCCAGTGGCGGTGATGCGCCTGGCGGACTTCCCGCTCAGCGCCAACGGCAAGCTGGACCGCAAAGCGCTGCCGGAGCCGTCTTCGACGGCGGCGGCCAAGGGCCGCGAGCCGCGTCCGGGCCTGGAGAGCCGCATCGCCGCGCTGTTCGCCGAGATATTGGAATGCGACGCGGTGCGCGCCGACGACGACTTCTTCGCGCTGGGCGGCCATTCGCTGCTGGCGATGCGGCTGGCGGCGACGCTGCGCCGCGAGCTGAAGCTGCCGGTGTCGGTTGGCCAGATCATGAGTTCGCCGACGGTGGCCAAGCTGGCGGCTGTGCTGTCCGATAGTGGCCTCATGTCCGACCCGGCACTGGCCGGCTTCGGCGAGGTGCTGCCGCTGCGCGCCGGCAAGGGGCGGCCGCTGTTCTGCATCCACCCGGCCTCCGGCTTCGCCTGGCAGTACAGCGGCCTGTCGCGCCATCTGCGGCCCGGCCTCGCGCTGGTGGGGCTGCAGTCGCCGCGCCCGGAAGGCGCCATCGCGCGCTGCGCCGATATGGATGAGGTGTGCGAGCACCATCTGGCCAATCTGCGCTGCGTCCAGCCGCAGGGTCCGTATCACCTGATCGGCTACTCGCTGGGCGGCACGGTGGCGCAGGGGCTGGCGGCCAGGCTGCGAGCCGAGGGCGAGGAGGTGGCCTTCCTGGGCCTGCTTGACACCTATCCGCCGGAGGGCCAGGACTGGAGCGGCCCGACCGAGGACGAGGCCAAGGCCGAAGTGGCGCGCGAGCAGCAGCAGTTCATGTCCGCCACCGAGGATGCCGCCGACGCCTTCATGCTGCGCGAGAAGACCGAGATGTTCGGCCACATCGTCGCCAATTACCAGGATGCGGTGCGGCTGCTGTCGCAGGCGCGCACGCCGCGCTACGACGGCGCGGCCACGCTGTTCGTCGCCCGCCGCACCCTGCCCGAGGGCATGGACGTGCGCGCAACGTGGCGGCCGCATCTGGCGGGCCTGACCGTGCACGAGCTGGACTGCGCGCACGAGGATATCGTGTCGCCGCAGTCGCTGGAGACGCTGGGCCCGTTGCTGGACGGCATCCTGAAGGAGGTGAACAGCCTGGGGTGATGGATTCCGGCAAATGAAAATGGCCCCTAACGGGGTCATTTTTCATGGCGGGACGGCAAGCCAAGCTCAGCGCGGAATCACCATCGGCGTATGGCTGACCGGGTCCTCGATGATCAGGCAGGGCAGGCCGAACACCTGCTCGATCAGCACGGCGCTGACGATGCGCGACGGCGCGCCCTCGGCGACGATGCGGCCGTCCTTCATTGCGATCAAGTGGGTGGCGTAGCGGCAGGCGTGGTTGATGTCGTGCAGTACCGCCACCAGGGTGCGGCCGCCGTCGCGGTTGAGAGTGCGGAACAGCTCCAAGAGCTCGATCTGGTGGGCGATGTCCAGATAGGTGGTGGGTTCGTCCAGCAGCAGCAGCGGCGTCTGCTGGGCCAGGGCCATCGCCACCCAGGCGCGCTGGCGCTGGCCGCCGGACAGCTCGTCCACCAGCCGGTCGGCCAGCTCGGCGGTGCCGGTGGCTTTCAGCGCTTCATTGACCGCGCTTTCGTCTTCGCGGCTCCATTGCCGCAGCAGGCCCTGATGCGGGTAGCGGCCGCGCGCGACCAGGTCGGCCACGGTGATGCCGTCCGGCGCGACGGCGCTTTGCGGCAGCAGGCCTAGCTGGCGCGCCACCGCCTTGGCCGGCTGGCTGTGGATGTCGCGGCCGTCCAGCCTCACTTGGCCGTCCAGCGGTTTCAGCAGGCGGCTAAGGCTGCGCAGCAGAGTCGATTTGCCGCAGCCGTTGGGGCCGATGACGACGGTGAAGGAGCCATCGGGAATGCGCAGGTTCAGCTGCTCGCAGATCGTCCGTTGGCGGTAGCCCAGGCGCAGGCCGTCGCCGGACAGCCTGGGCAGGCCGGACGCAGGCAGGGCGGGATCGATGGCGGCGGGGCTGAGCTTCAGGGACAGGGTGGTCACGATTTCGTGCCTCCGGTTTGGCGCAGCAGCAGCCACAGCAGGTAAAGGCCGCCGATGCAGATGGTGACGACGCCAACCGGCAGCTGGCGCGGATAGAACAGGTGTTGGGCGGCGTAGTCGGCCGCCAGCAGCAGCAGCGCGCCAGTCCAGGCGGCGGTGAGCGGGCTGGTGGCGCGCGCGCGCTGCAGGCGCTGGGCGATCTGCGGCGCGGCCAGCGCGATGAAGGCGATCGGGCCGGCGGCCGCGGTGGCGGAGGCGATCAGCGCCACGCCCAGGCCCATAAGCGTCAGCCGGGCGCGCTCGGCCGGCACGCCCAGCGCATTGGCGCTGTCGTCGCCCATTTCCAGCAGCCGCATCCGCGGCTTCAGCGTCAGCGCCGCCAGCATCGCCAGCAGGCAGAACAGCGCCGACGGCAAGCCCTTGCTCCAGGTCATGCCGTTCAGCGTGCCGGCGCCCCAGATCGCGGCGCTCATCGCCGACTCCAGGCTGGCGTTGATCAGCAGCCAGCTGTTGAGCGCGCTCAGCATGGCGCTGACGGCGATGCCGACGATGATCAGCCGGAGTCCGTGCGCGCCGCGCCGCCAGGCCAGCAGGTAGACCAGCGCGGCGGAGGCGAGGCCGCCGGCCAGCGCGCCGCCGGCGATCTGGAAATGGCTGCCGCCGATGGTGGTGATCACCAGCAGCGCGCCGGTGTAAGCGCCGGTGTTGAAGCCCACCACGTCCGGGCTGCCCAAGGGATTGCGCAGCAGTGACTGGAAGATCGCGCCGCTCATGCCCAGCGCCGCGCCGATGACCAGCGCCATCGCCACCCGCGGCAGCCGCCATTGCTGGACCACGGCCACGTTCAGCCGGCTGCCCTGGCCTTGCAATGCCGCCCACACTTGCTCGACGCTCAGATGCAAGGCGCCTGCGCGCAGACTCAGCAGCGCCAGCGCGGCGCAGGCCGCCATCAGCAGCAGCGCCGGGCATAGCCGGCCCGGCTTGATGCGAAGATTGAAGCGGCCGTCTGGATCGCCCAGCCGCAGATGCGCCGTTTTCATGCCTTGCCTCCCGATCCGCCGTGGCTGCGCGCCAGCCAGATCAGTGCCGGAGCGCCGATGAAGGCGGTGACGATGGACACGCGCAGCTCGCCCGGCGTCAGCAAGCGGCCGGCGATGTCGGACAGCAGCAGCAGTATCGGCGCCAGCAGGATGGTGAAGGGCAGGCTCCAACGCAGGTCGGCGCCGCCCAGCCGGCGCGCGACGTGGGGAATCATCAGGCCGACGAAGCCTATCGGCCCGGCGACGGCGGTGCTGGCGCCGGACAACAGCGTGATGGCGGCCACCGCGCCGCTCTGGATCAGCAGCGGACGGCCGCCCAAGCTGACCGCCAGATCGTTGCCCAGGCCCATCGCGTTCAGCGGGCGGGCCAGCAGCAGCGCCAGCATGCCGCCGGCCAGGATGGCGGGCGCGGCCAGGCCGACGGCGGCCATGTCGCGCACGTCCAGCGTGCCGGCGTTCCAGTAGCGCAGACGGTTGAAGGCGATGGGGTCGAGCAGGGCGATGGCGGCGGACAGGCCCATCAGCACCGCGCCGACGGCCACGCCGGCCAGCACGATGCGCAGCGGATCGGCGCGGCGGCCGCGCGCGCCCACGGCGTAGACCAGCAGCGTCGCGCACAGCGCGCCCGTCGCCGCGCAGGCCATGTAGCCGCCTTGGCTGTCCACGGCGAGGAAGGCGACGCCCAGCACCATCGCGAAGCTGGCGCCGGCGTTGACGCCGAGTATGCCGGGATCGGCCAGCGGATTGCGGGTCAGCGCCTGGATCAGCGCGCCGGACAAGCCCAGCGCCGCGCCGGCCAGCAGGCCCAGCAGCGTGCGCGGCAGCCGCCCCTGCAATACGACCACGCTGTCCGGCCCGGCGGCGCGGCCAAGCAGGCTGTCCCAGACGGTGGCGAGCGGAATCGGCTTGGCGCCCAGCGCCAGGCTCAGCACGGATACGACGGCCAGCAGCGTCAGGCAGGCGAGCAAGAGCGTCATCCGTCGGCGCGTGGCCGCATGAGGGCGAGTAGGCATGATTAAATGAAAATGATTCCTAATACGAATCTGCAATGTTACCATGCAAACTCCATGAAGAAACCACGCCGCGGCGTGACGCCGTCAATTTTTTCCGCGCGCGGCCACTGAGCCGCGCTTCTCGAACCACTGCGTTGATAACATGAAAAAATCGCCCATCTTCGTCGATTTCAGCCTGCTCAGGCTCAATCCTCATTTCCGCTCCATTTTCATCGCCCGGATGATTTCGGTGTTCGCCTTCGGCATCCTGATGGTGGCGGTGCCGGTGCAGATCCATCAACTCACCGGTTCCACGCTGCAGGTGGGCGCGGCGATGGCGCTGGACGGCATCGGCATGTTCGCCGGCCTGATGTGCGGCGGCGTGCTGGCCGACCGCATGGACCGCCGTCGCTTGATCCTGCTGGGCCGGACTTCTTGCGGCCTGGGCTTTCTGGCGCTGGCCTTGAACGGCTTCATGACCAACCCGTCGGTGACGGCGCTGTATGTGGTGTCCACCTGGGACGGTTTCTTCAGCGGCATCGGCATCACCTCGCTGATGGCGTCGATTCCGGTCATCGTCGGCCGCGAGAATCTGCCCGCCGCCGGCGCGCTGAGCATGCTGACCGTGCGCTTCGGCGCGGTGCTGTCGCCGCTCTTGGGCGGCTTGATCATCACCGCCGCAGGCGTCAATTGGAACTACCTGCTCGCCGGCATCGGCACGCTGGCCACGCTGATTCCGCTGACCCGCCTGCCGTCGCTGAAGCCGCAAAACGCCGAACCGTCGCACCCGCTGCGGTCCTTGATGGAAGGCTTTGAATTCCTGTGGCAGAACAAGGTGGTCGGCGCGGTGGTGGCGGTGGGCACGCTGCAGACGTTGCTGAGCGCGGTGCGGGTGCTATACCCGTCGCTGGCCGAGGATGGCTACGGCGGCGGCGCGTTCGAAGTCGGCCTGATGTATTCGGCGGTGCCGCTGGGCGCGATGCTGGGCGCCTTCACCAGTGGCTGGGTGGGCGGGTTGAGCCGTCCCGGCGCGATGATGCTGGCCTGCGTGACCGCCTCGTCGCTGGCCATCGCATCCTTGGGAGCCTTCACCCACCTGGCTTACGGCCTGGCGGCGCTGGTGGTGCTGGGCTATCTGGGCTCCATCGCCTCGTTGCTGCAGTTCACGCTGGTGCAGGGCCAGACGCCGGACCACCTTCTGGGCCGCGTCAACAGCCTGTGGAACGCCCAGGACGTGGTGGGCGACAGCCTGGGCGCGCTGGGTCTGGGCGCGCTGGCGCGGGCCTTGGCGCCGCTGATGGCGGTGGCCTGGTTCGGCGCGGGCGCGGCCGCGGCGGGTTTGCTGATGTGCGTGGGCTTTGGTTCCTTGCGCCGCCTTTCCGGCGGCAAGCCGGAGCAGGCCGAAGGCGAACCGGCGGAGCAGGCGGCGGGGTCTTGAGCTTCGCGCGCCGAGCCATGAAAAAAGCGGACTTCGGTCCGCTTTTTTATTGTCGCCGCTCGGGCGGTTTTCAGCCGAACTGCTTGCGCAGCCGCGCCAGCAGATTGCGCGCGCTGTAGTAGTCCAGGCGGAAGGTGTCCAGGCCGGCGGCGTACACCTGCCTGGCCTTCACCGCCGGATTGCCGGCCAGGAAGGGATTGGCCAGCACCTGCGGCACCTGGTCCTGGTCGGCGTTGAACAGGATCATCGATTTGCCTTGCAGGCCGTCGGCGAACTTCTCGCCGGTCAGCTGGATGATGTCGTGACGCACGCCCATGCTGGTATTGCCTTTGACGCTGTCCGGCGCGGTGGCCAATTCAAAGCCCAGCGACTGCAGCAGCTTGCCCTGCGCCGATTGCGGGGTCCACAGATTGGCGCCGGAGCCATCCTCGTAATAAACCAATGCCGCCGTCGGCTGCGGCGGCAGCTTCAGCGCGGTTTTCACCTGTGCCGCTTCGGCGTCGAAGCCGGCGATGGCGGCGCGGGCATCGGCCTCGCGGCCGCTGGCCCGGCCCAACAGCGTCGCCAGCTCCTGCCAGCTCTTGTCGTCGTAATTCACCACCAGGGTCGGGGCCATCTGGCTCAGCTGTTCGTACAGTTTCAGCGCGGAGTCGCCGCCGGTGCCGGCCATCACGATCAGGTCCGGCTGGGCGGCGATGATGGCCTCGGCGTTGGGTTCGCCCTGGTACAGCGGCGTCACGCCGCGTTGCTTGGCCACCGCGCTCCACTGGGTGAAGAAGCCTTGCTCGTCGGTGACTTTGGAATGGGCGGCGCTGGCCCCGCTGGCGACCACCGGCGCGTTGATGGCGAGCAGGGTGCCGGTCAGCGTCACGCTGGTGGAGACGATGCGTTGCGGCATCTTGTCCAGCGTCAGCTTGCCCTTGGGCGTGTCCAGCGTGCGCGGCCAGCCGGCGGAAGCGGCTGCCGCGTCTTCGGATTGGGCCGGGGCGTCGCAAGCGCTGAGCAGCGCGGCGAGGCCGGCTGCGGCGGCCAGGCGCAGCGCGTCGCGGCGCGTGGCGTGGAGGAGCGGCATGGAGTGTTTCCTTTGCATTCGAGAGCGTCCGGCGATTTTATTGCAAGTGATAAGTATTATCATTAACATTGTCGCCGATGCCAAGATTCCCGTCTCACATCGGGGAATTTGCCTGCAAGCTCTTGCGAGCGGCGGATGGGCGCGGGCGCTGCGCCTGGCTTGTACGCCGTTCGACTTCTGGACTCGATTGAGCCCGAAGCAGGAGCCGCCAAGTCCGCTTCTCGATGACTGCATGCGTCCGCGTGAGCAGCTTCAGGGGGCTTGATGGTCCCCGCTTTCGCGGCTGGAATGCACTGAAATATGCGGATATTGACGGTTGTTGCGATGGCGGCGGGCTTGGCCGGCTGCAGGGGGACGGAGCCAGCGCCGGAGGCGGACAAGCCGCCCGAAGTGGGGGTGGTGAAGCTGGAGACGAAAGACGTGGCGATACGGGCCGAATTGGCTGGCCGCACCGTCGCCTACCGCAGCGCCGAAGTCAGGCCGCAGGTGAACGGCATCGTGCTGAAACGGCATTTCACCGAGGGCAGCCTGGTCAAGGCCGGCGACCTGCTGTACCAGATCGATCCGGCCGGCTATCAGGCGGCTTTGCAGCAAGCGGAGGCGACATTGGCCTCCGCCCGCGCCGCGTTGGGCAGCCTGAAGGGACGCGCCGAACGCTATGCCGAATTGGCCAAGATAGACGGGGTCAGCCGCCAGGAGCGCGAGGAGGCGGACGCCGATTACCGCAAGGGCCTGGCGGCGGTAAAAGCCGGCGAGGCGGCGGTGGCGGCGGCCAGGGTGGACCTATCCCGCACCCGCGTGCTGGCGCCGATTTCCGGCCGCATCGGCCGCTCCGCCATCAGCGAGGGCGCGCTGGTCACGGCAGGCCAGAGCGCGGCGCTGGCCACCATCCAGCAGCTGGACCCGATGTATGTCGACATCGTCCAGTCCAGCCAGGATCTGCTGGCCTTCAAGCGCCGGCAGGCCGAAGGCGAGCTTGAGCCAGCCGGCGCCGCCGCCAGGCTCAAGCTGGAGGACGGCGCGCCATACCGGCATGCCGGCAAGCTGCGCTTCACCGAATTGAATGTGGACCGCGTCTCCGGCGCGGTGACCTTGCGCGCCGAATTCCCCAATCCCGAAGGCCTGCTGCTGCCCGGAATGTATGTGCGCGCCGAGCTGGAGCAGGGCGTGCGCCGCCAGGCGGTATTGGCGCCGCAGCAAGGCGTGGCGCGCGATGACAAGGGCCGCGCCACCGCGCTGGTGCTGGGCGCCGGCGGCAAGGTGGAACAGCGGATATTGACGACCGAGGGCACCCACGGCGCTTACTGGCTGGTGACGACGGGGCTGAAAGCCGACGACAGGCTGATCGTCGACGGCCTGCAGCGCGCCCGCCCGGGAGAGGCGGCGACGCCGGTGGCCTTGCCGGCCCAGGCCGGAAGGGGCTGAGCGATGCTGGCGCGTTTCTTCATAGACCGCCCGGTGTTCGCCTGGGTGCTGGCCATCGTCATCATGCTGGCCGGCCTGTTCGCCTTGCGCGCGCTGCCGGTGTCGCAATATCCGGACATCGCCCCGCCGACGGTGATGGTCAGCGCCAGCTACCCCGGCGCGTCCGCCCAGGTGGTGGAGACCAGCGTGATCCAGGTGCTGGAGCAGGAGTTGAAGGGCCTGGACAATCTGATGTATTTCAGTTCCACCAGCTCCTCGTCCGGCCAGGCCGAGATCATGCTCACCTTCCGCCAGGGCGCCAACGCCGACACCGCTCAGGTGCAGGTGCAGAACAAGGTCAGCCAGATGCTGGCGCGGCTGCCGCAGCAGGTGCAGCAGAACGGCTTGTCGGTGCAGAAGATGCAGGGCGACTTCCTGCTGATCGCTTCCTTTTACGATGTCAGCGGTCAGCGCGGCGATACCGATATCGCCGACTGGCTGGCCAGCAATGTGCAGGACCCGCTGAGCCGGGTGGACGGCGTCGGCTCGGTGCGGGCCTTCGGCGCGCCGTACGCGATGCGCGTGTGGCTGGACCCGCACAAGCTCAACAGCTACGGTCTGATCCCATCAGACGTCAGCGCCGCCATCTCCAAGCAGAACACCGAAGTGTCGGTCGGCGAGCTGGGCGCCTTGCCGTCGCCGCCGGGCCAGCAGCTGAACGCGATGGTCACCGCCTGGTCGCGGCTGTCCACGCCGGAGCAGTTCCGCGGCATCGTGCTCAAGGCGCTGCCGGACGGCGGCGCGGTGCGGCTGGGCGACGTGGCGCGGGTAGAGCTGGGGCAGGAGGATTACAGCAGCAGCTCGCGGCTGAACGGCCATCCGGCCTCTGGCCTGGCGGTGATGCTGGCGCCGGGCGCCAACGCGTTGGCCACCGCTGAGGCGGTGAAGGCGCGCGTCGTCGAGCTGGAGCGCAACTTCCCGCCAGGCATCCGCGTCGCCTATCCGGAGGACACCACCCACTTTGTCCGGCTGTCGATACGCGCGGTGATGGAGACGCTGCTGGAGGCGGTGGCGCTGGTGGTGCTGGTGATGTATGTGTTCCTGCGCAACTGGCGCGCGACGCTGATTCCGGCGCTGACGGTGCCGGTGGTGCTGCTGGGCACCTTCGGCGTGCTGGCGGCGGCCGGCTTCGGCATCAACACGCTGACGCTGTTCGGCATGGTGCTGGCCATCGGCCTGCTGGTGGACGACGCCATCGTGGTGGTGGAAAACGTCGAGCGGGTGATGAGCGAGGAGGGGCTGGACGCGCGCGCGGCCACCGTCCGCTCGATGGGCGAGATCGGCGGCGCGCTGGTCGGCATCGGCCTGGTGCTGGGCGCGGTGTTCCTGCCGATGGCTTTCTTCGGCGGCTCGGTCGGCGTCATCTATCGCCAGTTCTCGATCACTATCGTCGCGGCGATGGCCTTGTCGGTGCTGACCGCGCTGACCTTGACGCCGGCCTTGTGCGCGACGCTGCTGCGGCCGCATGCGCCGTCCGAGCGCGGCCCGCTGGCGGCGTTCGAGCGCCGCTTCAATCATTTGCAGTCCGCCTACGCCGGCCGCTGGCTGCCGGCCTGGCTGCGTCGCCCTTTGCGCGGTGGTTTGGTCTACCTGGCGCTGGCGGCCGGCCTGGCGGCGGTGTATCCACGGCTGCCGACGGCCTTCATTCCGGATGAAGACCAGGGCACGGTGATGGCGCAGTTCACGCTGCCCGCCGGCGCCACCCATGAGCGCGCGGACAAGGTGGCGCGAGCGGTGGAAAAGCATTTTCTGGAGACCGAGAAGGCTAATGTCGAGTCGGTGTACATGCTGTCCGGCTTCAGCTTCGGCGGCTCCGGCCAGAATGCCGGCATGGCCTTCGTCGCGTTGAAGGACTGGTCGAAACGGCGCGGGGCGGAGAACAGCGCCCAGGCGATAGCCGACCGCGCCACCGCCGCGCTGGCCTCGCAGCGGGACGCCGAGGTGTTCGGCATGGTGCTGCCGCCTATCGGCGGGCTGGGCCAGACCAATGGTTTCGAATTCTGGCTGCAGGACGCGTCGGGCCAGGGCCGCGAGCATCTCGCCAAAGCGCGCGACCAGCTGCTGAAGACGGCCCAGGGCGACGATAGGCTGAGCGCGGTGCGCTCCGGCGCAGCCGACGACAAGCCGCAATTGCGGCTGGATGTGGACCAGAGCAAGGCCGTGGCGCTGGGGCTGGACCCGGCCAATGTCGCCGACACGCTGGGCGCCGCCTGGGGCGGGCGCTATATCAATGATTTCATCGACCGCGGCCGGGTGAAGAAGGTGATGATGCAGGCCGACGCGCCGTATCGTTCCAAGCCCGAGGATCTGGGCCTGTGGTTCGTCCGCGGCGCTGACGGCACGATGACGCCGTTTTCTGCCTTCGCCCGCGCGCGCTGGGAATATGGCCCGGCGCAGCTGAACCGCTACAACGGTTTGCCGGCGCTGCCCTTGTCGGGCTCGGCCGCCGCCGGCGTCAGTTCCGGCGAGGCGATGAAGGCGGTGGAGGCGATAGCCGGCAAGCTGCCGGGCACGCAGTACGAGTGGAGCGGCCTGTCTTATCAGGATCGGCTGTCCAGCGGCCAGACGCCGCT
This sequence comes from Chromobacterium vaccinii, assembly GCF_000971335.1. Taxonomy (GTDB): domain Bacteria; phylum Pseudomonadota; class Gammaproteobacteria; order Burkholderiales; family Chromobacteriaceae; genus Chromobacterium; species Chromobacterium vaccinii. The sequence goes on from NZ_JZJL01000005.1 coordinate 119,624, forward strand.
GCTGTACGCGGTGTCGATATTGTTCGTCTTCCTGTGCCTGGCGGCGCTGTACGAAAGCTGGCTGGTGCCGTGCGCCGCCATGACGGCGATTCCGCTGGGCGTGCTGGGCGCGGTGCTGGCGGTGATGGCTCGCGGCCTGTCCAACGACATCTATTTCCAGGTGGGTTTGCTGACGACGATGGGCCTGTCGGCCAAGAACGCCATCCTGATCATCGAGTTCGCCGAGGCGGCGATCCGGCGCGGCGACGATGCGCTGAGCGCGGCGCTGGCCGCCGCCCGCCAGCGGCTGCGGCCTATCCTGATGACTTCGCTGGCCTTCGGCGTCGGCGTTGCGCCGCTGGTCTGGGCCGGCGGGCCGGGGGCCGGCAGCCAGAACGCGATAGGCGCGGCGGTGCTGGGCGGCGTGGTGTCGGCCACGCTGCTGACGCTGTTCTTCGTGCCGCTGGCGCATCTGCTGATACGCGGCCTGGCCGGCCGCGTCGCGCAGCGGCGTTTGAAACTGGCGGAGGCGCGCGGATGAAACCAATCCCCATTTTGCTGGTTTGCGTAGGCCTGGCCGCTTGCGCCGCGCCGCAGCCGGATTACCGGCGGCCCGCCGCGCCGGTGCCGGCGCATTGGCCGGCGGCGGACGCGGAAAGCGGACAGGCCGATGTGGCCTGGCGGCGCTTCTTCGTCGACGAGGGCCTGCGCGAAACCATCGCCCAGGCGCTGGCGAATAACCGCGATTTGCGCGCAGCGGTCGCCAATGTGCAGGCGGCGCGGGCGCAGTATCGGGTGCAGGACGCGGCGCGGCTGCCGACCGTGCAGCTGCAGGGCAACGCCAACCGCCAGCTCACTCGCGGCGGCGATCCGTCGCTGGCGGCTGACAGCCGCGGCGTCAGCGCAGGGTTAGGTGTCAGCGCGTTCGAGCTGGACCTGTTCGGCCGCGTGAAGAGCTTGAGCGACGCGCAGTGGCGACGCTATCTGGCCAGCGAAGCCGGCGCGCAGGCGGCGCGGGTCAGCCTGATCTCGGAAACCGCCAATGCTTATTTGACCTTGGCCGCCGACCGCAGCCAGTTGGCCGCGGCGCGGGCGACGCTGCAAAGCGCCGAGCGCTCGCTGGCGCTGACGCGCGAGCGGCTGCGCCTGGGCGCGGCTTCGGCGCTGGACGTCAGCGCGATGAATACCGTGGCGCAGCAGGCGCGGGCCGATGTCGCCCGTTACCAGGGGCTGGCGGAACGGGACAGGCTGGCGTTGCAATTGCTGGTCGGCGCGGAGCTTGGCGAGGCGAGGCTGCCGGCGGCGCTGGAGGACAAGCCTTACACGCTGGCGGCGCTGCCGGTGGACGCGCCGGCCGATGCCTTGCTGCGCCGGCCGGACGTCCGCCAGGCGGAAAACCTGCTGCGGGCCGCCCATGCGGATGTAGACGCCGCGCGGGCGGGGCTGTGGCCCAGGCTGGGACTCAGCGCCAGCTCAGGACTCAGCGGCGTGACGCTGGCCGGTCTGCTGAACGCGCCTGCGCGGGCCTTGAGCCTGGCGCTGGACGCCAGTTTGCCATTATTGGATGGCGGAGCGGCCAAGGCCGGCGCGGACCAGGCGGAGGCGCAGCGGCTGGCGGCGCTGGCCGCTTACGAGAAAGCCCTGCAGAGCGGGTTTCGCGAAGTGGCCGACGCCTTGAGCCAGCGCCAGGCGCTGGCGGAGGAGAGGCAGGCGCGGCAGGCGACGCTCGCCAGCGCGGAAGCGTCGCTGCGGCTGGCGGAAGCGCGCTATCGGCAAGGGCTGGACGGCTATCTGAGCCTGCTGGAGGCTCAACGGACGGCGCAAGCGGCGCGCCAGCAGTGGATCAGCGCCAGCCTGGCCGAGGGGGAGAACATGGCGGCGTTGTATCGCGCGCTGGGCGGTGGTCTGGAGGGATAGCGCGGGTGAGAGGCCGGGCCGTCAGTTCTGGATGTCCAGCCGCGGCAGTTGCTCGCCGGCCATCTGGTTTTCCGGGAAGTAGGGGAAGATCAGTTCTATCCTGACGCCGTCCGGATCGTCGATGAACAACTGGTGCTCGCCCAGCTCCGGCACCACGCGCTCGTGGAAGTTTTGCCCCAGCGACAGCAGCCGCATTTGCATGTCCATCAGATTTTGCCCGCGCAGCGCGATGTGGTCGACGCGGCCGGAGCCGGCCCTGGCTGCGCGGCCGCCCAGATATGCTTCCAGTTCGGCATTGTCCGCGCTTGCCGCCACCAAGTGCAGCACCGGCCTGCCGCCGGCGTACAACCATTTCCCGGCAAAGCGGAAACCCGGGCGCGGGCCGTCGCTCAGGCCCAGCACCCGCTGATAGAAGGCCGCGCTGGTTTCCAGGTTGGCGGCGCGTATCGTGAAATGGTCGATTCCCTGGATGTTCATCGCGATCCCTCCTGCGCCGCCGGGGCGGCGCGATAAAGTCACAGCCGGGTGATGACGGCGTCGGCCGGCAAGCGGGACTTTGGCAACTTGGCGTTGAAGTCTTTGTCCGAGCGGCGGCCCAGCGCGACGATCACCGAGGCGACCAGTCCCTTCTCCCGCAATCCCAATTCCTCGCTCAGCGCTCGCTGGTCGAAGCCTTCTATCGGGCAGGCGTCGATTTCTAGCGCCGATGCGCCCAGCAGAAGGGTGCCGACGGCCAGGTAAACCTGCTTTTCCAGCCAATGCGAGGCGTCGCGCAGTTCGAAGCGATGCATGTCGGCGAAGAGCGAGCGTGTCTTGAGCTGGCCTGCGCGGGCTTCGGCGCCGGCGAAGCGGCCGTCGCGCTCTTCCTGGTCCAGCAGCGTCTGCAGGTAGGCATCGTCCAGCGCGATGCGGGTGCAGAATACCACCACGTGGGAGGCGTTGAGCACCTTGGCCTGGTTGAAGGCATAGCCGTCGGCGGTGGCCTTGGCGACGCGGGCCTTGCCTTCTTCGCTGCCGGCGATGAAGAAATGCCAGGGCTGGGAGTTGGTGGACGAGGGGCTGTGGCGCAGCAGCGTTTCGATCTGCTCCAACTGATCCGGGCTCAGCGTGAAGTCGGGATCGAAGGCTTTGGTGGTGTAGCGGGTTTTGGCGTAGTGGGCGATGTTCATGGTGTTTGCCTTGGGTGTCTGTGATCGGTTGGCCTCCGTTTTCGGTTCGCGCGGGATAGGAGGCCCAGTTAATGCATGATCCTTTGCAAACTGCGAGAGAAAAACTAGTTCTTACCAGAATCACTTACTTGGTTTTTTTGAAAATGGCCGAAAACGCGCCGGATCTTTCGGCTCACGGGCTCAAGCGGTCTGTCCGTCCAGCCATGCCTGGTCGAGCTCCCGCATTCGCTTGAACCACTGTTTCTTCATGTATTCCAGGTAGGCGGGCGGAGCCTTGGCGAAATCATTTTCATCCTGGTAGCAGCCGGGCAGCGGCGGTTCGAACAGCGAGCCGCCTTCGCGGCGCAGCAAGTCGCGTTGGGCGCCGGCGCTGCAGTCTGCTGGGAGGCGCAGGCCTTCCACCTCTCCTGTTTTCTGATCTCGGTTGCGCACGCCGTAGCGGTCGGCGCCGCGCAGGCCGAACTTGCCCTTGCCGGCGTGCAGGATCAGCTTGTACTCGTTGGGGCTGACGTCGCTGGTGCAGGTCTGGCGATAAGCCAGCGCCACCGCGCGCGCGCCGTCCCGGCCCAGTATAGGGAAGCTTACTGCCGGTAGGTCGAATTCCGCGCTGGCATCGAACAGGCATTGATCCACGCCGTCATTCAGCGCCCACAGGCGTTTGGGGCGTCCCGCGTCCACGCGGTATTGCGCCGCGTACAGGCGCGACGATTCGGTTTCGTCGCTGGCTCGGTCCTCATGGGTTTCGCCCAGCACCAGCAGATTGTCGCCTGCGCTGTCCCGCCAGCTATAGGCCGCCACCAGCTTGCCCTTGACCTCCACGCCCTTGGGAATGGTAGCCGCCCGGCTGACCGGGCCTGGCTTCGCCGGGACCTCGGCGGCAGGTTGCGCGCCGCCTTGTCCATGGCAGCCGGCCAAGGCCAATAGCAGGGCGGCAAGAGGGGGGCGGGCGGGAAAACGGCGCATATTCGAATCCGTAGGCAAACGAAAGGCCGGAATATTACGCAATCCGCGAAGACGGGAAAAGTCTGTTCTTTCAATGGATATGTCGGGAGCGAAAAACGGAGGCGGTTTATTTTATCGATATATATGTTCGTACATGGACGGTTGCCGAATGAGCGAATTTATTGATGGATTCTGGTTTGGGGTTTGGTGATATGATTCGTTTTTCTTAAAACCTCCTAAAGCGTAATTTGTAGCTATATGAACAGTTTTATTTCTGATTATATCGACTCGAATCTGCGCAGGCGGCAGAGGAAACGCCCCGCAGGCGGAAGACTGCCGGGTGGGCGATGACGGGCATCAATTTCCAAAGCGACAGGTTTTACGCGACCAACGCGTCATTCACCGCCACCGACGCGGTGATGGAATTCACCCGGCCGCTGCGCAGCCTGAAAATCGCTTATTTCACTTTCGATCGGCATTACGCTGATGGCTCCCGCATCGCCCTGACCAATTCTCCGGACTGGATCCAGCATTATTGGCGGCAGGAAATGTTCCAGCTGGCGGTGTTCGAAAAGGATTCGGACAATTTCACCGACGGCTACGTGTTCTGGAACTGGCTGAACCGCGAGCCCATTTATTCGGCGGCGGCGCTGTTCGGCATTGACAACGGCGTGACGCTGATCGAGCGCAGCGAGGGCTACTGCGACTTCTTCCACTTCGGCTCGGTTTACGACAACAGCGTCAACAATGACTATCTGGCCGGCAAGATGGCTTATCTGCATCAGTTCGTCTCGCTGTTCAAGTACAAGCTGCACGACGTGATCGAATCCGCCGGCCATGACCGGATCTACCTGCCGGAATCGGCCAAAGGCAAGCTGATCCTGGACAGCGACATCAACCACGACATGCTGGTTTCCGACTTCTACAGCCTGATGGACCGCCGCGATGTGTCGCGCATCTATCTGGGAGACTCGGACCATAACGCCTACCTGACCAAGAAGGAAGTGGCGCTGATGCGCGAACTGGTGGGCGGGGCGTCCTGTGCCGAAGCGGCCGTTTCGCTGGACATCACCAGCGACGCGGTCAACAAACACATCAAGAATATCAAGGAGCGGCTCAATTGCCGGTCGCTGTGCCAGCTGGGCTTTGTGATCGGCAAGCTGAGCGCGCGCAATATTTACCCCTTTTCCGTGGCGAGTGGTGCAAGCAAATGAAGATATGGCTGGACACGATAGACATTGACGCCATCCGCAAGGCCCAGGCCATGGGCGTGCTGTCCGGCGTGACGACCAATCCGTCGATCCTGGCGACGTCCAACCGGGATGTGGAGGCGGTGCTGGGCGAGATACTGGATGCCCAGAGCGGTCCGCTGGCGGTGCAGGTGGCGGCGCGCGGACTGGACGGCATGCTGGCGCAGGCTAGGCGCATCGCCGGCATCAGTCCCAGGATGGTTGTCAAGATTCCGGCGGCGGGGGATGGCTTCCGCGCGATGTCTATTCTCGAACGCGAGGGCATCTCCACGCTGGCGACCACCATTTTCGAGACCCGGCAGCTGGCGCTGGCGGCGCTGGCCGGCGCCAGCTACGCGGCGCCCTATGTGAACCGGATAGAGCTTTCCACCGGCAACGCCTTCGAGGTGCTGGAGCAGTCGCAGCGGCTGTTGGACGCTTACGGCTACAAGACCGCCATCCTGGCGGCGGCGGTTAAAACGGTGGATCAGTTCCTGCGCTGCGCGCAAACCGGGGTGGCCGCGGCCACGCTGCCGGTGGAGGTGTTCCAGCAGCTCCACGCGTCCAGCGAGGACATCGAGCAAAGCCTGCGCAAGTTCGACGCGGCATGGCAGAGCAACGGGCTGACGCGGGACGCCGCGCTGTTCAAGGCGTGAGAAGGCAAGAAAGCAAATGATGAATCGTGATGACGCGCTGTTGAAGAAAACCATCATTCTGGTGACCTGCACCTTCTTCCTGTGGGGCATGTCCTACGGCTTGCTGGATGTGCTGAACAAGCATTTCCAGCAGGCGATGCGGTTGTCCAAGGCGGATTCCGGCTGGCTGCAGACCGCTTATTTCCTGGCCTATTTCGTGATCGCCATCCCGGCGGCCTTGTTCAACGAGCGCTTCGGCTACAAGCGCGGGCTGATCGCCGGCTTGTGCTTCTTCGCCGTCGGCGCGCTGTTGTTCATCCCGTCGCTGCTGAACGCCAGCTTCCTGGCCTTCGTGCTGTCGCTGTTCGTGCTGGCTTGCGGGTCGGGCTTCCTGGAAACCACCGCCAACCCCTATATTTCTCTGCTGGGGGACGAGAACCGTTCCGAGCGGCGGCTGAACATGGCCCAGGCTTTTTGCGGACTGGGCACCGTGGTGGGGCCGTTGATCGGCGGAGCCTTCTTCTTCAAGCTGGGCAATAGCGCGCCCTCTGGCGCGCAGCACGACATGGTGATGCAGGTCTATGCATGGATCGCCGCATTCGTGGCGCTGCTGGCGCTGGCCATCGCCAGAACGCCGATGCCGGATGCGGGACGGTATGAGGCCGCCGCCAGAGAGGAAGGGCGGCCGCTGATCCGCAACGGGCGCTTCGTGTTCGGGGTGCTGGCGCAGTTCCTCTACGTGGCGGCGCAGGTGGGGATCGGGGCCTTCTTCATCAATTACGCGATGGAGAGCGGCATGCGGCTGAACGCGCAGTCGGCGGCCTGGTTGCTGTCGCTGGCGATGATGCTGTTCATGGCGGGGCGCTTCGTCGGCACTTTTGCCATCGGCCGGCTGTCCGCAGGCCGATTGCTGATGCTGTTCGCCTTTGCCGACATCCTGCTGTCGCTGGTGGTGGTGACCATGGGCGGCGTAATCGCGGTGGGCGCGCTGACCTTGATGTTCTTCTTCATGTCCATCATGTTTCCCACCATTTTCTCGCTGGCGATCAAGGGACTGGAGCGCCAGACCAAGCGCGCGAGCTCCATCCTGGCGATGTCGGTGAGCGGCGGGGCCGTTTATCCCTATTTGATGGGTTATGTGTCCGATCATTACGGCACGCCGCTGGCGTATGCGATCCCCTTGGCCAGCTTCATCGTGATCTTCCTGTACAGCGTGTATCTGGAGAAAGAGAAGACCGCTCAGGTTGTGGTTGGCTCGATTTGAGGGAATGGGCGCAAGGAAGCCGGCGAAAGCCGGCTTTATTCGTTTTGGCGCGCGAATTTTCGCTGTTGCTCGGCTTTTGGGACAGGAAGAAGAAAGACTACAGAAATCTGTACTTATTTGCCGGCGCGGCATGGGATATCTTGGCGTCGTATGATTTTTTTCATGCTGCACGGCAGTTTGATTCAGTACTGAACGATGCAGGAAAATCCCACCAGGAGCAACAGTGATGAATCCAAGCAGACTTGTCAAGGAAATAGCGGACGATGATTATGCTCTGGATGTGATTCAGGGCGATCAGGTGCTGGTCACCAGCCCGGTGATCGTCGGCGCAAAAGGATCGGAATGGGAAGGCTCGCTGGTATTCACCAAGGAATACCTGCTTTCCCTGATGCAGCTGGGGCTGAAGCACCGGCTGTTGAATCCGGACGATATCCATACCCCCTCCCTGTGACGGCGTAGCCAGTCCGATTACAACCGGAACGGACTGGCGTCACACCTGGCGTTGCGGCGCGATGTCCGCGTGGCGGCGAAGCGCGCCAGCTTGCCAACTGCCATGTAGCTTCCCCCCTAGCCAGCGTAGCCTGGCGCTTGTATCCCTAAGCACTCTCACCCCGTCAGCGCGGGCGCTGCCTCTCGCTTGCGTCCAGCCTTCCCGGCAATACCCGCCGTCGTTGGACGGCATTCGCGTGCTGCGAATGGTCTCGACAAAGGCCTGCGTCCATTTCCGCTGTCAGATATGGGGTTGTGCGGCCTGACAATTATGTGGCGAATGCGGCACCTGTTCTAAAGGACGGATTTGGTGCGGCGCAATGCATCAAGGCGCGACCAGATGATTATTGATTTTCAGCGTTTTTAAACCCGCCACAGCTAGCGCCAGGACATAAGCATTTTTACTTGGTATTTTTCATTTTAGTGATGTGTAAATGAAATTAGGTAAACGTTTACAAATGCGGCGTTAAGAAATATTGCGATGGATGTCCGGCACTAATTAGGATTCTTCATGCAAAGTAAAGCATTTGCTCTGCATTGCAGTGGCATAAAGGCCGGAATATTCCATTGGCAGATCGGATGGCCGGCGCTTGCATTGATTTATTTCTTACGCAGGGAATAAAACATGAAATTGATAAAAGCCACGCTTCCCGCTTCAATATTGCTCATTGCTTGCCAGCAGCAGGCATGGGCGGCGGATACCGTGCCGCAATTCAGCGACGTGGTGTATACGGAGATGTCCCCGGATAACGAGTCCACCATCCAGAAAATCGTGACGTCGGACGCATTTTTCAAACCATGGGCGTCATTGGCGCATTATCTCGGTTATGGCTGGGTAGGCGGCAATACCAACGGCAATACCGCGGTGGGCAAGGAGTTTGAATACCGGCGCATCGACACCATGTTGGACAATCTGTCGATGCCGGACAATAAATACCGCTACATGATGAATGCCAAGTACGATCCGAAAGGGCCGGGCGGGTATTGGGCCGATAAGCGTTTCCGCATGGCCTTTTCCAACATCCAGTGGATGATGGAGCCGGACGACATGAAACTGGGTTCGCCGGAGCTGTACAACAAGAAGCCGCTGAAAGTGGTGACGGTGGTGCTGGAAAATCACAGCGATCAGTCCGACACCGGCGTGGCCAACCTGAAATACGATTCCACGGTCAGCTGGTCCAAAGCCGACAAGATCAGCGTCAGCGGCAAGGTGACGATGACCAACAAGTGGACGGGCGGCTTGCCGCTGATCGGCGGGGCCGAGACCTCGGTGGCTGTGGAGATCGCTTCCGGGGCGGACTGGACCACCACCAACGGCACCAGCAGCACCACTTCGCAGACCGCGGAATACCGGGCGGTGCTGCCGCCCAAGAGCAAGCGGCTGATCACGCTGACGCTGTTCGAGCAGAAGGCCAACATTCCGTACACCTCCAAGATGTTCCTGACCTACGAGGCGGAGTTGTACAACTTCCTGCGCTACAGCGACAATGCGCTGAACGGCCATCCGTCCAACCGTCCGTTCTATCTGAGCAAGTTCGGCGGCAAGGACGGCCTGAACGGCGCGCAGGACCTGCTGTCGCAATACCTGAACCCGGCGACGTCGAAATGGGATTGGCCTTGGACGGTGAACCAGTACTCGCGCAGCACCATCGAGTACTACATCGGCTCGATTTCCAAGCGCAAGTTCAAGCAGCAGTTCACCGGGGTGTTCAGCGCGGTGGACTCCACGGCTTACACCATCACGGCCGGTCCGGTGGGGCCGCTGAGCGCGCAGGCGCAGACCGCCCGCTCGGCCAGCCTGGGCGCGGCGGCCTCCGGCGGGATCCAGTATCGCGTGGTGAGCGGGGACCTGAAGGATGTGCCGGGCCGCTTGAAGAACCTGCGCTTCACGGTGGGCAAGCCGCAGGCCGCGCCGTCCGCCGCATCGCCGCTAAGGTGATCAGACCCAGAAGGGATTGATTTGCCGCAACAGCGCCTGTGTCCGGGCCGGCATGCCGGGCGCAGGCGTTTTTTTATTGATGAGGGCGGGATTCGCCGCGGCGTTTTCGCAGCCGGCTGGTATCGATGACGCCGGCGGCCCGCGCGCGCAGCTGGCCGCAGCCGCCGTCCACGTCCTGGCCGGCCGAGTCGCGCACCTTGGTCAACACGCCGTTGTCGTGCAGATAGCGTTTGAACTGGGCGATGCGCTCGTCGCTGGGGCGCTGGTAATCGTCGCCCTCCACGCTGTTGTAGGGAATGATGTTGAGCACGCCGTATTTGCCCTTGAGCAGGCGCACGGCGGCATCCATCTCTTCCCGGCTGTCGTTGACGCCGGCCAGCAGCGTCCACTGGTATTGGATGGGATAGCCTGAACCGCGGGCATAGGCCTCGCCCAGCTCCACCAGCTCGGCCGGCTCGATGCGCGGCGCGCGCGGCAGCAGCCGTTCGCGCAAATCGGCGCGGGTGGTGTGCAGCGACAGCGCCAAGGCCGGCTTCACCTGCAGCTGGGGCAGGCGTTCGAACACGCGCGGATCGCCCACGGTGGAGAACACCAGGTTCTTGTGGCCGATATTGCCGTCGGTGCCCAGCCATTGGATGGCTTCCAGCACGTTTTCCATATTGTGGGCCGGCTCGCCCATGCCCATGAACACCACTTTTTTCACCGGACGGATGCGCCGCGCCAACGCCACCTGCGCGGCGATCTCCGCGCTGCCCAGCTGGCGGAGCAGGCCGCTTTTTCCGGTCATGCAGAAGGTGCAGCCCACCGCGCAACCCACCTGGCTGGACACGCATAGCCCGTCGCGCGGCAGCAGTACGCTTTCCACCATCTGGCCATCGTTCAGTTCTACCAGCAGCCGCAGCGAGCCATCGTCCGCCGAGTGTCGCGAATGGATGCGGGCCAATGCTTCCACCTGGGCGGCGATGGGCGGCAGACCGTTGCGCACGGACAACGGGAAGTAGTCTTCGCTCTTTTGGCGGAGGGTGCCGGCGTCCAGCGGCTGCCCCTTGAGCCAGGCGCGGTTGATGCGGCCGATATGGCAGGGGCGGGCGCCGATGCCGGCGAGGGCTTGATGGAATTCCTGAATACGCATGCGCTGCTTCTGAATACGGTTGCTGCCCGCGCGCGGCGGCGCGCGTTTCGGCACAAGGCGCGTAGCGTAGCGCAAGTCGGCTCGGAACGGTGGGGATTTTGCCGGCGGGATGCGGGCCGCGTTTGGAGAATGGGAATGGATAACGCCAGAGCGCCGCATCCTGTGATGGATGCGGCGCTCTGGTTTCAGGTTTCAACGGCTAGTTCAGCTTTCGCGCGGAGGGCGCAGCTGTACGAAGATCGCCGGGTCGCCAGCCTCCTTGGTGACGAAAACGGCGGGGATGTGGAACGGCTTGCCTGTGGCGACGTTGGTGCCGCTGATGGTGGCGGTCATGCCAGGATGCAGCGGATTCACGCGTTCGCCGCCGGCCACGCTGACCGACCACGAGCCTCCCGGCAACAGGCCGGCGAAGGTGGCGATGCCCTTGCCGCCCTCAATCAGCGGGATTATCAGCGGCTCGGTCGGCGGCACGTAGGCATTCACAGCGACATCGGACAGGTGGATCTGGTAGGCGATGTCGGGGCTGGCGACCGCCGCGTCGGAGCCGGCGTCGGCTCCCGTCTGGTGCGCAGAATAGCCCAGATGGGTGGTGCGTCCGAACTGGGGTTGCGGGCCGGCCTTCAGGCACGTCATCCACGGCGTGGTGAATTCCTTGCCGGAAGCGTCTTTGCACACGGCGTAATACTTGTTGCCCGCGTGAGGGCCGCCGTTTTCGGCTTCTCCGGAAGTCAGGTCGAGATTGTAGAAAATGTTGGTCGTCAGCGTGCCTACCGAGTAGGTGCCGGCTCCGCCGGTGAACACCGGAGGCACGATGATGGGCGCATCCGGAATGTAGGGGTAGACGCGGACTTGGGTGACGGGTGTCGGGAAGGGGGCCACGGTTATCTCCTGGATATCTGCGGTTGACGTGAAAATTTCGTTGATTCAAATCGCTGCGTTGAGCCTATGGCGGGAAGCGACGGCGTGTCCGGGCAGAAATGATTGCCAGCCAGGGCTGCAAGGCCTGCGTATGGAGGCTGCCCTTCGGAGCCAAGCCGGTTTCCCGCGCCGACGGCCAATCAACAATAGATCAGGATGCCCAGGGCGACCCTGCCCTAAAAGATGATTGCGCCATTCTTGCGGTTACTACTGAGTTCATTCGCCATGATCTGGCAGGCGCTGGCGCCTTGCCCTGGCGGCGCCCAGTCCGGGATGCCGTCGAGGCAAGGCGAGGCCTAGACGATGTATTCAAAGCTGGGACCGGCGCGCCCGCCGCGGCCATTGGGTAGGTTCAGCAGCGCCTGGGCCTGGTACTTCAGCTGGTACATGATGGGGATGGCTTCGGCCAGGCTGGCCGGCTGGCCGTTGCAGGCGACGTGCAGCTGGTCGAGCAGACTGGTGTAGATGCGATTGAACTCCCGGGTTTGCTTCCATACCGGCGAGCCTTCCGGATAATCGGCCATCTTGGGGTTGGGCGCCATGTCCGCCGCCGCTTGCCAGTCCACCTCGACTGCCGGCCCGGTGGGCGGGTATTTGGCGTTGTCGTCGGGCCGGTAGCGCCGACCGTGCTTGACCTCGTTGAAGCGGAAGTAGTGGGCGTATTCCACGTCCTGGCCGAACAGGATGCTGTCGGTGTCGATGATGGTGCCGTCAACGCCCTCTCCCTGGCCGACGATTTCCTCTATGCCCAGCAAGGCGTCCTGCAGCCCATGCACCGGCAGCAGCTTGCCGCCGCCGCCATAGTAATGTTCGGGCAGCACCTGGCGGGTGGGATCGCCGGTGAAAATGCCGGGGCCGCCGTGCAGCCGGTTGTGCGCGTCCAGCTCCACCAGCGCGATCCGGATCGCGTGGTAGAACTGGCCGATGGTGGCGTAGTGGTTGGCTTCCGGAGGCGCGCACTTTCCGGCGGGCATTTCTATCTTCAGGAAGGTGTCGATGGCGTCGGGCGAGAATTTCTGCAGCGACACCAGGAAGGCGTCGTCGCTGTGGGGCAGGGGCGTCGGATATTTCGGGATGAAATCCGGCTTGTTGATGGCGGGGCTGCCGCCCACCGCGTTCAGGATGTTGCACGCCTGGATCATGTGCAGCATCTCTTCCATCGCCACGCCCTGGATGGCCTGGTAGGCGAACTGGTTTTTGCGCTCGTCCAGCGTGTACAGCGTGGTCAGGTAGACGGGGATGGTGGAGTGCTCCAGCTCGATGGCGGTTTGCAGATGCTCGCGCAGCTGCTCGATGGTTTTGATCGTGCCGCCGATGCGGAAGCCTTCCGGAGCGGGCGCAAGCAGCAGCGCTTGCAGCGCCGGCTCCAGCGGCCGGATCAGACGCTGGCGGAGGCGGCCGCGGGAGGTTTGCGTCGCGTAGTTGTTATTCATGGCTTCCTCCTTGGCAGGCCGTCGCGTCCAGCTGCCTGATGATGTTCTCCGCGGCCATGAAGGCGAGCGCGGTCAGGGTAAGGGTGGGGTTGGAGGTGCCGAGAGTGGGCATGTTGCCGCAGCCGACCAGGTATAGATTGTCGTGGTCCCAGGTTTGCTGTGTCGGCTTCACCACCGAGGTGGCCGCGTCGCTGCCCATGCGGTGGGTGCCGACGATGTGGCCGGCGCCCCAGAACTCATACCACACGCCTTCCCATTGCACCGAATCCGGCTGGTCGGACTGGTATTGAGTGAAGTCCTGGATTTGCGCCTGGGCGAAGATCTGGTCGGATGCCTGCTTGGCGGCGGCGAAGGCTTTGCGCTCGTAGTCGGAGACGCTGTAGTGAATGACTGGCCTGGGGTTGCCAAGCTTGTCCTTGAAGCGAGCGTCTATCGTGATCCGGTTGTCCGGCGACGGCAGCTGCTCGCACTCGAAGTGCAGCAGCGCCTGGCGCGGCACGCGGTCGGCCAGATAGGCGCGCAGCTCCTTGCCGAACAGGCCGGCCTGCAGTCCGTTGCCGACATCGCTGCCCGGCGCGTTGGTCGGCCATGACCAGCCCCAGTTGTCCACCGGTGAGATCCAGGCCGCGAAATCGCTGCGGAAGGCGCCGTCGCGGAAGGTGGGGATGTAGGTGGTACAGCCCGGTCCGCGGTAGGGGTAGACCTTCTCGTGCTTGAACAGGCCCCAGGTCAGCATCACCAGGTGGTCCATCAGGTTGCGGCCCACCTGATCGCTGGAGTTGGCGACGCCGGACATCAGCAGCAGCTTGGCGTTCTCCAGCGCGTTGGCGGCCAGCACGTACAGCGTGCCATGCGCGGTATGCGTGGCGTAGTCGCCTACGTCCGGGTGGCGATAATGCTTGTACTCGATGCCGGTCACCTGTTTGGTGGCGGGGTCGACCAATACTTTGGACGCCACAGCCTGGGTGATGACGACAAGCCGGTTCATGTCGGCCTGCTTCAGGGTTTTCAGGGCGTTGTACTTGGCCTGGACCGGACAGAGCGGCACGCAGCTGGCGTTGCCCTCGCAGCGTTCGCCGGTGTAAGGCGACCATGTCGAGCCGACAACCTGGTACACGCCGCGGGTTTTCTCGATGACGAAGCGCTGCGTCGCCGGCGACCACTGGATGTCCCCCTGGCCGTATGCAGGATTGGGGTTGGAATTGCGGCCCTGCGGCATGCTGACGAAGCTCACCTGGTAATCCACCCCGTCGACGCTGACTTTCGCGCCTGCGGCATTCCGTATCCACGCCAGGTCCTGGTACGACTGCGGGATCGCATGCATCGGGAACACATAGCGCTCGCCGTAATTGGAGCGGTTCATGTCCGGGCCCACCTGGGCAGCTACATCGCCGGACACGCCTATCTCCAGCTCGGCCAGTTCGTAATAGGGCTTGAGGTCGTCGTAGCTGATCGGCCAGTCCACCGCGCGGCCATACAGGGTGCGCATGCGGAAATCGTTGGGCAGCATGCGCGGCACGTTGCCCAGCCAGTGCAGCGTGGTGCCGCCGGGGGTGCGCAGACAGTCGCTGCCGAAGGCCTGCGGCCCCATTTGCACCAGATAACCGGGCTGTTCCGCCGGGATGTCCAGTGTGATGTCCAGCACATTGGGCGCCGGCGCGTCCTCCAGTGCGGGATAAGGGCCGTTGGTGGCCGGGGCGGCTTTGTAATGGAAGGTGTCCAGATAGGACTGGTAGTTGGCGAAGGCGGCTTCGGCATCCAGCTCCAGTCCGGCTTTCAGCCCGGCCTCCAGCATCAGCACCCGCTTGCCTGCCCGGGTGAGATTCTTGGCCAGCACGGCTCCGGCAATGCCCGTGCCGACGATGACTACGTCGTATTGTTGGTCGCGCATGGTGTGCTCGCTTGGCAGTAATTGAAAGAGAGGTCAGCCGGCGCCGAGCGGTTTTTCCGCCCAGGAGCCGAAGCCGGGTTGCTTGGCGCCGGGCGGATGGGTTTGCGCCGCGTTCCACACCAGGCCCTGGACATAGGCCTCGGGACTGACGTTGTGCTGCATGGGCAGGCTGAGTTTCTGATTGGCCGGCACCCATTGGCCGAAGTACCAGAGATTGATGATGTTCTGCGCCAGGCAGCCGAACTTATCTGCGGGGAACAGTTGCGAAGCCATCATCTGGTGGATCTCGTCTTCATTGCCGCGGCCATCCTTCAGGATTTGCCTGCCGCAGTTGAGGAAGCCATCCAGCGTCGAGGGGGCGCTCTGGTACTGGACCGTGTCCCAATAGACGCCGGACATGCCGGTGGCTTCCAGTTCCGTTACGCTGAAGCCGGTCAGATGAGATGAAATATCCAAAAACAAAAGCAGGGGCTCGTTCATTGGCTTTTCCCTCCAGATGCGTGAATGACGGCGTGTTTGAGCCGGAAATGCCAGGCGCGATCCCAGCCAGGCATGGCGCGGACTATTGCTGATTTTTACGGATTGCTGCGGCGGGCGCGGTGCGGGGTGGATGTATTCAAGAGAGGAGATGCCGCCATGCGGCAATATTGAATATGCGATTCATTTGCATTTGTCCCCCTCTTGTTTTTTATGAATGGCAAGAATTTCCGGGTATTCGCTTTTCACAATATATTGGTTATAAATTTCGCCGCAATGGAAATTCAATTAGTACTTATACGCAGCAGTTAAGCCGCGAAAAACCAGAAGGGAGGTCTGCAAGGGGGGCGACAGGCGCCGCCATGCGTAGCCGATTAGATTGGATTGACTTTAGATTCTGTTCAAAGTCTTTTTGCGGCAGCGGCCATTTTTTGCCGCGTTGCCGGGCTTGGAATAAGCCGGATCGATGACCGCTTCGAGCTGCGTCCAAGGCATGACCTGATCCATCTCGGCCAGGAAAATTTCGCGGCGGGTGCGTTTCTTCTTGCGGCGAGTTCGAGATCGGAGACGGTCATCTGCTGTCGGATGGCGGTGTCCCGGGGCTGGCTGAGATGGGGGCAGTTTACGGCAAGGCCGGGGGCTTGTTCAGACCTACTCTAGGGATGATCAATACCTACGCCTTGCATCTGGACAGCAACGATCTGATTTCGCATGTTTTTGCATGCATGTTCTGATCCAGCCTCATGAGCCGCCTCTGGCGCAGGAGCGGCGCCATCCTGCAGCGGCCTTGGAGGGACATCGCGCGCGGAACCTACTGGCTAGGGGTGTAGAACCTCGGCCTCCAGCCGCTTCAGGTTTTGTTCGTTGGCGGGAATGACGATGGAGGCTAAGCCCTCGGCCTGGCCGGCGTCTTCAAATAGTTGAGACCAGATCACCCGGGTGGAGCCCAGCCGGGTTTCCAGCGCAATCGTCAGGCGGAACGCGGGGCTGGAGACATGCTCCACAACTACTTTCTCCGGTTCGGCCACCTCGGCGAACACGCTTTCATTGGGATAGTTTTTGCCATCCGGACCATGCATGGTGAACGACCAGCGCCCGCCAGTCTGGAACTCGCATACATCGAAGGTGTTGCTGAAGCCGGCGGGGCCCCACCAGCGCGCCAGCCGCTCCGGCGAGCTGATCGCGGCGAAAATTTGCTCCCGGCTGGCGGGGATGTCGCGAGAGGCGGTGAACGTGGTCATCGTTTGCTCCATCTTTTGGTGGAAGTCAGTGAGAGACATCTACTGCTCGGCTTCATCCTATTCTAGCAGCATGCGGGCGATGCCGTTTTCTGCTTGATTGGATGGAAGAGAAAGGGCGCATCCCGCGAGGCGCGAAATACTGCTAACCAGTACAAGCTTGATGCGCCAAGCCATTTATTTGGAATGGCGGCTCTGGCGGTATCGTCGCTTTTTATCTCATCCCGATGAGTGTTGAGCTGGAGCCTGTCGATTCAGCAGGCATTCACGCATTTAAGCCCTGATCGTTATTCAAAGCGAGCGGCAGATTTTTCGGCTTATCCGGCAGGGTGGCGCGCTCAGTTTCGATAATTTCGTCAAGAGCAGATCATGGACCAAGAGATCAAGGCGGTATACCTGAAGGCAAGCCCGAAAAGCGATATCGATCAATTGTGCGATTCAGAATTCAATACGGTTATTGCCACCTTCGTCAGCTTTGCCAATGGCCAAGCCTGCGTCGACGGTCCGATGGCGGATTGGCAGCCTGGCGACTGGATCGATCGTCTGCACCGCAGCAACAAGAAAGTATTGTTCTCGATAGGCGGCGGAGCGGTGCTGCCGGAGACGCTGGAATTCCTGTTCCTATCCCCTGAGTCCACCGAGATCAGCCAGGCAGGTTATGCCCCGTTTCTGGCCGCGATTTGGCAGATTTTGCGGGGTGGGCCGATAACCGTGCATTCACTGTCGGGCGCTCCGTATCCAACCGATTATGGCCAGGGTTTCCATGGCATTGATCTTGATCTTGAAAACTTCGCTTCTTATAGCGGCGGCGTGCAAAGCGATTTTTGGGCCTGCCGCCTGGCCAACCTTAATCTGGCGCTGCGCCGGGATCTTCCATCGGGAGCGCTGTTGACGCATGCGCCGCAAACCCCCTATCTGCTGATCGGCGACTGGGGCGTTGGCGAGGTGAGCGCCAACCCCAACGGCTTGTACAGCAAGATGATGCAGCTTTCCGGCGAGGCGGTGAGTTGGTTGAATGTGCAGATATACAACCAGAGCGATTTCGCATCGCAGCAGGCGGTGGAAAACACCTTAGCCGTTTTGCTAAACGACTGGCCAATGGTGGCGGGCGCCAGCACCAGCGCTCGTCAGGTTGCGGTTACCGTTGCGATGGCGCCGCCGCCGGTTGAGTGCAGTTCCGGCTATGTCAGTCCCGCTCAGCTGAGGGATGCCTTGTCGGCGCTAAATGTCGCGCCGGGCGGGTTGAATGGCTGGTCGTATAGTTCGAACAATGCGGTTGCGCCTTCCTGGGACCAAGTATTCACGCAAATACTGAACGCCAAGCAAACGTCAGGCCGGCCGTAACGGCCGAGTCGAGACGGGATGCGCCTTAAGCGGTGCTTACCGGAGCGCGCCGCTCCGCCATGCTCTCAGTCCGCTCCGCCAGCGTTGCTGGTGACAGGCATCTTGCCTGGTTTGGCAATCAATGCCGCGCCTGAGAACTGACGCGGCATTCCTGCCAGTCTTGCCGAGCGGGGGGAAGAGAGGTGTCCGCGATTCGTCACTGGCCGAGCCATGCGATGTCTCGTTCCCAAGGTTTGCGTCGTGCCTGCGGGACTCAGGCCGTTTGCGGGCGAGCGCGCAGTTTGCCGGCCAGCTTTAGGCCGTCGCGGAAGTTTTTCCCCATCATCGTCAGCTGCGCCAGCCCCACGGCCAGCTCCAGGGCCTGAACCGCGTAGAACGCTGAGTCGAACACGCCGGCTTGCGCGCGCAGGTTTAGAAACAGCGCGCAGGGGATCATGATCAACAGACCGTTGATGGCGATGAGCGGCATCCGCTTCTTTTTGTTCTCCACCAGTTTACCTTTGCGACCCTTGGCCAGCATGGCTCCGCTGGCGCCCGTCAACGCCATGGCTGTTACCAATACCGGCACACCGATGCAGGCGATAGCATGTTTGACGGCGGCGATGTCTCCATGGCCTAGGAACAGCTCGGAGACGACGGTGGCGCTCCAGAAGACGGCAATGGCCAAGGCGGCGACCGTGGCGGCGACGGCGTGAAGAAGAGATTTGTTCATGCTTGAATCCTTGCTGCGAATGAAACGAAACGCGGTGCCGCCGCGCGCGCAGCAGACAATGAGCGCGACATCGGCTAACATGGTTCATGTTTTCACATTGACACCATGATGTCAAAAAGACATTTTGTTGTCCGCTTGCAAGGTGGGGTAAATGCAACAGCAAAACGAAAGAACGGCCGCGGGCGAGGCGTTGTCGGATGTGGTGCTGGACTTATTCAGGGTAAACAACGGCTTGCTGACGCAAGGGGATAGATTGGTGGCGCCGCTGGGCCTCACCAGCGCCCGCTGGCAGGTGCTGGGCACGATAGTGGCGGCTGAGCGCCCGCAGCCGGTGGCATGGCTGGCGCGCGACATGGGCGGCAATCGCCAGAACGTTCAGCGCATCGTCAACGATCTAGCCAAGGAAGGCTGGGTGGCATTCGCCGACAACCCCCACCATCGCCGCGCCTCGCTGATTGTGCTGACCGATCTGGGCCGGGAGGCCTACAACGCCGCGATGAAGCTGCAAGCGCCGTGGATCAACCGGCTGGCGGAGGGCATGGGCCTGGAAGAAATCGCCGTGCTGCGGCAGGTGCTGTCCATGCTGCAGGCGCGGCTGGCGGAGGATGCGGGTTGAGCCGTTCGTTCCGTCAGCTTTTGCCGATTCCGCGCCATAGACGCAGGGCGTGACTGAGAGGCAGAGATGAATATCCATAGGACGGGCTTGGCAAGATGCGGATAACAAAGATAAGTGAAGGGAAAAGGTTTTTGATCGTGGCAGCGCTTTATTGGGTGATTGCCATAGTTTGGTGTTGGCGCGCAACGGATGGAGAGTGGCTGTATTTCATCATTTTCTTGCAGATGGCCGCGATGTATTTCTTGCCGGCCATGGGCGTGCTGTGGATGGCGCTTTCAGCAGTTTTCCGGCTGCTTGCCTATGATGGGCGTAATTAAAGGAGATCGTACAATAGCGCATACCAAAGAGTATGTGGCAAGCTTGTGGTACTAGCTGAAGCTTTATCGAGCACCATGCGCAAAGGAGGAAAAATGCTGTTATCCGCAATTTCAAAGCAAGAAACGATAGCAACTAGGCCCATTTTTGAACGTGGGGCCACACCCAGTTTCCCCCAGCTACTGGATGCTGCAAAACCTAAAAGTAATTTTCCCGCGGCTGCGGCGCCACCCGAGCATCTCAACTTGAAAAGCATTACGACGGGAGAGGCTTATGATGTGTTGTCGGGCTTAGCCAATACGGGAAAGTTGAGTTCGGAAGAGTTCCAGAGCATGGTGCCTGCGGTTTATCTCCGCTTACTTAACGAACAGCAAGACGCGCCGCAAGCGGAGCGGTTTGATTTGCTAGCCGGTACGCAAAGCCTGATAGACAGCAGCAAGGCGTTTGGAACCCTGGCCCAAGTGCGCGCCGAAAGTCGCGGTCTAGAAGTGTTGAAGGCTTACCAGGCCAATAGCTGATGCTTGTGCTGGCGCGCCGCATAAAATGAAAACACCGCTTCGTAACGCTGAAGCGGTGTTTTTGTTGCGGAGCGCACTTAGCTGGCAAATTTGTCTACTCGCTCCGACAAACGCAGCTGGCAGGCTGTGGCCAGCTTGAGCAGCTCCGCGCTGGTGGCCGGCATCTTGCCGGGCGGGGCGATGAGCTCCGCCATGCCGCTGAGCGTGGAGACGCTGCAGTTCAAGCCGATCAGTCTGCCGTGCGGCCAGCGTTGTTTGTTGTTGGGCGCGTAGTCCAGCGCCACCACCCAGCGCGAATGCTGCCAGCGGCCGGGCTCGCTCAGCACCGCCTCCATCACCGCGCGGCTGACTTGCTGCGCCGCCTCCGCGGCGAGTGCCAGCGCCAGGTGCAGGGTTTCCACCGTATTGGCCGCTCCGGCCTCATGCAGCAAGGCCGGGCGGATTTCTTCCAGCCACCAGCGCCTCAGCCGCCGCGCGCCGGGCTTCTTGATGCGGCGGAACACCTCGTCCAGCTCGCCTTCGGACAGGCACAACACCGGTTCCGCCTCGTCCGCCAGCCGCAAGGGCCGCCCCAGCGGCTCGCCTAGCGCCTTCAGCAAATCCTTGACCTCCAGCTTCATGGACGCGGCCACCTCCGCGGCCACCAGCCAAAAACCCTCCGGCTGCCGCACCACCCGCATGGCCAAACCCTTGGCGAAATCCAACCGCAGCGGCGCATTCACCTGCTGATCGATAGCCGCGCTCATGGCCGATCCTCCCCAAGCAAACGCGCAAACCACGCTGCCAAAAACGCAAGGCGATATGCGGCACGCAGGCGCAACGATGCACGCGACGCACGGCGGGGAGGGCGAATTAGGGGAGGGGAGAGAGAAACGATAAGACGAGCATCCATAGCGATGTCTCCAAACGGCTTTGCCCGACCAAGCATTGCGAGCGCAAGGGCGCGTGTGGGATGCAATGCATGGCGTGTTGAACAACCACGGCTTTCGGGCGTGGGCCACCGCTAACGGAAGTGTGTTGAGCACTGTTGAATTAGGCTAATTAAAAAATTGTAGATAGTCAAATTTTTATTTTGTTAAGCCTATCTATACAAGTACTTAATTAGGTGTGGCACCAATTCTATTTTTGGCATTCGGTGCAGATATGTTAGAAAAATGATTAATAAATGCCATTGACATATTTCCATTGATGCTGTATTTTAACTTGCCACACACAAGTTATGGTTTGTGGGGAAATTAAATTTACTCTGGAGATTGTATGGATAAGAATTTTATTGATTCATTGTCTTTTTCCGATAAGGGCGAAGTATTAAGTGATATGAAGCCATTAGAATTGACAGAGCAAGAGTTGGATGTGGTAGCGGGCGGTGCCGCAGCTCCGAGGAATAATGGTATTTGTGGCATTAAGTGTGCAAGAGCTCCTATAGAGTAAGGTTGGATAGGGTGGTAACTATAGTTGCCACCCTTTTATATTTGATATTGTTATTAAATGAATATGAAAGAAGTTAGCCATGCGGGATAGGATGTTTCTGAAAGCGATATCAAGCGATCTCCTAGAGTTAAGATTAATGGTTACAGAACAATGTAATTTCAGATGTACGTATTGCTATGAAGATTTTTTATATGGAAAAATGGAGCGTAAAGTAGTTGATGGTATTAAAAGGTTAATGAGGACACGGTGCGAGGCCGGGCTAAAGGTGTTAAATTTGCACTGGTTCGGTGGGGAGCCACTGTTGGCCGTTGATATTATCGAGGAGCTATCATGTTTTGCTTTTGAGATGCAAGAAGCTTATGGGGTAAAGCTTGGGGGGGGGACTATTTCAACAAATGGTTTTGGGTTAAATAAAAGAGTTTTGAGTAAGTTGGTAAATCTTGGCGTGAAGGAATATCAAATTACTCTAGATGGCAGTAGAAATGCACATGATTTGACAAGAAGGAAAATTAGTGGAAAAGGAACGTTTGATAGGATAGTCAAAAACCTTGTTGATGCTAAAAGTTTAGATGTTGATTTTGATATTGTTCTAAGATTGCATATTCATGATGGGAATTATGATGATGTGAAAGAAGGTTTGTTGCCATTTTTAATGGAAAGCTTTCTGAATGATAAAAGATTTTCGGTTCACCCTATAGCGATTGGGGATTTTGGTGGCGCTTTCAGTGAGTCTGGTCTTGCTTTGGCAGAAAAGGTAAGGTCGGATGAGGTTGTGAAGGCTGTGAAAATGGCTTGGAATCAAAAGGAAGATGAGAGGGATAATTCTGCAACTGTCTGTTATGCAGCTACATTAAATTCATTTTTGATAAGGTCAAATGGTGAAATTGGCAAGTGCACAACTGCGTTGAACGATGTGAGGAATAGAATAGGTTTTATAAAGGAGGATGGTAGCTTAGAGCTGGATATGGAGAAGTCCAAATTATGGATGCATGGATTCTCTGATATGAATGTTGATAAATTGGCATGCCCTTTATATGGGTTACCAAAATATGATAATTTTATACCTATTTTTGATGCAGGTTTGTAAGGTTGAAAGAAAATGAATAATTGTGGCGCACAATCTAAAGAGTATCTGGATTTAATTAGGCAGTGTATATTAATCGGGTATCCAGCTATTTCATGTGGGGATGTTGCTGCATGCAGTTGGTTTGATTTTGGATATGCAGAAGCCATTGAGCTAACAAAAAAAGTAAATACGAAAGATGAGTTGTTTTTTCCTTCGATTTATTATGTCGTTGGGTTTAAAGATTCGCATTTAAATTTGATACTGCACGATCAGAGTGATTTTTTTTTCTGGCAAGGATGGAGAGCGAAATTAGTAAATGGAGATATGGTCGTCAATGAGATATCTGATGAATGGCCTGTCAGATTGCCTCCACTAGGTGCTTGTTGTGTTAGTTGTGATGGAGTAAAGCCTCTTCAGTATATCAGTAACGGGGTTGCTCGTTTCGTTGACGTACGAGACCATCTGGATAGCTGGGTAGAAAAGATGATTGATTTTGCAAGCTTCAGAAAAGGTTCTCTTAATAAGTTTTGCCCACTTCCATCTGTGTGTAATTTCAGGCTTTCTGATGGTAGTATTGAAAAATATACAATGCTTTCTAAAAAAATTTATGAGGAGGGAAATAATAAATCCACGGATATTATTTTCAGGCCTGAGTTGAATGAGATTAATAAAGGTGTATATTGGCTGAATATACCTGACTTTATGCCCGGATGCGAGGGAGATGCGGAGTGGGGAGTTTTTTTGGATCAGGCGAAGGGGTTGGAGTCTGTTGATGTTTTGGTATTAGATACGCGTGGGAATCAAGGTGGTAGCAGCTTTTATGGGGTTGAATTGCTTGAGGCTATTTATGGTAAGGATTATATTGAGTGGCTTGCAAATAGTGATTGTAAAAAATCATATGCGGCATGGAAGATTAGTCCACTCATTTTTAAATATATTGAGCAGGTTAGCTGCTGTATAGAGTCTGCTGAGAATTGTCCGAAGGAATTTAGAGAGTGGATTAATAAATTGAAGGAAAATTTCACTTGGGCGTGGAATTCCGGGTTGGAGTGGCTTGTAGAATGGGGGAGGGAGAGAGAGAAATTAATCTCAAATCCGAAAATGTTACCCAAGGTGATATTAATTACAAGGTCTGATTGTCGTAGCGCGTGCCTTGACTTTGTTGACATTGTTCTTCAATTGCCTGGTGTGATTCATGTGGGACAAGCGACTGGTGCGGATACAGTTTATACTGAGCAAGTAATTGTTAACATTGAAAATGTTGCGGAGTTATGTATTCCAATAAAAATGTGGCGTAATAGGCCTAGAGAAAGTAATCAAGCTTATATTCCACATGTAAAATATGAGGGGGATATAAATAATACTGCTGTGCTGCGGGATTGGATCCTTAGTGATGTGATATAAAAAGTATTCGGTTAATTACTTCTATTCCACAGTAAATTTTGGATTTCACAAGTTCAGCCCAGTCTGCCATTTTTGATTAGAGGTTCGGTGGAATATCCAGATGAAGTCGGTGCTTTCGTCAGATGTGAAAGATGCCAAGTTCGATAGGGCGGTCTCCACGGAGAAGTATTCCGCCGTGATGTTAAAATATAGCGATATCCAGAATCTGAGGTGTAGCAAGACGTAGTCTTCAGATAGCGTTTAATTGCATATCGGCAACGCTGGGTAGTGAGGTGAGGAAACCTTTGCACGCCGCTGCCACGGGTTTGGGCGTTTCCACCATGGGGACGTGGCCAATGCCAGGCATGACGATCTTTTTGCTGTTAGCCAGCCGTTGATGCAGAAACTCCGCGTTGGCTACATGTTCGACTTTGTCTTCGGCTCCCCAGATGATCAACGATGGGACATGGACTTTTGCCAGGTTGGCTGTTTGATTGATGTCGCGCGCGATTTCTTCGACGATCTTCCGGTTGATGGCTTGGCGCTGCATGGCAGCCCTTGCCAGCGCGGAAAGCATGAAGCTCGGAATATAAGGGGGATTCGCCATGCCGATGCGCATCATGTGCGGTAG
>NZ_JZJL01000006.1 GCF_000971335.1 Chromobacterium vaccinii
CGGCCACCGGCGCGGCGATCGGCGGCCTGCTGGGCGCGGGCGGCGGCTATCTGTGGTCGCAGCACATGCAGAAGCAGAAGGAAGCGATGGAGCAGGCGACCAAGGGCACCGGCATCGGCGTGAGCCAGACCGCCGACAACCGCCTGAAGCTCAACATCCCCGCCGACGCCTCGTTCGCCACCAACAGCTACGCCTTGCGTCCCAGCCTGAAGCCGGTGCTGGACAAGCTGGCCGCCACGCTGCAGCAGAACCCGGTGACCTCGGTCAACATCATCGGCCATACCGACAACACCGGCAGTGACGCGATCAACAACCCGCTGTCGGTCAACCGCGCCAAGGCGACGCAAAGCTACATCGCGTCCCGCGGCGTGGACATCAACCGCATCGGCGTGGACGGCCGCGGCTCGCGCGAACCGGTGGCCGACAACGGCACCGTGTCCGGCCGCGCGATGAACCGCCGCGTGGAGATCTTCGTGGCCGAACCGGCGCAGCCGCAGAAGTAAGCGCGGACGGCGAAACGAAACAAGGGCGGCTCCCGATCGGGTGGCCGCCCTTGTCGCATTCAGGCTGGGGGAGGTTAGAACGTGGCGTCTATCAAGCGCCGCACTTCGGCCTCGTCCCATTGCTGTTGCGATACCTTCAGGTAGGCGACGCGGTCGGCCAGCACCACGGCGGCTTCGTGCACGCCGGACACGCCGGCCAGCTCGCGCGACAGCGCCTCGGCGTCGCCCTGCCACGATTCGCCGATATGCAGCATCACCGAGCGCACCGCCTTGGGCGGCTGCATGCCCAGCGACCAGATCAGCCACGACAGCATCAGCAGGGTGGTGAAGCCGAACACGCCGGCCGGGCCGTAATGGCTGTACAGCCAGCCGCCAGCGGCCGCGCCCAGGAACAGGCCGAACGACTGCGAGGTGTTGTAGACGCCGATGGCGGTGCCTTTGGCATCGGCCGGGGCGATCTTGGAGATCAGCGACGGCAGCGTAGCCTCCAGGATGTTGAAGGCGATGAAGTACAGGGACAGCCAGCCGACGATCTGCCAGAAGCTGTCCAGCGCCAGCGCCATGCCCAGCTGTGCGGCGGTCATCAGCGCGATGGCGCCGACGAACACCGGCTTCAGCCGCGCTTTCTTTTCGCCATAGATGATGGCCGGCACCATCAGGATGAAGCCGATCACCGTCACCGGCAGATACACCTGCCAGTGCTGGGACTTGTCCAGGTGCGCGGTCTTGATCAGCGCGAAGGGCACGGTGACGAACATCGCCATCTGCGCCGCGTGCAGCGCGAAGATGCCGTAGTTGAGCCGCAGCAGCTGGCCGTCCTTCATCACCGCCGGCAGCCGCTTGGCGTTGGCCTCGGTGTCGGAGTGGAAGCGGGATTGCGTCGGGTCCGGAATGACCAGCCACACGCCGATCAGCGCCGCCAGCGACAGGAAGCCGGTGAGGGCGAAGATGCCGTTGACGCCGATGTACTTGGCCAGCAGCGGGCCCAGCACCAGGCTGGCCGCGAAAGTGGTGCCGATGGACATGCCTATCATCGCCATCGCCTTGGTGCGGTTTTCTTCGCGGGTGAGGTCGGCCAGCAGCGCGGTGATGGCGGCGGAGATGGCGCCGGCACCCTGGATCACGCGGCCCACGGTCAGGGTGGCGATGTCGTGCGCGCCGGCGGCGACGAAGCTGCCGATGGCGAACAACAGCAGGCCGCCGTAAATCACCTTCTTGCGGCCGATGCGGTCGGACAGCATGCCCAGCGGCAGCTGCAGGATGGCCTGGGTCAGGCCGTAGCTGCCCAGCGCGATGCCGATCAGCGTGTGGTTGTCGGCGCCTTGCAGAGTTTTGGCGTAGATCGCGAAGACGGGCAGAATCAGGAACATGCCCAGCATGCGCAGGGCGTAGATACCGGCCAGCCCCAGGCTGGCCCGCAATTCAGTGGCATTCATGCGGTGAGATTTCGGTTTTGCGTATCTGGGTTTTAACGACCGCGCCGCGCAAACGGATGACGCGTTTGCACGGTCATTGCACGGACAAGTGGAGCCGTCCCGGCCAAGTCGGGTATATTAACAGGTTCCCTGACGACGGTGAGTAACAGCTTCTTATGGACAGCATCCGCATCCGTGGCGCCCGCACCCACAATTTGAAGAACGTCAACCTGGACTTGCCGCGCAACCAGTTGATCGTGATTACCGGCTTGTCCGGCTCCGGAAAGTCCTCGCTGGCCTTTGACACGCTGTACGCCGAAGGCCAGCGCCGCTACGTCGAGAGCCTGTCGGCCTACGCGCGGCAGTTTCTGCAATTGATGGAAAAACCGGACGTGGACCTGATCGAAGGCCTGTCGCCGGCGATCTCCATCGAGCAGAAGGCCACCAGCCACAACCCGCGCTCCACCGTCGGCACCGTCACCGAGATCCACGACTACCTGCGCCTGCTGTTCGCCCGCGTCGGCGATCCGCATTGCCCCGAGCACAACGTGCCGCTGTCCAGCCAGACCGTCAGCCAGATGGTGGACCACGTGCTGGCGCTGCCGGAAGAAACGCGGATGATGATCCTGGCGCCGGTCATCGTCGGCCGCAAGGGCGAAAACCTGGACCTGTTCGACGACCTGCGCGCGCAGGGCTTCGTCCGCGTGCGGGTGGACGGCGAGGTGTACGAGCTGGACGCGGTGCCCAAGCTCGACAAGAACAAGAAGCACACCGTCGAGGTGGTGATAGACCGCCTCAAGGTGCGCGCCGACATGCAGCAGCGGCTGGCCGAGAGCTTCGAGACCGCGTTGCGCCACGCCGAAGGCCGCGCCATCGCCGTGGAAATGGATGGCGGCAAGGAGCACTGGTTCTCCGCCAAATTCGCCTGCCCGGTGTGCAGCTACAGCCTGCCGGAGCTGGAGCCGCGGCTGTTCTCGTTCAACAACCCGATGGGCGCCTGCCCCAAGTGCGACGGCCTGGGCGAGATCACCTTCTTCGATCCCAAGCGCGTGGTCGCGCATCCAGAGCTTTCCCTCGCGTCCGGCGCGATCAAGGGCTGGGACAAGCGCAACCAGTTCTACTATCAGATGCTGCTGGCGCTGGGCGAGCACTACGCTTTCTCGGTCAATGACTTGGCCTTCGACGACTTGCCGGAGAAGGTCAAGCACGTGGTGCTGCACGGCTCCGGCCGCGACAGCATCGAATTCAGCTACATGTCGGAGAAGGGCACCAAGTTCACCCGCGCCCATCCGTTCGAGGGCATCATCCCCAATCTGGAGCGCCGCTACCGCGAAACCGACTCCATGGCGGTGCGCGAGGAGCTGGCCAAGTATCAGAACAACCAGGCCTGCCCGCACTGCAGCGGTTCCCGGCTGCGGCTGGAGGCGCGCCACGTGTTCATCGGCACGCGCACGCTGCATGAGATCAACCAACTGCCGCTGAAGGAAACGGCGGACTTCTTCGAGGGATTGGAATTCACCGGCCAGAAACAGGCGGTGGCGGAGAAGATCGTCAAGGAAATCCGCGAGCGGGTGTCCTTCCTCAACAACGTGGGCCTGGATTACCTGAACCTGTCCCGCTCCGCCGACACCCTGTCCGGCGGCGAGGCGCAGCGCATCCGGCTGGCCAGCCAGATCGGCTCCGGCCTGACCGGCGTGATGTACGTGCTGGATGAGCCGTCCATCGGCCTGCACCAGCGCGACAACGACCGCCTGCTGGGCACGCTGAAGCGCCTGCGCGATCTGGGCAACAGCGTGATCGTGGTGGAGCATGACGAAGACGCCATCCGCGAGGCCGACTACCTGGTGGACATGGGACCCGGCGCCGGCGAGCACGGCGGCGAAGTGCTGGTTGCCGGCACGCCGGCCGACGTGGCGGCCAGCGAGAATTCTGTCACCGGCGCCTTCCTGTCCGGCCGCCGCAAGATCGCGCTGCCGGGCGGCCGCCGCGAGCTCTCCGAGGAGCGCATGCTGCAGCTGATCGGCGCCACCGGCAACAACCTGAAGGACGTGACGCTGAACCTGCCGCTGGGCGGCCTGGTGTGCATCACCGGCGTGTCCGGCTCCGGCAAGTCCACGCTGATCAACGACACGCTGTACAAGATCGCCGCGCGCGATCTGAACGGCGCCAGCGAGGAGCCGTCGCCGTACCGCGAGATCAAGGGACTGGACCAGCTGGACAAGGTGATCAACGTCGACCAGAGCCCGATCGGCCGCACGCCGCGCTCCAACCCGGCCACCTACACCGGCCTGTTCACGCCGATACGCGAGCTGTTCTCCGGCGTGCCGCTGGCGCGCGAGCGCGGCTACGGTCCGGGCCGCTTCTCGTTCAACGTCAAGGGCGGCCGCTGCGAGGCCTGCCAGGGCGACGGCGTGATCAAGGTGGAGATGCATTTCCTGCCGGATATCTACGTGCCCTGCGACGTTTGCCACGGCAAGCGCTACAACCGCGAGACGCTGGAAGTGCAGTACAAGGGCAAGAGCATCCAGGAAGTGCTGGAGATGACGGTGGAGCAGGCCCTGGAGTTCTTCGCCGTGGTGCCGCCGGTGGCCAGGAAGCTGAAAACGCTGATGGACGTGGGCCTGGGCTACATCCGCCTGGGCCAGAGCGCCACCACGCTGTCCGGCGGCGAGGCGCAGCGGGTGAAGCTGGGCCTGGAACTCTCCAAGCGCGACACCGGCCGAACCCTGTATATTCTGGACGAACCGACCACCGGCCTGCATTTTCACGACATCGACCTGTTGCTGCAGGTGCTGCACCGCCTGCGCGAGAGCGGCAACACGGTGGTGGTGATCGAGCACAATCTGGACGTGGTGAAAACCGCGGACTGGCTGATCGACCTGGGGCCGGAAGGCGGCGCCGGCGGCGGCCAGATCATCGCCAGCGGCACGCCGGAACAAGTGGCGGCCAATCCGGTCAGCCATACCGGACGCTATCTGGCGCCGCTGCTGGAACGAGACAAGAAATAAAACCAAGGCGCCGGCTTGTCCGGCGGCAAACCACAGCACATCAAGAGGTAGGCATGCTGAGCTTAGGCAAGATCGATCACATCCACATCCGCGTCAAGGACGTGGCCGTCGCGCTGAAATGGTACCAGCGGGTGCTGGGCATGGTTCCCGACGCGCGCTACAAGACCGACGGCGAGCACAACAACGCCATGCTGGCCAACGCCAGCGGCAATGTGCGCCTGGCCATCAGCGAGGACGCGGACGCGGCGCCGTCCGACGCCCAGGGCGCGGTCGCCTTCGTGGTGAGCGGCCAGGAGTTCGTCGAGTGGATAGACCAGCTGGCCGGCGAGCGCGTCACCAATCGCGAAGGCCAGACCATCGCCCGCGATTCGGTGCACGACCACCGCTTCTTCTGCGCGCTGTCCTTCGTCGATCCGTTCGGCAATCCGTACGAGATCGTCAGCTACGACCACACCTGGCTGGTCGGCAAGCTGAAGCTGGGCGGCCAGTTGGCCGTTTGATCCGAGTCGTTCAAGACACCCGCCGCGAGCGGGTGTTTTTTCATTGGAGCAGGCCATGGCGCACTATCTGGTCGATAACCCTTCCCCGGAGCAGGTGGCGGCGCTGCCGGGGCTGACGTTGCTGGAGTTCGGCGTGGACTGGTGCCCGCATTGCCAGGGCGCGCAGCCGCTGCTGGCGCAATATCTGTCCGCGTATCCGCGACTGCGCCATCTGGCGGTGGAAGACGGCAAGGGCAGGCGGCTGGGGCGGCTGTACGGCGTCAAGCTGTGGCCCAGCTTCATCCTGCTGCGCGACGGCGTCGAGATCGGCCGCGCGGTCCGGCCGCAAAGCCTGGACGATCTGGAGGCGCTGCCGGCTGGCGCGTAAACGGTTTTGACGCCGGCTTTGCGCGGATGGCCTCCGCTTTTAGCCGGTTTTTAAGCGTATTTGGATATCTTGCATGTCCGTCCCGCCAAAGGGCGTCGCAAGGGGCGATGCCCGGCCTGGGCATGGTCTGGAGATATCCATGTTTGAAAAAGGCAAAAGCTACACCCGCGAGGAAATCCGCGCGGAGGTCGGCGGCAACAAGCATTCCTTCCTGCCGCGCCACAAGGGCAGGGTGGTGGCCGCCTGCCTGCGTCCGGATCTGAACCCGGACGCGCCCGAAGTGATCCTGTGCAATTCCTGCCCGCCGGAGCGCGCGGCCGGCGAGCAACTGGCCAGCCAGGGCGGGGCGATCCCGGTATTCCTGAAACAGGGCGCGGACAGCTGGACATACCAGGGCCTGTTCCGCGTGGCGGACAGCGAGACCCATCCGGACGTTTGCGCGCCGCATGCCGCGCGCAGCGCCTGGACCCGGGGTCAGATCAAGCGGGTGTTGAGGATGGCGAAGCAGGGCTAGCGCCGGCAGGCCGGCGCGGCTTGTCGGGACGGATCGGATGCTTTGGGCGTTCGATCCGCCGCCAGGCTCAGGCTTGCGGCTTGGCGCCCAGCCGCCACAGGCTGGTGATTTCGGCCCGGCGCGCCACGCTCAGGCCGTCGGTCTGCTCTACCGCTTTCTTGTGGCTGGGTTTGATGTCCAGCCTGCCCAGCACGGCGAGGCCGGCCTGGTCTATCCATTGCAGCAGTTGCTCGCGCGAGCGCAGGCCCAGGTGTTCGGCCAGGTCGGACAGGATCAGCCAGCCTTCGCCGCCGGGCAGCAGGTGCGCCGCCAGGCCGTCCAGGTAGCCGCGCAGCATGGCGCTGTCCGGGTCGTAGACCGCGTATTCGATCGCGGAGCTGGGTTTGGCCGGCAGCCAGGGCGGGTTGCATATCGCCAGCTGCGCCCGCCCTTCCGGGAACAGATCGGCGCGCCGCAACTCCACCTGGCCGTCCAGCCGCAGGCGTTGCAGATTGTCGGCGGCGCAGGCCAGCGCGCGCTCGTCCTGGTCGGTGGCGACGACGCGGGCCACGCCGCGCTTGGCCAGCAGCGCCGCCAGCACGCCGCTGCCGGTGCCGATGTCGAAGGCCAGCTCGGCGCCCGGCAGCGGGGCCTCGGCCGCCAGGTCGACGTATTCGCCGCGAATCGGCGCGAACACGCCGTAGTGCGGATGGATGCGCGCGTCCAGCGCCTTCACTTCCACGCCTTTCTTGCGCCATTCGTGCGCGCCGATCAGGCCCAGCAGCTCGCGCAGCGACACCAGCGACGCTTCGCCGCCCTCGCCGTAGGCTTCCCGGCAGGCCCGGCGCAAGTCGGGCGCGCGGCGCAGCGGGATGGCGTAGTCGGCGTCCAGCGGCAGCACCAGCCGCGACAGGATCTGCGCGCGGCGTCCCTGGGCCTGGCGGTGCAGGTGGAACGATTCCAGCGGCGTGGCGCCGGTTTTGGCGCCCTTGCGGTCCACGCGCCGCGCCAATGCCTGCAGCAGCTGGCGGGCGTTCTGGTAGTCGCCGCGCCACAGCAGGGTGCCGCCTTCGCAGGCCAGCTTGTAGGCGGCGTCGGCGGACAGGCTGTCGTCGGCGATCACGATGCGCTTGGGCGGCGGCAGGCCGGCTTCGGAGCGCCAGCGGGCGCTGCGCTCGGCGCCGTCTTCCTGCCAGTGGGCGATGGGGTGCGCTGGGGCGGCGGGCTGCGGAGTCTGGGTCATGTCGTGCGTCGGATAAGGTTGGCCAAGGGCGGAGCCGCGTCTGCGCAGGGCCAATGGGCTGCGACTCGCCGCGAGGCGGCGGGCTTTGGAGTGCGGGACTGCGGGGAAGGGCTGAATGGTAAACGCAACGGGGCCATCCGTCATCTGGAAAACGCGCCGGTCCGCGCGGGCGGTCCGGCGCGGCGAGGGGGCTTATTTCAGCTTGATGCCCCAGTTGTCTTCCACGCAGCGCTGGTAGTTGCCGGCCTGCAGCGCGCTGTACGGCGTCTGGTAGCTGACCAACTGGCACTGGTAGTCGTGCTGCCACTGCCAGTCTTTTTCCCAGTAGATGTTGTAGGCGGCGGAGCTGGCGGAGGTGAAGCGCTGCATATTGGCGCAGGACAGCTGTTCGTTGCCGTAGTCCCAGCCCAGATCGTGGGCGAACTGCTTGTAGTAGTCGATGCGGTTCTGCGCGGCCTGGCGCTCGGTGCCGCCGCCGCATTCGCCGTTGATGATCTGGATGGTGGTGGCGAAGTTGTTGCCGGCGCCGGCGGCTTTGTCGGCGGCGTTGGGCACCCAGGTGCCATCGAGAACGTGCAGCATGGAGGGCTTGGGCGGCTGCGGATAGACGAAGAAGAAGGTGGCGGAGGCGAGGTTGAGCCAGGTGCTGGCCACCAGGTCCGGGTTTTGCAGCAGCACCGATTGGTCGCCGTTGTTCATCGCCTGCGAGAAGGGGCCGTAGTTGTAGTTGTACGACAGCTGCTTGGCGCCGCGGCCATAGTATTTCTTCCAGCTGCCGTCCGCGTTCTTGCCGCAGGTCCACACCTTGTTGAACACCGGATCGTTGCACTCGGTGTTGTAGCCGCAGGCGCTGCCGCTGTCGGTGCAGCCCATCTCGCGCAGGTAGGCCAGGCCCTGGCGCCATTGCGGCACGGTGTCGCTGGCGTCGTGGTTGCCGGTTTCCTGGCCGAAGTGGGCGAACATGGTGGCCAGGCTGTGGCGGCAGATGGCGTCGGCGTCGCGGCCGTCGCTGTAGTCGTCGCAGACGCCGGGGAATTTGGCTACCGCCTGCAGAAAGCGGGTGTAAGTGTAGCTGGCGTCGCGGCGGCTGAAGTAGTAATCCCATTTGGCAGACGGCAGCAACCGCTCGACGCGGCGCACATTGGCCGGGTTGGCGGCGCGGCCGGGGGCCACTTGCTCCACCTGGTCGTTGGGCAGGGTGCGGATGGACGCCTTCACTTTGCGGAAGAAGTCGTTGTTGGTGAGGTCGGCTTCATGTTGCAGCGCTTGCTGCAGGGTGGGAATGGGCGGCGCGGCGTCATCCAGCTTGCGCAAGGTTCCGCCGACATGGGCAACCCACGATCCCTTGGGGTTGGCGCCCGGGGTTTCGCCGCGGGTCGGCCATTTGGCCTGCCAGTCGCGGCCCTGCCATTGGACGGTCTGGCCTTTCTGGTAGGCGGCGCCGGCGTTCCATGGAGCGGCGAGCGCGGAGCCCGTCAGCAGCGACAGGACAAGGGATGCGAATAATTTCATATCGGTTCCTCGATGGTGGGGCATGCCGGATGGCACGTAATACCACTATGGAACCAATATGAAGTATGTCAAATGCAAATCAATGCCGCTAGTTCAATCCGCAGAGGAAGCGCCAAGCGGCGAGGGGCCAGAGCCGAAGCTGGCCGATGCGGAGCGCACAGGGCCGAAAAAACGGCCGCAGGCGCTCAGCGGCGGTGGTGCGACGGACGCGGGCCGGCACCGGGGTTGGCGGTCGGGTGGCGGAAGTTGATGCGGCCTTTGGTCAGATCGTACGGCGACATTTCCACGGTGACGCGGTCGCCCAGCAGCACGCGGATGCGGTGCATCTTCATCTTGCCGGAGCCGTAGGCCAGGATCTCCATATTGTTGTCCAGTCTCACGCGAAAGCGCGACTCGGGCAGCATTTCGATGACGACGCCTTCCAGTTCGATCATGTCTTCCTTGGACATAGCGTTTCCTTTCTCATACGGTAATGAAATGGCTCCGCGCGGCTGTCGGTTCGACTGCCGCGGCGAGGCGTTTTAGCTTCAGTTCGGTGACCTTGCGGGATGGGCGCTAGGCGGGCCCAAGAGGCGAGGCTAAGCGTCGGGCCGCGCGGGGCTCGACAGCTGAAATCCAGAGGCAAGCCGGTATTGTACCGCCAAGCGGGCAGACTGGTCAGCTGTTTTGTTCTCATCGCGGAAAAAAGCGCTCAGTTCGCGCCCGCAAGCTGCGCGCCGGCCAGCTGCCCCACGCGCACCAGTGCGGCCAGATAGCGTTCGTCCAGCGGGTAGCAGCAGGACAGCCGCATCGCGTTGCGGTAGCGGCCGCCGGGCGAGCTGAGCGGGCCGGGAATCAGGCTGATCTTCTCGGCCATCGCGGCGTGGAACAGCGCCACGCTGTCGCAGCCTTCGGGCAGCTCCAGCCAGATCAGGAAGCCGCCTTGCGGCTGGGTGGCGCGGGTGCCGGCCGGAAAGTGGCGGGCGATCAGGCCGCGCACTTTTTCCACGTGGGCGGCGTAGCGGCGCTTCAGCGTGCGCAGATGGTGGTCGTAGCCGCCGGACTCAAGAAACGCGCCCAGGGTCTCGGCCAGCACCGCCGGCTGCGCCACCGACGAGGCGAACTTCAGCTTGCGCAGCGCCGCGCCGAAGCGGCCGCCTTCCATCCAGCCGATGCGGAAATCCGGCGCCAGCGTCTTGGTGTAGCTGGCGCAGACGATGATCCAGCCGTCGTTGTCGAAGGACTTCACCGCCGGCGCCAGCGTGTCGGAAAACTGCAGCTCGGCGTACAGCGCGTCCTCGATCAGCGGCACCTTATGCTGGTTGACCAGCCGCGCCAGCCGCTTCTTGTTCTCCAGCGGCATGCAGCAGCCCAGCGGATTGTGGACGTTGGGCATGGCCACCAGCGCCTGGATGCGCCCCTCGGCCAGCAGCACCTCCACCGCGTCTATCGACAGCCCGGTCTGCGGGTCGGTGGGAATTTCCACCGCCTTCAGCCCCAGGCTGGCCAATAGCGGCAGCAGATTGAAGTAGGTGGGCGACTCCAGGCCCACCGCGTCGCCGTGGCGAGTGACCGCGCGCAGCGCCAGTTGCAGCGCCTCCATGCAGCCGTGGGTGAGGATGATGTCGTCCGGCTGCAGCGTCATGCCCAGGTCCATGCCGCGGCGGGCGATCTGGGTGCGCAGCTTCTCCGGGCCGGGCGGCAGCGCGTAGGTGCTGACCATGCCGGGCTGGCGGCGCAGGATCTGGCCCATCAGCCGCGCCAGCTTGTTGCCGGGGTAGAAATCGCCGCCGCGCGGGCAGGCCAGGGCCAGATCGATGAAGCCTTCGGTCTGCTGCGCCTGCAGCACGGTGCCGATCAGGTCCAGCACCGCGTGCTTGGTCGGCGAGGCCGGGCTGCTCTGGGTGCCGGCCTGCCTGGCCGGTGACGGCAGCCGCGCGCGCACGTAATAGCCGGATTGCGGCCGCGCCTCGATCAGGCCGCGGTCTTCCAGCACGCGGTAGGCGCTGACTACGGTGTTGAGGCTGAGCTGGCGATTGTGCGCGGTGCGCCGCACCGACGGCAGCCGCGACCCCGGCGGCAGCGTGCCGCGGCTGATCGCCAGCGACAGATCGTCTGCCAACTGCTGGTAAAGGGTGGAGGCGCTGTTCTGCATCGTCGGCTTTCGGCGGGGGAGAAGTACAACGCTCATCATAGTGGATGGTAACAGTTGCTGAAAAGATCAATCTGTAACCAGATCAATAATGGATTTTTGAATCTGTATCCATAAGGACGGTCCGCATAGCATGTGGGAGTGGGCAAGGGCTTGTCGCCGCTTGCCGTTTTGCCGGAGAACCGCCATGCCAGAATTCGCCTTGCTGTCCTATGTCGCCCTGATGTCCATCACCCCGGGCCCCAACAACCTGATGCTGGCCTCGTCCGGCGTCAATTTCGGCTTCCGCCGCACGGTGCCGCACATGCTGGGCATCAGCCTGGGCTGCGCGTTGCAGGTATTCATCGTCGCGATGCTGCTGGCGCAGATGCTGGGCTGGCTCAGCGCCTGGCGGTTGCCGCTGGCGGTGGCCGGCTGCGTCTACCTGTTGTGGCTGTCGTGGCAGATCGCCCGCTCCGGCCAGCCCGAGGCGCGCGAGCAGGCTCGGCCGCTGGGCTTTGTCGGCGCGGCCTTGTTCCAGTGGCTGAACCCCAAGGCCTGGGTGATGGTGCTGAACGCGTCCATCCTGTTCATGCCGGCAGGCGAGGGCGGCCGCTGGCTGGCGGCCTCGCTGCTGGCGCTGGCCTTCGCGGTGGTCAATCTGCCCTGCATCAGCGTGTGGGCCTGGGGCGGAGAAAAGCTGCGCCGCTGGCTGGCCGCGCCGCGCGCCTTGCTGGTTTACAACCTGACGATGGGCGCGCTGATGGCCGTCACCGCGGTGTGGCTGCTCTACGACGAACTGACGCCGGCGCTCGCCCAGATGGCATGATGTCCTTTTTTGGCAGGCGCTTGTCCGCTCGCGGCCTTATTTCCTCGCGCTATCCGCCTTACGATGCTGTCCATATCCACACCGCCGGGAGAGGCGAAATGAAAAAGACCGCATTGTTGGTGATCGACGTCCAGGATTCCTTTCTTCACCGTCCGTACTGGGAAGAGAGCGAACTTCCCGCCTATCGCGAGGCCCAGCTCCGCTTGATCGCCGGCGCCGAGGCGCGCGGGGTGCCGGTCGTCAACATCTTCCATACCGATGACGATGCATCGTTCCGGATCGAGTCCGGGCTGGTCAAGCCGCAGTCCTGGCTGACGCACAAGCCGGTGGCGTCTTTCGTCAAACGCGTGCACAACGCGCTGACCGACTCCGGGCTGAAAGATTGGCTGGAGCGGCGAGACATCCGCCGCTTGGTCATCTCCGGCATCCGCACCGAGCAGTGCTGCGAGACCACCACCCGCGTGGCGTCCGATCTGGGCTACGAGGTGGACTTCGTCACTGAGGCGACGCTGACTTTCCCGATGACGCATGCCGGCAACGGCGTGGTTTACAGCGCCGCCGACATCCGCGCCCGCACCGAGCTGGTGCTGGCCGGACGCTTCGCCACCATCGTCACGGTGGAGCAGGCGCTGCGCCGGATGGAAGGCTGATCTGGAGCGCCGGGCCGCGCTTGCGGCTCGGCATGTCCATGGAATAGAGTGGTGCGAATAGTCATAACAAGGTGAAACCATGCCCGCAGATA
Source organism: Chromobacterium vaccinii (assembly GCF_000971335.1). GTDB lineage: Bacteria > Pseudomonadota > Gammaproteobacteria > Burkholderiales > Chromobacteriaceae > Chromobacterium > Chromobacterium vaccinii. The sequence continues at coordinate 12,723 of NZ_JZJL01000006.1, forward strand.
CGAGCAACACCCCGCCCGACGGCCTGCCGGCTTATCGGCTGCTGACCGGACCTGACGATTCCGTCTTCTGCAAGCGGGTCAGCGAAGCGCTGGCGCTGGGCTACCGGCTGTACGGCTCGCCGGCGGCCACTTTCAACGGCGAGCGGGTGATCGTCGCGCAGGCGGTGTTGTGGCCGGGGAGCGACCATGCCGCTGGCTGACATGATGCAGGCGCTGGCCATCGTGCTGGTCTGGGGCGTGAATTTCGTGGTGATCAAATGGGGCGTGGCCGGCGTGCCGCCGCTGTTGCTGGGCGCGCTGCGCTTCGCGCTGGTGGCGCTGCCGGCGGTGTTCATCGTCAAGCGGCCGGCGCTGCCGTGGCGTTACCTGGCGCTGTATGGGCTGACGGTGGGAGTGGGGCAGTTCGGCTGTCTGTTCACCGCGATCAAGCTTGGCATGCCGGCTGGCCTCGCCTCGGTGGTGCTGCAGTCGCAAGCTTTCTTCACCTTGTTGCTGGCCCGGGTCTTCCTGGGCGAGCGCTGGCAGGCCAGCCAATTGGCGGGGCTGGCGCTGGCCTTGGGCGGCCTGGCGCTGATAGGCATGGGCAAGGGCGGCAATATGACGGCGCTTGGCTTCGGCCTGACCATCGCCGCGGCCACCAGTTGGGCGGCATCCAACATCGTGGTGCGCGCGATCGGCCGCGACGGCTTCAAAGTGGAGCCGCTGGGGCTGGTGATCTGGTCCAGCCTGGCGCCGCCTATTCCTTTCTTGCTGCTGTCGTGGCAGCTGGAAGGCGGCGAACGCATCGCGGCGGCGCTGCGCGGCTTCGACGGACAGTCGCTGTTCGCCGTCGCCTACCTGGCCTTTGTCGCCACCATGTTCGGCTATGGCTTGTGGAGCCGCCTGCTGGCGCGGCATGCGGCGGCCAAGGTGGCGCCGTTCTCCCTGCTGGTGCCGGTGGTGGGGCTGCTGGCTTCGCACTGGTTGCTGGGCGAGAGCCTGACCGCCCCGCAACTGGCCGGCAGCGGGCTGCTGATGGCCGGATTGCTGGCGACGGTGTTCGGCGGCAGGCTGCTGGCCTTGGCCGCTTCCTGGAGAACCAGCCGTGCGTGACGTTTATTTCGTGCTGTCGCCCAACGTCTTGCTGCTGGATCTGGCCGGGCCGGCCGACGCCCTCCGCCTGGCGGGGCTGCGGGGCGCGGATTTTCGTCTGCATTACGTCGGCGCGTCGGAAGCGGTGGATACTTCGCTGGGCCTGCCGCTGGGCGGCCTGGCGCCGTTGCCGGACCAGCTGCCGGAGGGAGCGGTGGTGGTGGCGCCGGGCTCGACGCCGTCCATCGAGGCCTATGCCCGGCCGGAAGCGAGGCGCATCGTCGCCTGGCTGGCCGAGCGCCGGCGCCAGCCGGGCGTCCGCTGGGCCGGCGTCTGCTCCGGCAGCCTGCTGCTGGCGGAGGCCGGGGTGTTCGACGGCCGCGCCTGCACCAGCCACCATACGCTGCTGGAGCGGCTGCGCGCGCTGGCGCCGGCGGCCCGGGTGCAGGAGAACCGAGTGTTCGTCGCCGATGGCCCGTGCTACAGCAGCGCCGGCATCACCGCCGGCATCGATCTGGCGCTGCATCTGATCGCCGATTTGGCCGACCCCGCGATCGCCCGCGCGGTGGCGCGCGAGATGGTGGTGTATTTCCGCCGCTCGCCGCAGGACCCGGAGCTGTCGCCATGGCTGGCCTGGCGCAACCATCTGCACCCGGCGCTGCACCGGGCCCAGGACTTGATCTGCGCCGACCCGGTGCGGGACTGGCCGCTGGACGAGCTGGCCGCCAAGGTCCACGTCAGCGCGCGCCACCTGTCCCGGCTGTTTCGCGATCAGGCCGGCGTTTCAGCGCACGATTACCACCGAGCATTGCGGCTGGCGCTGGCCCAGCAGTGGCGCTCGGCCGGCCTGGGCAAGGAGAAGGCGGCGCTGTCGGCCGGTTTTTCCTCGGCCAGACAGATGAGCCGGGCCGCCGCCGTGCATGACTGAGAGGCTCCGCATGCCGTCCGCTTCTCAAGTTTCATCAGTTATTGCCGATGTTTCAGGTTGACGAGCTCCGGGAATGGTTCATACCATTCCATCAACACCTATCGGTAATTGCCATGAATACAGTCCGTCGTATGCCCCGCCTCGCCTTGTTCGCCCTGATGGCCGGTTTGACCGCCTGCGCCACCCCCGCCCCGCAGACGTCCGCGATGTCCGCGTCGACGCCGATGAAGGAAAGCGGCTCGGTGCCGTCGGGCGTCGGCTATGTAGGCTCCGGCGACGAGACGGCCAGCGGCGAGGAGGTGAGGGTGGTGGTCAAGGAGGTCAATCCCTTCCAGCCCATCGTGGTCCGCGTGACCGGCTCCGGCGCCGCGCCCTACACCAACAGCCTGACGCCGTCTCAGCGCAAGCTGCTGGCGATGCGCGCCGCCCGGCTGGACGCCTTCCGAGCGATCGCGGAACAGGTGCAGGGCATGAAGCTGGTCGGCAACAGCTCGGTGTCCAATATGATCGCCAACAGCGACAGCTTCCGCACCTATGTGGACGCCTATCTGCGCGGCGTCACCATCGTTTCCACGGTGATGAAGCCGGATGGCACCAGCGAGGCGGTGGCCGAGATCACGCTGGACCAGGAGTTCTACAAGCAATTCCGCCACTCCATGGAAAAGACCGGCAGCGTGATGCAGGCGTCCAAGGAAACCGGCACCGCCGGCGCGCTCTGTCCGGAAGCCAACTGCGGCGCCACCAAGATCGTGCCGGCCCCGGCGGCCGCGCCGGCGCCCGCCGTCATGACCGTTTCGCCAGCCCGCTACAGCAACAATTTCTACGTGACCCAGTAATGACGCGAATCGCTATCCGCGCCGCCGCTCTTGCGGCGGCATTTGTTTTGTCGGGCCCGTCGCAAGCGGAAATCCTGACCGCCGAGGGCGTGGCGCCGCTGGACAACGGGCCGGTCGCCGCGCGGGAGATGGCGATACAGGACGCGTTGAAGCTGCTCTCCATCCGGCAGGGCGCGCGCATCGAGTCTACGCAGCTGATCGATGCCGGCCGGCAGGGCGAATCCAGCACGCTGAGGGCCTTGTCTCCGGTGCAGGGCGCGGTGCGGGTCGTCAATGAATACGCGCAGGGCAAGCTGTACCACGTCAAGGTCGAAGTGGACACCGGCCCGGCCAAGGCCGCTCAGGCGCCCGCGCCGGAGCGGAGCGGAGACCCGGCCTGCCAGATGCCGGTGGGCCGGTCGCTGAAGCGCAAGCTGGTGACCACGTATTTCGACGTCGCGCATCCGGCCGACGCGTCCGATATGCCTGACTTGGCCACCGCGCTGCCGACTGAGTTGGCGCGCAGGTTGGCGCACAACAGCATGCTGGTGGTGAAGGACGCCAATACCGTGTCGGTGCTGGCCGACAGCCGCGTTTCCGAGCCGGATGCCGGCTGGCAGGTCGCCAGCCAGCTGGGGCAGCGGGAGAACGTCCAGTTCGTGGTGGCGGGCCGGGTGCTGTCCACATCGGTGATGGACAAAGGAATGCGCAAGTCCTTGTTCGAATCCAACAATACCAGCCAGCAGGGGGCGTTTTACAACGGCCCCTTCGCAGGCATGTTCGGCGGCGGCGTCAAGTACGTGCCCACGCAGCGGCAGTTCGATCTGGAGTTCTGGATATACGACGGGTTGACCGGCTCGCTGATCGCCAAGGATAGGGTCAGCGGCATCGTCAATTCGAAAGGGCCGGTGATTCCGACCATGCCGCAGCCCTTCGCCTCCGTCGCGTTCTGGCAGAGCGACTACGGCAAGCAGGTGGATAGGTGGCTGGATAATGTGTCGGACCGCATCGAAAGCGTGATTTCCTGCATCCCGTTCTCCGCCCGCGTGGTAAGGCTGGAAGGCAAGCGCGTTTACATCAACGCCGGCCTGCTGGACGGCATGGCGGTGGGCGACAAGCTGCTGCTGTACAAGCGCTCGACCGGGCAGCCGCTGCGCGATCTGATTTCCGGCCGGGAGCTGGGCATGCCGGAAAGCCTGAACGGCGATGTGACGCTGACCCAGGTCCAGCCCAATTTCTCGATAGGCGTGACGCAGGGCAGCGCCCGCGTGGCGGAGGGGGATTACGTCCGCTTCGGAACGGCGCGCTGACGGTGGTTTTTCTGCCGGAAGTTCCGCCGTTTTCAATTTATTTTTGTATTGATAAGTATTATCAGCTGGTGTTACGGTGCTCCCCGCACTTCGCTTTTCGTCTCAATCGAACAGGGGAAACACCTTGAAACAGCAACTGATGTTGGCCGCCGCGCTGGCGGCCGTGGCCGGCCCCGCGCTGGCCGAGGATGTGGTGGTCTACAGCGCGCGCGGCGAGCAACTGCTCAAGCCCATCGTCGAAGCCTACAAGAAGGAGACCGGCGTCAACGTCAAGCTGGTGTCAGACAAGGAAGGCCCGCTGATGGAGCGTCTGCGCGCCGAGGGCCGCAACAGCCCGGCCGACCTGCTGCTGACGGTGGATGCCGGCAATCTGTGGCAGGCCGAGCGCATGGGGCTGCTGAAGGCGGTCAATTCGCCGGTGCTGGACGCCAACATTCCGGCCCACCTGCGCGATCCGGCCAAGCAGTGGTACGGCCTGTCCATCCGCGCTCGCACCATCTTCTACAACACCCAGAAGGTGAAGCCGTCCCAGCTGTCCAGCTATGCCGATCTGGCCGATCCCAAGTGGAAAGGCAAGCTCTGCCTGCGCACCTCCAAGAAGGTGTACAACCAGTCGCTGGTGGGCATGATGCTGGCCGAGATGGGGCCGGCCAAGACCGAGCAGGTGGTCAAGGGCTGGGTGGGCAATCTGGCCGCCGCGCCGTTCCCCGACGACACCAAGATGCTGGAGGCCATCGCCGCCGGCCAGTGCGAGGTGGGCATCGCCAACACCTACTACTATGGCCGGATGATGGAAAAGTCGCCGAAGCTGCCGGTCGGCATCTTCTGGGCCGACCAGGCCGGCAAGGGCGCCCATGTCAATATTTCCGGCGCCGGCGTCACCCGCCATGCCCGGAACGAGAAGGGCGCGGTGAAATTCCTGGAGTGGCTGAGCTCGGAGAAGGCGCAGAACATGTTCGCCGACGTCAATCTGGAATTCCCGGTCAATCCCAAGGTGAAGCCCGACGCCCGCGTGGCGGCCTGGGGCGATTTCAAGCACAACTACATCAACGTCTCCAATGCCGGTGCCCGGCAGGCCGAGGCGGTCAAGCTGATGGACCGCGCCGGCTACAAGTAAGCCGCCGCGATTCGTGTTGAACCGGGCCCGCCGTCCTGACGATGCGTGCCCGCCGCCGTTGGATCGCATCGCATGCCGTTTACCGTTTCGCGCTGGCGCGCGTCGGCCGCAGCCGCCAGCCTGCTTACCCTGATTCCGCTGGCGGTGATCGCCCTGGGCCTGTTGGAGCCGGACGCCGAAGTGTGGCGCCATCTGGCGGAGCACGCGTTGCCGGAGCTGCTGCGCAACACCGCCGTCCTGCTGCTGGGCGTCGGCGCCGGTGTGCTGCTGCTGGGCGTGCCGCTGGCCTGGCTGACCGCGGTGCATGACTTTCCCGGGAGGCGGTTTTTCTCCTGGGCGTTGATGCTGCCGCTGGCGATGCCGGCCTATGTGATGGCGTTTTCCCAATTGGGACTGTTCGATTTCACCGGTCCGTTCCAGACCTGGTTGCGCGAGGCCTTCGGCAGCTCCGCCTGGGTGCCCGACATTCGTTCGACGCCCGGCGTGGTGCTGGTGCTGTCGCTGGCTTTCTATCCCTATGTCTACCTGCTGGCGCGCAACGCGTTCGCCGGCATGGGCCGGCGCGCGCTGGAGGTCGGGCAGTCGATGGGTTTGTCGCCGCTGGCCGGTTTCTTCAAGGTGGCGCTGCCGATGGCCCGGCCCTGGATCGCAGGCGGGCTCGGCCTGGCGCTGATGGAGACGCTGGCCGATTTCGGCACCGTCGCCATCTTCAATTTCGACGCCTTCACCTCGGCCATCTACAAGGCCTGGTTCAGCCTGTTCTCCTTGCCCGCCGCCAAGCAGCTGGCGTCCTTGTTGGCGCTGCTGGTGTTCGTCCTGCTATGGCTGGAGCAGCGCGCCCGCGGCCAGCGCGGCTATGTCCAGGCGGGCAGGGCGGCGCCGCTGCCGCGCACCCGCCTGGCCGGCGCGCGCGGCTGGCTGGCCAGCGTCTTCTGCGCGCTGGTTTTGTCGCTGGCTTTCGCCTTGCCCTTCGGCCAGATACTGGTTTGGGCGGCAGGCCATCTGGCCAGCGATCTGGACGCCGACCTGCTCGACAGCTTGAAGAGTTCGCTGTCGCTGGCGGCGTTGGCGGCGCTGCTGGTGCCGGCCATCGCCTTGTGCCTGGTTTTCGCCGGCCGGCGCGATCCGGGCAGCCGGCCCTGGATCCGGCTGGCCACGCTGGGTTACGCGGTGCCGGGCACGGTGCTGGCGGTGGGGGTGTTCGCGCCGGTTGCGGCGTTGGACAATCTGCTGCTCGAGCATTTCGGCCGCTGGCTGCCGGAAGGCGCGTCCGCCGTGTTCAAGGGCACGCTGCTGGTCTTGATGCTGGCCTACGCGTCGCGCTTCCTGGCCGTGGCCCACTCCGCGCTGGAGGCGGCGATGCAGCGGATCAGCCGCAGCCAGGAAGAAGCGGCGAACAGCCTGGGCGTATATGGCGGACGGCTGTTGCTCTGTCTGCACCTGCCGCTTCTCAAGGGCGGCCTCTTCACCGCGATGCTGATGGTGTTCGTCGACGCGATGAAGGAGATGCCGATCACGCTGATGACCCGGCCTTTCGGCTGGGACACGCTGGCGGTGCGCATTTTCAACCTGACCAGCGAGGGCGAGTGGCAACGCGCGGCTCTGCCCTCGGTGGCCATCGTGCTGGCCGGCCTGTTGCCGGTTTTGCTGCTGTCGCGGCAGAAGCCTGGAGTGTGAGATGGACAAGACGCTTGAATTCGACGCGGTAAGCCTGGCTTTCGCCGGCAGGCCGGTGCTGGACGGCATGAGCTTCGCGCTGGAGGGGGGCGAGATCGCCTGCCTGCTGGGCGGCTCCGGTTGCGGCAAGACCACCGCGCTGCGCTGCATCGCCGGCTTCGAGACGCCGTCGGCCGGCCGCATCCGGCTGGAGGGCGAGACGGTGTTCGGCGTGGGCGTGAATGTGCCCGCCCATCGCCGCCGCGTCGGCATGGCGTTTCAGGACCATGCGCTGTTTCCGCACCTGACGGCGGCCGGCAACGTGGCTTTCGGCCTGTCCGCGCTGTCCCGTGCCGAACGCAAGGCCAGGGTGGCGGAGACGCTGAGCCTGGTGGGGCTGGAGGACGAAGCCGCGCGTTATCCTCACCAGCTGTCCGGCGGCCAGCAGCAGCGGGTAGCCCTGGCGCGCGCGCTGGCGCCCAGGCCCAGGCTATTGCTGCTGGACGAGCCGTTTTCCAATCTGGACGCCGAGCTGCGCGAGCGGCTGGCGCGCGAGGTGCGCGCCATTTTGAAATCGCAGGGCATCGCCGCCTTGATGGTCACCCACGACCAGCACGAGGCCTTCGCCATCGCCGACCAGGTAGGCGTGCTGCACCAGGGGCGGCTGCAGCAGTGGGACGCGCCGGACGGGCTTTACCATCGGCCCGCCAACCGCTACGTGGCCGGTTTCATCGGCCAGGGCGCGTTTCTGCCCGGCAGAGTGAGCGGCCGCGCGGTGTGGCTGGAGACCGGGGAGCTGAGATGCGACGAGGGCCTGCCCTTCGACGACGGCGCCGAGGTGGACGTGCTGCTGCGGCCGGACGCGGTGCTGCCGGAGCCGGGCAGCCCGCTGCGGGCAAGAGTGGTGGACAGGGTGCTGCGCGGCACAGTCAGCCATTACGCGCTGGAGCTGCTGTCCGGCCGGCGGCTGCTGGCCGAGCTGGGCCATGAGCGGCCGCTGGCGGTCGGCGACATGGTGGGCATCCGGCTGCAGCCCAGGCCGCTGCTGGCGTTCGCCCGGGAGTGAGGTCCAGGCTGTGCCTTGGAATTGCCAAGGCCTAGGCTCTTTGGCGCGCGCTCGCGCAAAACGGAGGCGGGCAGGCCCTCAGGCGAAGGCCTGGCAGACGTCCACCCACTGGCCGGCGGTGATGTCGCCGAGCCGGTCCGGGCTGATCCGCACCGCGCTGTGCACGGCGCCGGCAGCGGGCAGCACCTCGTCGAAAGCTTGTATCGAAACGTCCAGATAGATGGGCAGCTCGCGGGCCAGGCCGAACGGGCAGACGCCGCCGACCGGGTGGCCGGTGATGGCCTCCACTTCTTCCGGCGGCAGCATCTTGCCTTTGCCGAAGGCGTCCTTGAACTTGCGGTTGTCGATGCGGGCATCGCCGCGCGCGACCAAGATCACCTCGCGGCCGTCGCTGAGGCGGAAGGCCAGCGTCTTGGCGATGCGGCCGGGTTCGACGCCATGGGCCGCTGCGGCCTCGGCCACGGTGGCGGTGCTGACGTCAAGCTCGATGATGGCGATGTCCGCTTGGCGGGCGGCGAAGAAGGCTTTGACCGATTCCAGGCTCATGGGCGATTCTCGTCGGGAAGGAGGGATGACCCGACCATTATTCCCGATGAGGACCAAAGGCGCCAGGCTCGGCTTCCGCTCGCGGTTTTTGCGGCAGCGGCCATTTCCGGCGCGGAAAAATGCCCCAGGCGGTGTCGTCCGCGGCCCGGGGCGTTTGATGGGGCGATGCGGCGGGGAAAAGCGGCCCGATAACCAGTCTTTGATGGATGATCAGGACTGACGCACGATTTCGGCCAGCTTGTCGGCGATGTCTTGCGAGGTAGCGGCCTGTTCCTCGGCGGCGTTGGCGATCTGTACGACGAAGTCGCGCATATTGTTGATTTCGTTGACGATGGTGGTCAGCGCCTGCTCGGCGTGCAGGAAGTCGCTCTCGGTCGCGTCCACTTGTAGGCGGCCGCGTTCGATCGCCTCCACGTTCTGCTTCACCTCGTGCTGGATGTCGCGGATCATGTCGCCGATTTCCTGGGTGGCCTTGGTGGTGCGCTCGGCCAGCTTGCGCACCTCGTCGGCCACCACGGCGAAGCCGCGGCCCATCTCGCCGGCTCGCGCCGCCTCGATGGCGGCGTTCAGCGCCAGCAGATTGGTCTGGTCGGCGATATCCTTGATCACGCCGATGATCTGGCCGATGGTCACGGAGCGCTGGCCCAGCGACTCCAGGCTGTCGGCGGTGTCGCGCACCATGCCGCCCACGCTTTTCATGCTGCCGCTGGTTTCGTTTACGATGGTCGCGCCCTTGCGGCCTTCGCCCAGCATCAGTTCGGCCGATTCCGACGCCGACGCGGTCTGCACCGCCACGTTCTGGATCGTGGCGCTCATCGCCTGCATGTTTTCCGACAGCTCATTGATGCGGGCCTCCAGGAAGTCGCGGCGTTGATTGCCTTGTTCCTGCAGCTTTTGGGCGCGGATTTCAGAGGACACGTCTTGAAAGCTGGCCATGAAGCACAGCAGTTGATTGGGGTTGGCCGAATCCCAGATCGGAAACACCTTGGTTTCGAACATGACCTCGCCCACCGGAATCATCGCCACGTGCTGCTCCATTTTGCGGCTGGCCAGGTCGGCCAGGATGCGGCGGTTGTGCTCCGGATCCCGGTGGAACTGGTGGATGCTGTGGCCGTGGGCATGGTTGACATCGACGCCGGCCCGGAATTTCTGGTTCATCATTTCTCGATGGCGGCCAAACACATCGCGCGCAGTCCGGTTCATGTAGAAAATCGCGTTGTCGCGACTGGTGTCGCACAGCATGATCAGATTATCCGCATGATCCAGCACGCTTTCCAGCTGGCGCACCTTGCGCGCCGCATCCTCGGCCTGATTCGCTGCTTTCTTGAAACCAAACATCCCTATCTCCCGCCTACGTACGTGTTTTTACTAGGTTTATTATTTTTGGTTTGGTTGACTCAAGACATAAAAGCAAGCTTTTTCTGGGATTTGGTCAAGTTTCATGCATTGATTTTAAAGGGGTATTTCAGTCTCCCAGAGGCAGTTGCAGGGTCTCTTTGACCTCTTCCATCACCACATAGCTTTTGGACTCCTTGGCCGAAGGCAGCTGCAGCAGGATGTCGCCCAGCAGCTTGCGGTACATCGACATGTCCGGAATGCGCGCCTTGATCAGGTAGTCGAAATCGCCGGACACCAGGTGGCATTCCAGTATCTCCGGAATGCTCATGATCTCGCGGCGGAAGGCATCGAAGATGTTGCCGGACTTGGCCTCCAGCTTGATCTCCACGAACACCAGCAGCGAGCCGCCCAGCGCGTGCGGATTGAGGCGGGCGTAATAGCCCTCGATGATGCCGTCGCGCTCCATGCGCCGCACCCGCTCGGTGCAGGGCGTGGTGGACAGGCCTACTTTTTCGGCCAGTTCGGTCATGGCGATGCGGCCGTTCTTCTGCAGGATGCGCAGGATTTTCCGGTCCATCTTGTCCAGGGCTTTGGCGACGGCGGGAAGTGGCTTCATGTTTTCACTGTTTTTATGAGAAAGATTTGAGAATGATCATTTGATTTTTATCAATTTCAGTGAAAAAAACCAGATGTCAATGCATATACTAGCGGAATTCACTATCTGGTAGTGCCAAGACTACAAACGGAGACAGAAATGAAGGTAATCGTGCTGGGCGGCGGCGTTCTGGGCGTATCCACCGCGTGGTATCTGGCCAAGGCAGGCTGCCAGGTGACGGTGCTGGAGCGCCAGGAAGGCGTGGCGCTGGAAACCAGTTTCGGCAACGCCGGCCAGATATCCCCCGGCTACTCGGCGCCGTGGGCCGCGCCCGGCATTCCGTTGAAGGGTCTGAAGTGGATGTTCCAGCGCCATGCGCCGCTGGCCATCAGCCCGGACGGCAGCCTGTACCAGTTGCAGTGGATCGCGAAAATGCTGGCCAACTGCAACGAGAAGGCCTACGCGGTCAACAAGGGCCGCATGATGCGCCTGGCCGAGTACAGCCGCGACAAAATCAAGGAACTGCGCGCCGAAACCGGCCTGCAGTACGAAGGCCGCCAGGGCGGGACGCTGCAGCTGTTGCGCAGCCAGGCCCAGGTTGAGGGCATGGCCAAGGACATCGCCGTGCTGCGCGAGTGCGGCGTGGACTTCAACGTGCTGGACCCGGACGGCTGCGTCCGCGTCGAGCCGGCGCTGGCGGCTGTCAAGCACAAGCTGGCCGGCGGCCTGCAGCTGCCCAATGACGAAACCGGCGATTGCAATCTGTTCACCAGCCGCCTGGCGGAGCTGGCTCGCGCCAAGGGCGTGGAGTTCCGCTTCGGCGTGACGGTGGACGGCATCGAGAACGACGGCAAGCGCATCACCGGCGTGCGCGTTGGCGACGAGCTGCTGCGCGCCGACCATTACGTGGTGGCGATGGGCAGCTACTCCCGCGACATGGTGAAGGAGCTGGGCATCGACATCCCGGTCTACCCGGTCAAGGGCTACTCGCTGACGGTGCCGATCACCAATCCGGCCGGCGCGCCGACCTCCACCATTCTGGACGAAACCTACAAGGTGGCGATCACCCGCTTCGACGACCGCATCCGCGTCGGCGGCATGGCCGAGCTGTCCGGCTACAATCTGGAGCTGAACCCGCGCCGCCGCGAGACGCTGGAAATGGTGGTGGGCGACCTGTACCCGAACGGCGGCGACATCAAGGCGGCCAGCTTCTGGACCGGCCTGCGCCCGATGACGCCGGACGGCACGCCCATCGTCGGCGGCACCCGTTTCGCCAACCTGTCGTTGAACACCGGCCACGGCACGCTGGGCTGGACCATGTGCGCCGGCTCCGGCAAGGTGCTGGCCGACCTGATCACCGGCGCCAAGCCGGAAATCAGCGTGGACGGCCTGTCGATGCAGCGCTACGCCAAACAGGGCGAAACCCTGGTGGTGCCGGTGATCCGTCCCGCGGCGCAAGGGGCCTGATCCGATGCGTCCGTTGATCGCGACGATACGGCTGGACCACCTGCGGCACAATTATCTGCTGGCGCGCGCCGCCCACGGCGGCAAGACGCTGGCGGTGCTGAAGGCCAATGGCTACGGCCACAACGCGGTGCGCTGCGCTCAGGCGCTGGCCGATATCGCCGACGGCTTCGCCGTCGCCTGTCTGGAAGAAGCGCTGCAGCTGCGCGCCGCGGGCGTGGCCGCGCCCATCCTGCTGCTGGAAGGGGTGTTCGAAGCGGCCGAGCTGGCCGAGGTCGAGCGCCATCGCTTGTGGCTGGTGGTGCAGAGCGAGAGCCAGTTGCGCATGCTGGAGGACGCCAATCCGGCCGAGCCGTTCCGCGTCTGGCTGATGCTGGACAGCGGCATGCACCGCGAAGGCTTCCTGCCGCAGCATTACCGCGCCGCCTGGCAGCGGCTGCGGGACAGCGGCAAGGTGGAGAGCATCGTGAAGATGACCCATTTCGCCCGCGCCGACGAGCCGGGTGTGCCGATGACCCAAGCGCAGATAGAAGTTTTCGACGCCGCCACCGCCGGTCTGCCGGGGGAGGAGAGCATGGCCAATTCCGCCGGCCTGCTGTGCCATCCGCGCGCGCGCCGCGATTGGGGCCGCGCCGGCATCGTGCTGTACGGCGCCAACCCCTTGTCGGCCGGCTACTTGCAGGGCGATGCGTTGAAACCGGTGATGCGCTTGAGCAGCCGGATCTTCGGCGTGCGCGAACTGGCCGCCAGCGAGCCTATCGGCTATGGCAGCAATTTCGTCACGGATCGCCCGACCCGGGTGGGACTGATCGCCTGCGGCTACGCCGACGGTTATCCGCGGCTGGCGTCCAGCGGCAGCCCGGTGGCGGTGGACGGCCGCCGTTCGCGCATCATCGGCCGGGTGTCGATGGACATGATCACCGTGGATCTGAGCGATCTGCCCGAGGCCGGCATCGGCAGCGAGGTGGAATTGTGGGGCGACGCGGTATCGGTCAGCGAGGTTGCCGCCGCCGCCGGCAGCATTTCCTATGAATTGCTGTGCAATATCAAGCGCGCCCACTTCGCATTCGAATAAGTTTTTGCTGATTTTCTGAAAGGTATTTCAGAATCAAACGACTAAGGGACAAGCCCGGCCATTGGCCGGGTTTTTTATTTATATTGCATCTTGTGTTGCGTCGACGCCGCAAGGCTGGCATCAAGCTTGGGTAATTTTGTCATTATTTGATAGTTATTCTCATTAGCCTGGACGCGCAATGGGATTTCTGTTTTCCTTTGTTAAAAATAGTTAAGAATCTAGTGATGATTAAATACAAAAAACTATCTTCGGCCAGATTGTGGCGGATGGCGGGGATAGTCTGCTGGGGCGTGGCGGCGCAAGCCGCGGAAGTGCCCGGCATGTCCGGCAGCATGCATCAGCAGATGGAAAACGATTCGCGGCGCTTGTTGCAAGACAACAGCCGCCGCTTCGACGCCATCATCCAGCAGCAGCGTCTGCGGCAGATGCTGCCGGACAGCAACACCATGCATCGGCCGGAAGCGGAGGACATGAGCGAGCTGGATTGCCTGCGCGTCAAGGGCGTGCGTCTGGCCGGCATCAAGCTGCTGAGCCGCAAGGAAGTGGCTTCGCTGGGCGAGCTGGCGGGCGACTGCCTGAGCAATGAAGAGCTGAACCGCTACAGCCGCGCCTTGACCCAGCTTTATCTGAAGAAGGGCTATATCGCCGCGCGGGTGGCGGCCGAAGGGCCGGACGAACAGGGCGTGCTGACCTTGCGCGTGCATGAGGGCCGGGTGGAAAAAATCGTCAGCGCCGACCGGCGCAGCAACCCGGCCACCTTGTTTCCCGGGGTGATTGGACGGCCGCTGAACATCCACGACGCCGACCAGGGACTGGACCAGGCCAACCGGTTGCCGTCCAGCAAGGCGACGCTGGACATCCTGCCCGGCGAAACGGTGGGCGGCTCCATCCTGAGCCTGCGCAACAATATGGACGCGCCCTGGCGGCTGAACTTCAACGCCGACAACACCGGCCGCGACAGCACCGGCCGGGTGCAGGCCGGGGTGGGGCTGTCCTGGGACAGCCCGCTGGGCTTGTCTGATTTCGTCAGCGTGTCGGCGCAGCGCACCAGCAACGACAACGCGGTGCGGCACAGCCGCAGCGAGTCGCTGTTTTATTCCTTGCCCTACGGCTATTGGACTTTCAGCGCCTTCGCCAGCCGCGCCGATTATCTGAACACACAGCAGTTTCCTAATGGCGTGGCGCAGTTGTCCGGCAGTACCGCTCAGAGCGGCCTGCGTACGGACTGGGTAATGAGCCGCGGCCAGGACCAGACCACCTCGCTGATGGCCCAGCTAACCCATAAGCGGGTGCGCAATTATTTTCTCGACAGTGAACTCGGCGTCAGCAGCCCGACGCTGAGCGTGGTCGAGCTGGGCTTGTCGCGTCTGCAGCTGCTTAGCGGCGGGGTGTTGATCGCCGATGCCGGCGTGCAGCGCGGCACCCGTTGGCTGGGCGCCAGCGCGCCGGACCCGCGTTCGCCGGACGGCCCGAATCCGCAGTTCACCAAGTGGAAGGCGTCGCTGAACTGGTTCCAAAGCCTGGCCTTTCCCGGCGGGCCGTACCAGCTCAACAGCGCGCTGGTCGGCCAGACCAGCCGCGACTACCTGCCCGGCGTCGAGCAGATGGACGTGTCCGACGCCAGCGCGGTGCGCGGCTTTCGCCGCAACACGTTGGCAGGCGAAACCGCCTGGTCCTGGCGCAACACGCTGTCGCGCCGCTTCGAGATGGCAGGCGTTGGCGTGACGCCGAGGCTGGGATTGGATGGCGGCCGGGTATTGCCGAACGGCTCGGTCCAACAGTGGCAAAGCATTGCCGGCGCCAGCCTGGGCCTGGCGTTCAGCTATCGCAGGGCCAGTCTGGATCTGGAATACAGCCGACCTTTGTACAAGCCCGCCGGCTGGCAGCCGGAAGGCCATCAGTTGTTCGCCAGGCTGGCGTTGTCCTGGTGATGCCTTTGGCATCTGTTTTTAAAAGCATAAATATTCTGAAAGAAATTAGCTGCGTACGCGACTAAGCGGTATTGGCAGTATTTCATTTGAATTGATTTAAAAAGAGACGTAGATTAGAAATCAAACGTATGTTTTAGTGCGGGTAAGAACGGCAGGCAGGCCGGCGATGCTCGCGCGACATGGGTTGGATGAAGCGGCCTGAGGCCGGATCTGCTTGTTCTTTGGATGAACGGGACTCAAATCATGAAGAAAAAAATAAATTTCGGATTATCGGCAACGGGGAAAGTGGCCGCGGCGCTGACCCTGGCGTTTTGCGTGGCGGAAGCCACGCTGGCAGCCGGCATCGTAGCCGGGGGCAACGGCGCGCAGCCTCAGGTGAGCAATGCCGCCAACGGCGCGGCGGTGGTCAATATCGTGGCGCCCAGCGCCGCGGGCCTGTCGCATAACCAGTACCAGGATTTCAACGTCGGCAAGCCGGGCGCGGTGTTCAACAACTCCGCCACTGGCGGCCAATCGCAGCTGGCCGGCCAATTGGGCGCCAACGCCTTGCTGGGCGGGCGCGAAGCCAGCGTGATCCTGAATGAAGTGATCAGCCGCAATCCGTCTCTGTTGCTGGGCAAGCAGGAAGTGTTCGGCAAGGCCGCCGACTATGTGCTGGCCAACCCCAACGGCATCACCTGCAGCGGCTGCGGTTTCATCAATACCCCGCGCGCGTCGCTGCTGGTAGGCAACGCCAATATCGAAAACGGCGCCATCGCCTCCTTGCAGGCGGCGATGAACGGCAACGCGCTCAGCGTCAACGGCGCCGGCCTGAGCGGCGTCAATGTTCTGGACCTGATCGCGCCGCGCATCGATGTCCGCGGCAATGTCGCCGCGCGCGACCGGATCAATGCCCGCGCCGGCTTCAACCTGGTGGATTACCAGGGCAGCGACGCAAGGATCATCCGCAGCGACAAGGCGCCTGAGGGCGTGGGCTCGCTGGACAGCGTGTTCCTGGGCGCGATGCAGGCCGGCCGCATCAACATCATCAGCACCGCCGACGGCGCGGGCGTGAACGTGGGCGGCAGCCTGAACGGCGCGCAGGAAGTATCGGTGGAGGCCAATCAGGGCAAACTGGCGCTGGAAGGCGCGCAGATCCACGCCAGCGAAGGCAAGGTGGCCCTGGCCGCGCGGCAGATCGACAGCCGCGGCCGAGTGGAGACTTCCACCGCTCAGGACAGCAGCCATGACGAGAGCTGGTTCATCTGGAAAACCGGCGAAACCAATACCGCCAGCAACAGCAGCGACACCCGCATCAAGCGCAGCGCCATCAGCGCGCGCGACGATGTGGCGCTCAGCGCCGGCGATGCCGTCACGCTGGCGGCCACCGACATCAGCGGCCGCAACGTGGCGGTCAGCGGCAAGGACGTGACGCTGGACAGCCAGTTGGCGGAAAGCACATCGAGCAGCAGCAATCACGCCTGGAAAAACTCCTGGGCGTACAACCGCGACCAGAACGAAACCACCCAGCGCCAGGAAGGCGTGCGCATCCGCGCAGACCAGGATGCCACGCTGACCGCGGCGGCATCGGCTGCTGACAATCAGGCGGCCGACGGCGCGCAGCCGCGCGGCCAGATCGCCATCCGCGGCGGCAGCGTCAGCGCCGGCCAGGACATCCGCCTGCAGGCCGACGGCGGCGTGAAGCTGAGCGGCGTGACGGAAACCGACACCCGCCGGGACCAGGGCAACCGCAAGAACGACGGCGCCAGCCTGGAGACCGGCTCCTGGGACAATGCTTCCAGCGAGCAGCGCCTGGCGCAAAGCCAGCTGCGCGCCGGCCGCGATCTGAGCGTCCGCGCCAGCGGCGACATCGACGCCAAGGCGGCCAAGCTGGCCGCCGGCCGCGACGCCGGCCTGAACGCGGGCGGCGCGCTCAGCCTGGGCGTGCAGCAGACCGTGAGCCTGAACAACCAGCGCAACGATCAGGTGTACTGGGGCGGCATCGGCGGCGGCGGCAATCGCGACAACGGCAAGAGCGACACCGTCAACACCGGCAGCGACCTGACCGCCGGCGGCAAGCTGACGCTGCAGGGCGACAGCGTGGCGATCTCCGGCAGCCGCGCGCGCGGCGAGCAAGACGCGGTGGCGATCAGCCGCAATGGTGACGTCAGCATCGACAGCGTGGTCAACCAGTCGCAAACCCGAACCGACCAGCGCAGCGGCACCGCTTTCAACATCACCAAGAGCAGCAGCAAGGGCAACGCCAGCCAGCAGCAGGCGGTCAACGCCGAGCTGAAGTCGGACACCAATCTGACCATCCAGTCCGCCAAGGACGTGGCGATCAGCGGCAGCCAGGTGCGCGCCGGCGGCGAATTGAACGTTTCCGCGAACGGCGACATCAAGGTGGCGGCGTCGCAGACCCGCGACACCGTGCAGAGCAAGGACACCGAGCTGGCGCTGCGCGGCGTCGGCGAGATCACCGGCGACAAGCAGTACCGCGGCGGCGTGCGCATCGAGCATACCAGCAGCAGCGTGGATCGCGACGCGACTCAGAACCAGGTGGCGACGCTGTCCGGCGACAAGGTGGCGCTCAATGCCCAAGGCGATCTGACGGTGACCGGTTCCAAGCTGAACGCCGGCGTCGGCGGCGCGGCTCTCAGCGGCCAGAACGTCAGCCTGAACGCGGCGCAGGACACGGTGAAGGAAAGCAAGAGCAGCAGCGTCACCGGCGGCGGCATCTATGTCGACGCCGGCCTGGACAAGACTGGTTTGGCGCTGGGTGTGGACCAGAAGAACAGCAGCAGCCGCTCCGAGAGCGGCACGGCCCAGGTCAGCGCCATCAGCTCCAAGGGCGGCGTCAGCATCGTCGCCGGCAATGGCGACGGCGACATCCGCAACCAGGGCACCCAGGTCAAGGCTGATGGCGACATCAAGCTGGCTGGCGGCCGCATCGACAACCAGGCTGCCAACAGCACCCAGAAAACCACCACCGACAGCAGCCATTGGGGCGTGGAGGTGGGCGTCAACGCCGATTACAGCGGCGTGACTCGTCCGCTGGTGGCGGCCGGCGAAAAAGTAGTCAAGGGCGATGTGGTCGGCGCGGCCGGCGCCGCCGGCAATCTGGGCGCGGCCAATCTGGGCGTGGACCTTGGCGTCAAGGCCGGCGTCGGCTCGGAAATCAGCCAGTCCAGCACCGCGCAGGCCAGCAGTCTGAACGGCGGCAACGTCAAGGTGGACGCCAAGGCGGGGCTGAGCGACCAGGGCACCCAGTACCAGGCGGGCAACACGGTGGAGATCAAGGCGGACAGCCACCAATTCACCGCCGCGGCCAATACCCAGAGCCAGAGCGGCAGCAAGACCGAGGCTGATGTCGGCGTGCGCGTCTACACCACTACCGGCGAGGACGTGAACGTCAAGGCGGCAGGCAGCGGCAGCACGGTGACCAGCGCTTCGTCCAGCTCCACCGCAGTGACTGGCGGCATCCGCGCCGGCAACGGCGTCAAGGTGGACGTGGACAACAACGCCGCCTACCAGGGCGTGGCCATCGCCGGCGGCAAGGGCGCGGCCAGCGTCAATGCGGGCGGCGACCTGAGCTTCAGCCAGGCCAGCAATACCAGCAGCAGCGAGCAGCGCACCGTGGGCGGCAAGGCCAATCTGGCCATCACCACCAGCCCGATCGAAGGCGGCGGCAAGAATGTCGGCGGCAGCGGCGCAGTGGCGGTGAACGTGGACAAGCAGCAAGCCAACTCCAGCGCCGCCGTGACCGGCGGCGTGGACGCCGATGCCGGCGTGGCGTTGACGGCCGGCGGCAAGCTGGCGCTCCAGGGCGACAAGATCGCCAGCCGCGGCGACGTGGCGCTGAAGGGCGACAAGGTGGAGTTCAAGGCCGCCGAATCCAGCGCCGACAAGTCCGGCAGCCAGTGGGGCTTCGACGTCAAGGCCGGCGGCAGCCAGAGCAACGGCCAGGAGAAGGCGAGCCAGGGCTTCAATGTGGGCGCCGGCGGCAATTACGCCAGCACCGACGAGTCCAGCCGCAGCCAGGCTGGCGGCAGCGTGGCCAGCGGCGGCAAAGCCAGCATCGAGGCCGGCAGCGGCGGCATCCGCCTGAGCGGCACCCAGGTGCAGGGCGACAGCGTCAAGCTGGACAGCCAGGGCGATGTCCGCCTGGAGTCGGCGCAGTCCAGCAGCCAGCGCAACAACTGGAGCGTGGCCGGCAATATCGGCGGCGGCAACAAGGCCAGCAGCGACAAGGAAAACGGCCAGATCAAGCCGGACAGCGCCAAGAACGTGCATGACGTGAGCGCGGGCTTGAGCGTCAAGGTGGATCAGCAGGACAAGCTGAGCAACGCCAATGCTTCCGTCACCGGCAAGCAGCAGGTGGAGCTGAACGCCGAAGGCAACGCCACTCTGGCCGGCGCCAACGTCAGCGGCAAGACCGTCGCTGGCCAAGTGGGCGGCAAGCTGGCGCTGGAAAGCCGTCAGGACCGCGACAACAGCGTCAAGGTGGATGTGGCGCTGGGCGTCAACAGCTCCAACGGCAAGGAGGCCAGCCTGGTCGATCAGGCCGCCGACAAGGCCGGCCCGCTGAAGGACAAAGTGAAGGAGAAGGGCGCCGAACTGGTCAACGCCGCGTCCGACAAGGTGAAGGAGAAGTATGACAGCCTGGCCTTCAACAAGGGTCTGAAGGAAGACACCACCAATGCGGTGAGCTTCAACGCCAATAGCGAAACCGTCACCCTGCCCGAGCAGCCGACCTCCGGCCCGGCCAAGTCCGGCACGCTGGACACCCTGGCGCGCAAAGGCGGCAACACGCTGAAGGACAAGCTGCTGAACGCCCAGGACAAGGGCACCGAGCTGAAGGCCGACGTGGACGTCAGCGTCAAGCGCGACAACTCGGTCGGCGCCGTAACCGGCATCGCCGGCGCCGACGGCGTGACGCTGCAAGTGGGCGGCAAGACCCAGCTGACCGGCGCGACCGTCTCGTCCGCCAACGGCAAGGTGGATCTGGGCGATTCCAAGGTGGAAACCGCCGACATCGCCACCGAACGCTACAACGGCGGCGGCGGGGTCAGGCTGAACAGCACGCCGTCAGGCATCCTGAAGCAGGCGGTCAGCGATGTGGCTTCCGGCAAGGCGCCGCTGATCCGCGCCGAGCATGAGAATGTGCCGACCGTGGTGCAAGGCGGCATCCAGAGCAAGTAAGACGCTTGATCCAAGCGAAAACCCCCGTCAGGAAACTGGCGGGGGTTTTGTTTTGGAGCGGCGGTTATTGCAGGGGAATGAACTCGGTCTCGCCCGGCACCATGGGAAAACGCTGGGCGATCCAGTCCGCGCGCGCCTGGGCCAGCCGCTCGCGGCGGCTGGATACGAAGTTCCAGTCCAGATAGCGCGGGTTTGCCGGCGGCGTGCCGCCCAGCAGCATCACCCGGCTGTCGCGCCGCGCGATCAGCTCGCCTCCCTGGCCGGTTCGCAGCAGGCCCAGCTGATTGGAGTCCAGCGCGGCGCCGTCCACGTCCAGCTCGCCGGCGGCGACATAGGCGGCCAGTTCTTCCACGCCTTCCGGCAGCGACAGCCTAGAGCCGGCCGGCATGACGGCGCTGGCGTAGAACACCGGCAGCGGATAGGCGACCGGCGCGTTGCGGCCCCAGCCTTCGCCCATCAACAGGTTCAGCTCCACGCCGTCCTGCCGCCAGCGGGGCAGGTCTTCGGCCGGGTAATGGGCGAAAGCCGGCTCGCACTCCTCCAGCTCGTCCGGCAGCGCCAGCCACAGCTGCATGCCTTCCACCGCGACGCCTTGCCGGCGGATGTCGGCCGGCACCCGCTCGGAGTGGGTGATGCCGCTGCCGGCGGTCATCAGATTGACTGCGCCGGACTCGATGCGCTGTACGGTGCCCAGGCTGTCGCGGTGCATCATCGCGCCGGAGAACAGGTAGGTGACGGTGGCCAGGCCGATGTGCGGATGTTGCCGCACATCGCCGGCGCTGCCTTCGGCGGAGAAATGGGCCGGACCCATGTGGTCGAGAAACACGAAGGGACCGACGCGGCGCGCCTGGCGAGTGGGCAGCAGCCGGCGCACCGGAAAACCGATGTCGCGGTCCTGGCTGGCTATGGTTTGCGTAAGCAGAGGCATGGCGGCTCCAGGCAATGAGTTGGATTTAGGGTCTGTTCAAGTTTCGCCTTTGTTCACGAGGCGTTGAACAGGCAATTAGAAGCGTCCGTCGCGAAAATCGCTGATGGCTTCTTCCACTTGTTCGCGCGTATTCATCACGAAGGGGCCCCACTGGGCGATGGGCTCGCCCAGGGGTTTGCCGGCGATCAGCAGCAGGCGGCTGTCGGCCGCGGCGCGGACGACGACGCCGTCGCTGCCGGCGCGGTTGTCCAGCACCGCCATCTGCCTGGCCTTGACGCCGCGCTGCCGCGCGCCGACGGCGATTTCTCCCTGGTAAACATAGAGGAAGGCATTGTGGCCGGCCGGGATTTCCAGCGTCTCTTCGCGGTCGGCGTCCAGATGCAGATCCAGGTAGAGCGGTTCGGTGGCTTCGCGCTGCATCGCGCCGGCCTGGCCTCGCCAGTTGCCGGCGATCAGGCGCGCCTCGCCTTGGGCTGGCGCAGAGGGGATCTCGGCGGCGGGGATGTCGCGATACCAAGGCTCGCACAGCTTGCGATCCGCCGGCAGGTTCAGCCACAGCTGGAAGCCGTGCATCAGGCCGTCTTCCTGCTCCGGCAGCTCGGAATGGACGATGCCGCGCCCTGCGGTCATCCATTGCACGCCGCCGGGTCCGAGCAGGCCCTCGTTGCCGGCGTTGTCGCGGTGGCGCATGCGGCCGGCCAGCATGTAGGTGACGGTTTCGAAGCCGCGGTGCGGGTGGCTGGGAAAGCCGGCGATGTAGTCGTCTGGATTGTCGGAGCGGAACTCGTCCAGCATCAGGAAGGGGTCCAGCCGCCGTTGCAAGTCGGCGGTAAGCACCCGCAGCAGGCGCACGCCGGCGCCATCCGATACCTCGCGGCCATTGATGATGTGTTCCACTTCGCGGCTGGTCTTGCTCATTTCTCTCTCCGGTCTGAATTCATGTCCTTTATTTTTACAGTGAAAAATCAGATAAAAAAGCGCAAAATTCAGCGTATATATATCTAAAAATTTGATCAATTATGAAAACGACGCTGGATCAATGGCAGGTGTTGCGGACCATCGTGGAGGAGGGCGGTTTCGTCCAGGCGGCGGAGAAGCTGCATCGCAGCCAGTCATCGGTCAGCTACGCGGTGGCCAGGCTGCAGGAGCAGCTGGATGTCGCCTTGTTGCGGCAGGACGGGCGACGGATGCGGCTGACCGGCGAGGGGGAGGTGCTTTTGCGCGAAGCCGCCGAGCTGCTACGCCACGCCGACAGGCTGGAGCGTCGCGCGGGAAGCCTGCGCCGGGGATGGGAGCCGGAGCTGAAGGTGGCGTTGGATAGTCTGTTGCCGTCCGAGGTGGTGCTAGCCGCCTGCGGCGATTTCGCCGGCCACTGCCGGGAGACGCAGCTGCAATTGCATGAGGTGGTGATGTCGGGCGCCGACGACGCCTTGTACCAGGGCGATGCAGCCTTGGCGGTGGCGGGGCGGGTGCCGCAGGGTTTTCTGGGCGACTGGCTGCTGGACGCGGAGTTCATCGCCTGCGCGGCGCCGGGCCATCGCTTGCATGCGCACGGCGGGGAGCTGGACGGCGAAAGGCTGCGCGGCGAGGTGCAGGTGGTGTTGCGCGATTCCGGCATTCGCCAGCCGCGGGACGAGGGTTGGCTGGGCGCGCATCAGCGCTGGACGGTGTCGCAGCCGGAAACCGGCATCGCGATGGTGGAGGCCGGCCTGGCCTTTGCCTGGCTGGCGCGCCACCGCATCCGGCGGCAGCTGGCCGAGGGCAGCCTGAAGCCGCTGCCGCTGAAGAGCGGAGCGGTGCGCAAGGCCTCGCTGTACCTGGTGCTGGCGGAGCCTGCGTCCGCCGGGCCCGCCTGCCTGTATCTGGCCGACGCGCTGAGAAGGGCCGCCGCCGATTGGCGGAGCGGCTGCGCTCAGTGATTCGCCTGCTGGCCCTTCAGATAGCTTTCCAGCGCATGGCCGGCGGACAGGATGTGGAAACGCAGGAATTCCGCCGCCTCGTCCGCCTTGCCCTGGCGGCATAGCTCCAGCAGCCGGGTGTGCTCTTCGTGAGCGCGCTCCATGGTGCGGGTGAACAGGATCTGCATCCGGGTGTAGCGGTCGGTCTTGTTGTGCAGCTGCTCGATCAGCGCCAGCGTGTTCGGGCGCTTGGCGGCACGGTACAGCGCCAGATGGAAGCGGGAGTTGATCTCGCCCCAGTGGCGCACGTCGTTGTTGTTGAGCGCCACTTCGAACTCGCGCAGCGTCTGCTGGGCGGCGTCGTGGTCGGCCGAGCTTTGACAGGGGACGGCCGCCTTCAGCAGCGAGCACTCCAGCATCGCCCGCACTTCCAGCAATTCCAGGATGTCTTCCAGCGACAGCTTGGAAACCAGCGCGCCCTTGTGATCGATGATCTGGATCAGCCCCTCGGCCTCCAGCTGCCGCAGCGCTTCCCGCACCGGCACCCGGCTGACGCCGTATTCATTGGACAGCGCCTCTTGGCGCAGTTGTTGGCCGTCGGCGAACTCGCCGGACAGGATGCGTCGGCGCAGGGATTCGGTGACGGCACTGGTAAGCGTCTGGCGCTTGATCGGCTGCAGGGTGGTCATGGTGGATGGGCTTATCTGTCAGTCAATCGGATACATGCAAATGTATTCGATTATACGGAGCTTCACTGTACTGGCAAGCGGCAAATCTGAACATTTTTGTCGCAATTCTATAATTGCGGAGGCGGGAAAAGATAAAGCCCGACGCGTGGTCGGGCTTTGCTGTTTCTGGGGTGGATGATGGGACTCGAACCCACGACAACCGGAATCACAATCCGGGACTCTACCAACTGAGCTACATCCACCGCTGATGACGCGATGGTCGAAACCTTGGGGTGGATGATGGGACTCGAACCCACGACAACCGGAATCACAATCCGGGACTCTACCAACTGAGCTACATCCACCGTCGAAACAGTTCGACTGCGGCCATGCCGCAATCTTGCAAATTGTGGGGTGGATAATGGGACTCGAACCCACGACAACCGGAATCACAATCCGGGACTCTACCAACTGAGCTATATCCACCACTGTTTGTTGCCGCCGCTTAAGCGGCTGGCGCGCCCGACAGGAATCGAACCTGTAACCCCCAGCTTAGAAGGCTGGTGCTCTATCCGGTTGAGCTACGGGCGCTCTATCGGGCATTGTGTCTGGTCGGGGCGGCGGGATTCGAACTCGCGACCCCCTGATCCCAAATCAGGTGCGCTACCAGGCTGCGCTACGCCCCGAACAGAGACCGCAACTATACGGACGGGGCATGGGGCTGTCAACGGCTTTGTGCAAATATTTTCGGGGCTTTCCGGGGTGTTTTCGCCGCGCCGGAATAGGATGTTTGTTTTTTCTTTATTTATCTTGATCTTAAGAAAAATAATCCGCCGAGCGGCCTTACTGCACTGCGCAATTAATGCGAGAATAGCGGCCGTTATTCATTGCACCAATATGGGAATCAGGCATGTCGGCACAATTGATCGATGGCAAGGCGGTAGCGGAAAAACTGCTGGAGAAGGTGCGCGCGGGCGTGGAAGAGCGCCTGGGGCAGGGCAAGCGGGCGCCGGCGCTGGCGGTGATCCTGGTCGGAGACAATCCGGCCTCCGCGGTTTACGTGGGCAGCAAGAAAAAAGCCTGCGAAAAGGCGGGCATCCGCTCCGTCGCTTACGATTTGCCGGCCTCCACCAGCCAGAAGGAATTGCTGGAAATCATCGATGGCTTGAACGCGGACGCCGGCGTGGACGGCATCCTGGTGCAATTGCCGCTGCCGGCGCAGATCGATCCGCAGGCAGTGATCGAGCGCATCGATCCGAAAAAGGATGTGGACGGCTTTCACCCGTATAATGTAGGCCGCCTGGCGATCAAGATGCCGCTGCTGCGGCCGTGCACGCCGCGCGGCGTGATGACGCTGCTGGAAGAGTACGGCATCGATCCCAAGGGCAAGAAGGCGGTGATCGTCGGCGCGTCCAATATCGTCGGCCGCCCGCAGGCGCTGGAAATGCTGCTGGCGCGCGCCACCGTCACCGTCTGCCACAGCGCGACGCAGAATCTGGCGGAGGAAGTGGCCGGAGCGGACATCCTGGTGGCCGGCGTCGGCATTCCCAACTTCGTCAAGGGCGAGTGGATCAAGCCGGGCGCGGTGGTGATCGACGTGGGCATCAACCGGCTGGACACCGGCAAGCTCTGCGGCGACGTGGAATTCGACGTCGCGCGCGAGCGGGCCGGCTTCATCACCCCGGTGCCGGGCGGCGTGGGGCCGATGACGGTGGCGACGCTGTTGCAGAATACGCTGGACTCCGCCAATCTGAACGCCTGAGCCGAACGCCGCCGCAGCTGCGGCCGCAAGCCAGTTCGCCACAGCCGCCGCCGCGCCGGGCTGTGGCGATTTTGTTTTCCGCGGCGGCGGCTTGACCGCGTCATGCCGCGCGCGAATTTGCAGACAGCCGTCCGCGGCTGTTTTAGTATCATGTAAAACTAATTTACGGATTTGCTTCATGAGTCACGACAAGCACTCGGCGACGCTGTTGATCAGCGCGCCGGACAAGAAGGGCCTGGTAGCGGCCATCGCCAATTTCCTGATGACCTACAACGCCAACATCATGCATGCGGACCAGCATCAGGACACCAGCGAAAACCTGTTCCTGATGCGGGTGCAGTGGGATCTGGACGGCTTCACGCTGCCGATGGACAGCTTCGCCGCCGCGTTCCAGCCCATCGCCGACGAGCACGGCATGAACTGGAAGGTGTCGCTGTCCGCGCGCAAGCCGCGGATGGCCATCTTCGTATCCCAGTACGAGCATTGCCTGGTGGACCTGATGCACCGCTGGCGCATCGGCGAGCTGGATTGCGACATCCCGCTGGTGATCTCCAACCACGAAACCTGCCGCCGCCTGGTGGAGTTCAACGGCATTCCTTTCCATGTGATCAAGGTCACCAAGGACAACAAGGCCGAGGCCGAGGCCGAGCAGTTCCGCCTGCTGGAAGAAGCGGGCGTCGATTTCATCGTGCTGGCCCGTTACATGCAGATCCTGTCCAGCGGCTTTGTCGAGCGCTATCCGGACCGCGTGATCAACATCCACCACAGCTTCCTGCCGGCCTTCGACGGCGCCAAGCCCTATCACCGCGCATTCGCGCGCGGCGTGAAGCTGATCGGCGCCACCAGCCACTATGTGACCGAAGATCTGGACGAGGGTCCGATCATCGAGCAGGAGGTCACCCGCATCTCGCACCGCGACACGGTGGAGGATCTGGTGGAGAAGGGCCGCGACCTGGAAAAAGTGGTGCTGTCCCGCGCCGTGCGCTGGCATCTGGACAACCGCGTGCTGTCGTACAGCAACAAGACCGTGGTTTTCGACTGAGGATGCCATGCGCCTGTTGATCGACGATGTGCTTGATTTGCTGCGCCTGCGGGTCAAGCCGCTGGCCGCCTACCAGTACGCCTGGTGGCAGCCGGCGCTGCTGCTGACGCTGATGGGCGCGGTTTCCAGCGGCGATACCGCCGAGCTGGGCGGCAATATCGCCGGCCGCATCGGTTTCATGGTGCTGTTCACCTGGTTGCAGACCCTGCTGTTCGCCCGTTTCATGGGCGTCTGGCTGCGCTGGGGCAAGGGCGAAGTCAGCGGCTCGCTGTTCGGCCTGGTGGTGGTGGCCAGCGGCCTGCAATTCGTGGAGCCGCTGACCAGCTGGCTGCCGGGAGACGCCGCCAAGGTGATAGACATCCTGCTGTCGCTGCTTGGCCTGGTGGTGCTGGTCAACGCGCTGTCCAAGGTAGCGCAGGTGTCCGTGATGCGCACCTTGGCCGGCGTGGTGCTGTTCGCGCCCTTGTCGCTGCTGCTGTTGGCGGCCACGCTGTCGTTCGCCAAGACCGCAGGCTGGGTGGAGCTGCCTCAGGAGATGGTGGAGATGATGCAGCAGCAGGGCGCCGCCAGCGATGCCGCGTCGGCGGTGAAAAAATAAGCCGCATGGCGGGCAAGAAAAAAGGACACGCGCACGCGTGTCCTTTTTGTTTTGAGGATTGAATCCCTCAGTCTACTTTGGCGATGTAGCGGGCCAGGCCCAGCAGCGCGCGCAGCGCTTCTCCTTTGGCGGTTTCCTCGTTGCGCAGCCTGGCGTAGCGGCGCAGGATGGCCCGTCCTTCGACGAACAAATCCATATCGGTATCCGGCGACGACACCAGCGCGATGCGCTCGATCTCGTTCTGCGGCTTGGGTTGTCCCTGGGCGATGCACAGGTAGACCTTGTGGGCGTTGAACGGGGTGATGTGGTCGAACAGGTACAGCATGGAGTTGATGCGCAGGCCGGTCTCCTCGCGGATTTCGCGAATCAGCGCCTGGGAGCGCAGTTCGCCGCGATTGGCCTTGCCGCCGGGGAGGTTGTAGCGGCCGCCGCGGCTGGCGGTGACCAGCACGCCGTCCGGCATCTCGATGATGGCTGTGGCGCGCCTGGCCAGGTCGCTGGGCAGGCGTTCGTTCTTACGGTCTTCCAATACGTTCATTCTTCCAAAATATCATTATTTGATGAGGTCTGACGCCTCGAGCCAGCATTCCAAACACAGATAGCGCCCTTTGGCGGCGCCATCTGTATTTCAATAAGTAGAATTACTGGTCACATGCCATTTTATATCAAGGCATGGCCAAGTCCAGCGCATTTATACGAGTTTGACCAGTAAACCGACAAGGCCGACCAGCAGGCAGTAAAAGCCGAAGGGACGCAGCGACTCGATTTCGGTTTTCTTGAAGTAACGCATCAGAAACCAGGTGCTGGCATAGGCGCACAGTCCCGAAACGGCGCCGCAGGCCAGCAGCAGCCCCCATTGCGGGGCGCCGCTGCCGTGGTGCGCCAGCTTGGGAATTTCCAGCACGCCCGCCGCGGTGATGATGGGCGTGGCCAGCAGGAAGGAAAAGCGGGCGGAGGAGGCGTAGTCCAGGCCGTGGGCCAGTCCGGCCACCAGCGTGGCGCCGGAGCGGGAGAAGCCCGGCAGCAGCGCCAGCGCCTGGCCGGCGCCTATCTTGATCGCGCCGGCGAAGCTCAGCTCGGATAGCTCGTGCGAGGCGGTTTTCTTTTTCAGACGGTCGCCCCACAGCAGCATCAGGCCGTTCAGCGCCAGGAAAACCAGCACCGCGGTGGCGCTGGTGAACAGCGCGCGCAATTGTTTTTCCAGCAGCAGGCCCAGCAGGCCGGCGGGTATGGTGCCGGCGATCACCAGCCACATCAGGCGCGCGTGCGGATTGCTGGCGCGGCCGCCGGCTTTGAGCCAGCCGCCGATCAGGTCTGTCCAGTCGCGGCGAAAGTAGATCAGCAGCGCGGCGGCGGTGCCCAGGTGCAGCATCACCATGAAGGGCAGGAAGTCGGGATGGGTGCGGTTGATCGACCAGTGCAGCCAGTCAGGTATCAGCACGCCGTGGCCCAGGCTGCTGACGGGAAATAATTCGCTGATGCCCTGTATCACGGCAAACAGCAAGGCTTCGGTCGCGTTCATGGCTCCCCCTTGGATAGGACGCGGAAGAAACGGGCGGCGGATCCGCCGCGCCCGTTTTGGAAGAATGACCGCTTCTTAACGCGCAAGCCAGCTGTCCGGTTTACCGGATCGTTCAGTGCGGGCGGCGCGGCTCTTCCCGCTCCAGCTCCTGCTCTTCCTGCTCCAGCTGGCGGCGGATGGCGGCGAAGAAATCATGGATGCCGTGCACGGAGGGGGAGAGCGACGCCAGCAGCTCGGCCCGGGTCTCGGCGTCGATGGCGTCGACGAAGGGGCGCATTTCCGGGTCCGGATGGCGTTCGAAGCCCAGGATCATGATCGGCTCGAGCAGCGGCGCGTTGTCGGGGGAGTCGAACAGCAGGCCCCAGTCGTCGTTCAGCAGCTCCATGCCGGCGGCGAAGCCTTCTGCCCAGTCGTTGCCGGTGGTCTGGCCGGCCGCGTCGGCATCCAGCCATGGCTGAAACTCGCCCTGCTTCAGCGCTTCGGCGATGTCCTGCCAATGTCCGCGCAACAGCGCCACGAACTGCTCCAGCGCTTTTTCGCTGGGAAAGGCCGACTCGTCGTCGAAAGCGTCGCCCAAGATCAGCGGCAGGCAGTCCGCCGGGCGCACGGCCTCGGGGCCGGCGAGCAGCGCGGCGAAGAAGCCGTCCAGTCGCTCCAGGTTCATGCAGCCGTGGCCGGCGAAGCGGGCGAGGGTGGCGGACAGGCGTTGATAATCTTGTTCGCTGAGCGGCTTGTGCGACATGGCGGATTCTTCTGGTTAGGTCAGGCGGCCATTATGGGGCAGGGCGGGGCAAAACAAAACCGCCCGCGCAGGGGCGGGCGGCTTGGCGGGGCGGTCGGGGCTTAGTAGGAAGCCAGCACCAGGCCGGCGATCAGCGCCGACAGGATGCTCACCAGCGATGAGCCGTAGACCAGCTTCAGGCCGAAGCGGGACACCATGTTGCCGCGCTCTTCGTCCAGGCCCTTCACCGCGCCGGCGATGATGCCGATCGAGCTGAAGTTGGCGAAGGACACCAGGAAGATGGACAGCACGCCGCGGGTGTAGCTGGACAGGTGCGCCGCCTGGTTCTTCAGTTCCAGCATGGCGACGAACTCGTTGGTCACCAGCTTGGTGGCCATGATGCTGCTGGCGGTCAGCGCTTCGTGGCTAGGCACGCCCATCAGCCAGGCGAACGGCCAGAACACGTAGCCCAGGATGGTCTGGAAGTTGATGCCGAAGATGGCGGTGAAGATGAAGTTCACGCAGGCGATCAGCGCGATGAAGCCGACCAGCATGGCGGCCACGATCACGGCGATCTTGAAGCCGGTCAGGATGTACTCGCCCAGCATCTCGAAGAAGGACACGCGGTGCGCGTCGCTGCTGATCAGCTCGTCCTCGCCCAGCGCGCTGTCGTAGGGGTTGATCAGCGACAGCACGACGAAGGTGCTGAACAGGTTCAGCACCAGCGCGGTCACCACGAATCGCGGCTCGATCATCTGCATGTAGGAGCCGACGATGGACATCGACACGGTGGACATCGCGGTGGCGGCCAGCGTGTACATGCGCTTCTCGTCGAAGGTGTGGATGATGTTCTTGTAGGCGATGAAGTTTTCGGACTGGCCGACCATCATCGAGCTGATGGCGTTGAACGACTCGATCTTGCCCATGCCGCTGATCTTGGACAGCACGAAGCCGATCGCGCGGATCACCACCGGCAGCACGCGGATGTGCTGCAGGATGCCGATCAGCACCGAGATGAACACGATGGGCATCAGCACGTTGAGGAAGAAGCTGAATTCATCCTTGTTCTGAATGCCGCCGAAGGCGAACTTGGTGCCTTCGCCGGCGAAGTCCATCAGCTTGGTGAAGACGCCGGAAATGCTGCCGACGATGGCGAGGCCATAGGTAGTGTTGAGCAGGAAGAACGCCAGGGCGATCTCGATGACCAGCAACTGGATCACGGAGCGGATCTTGATGTTCTTGCGGTCGCGGGCAACCAGCTGGGTGAGGGCCAGTACCACGATCAGGCCGATGATGAATTGGACGATATGCATGATGAAGTCGCTTTGTGGGTTCCCCCTGCCTAGGCAGGTATCGAGCATGGTTCCGGTCCCGCCTGATGCCGCGGGCCGTATGCCGGTTTTTATAAAATGCGGCCAGCGCCGCGCCGGGCGGCATGCGCTTGGGGCGGATGCCATCGGCGTGAGCACAATGCGCTGAAGCAGAGAATAATACTTGTCTTTAGATCAAACAATCTGTCTTTAGGTAAAGAGAAGCGGCCCGCCCCGGCGCATGCCTGGGGCGGGCCGCTTTTCATGTCTATTGACCCGATTGGGCTTCCTCCGCCTCGCGGCGGGCTTGCTCGGCGAAGTAATGCGCGCGGCGCGCTTCCTTGGCGGCGGCCTTCTCCGTCAGCTCGGCGGCTTTCTTTTCCTTCTCCGCGTTTTCCTCCGCCAGGCGCGCCGCCTTGGCGGCCTCGCGTTCGGCGGCTTCTATCGCCTCGATTTCCTCGACTTCCTTGCGCGTCTTGCACGGGCTGGTCTTTTCGAACCAGGCCACGGACTCGACGTGCGCGGTGTGCGGGAACATGTTGATGATGCCGGCCGCCTTCAGCGTGTAACCCTTGGTGTTGACCAGGATGCCGGCGTCGCGCGCCAGCGTGGCCGGGTTACAGGACACGTAGACGATGCGCTTGGGCGCGGTGTCCTCGGTGATGGCCTTCAGCAGCTGCACCGCGCCGTCGCGGGGCGGATCCACCAGCATCTTGTCGAAATGGCCCAGCGCCGCGAACGACTCCTCGGTCACCTCGAACAGGTTGGCCATCTCGTAGCTCACCTTGTCCTGCAACTGGTTGTGCGTGGCGTTCTCCACCGCGCGCTTCACCAGCGGCTGGCTGCCTTCCATGCCGTGCACGATCGCGCCGGAACGGGCGATGGGCAGGGTGAAGTTGCCGATGCCGCAGAACATGTCGGCGATGCGCTCGCCCGGCTGCGGGTCCAGAAACTTCAGCGCGCGGGCCACCATCACCGCGTTGATCTGCGGGTTCACCTGGGTGAACTCGGTGGGGTAATAGGGCATCTCCACCGCGAACTCCGGCATGCTGTAGGTCAGCTTGGGCGCGTCCAGCGGGTAGATCGGGTAGCAGGTTTCCGGGCCCTTGGGCTGCAGCCAGATCTGCAGCGGGCGCTCGGCGGTGCCGTGGGTGTCGGAAAACGCCTTGAGGATGGCGAAGTCGGCGTCGGTGATGGCGTCCATATTGCGGAACACCAGGATGTCCAGCTTGTCGCCGACGGCCACTTCCACCTGCGGCATGCGCTGGCTGATGGACAGCGTGGCGATCATCGCGCGCAGCGGCATGATCAGATCGGAGATGTGCTTGGGCAGAATGTGGCACTCGCGCATCTCGGCGATGTAGCTGGAGCTTTTCTCATGGAAGCCCACCAGCACGCCGCCCTTCTTGGCCACCATGCGGGCGGACATGCGGGCGCGGTGGCGGTAGTGCCAGGCCGGACCGGCGATGGGGGTGAGCACGCGTTCCGCCTTGACCTTGCCGATGCGCTTGAGATTGTCTTCCAGCACGCGCTGCTTGATCGCCACCTGGGCGGTGAATTCCACGTGTTGCATCGAACAGCCGCCGCAGACGCCGAAGTGCGGGCAGCGCGGCTCGGCGCGCATAAAGCTTTCCTTCAGCACCGCGGAGGTGTTGGCGTTTTCGTAGCTGGGCTTTTTGCGGTAGCTGCTGTAGACAACTTTTTCGTACGGCAGCGCGCCATCGATGAAGATGGTCTTGCCGTCAACGTGGGCGACCCCCCGGCCTTCGTGGTCCAGCGATTCGACCAGGGCAATAGTCTGTGCGTGCGTCATCGTCTTGCTTGCAAAATCAAACGGTAAAACGCGGATTTTCTCAAAAACCGGCGATTCTTGCTGGTTTTTTTACGATCCCGGAATTAGCCGCCTTTCTGTTAGAATCAGGACTGTGAATCATGGTTACAGAAGGTGCGGTATGTTGAAGCGGTTGTCGGTGCTGGCGCTGGGATGGTGGCTGGCTGTTCCCGTACAAGCGGCGGTGATGCCCGCGCCGGATGTCGCGGTCAATCCCATAGGCCGCCACCTGGTGCTGAATCTGCCGCAGGCGCGGCTATTCCTGTATCAGGACGGCAAACTGGCGCGGATCTTCCCGGTGGCGGTGGGCAAGATGCTGACCCAGACCCCGACCGGCAGCTTCGACATCACCGGCATCTACCGCGCGCCGAGCTGGCACGTGCCCAAGTCCATCCAGGAAGAGATGCGGCGCAACGGCAAGGAGGTGCAGACCGTCGTGCCGCCGGGTCCCAACAATCCGCTGGGCCCGGTCTTCGTGCGCTTCGGCGAGAACAGCCTGGGCCTGGGCTTCCATGGCACCAACGCGCCGGGCTCGGTGCCGGGCTTCCGCAGCCACGGCTGTGTCCGGCTGCGCAACAACGACGCGTTGGAACTGGCCGGCACCGTCAGCCGCGGCGACGCGGTCACCGTCGCCTACCAGACCATCATCTTGAGCGAGGACGAGGCCGGCCAGCTGTGGCTGACCGTCTACCGCAACCACTACCGGCAGAGCGATCCCTCGCTGCCGTACTTGGCGGATACGCTGCTGGCCTGGCAGCGCCAGCACCAGCAGGCCTTGTTCGGCCAGCGGGTGGACAATGCGTTGAAGCAGCGCGACGGCAAGCCGGTTTGCCTGAGCTGCAAGAGCGCCAAAACCGACATCAACGGCAATCTGAGCGCCTTGCCCTGGTTGTCGAAGATGAACCCGCCGGTTCCGCCCGCGCCCGCCGCGCCGGCGGCCAGCCAGCCGCAGAACGAGCGCCAGCCGGGACCGCCGTCGGCCAGGGCCGGCCAGCGGGTCCGGCCTGTGGCCAAGGCGGGCTGAGTCCGCTAGTTTGAGTCAATGAATCCGGGCCGCGATCGCGGCCCGGATGCGTTTGGCGGCGCGCTTACTGCGCCGCGGCCTTCAGCGCCTGGCCGATATCGGCCAGGATGTCGTCGATGTGCTCGATGCCGATCGACAGCCGCACCAGTTCCGGCCGCACGCCGGCCTGCAATTGTTCTTCCGGCGACAGCTGGCGGTGGGTGGTGGTGGCGGGGTGGCAGGCCAGCGATTTGGCGTCGCCGATATTCACCAGCCGGGTCACCAGCTGCAGCGCGTCGATGAAGCGGCCGCCGGCCGCCGCGCCGCCCTTGATACCGAAGGAAAGGATGCCGGAGGCGCGGCCGCCCAGGTAGCGGTCGGCCAGCGGCTTGCTGGGGTGGTCCGGCAGGCCGGCGTACTCCACCCACTCCACCGCCGCGCTTTCTTTCAGGAAACTCGCCGCTTTCAATGCGTTGTCGCAGATGCGGTCCATCCGCAGCGCCAGCGTTTCTATGCCCTGCAGGATCAGGAAGGCGTTGAACGGCGACAGCGCCGCGCCCATATTGCGCAGCGGCACCACCCGGGCGCGGGCGATGTAGGCGGCCTCGCCCAGCGCTTCCACGTAGTTGACGCCGTGGTAACTGACGTCCGGCTCGTTCAGCCGCTTGAAGCGCGCCTTGTGTTGCCCCCACGGGAATTTGCCGGAATCGACGATGGCGCCGCCTATGCTGTTGCCGTGGCCGCCCAGGTATTTGGTCAGGCTGTGGACCACGATGTCGGCGCCGTGCTCGAACGGCCGGCACAGATAGGGCGAGGGCACGGTGTTGTCGACGATCAGCGGCAGGCCGTGTCGATGGGCCTCGGCGGCGAAGGCGGCGAAGTCCACCACATTGCCCAGCGGATTGCCTATCGATTCGCAGAACACGGCCTTGGTGCGCTCGTCCACCAGCGCGGCGATCGCGGCCGGGTCCTTGTAATCGACGAAACGGACTTCGATGCCCAGCTGCGGGAAGGTGTGGGCGAACAGGTTGTAGGTGCCGCCGTACAGGGTGCGGGTGGCGATGATGTTGTCGCCGGATTCGGCGATGGTCTGGATCGAATAGCTGACCGCAGCCATGCCGGACGCCACCGCCAGCGCGCCTATGCCGCCCTCCAGCGCCGCTATCCGCTTTTCCAGCACGTCGGTGGTGGGGTTCATGATGCGGGTGTAGATATTGCCCTGCACCTTGAGGTCGAACAGGTCGGCGCCGTGCTGGGTGCTATCGAAGGCGTAGCTGGTGGTCTGGTACAGCGGCACCGCCACCGCCTTGGTGGTCGGGTCGGGACTATAGCCGGCATGGACGGCGAGGGTTTCCAGTTTCATCGTGGGCTCCGGTTGAGTGGACGGGTGGCTGCAGGCGCTTGTCATGATCGCTTACCTTAATGCCGCCGCGCGCTTGCCACAAGGAGATATCGATGATGGCGGATATAACTTTTGAATCTATTTAATCCATTGTCGATTAGTCTTGTTCTGTCTAGTTCCACCCAGGATGGCTGCGCCGCAGTTCCGCCCAGATTTTCAAGACGTGGGCAGCGTATGGCTGGGCCTTGCTCGGGGTGGGGCTGTGATAGGCGCCGATGCCGGCTTCCCAGCTGCGGGTGCGCCTCACTTCGGAGGAGAGCAGCCAGGCTGCGACCTGGACATTGACGCAGGGATCGTACAGCCGGGCGCGGTCGATGTCGTAGCGCGCCAGCTTGGGCAGCCAGTTGTCGTTGATCTGCCAGTAGCTGATGTCGCTGCTGCCGTTGCGGTTGCGGCCGGTGATGTAGGGATTGCTGAACTGGACGCCGGATTCCTTTACTTTCAGCGCCATCAGCAGCAGGTAGGGCACGCTGAAGCGGCGCGAGGCGTCCAGCGCGCAATTGGCGGTGCGTTGGATGTTGAAGTGTTCGGGGGGGGCGTCGGCCAGGGCGGACTGCGCGAGCAGCGCCGCGACCAGCGGCGGCAGCCAGCAGAGTCGAAGCCGGCGAGGCGGTGATTGCGTTTTTGACATTGATTTCATTGCGTTGCGCCCATGGTTGGCCCAGGCATTGCCCAATCTCCTGTTTTCATCGGTAACGCCCGTGCGGGGCGCTTAGGCGGCCTGGCTGACTCGCTTGAGCGGCCCCAGGGCATCGCGCACTTTGCGTTCGCCGCTGCCGTCGTCGGTGAAAGGTCCGAGCTGGATCTGGAATTTGCGGCCGATGGTTTTGATCTGGCAGTCGAATCCCTTGCGCTTGTAGTCATCCGCGATCCGCGCGGCAAGGCGGCGGCTGGAAAAAATGCCCCCATCCATCGAGTACTTCTGGGTCTGCGGCTTGCTGGCGCCTTGGGGGTCGATAATCAGCCTGGTGTAGTCCAGCAAGATGCTTTTGGCTCGCTCGTCGACAACCAGCGCATAGGGAAATTGCTCGCCGATCGAGCGCAAAACTGTCATTGCCGGCTGAGACGCGCTTCTGACGCGAACGACGGCGTTGGCGTCGGGGGCGCCGCGTTGTTCGAAGCGCCAGCCCACCGTATCGGCAATGTCTTGAAGAATGCCGCTGGGCGGGCCGCTGTAGTCGGCGGAGTAGAGCCGATTCAAGTTGTCGTCCGGCTTGCGGGACAGGCGGCTTTTACTCATCTGCGCGCTGTTGCCGTCGCTTGCGTCGGCTGTCGTCCGGCTCGTTGTCGGCGGGATGAGGAAGGCGCCTTCCAGTGCCTTATCCAGCATGTTCAGCTCGGCGCTGTTTCCCGGCGACCTGGCGACGGGCAGCGCGCAGCCTGTCATGGCTAGGGCGGTGGCGATGGCCATCAATGTCTTGGTAGTGTTCATGTCTTGGTTTTTATTTAGTTGAATACTAACTATATCAAACAAAAAATTACTATGCTATAGTGCTGCGGATATTTTCCTGCCGAGGCTTTGCCGGTGCCCCTGCTGGGCGGAGGGCGGCGTTTGTGCTTGGCTTGTCTGATAAATGGTTTGATATGATATGTATTAAAGTAAATTTATAGGCGGCGTTATGA
Source organism: Chromobacterium vaccinii (assembly GCF_000971335.1). Lineage (GTDB taxonomy): Bacteria > Pseudomonadota > Gammaproteobacteria > Burkholderiales > Chromobacteriaceae > Chromobacterium > Chromobacterium vaccinii. Next base: position 49,124 of record NZ_JZJL01000006.1, read on the forward strand.
AGTGGAACGTGGTGATGGCTGCATCCGGCCTGGCGCTGATTGCGAATGCGCAGGCGGGTTTTCTCTACCTGGGCGATGACTCGGGAAAGATCGAGAAGAAACTGAATAGCCTCAATGGCGGCAGTGGGACGTTCGCGGAAGCGCTGGCGAACGATCCTGTTCCGGCGGCGCGGGCAGCGGAACCTGAAGCCGGCCGCGGCACGCTCAGGCTGATCCCGGGGAAGGGGCGGGTTTCCGCCGCCTTGCGCGATTTCGCCAAGGCGAATGGCTGGGTGCTGGCCTGGGAGCTGGAGCGCGACTTCCCAATCGACTACCCCGCAACCTTCAGCGGAACCTTTCTCGAGGTGATGGAGCAGGTGGCCAAGTCGTTGCAGAACACCGACTCGCCGGTGCGCATCAAGATTTATGAGGCCAACAAGGTCATTCGGGTGATTCACGCGACACGATGAGGAAGCTTGCGATGAAAAAAATTGCGATCGCGGTTGGCGGGCTTTGTCTGCTTGCCGGTTGCGGCACGCCAGGGCTGTTGCGCAGCACCGATGACAGGGTCGCGGACACGCAAAATGCGCTGCGCAATGCAGAGGCCAAACTGGCGTACCCGTCGTCGGCGCTGGTGGAAAGGGATGGCGGTGCATGGTTCGCCCAGCGGTCGGTGGTGCTGGACGAGGCGGATGCGCTGCCGACGCGGTTCGATCAGGCGGCGAGCTTTTCTTCCGGCAGGGCGCTGCCCTTGTCGTTGGTGACGGAGCAGATCGCCAGGGAACAAGGCATTACGATACGGCTGGCCAGGGATATCTTCAGCGTGTCCCCGGCTAAGGCGGCAGCCGGCGGCCAGCCATCGCCCAATCCGGCGGCGCAGCCCGCTTCGGCGCCGTTGCCGTACGGCATGGGCGCGGGCGCCTATCCCTTGGCCGGGCCGGCGGCCGCGATATCGATAACGGAGGGGGAGCCGCGCGCCCAGATCAATTACGCCGGCACCCTGCATGGGCTATTGGACGCGGTGGCGAACAGGACCGGCACCAATTGGAGCTACCGCAATGGCGCGGTGGAGTTCTCGCGCCTGATCACCCGGACGTTCCAGATCAAGACCATGCCGGGCGCCTCCAGCTATTCGGCGAAAGTGGGCAAAAGCTCGCAAAGCACTACAGGTGGGTCTTCAAGCGGCGCCAGCGGCAGCTCCGCTTTGAGTTTCGGCTCCGACTCCTCGGTCAGCATGAGTTCCGAGATGAGGTACTGGGACAAGCTGAGCGACACGGTCAACAGCATGCTGTCGCCTTTGGGCAAGGCCATGCCTTCGGAGATGACCAGTTCCATCACCGTCACCGATTCGGCCGACGTGGTCGAGCGCGTGCGCCGTTACGTGGACAGCGAGAACGCGGTGCTGGGGCGCCAGGTCAGCTTGTCGGTTCAGGTGTTCTCCGTGCATTTGACGGAGAAATCCTCTGCCGGCATCGACTGGAACTTAGTTTACCGGGCGGCGCAAAGCGGCTGGGGCAGCACCTTCAAGATGGCGGGAGAACCTGAGGCGAATGGCGGGGTGTTCGGCGTCACGATGAATTCAGGCCAATTCAACGGCTCGCGGATTCTGCTGCAAGCGCTCAGCCAGCAGGGTCGGGTCAGCACCGTGGTGAACACCAATGTGGTCACCTTGAATAATCAGCCGGCGCCGGTGGCGGTGACCAGCAATCAGGGATACCTGGCCCGGATCACCTCCACGCCGGGGGTGAGCGGTTCGGCGCCCAGCGTTGGCTTGGAGCCAGGCTTGGTTACGACCGGTTTCGTGATGAACCTGCTGCCCACTTTGCTGGACAACAGCAGCGTGATGCTGCAGATCCAGATCGACTTGTCCCAGCTGCAGAAACTGGACAAGGTCTCATCTGGCGACAACTCGATTCAGACGCCGATCACCACCTCGGTGCAAACCATGCAGCGGGCTTCGCTGAAATCGGGGCAGACCCTGATCCTGAGCGGTTTCCGCCAGGCTCAGAATAAAACCAACCGCAATGGCGTCATCGCCTACCAGGGCGGCACCAAGTCCGCTTCGCAAGACGATGAGGAAACCATCGTCGTGATTTCCCCCCAGCTGACCGAGGGGGTGTGATATGGCCAGAGTGCTGCTCGGCAATCTGGTGGTGGGAATGCAGTGGGAGGCTTTGCTTGGCCTGAGCAAGGAATCCGACGAGGTACGGGAGCTTGCCGCCAGAAGAGGGGCCAGGCAGTACTTGGTGCTGCGCAATCTTCTCGGATCCCAGGTGGTTGGCCTGGCTTCCTTGCCTGGCCGGAGGCGGAAGTCCGAGTTCTTCGCCCTGGCCGGCTTGCTGCGGGAAAGCTCTGACGACCAGAACATCCTGTTTCTGCACAGCGATCCGGATGACGCGGACAGGGTGATCCTGATCGGCATCCATGACGGCAAGCCGGTTGAGGACCGGCTGGTCGCCAGAGAGGATGCGACGGAGGCCGCGCGGCAGTTCATTCAGGAAGTGGGAACCGGCGTCACGATTCTTGGCGATATCGCCGATGGCCAACTGGAGACGACCCGACAGCTCAGGCTAGAGGAGGTCGCCGGCTCGCTGACCCGGGAGGCGATGGCCGCCTACCGCCTGCGTCCCTTGCCCCCCAGCCGGATGGTTGTGGCCGCGCTGCTGGCGGTGGCGCTTGCCTGCGTGGGCGGCGGCGTGAAGTGGTGGATGCACGGACGAGAGCAAGAGCTGCAGACCAAGCTTGCCGCCATCGCAACTACACGGCCGGACCAGGGGGCGGAGTATCGCGCGCAGACGCAGGCGGCGTTGCAGTCCCCATCGCTGAGCCGTGGCACGGGGTATGCCCGAACCATGCAGGCTGCCATTTTGCAGCTGCCGAGGGAAACCGGCGGCTGGAAGATGGCGCGACTGTCATGCAAGGCCGCGGCCTGCGAAGCGCTCTGGCAGCGCGGCGAAGGCGGGAGTTTCGCCACCTTGTTGGCGCAGCGGCCGCGCATCCAGTTTCAGGGAATGAACGCGGCGTTGGAAAACGTGGCGTTCACTGCCGTCGCCGACAAAGTGACGCCGGTTCCGATCACGCAGTTTTATCTCAAGACCGGCGTGAGGATGCAGGCGCTGGAAGATTACGGCAAGTCCGGCAAAGCCGGGGATAAGGCATTGCAGGTGACGCTGGACAAGACCGAGCCCCTGGTGCCGCTTCCCGCAGGGCTCACAGAGAAGGAAAAGGCTGCGCCCCAAGTGGCCAAGGGCGCTTGGACGATGCAGGGCCATCTCGCATTTCTGGATTCCGTGGCGGGACTGATGGAGCGTTCCGGGAATATGGCCATCGATGAGATAGCGGTGACGCTGAGCGACGAGAGCCCGCAATTCTCGGCAAAAGGTACGTTTTATGTTCAATAAATTGCTTGCATTGCTGTTGGTTCTGCCGCCATTCGCTGCGGCCGAGACGATCGATACATTCGCCAAAAGTTCTCTCGCGCGCATGGCGGCGCCGGCCGCGGCGATGCCGTCGGCGGGAACGATGCCACCGTTGCCGATGCCCGGCGCGGCGGTCCCTGCCGCGTCATTGCCGGGCCGGAGCGGCGCCGCGCAAACCTTCGATGTGATGTTCATCCAGGGCAATGGCGCGGTGCGCAAGGCCTATCTGCTGGTGGACGGCAAATACGGCAAGATGGTCAGGGAAGGAGACAAGCTGCTGACCTGGAAAGTGCTGGCGGTGGGAGACGACTATGTCGATGTCGCCCGCGGCGGAAGACGGACACGGTTGCTGATGGATGCCGGGACCGCGACATCCGAGCGGCGGTAAGCGCGCGGAAGCGGGGGAGGTTCCGTCATGTGGAAGTGGCTTGCGGAAATGGGAGGACGACCAGGCGCCGAGCCGGCGCCCTCGCGGCGCGCCGAACCGGCAACGCGCGCGCGCGCGCAATCCGCCGCGCCGGCGCTGCCGGTTCGGAGAATCTCGACGTTCAAGTCGGAGGCCATTCGGCATCACGGCTGGCGCCAGGAGGGTGAACTGGTCTTGTCCGGCTATGAGAACAGCGCGCTGGTGCTGATTTCGGCCAAGGCCAGGCAGTACATCCTGTTGTTGGAGGAGGCCGGCTATCGCCAACTGCAGCAGAGCGATCTGCTGCAACGGTTCGATGCGGGCGTTCGCGCGCGGACCAAGCTCAGTTGCTACGGGGTGTTTGTCGGCGGGATGGAGGAAATCCTGTTGATGCACTCTCAGCTGCAGCAGCACGGCGGAGACGCAGGCCAACGCAATGGAGACGCCAAGACCGGCGGTTATCGCAATTTCGACATGGTGATCGAAAAGGCGATAGATCTGAGGGCTACCGACATCCACTTCGAATTTCGCGAAGGCACCCAGGTGCTGGTGCGCTATCGCATCCACGGCAAGCTGAGGGACAGCGATCCCAAGGACCGGCTGCTGCGGGACTTCAACGCCATGATGGACGCGGTGTCAACAGCGTACAACTCGCGCGCGGACTCCAGCAGCCGCAGCCATAACCATTTCGACGAGAACAAGCATCAGAGCTGCTCGATCAATCTGAGCGTCCATGGGCGCAATTACCAACTGCGCTTTCAGAGCGTGAAGGAGAACCGCGGCGTCGACGTCATTCTGCGGATTCTGCTGAACGAGGCGGTGGAGAAAGACATTCTCACGCTGCTGGAGCTGGGATATTCGGCGGACCAGGTTGAGGTGCTGGAGGATGCGGTCTACCGCTCGCCGGGCCTGACCATCATCGCCGGCGAAACCGGCTCGGGCAAGACCACCACGCTGAGAACGCTGATGACTTACGAGCGAAGCTCGGGCAAGAAATTCTTTTCGATCGAGGACCCAGTCGAATACATCCAGCCGCACGTCACGCAGATACCGATCCAGCGCAAAGCCGAGGACGCCAGGAAAGATGGCAGCGAGACGGCGTTCGGCGCCGCCGCCAAGGTGTTGTTGCGCGGCGATCCCGACAAGGTGATGAGCGGCGAGATTCGCGACGCCGAAACCGGCTCTTTCGCCAAGGCGATGACCCAGACTGGCCATCAGGTGTTGTCCACCGTGCACGCTTCCAGCGGCTTTGGCGTGATTCCCCGGCTGTCCGACGAGGAAATCGGCATTCCCATCCATGCGCTGGCGGCCCCGGACTTCCTGACTGCGCTGGTATACCAGAAGCTGGTGCCGGTGCTATGCCCCGCCTGCAGCCTGATGGCCACCGACGTGTTGGATGATGAATATCTGATGGTGATCGCCTCGTTGGGCATAGACATCGGCGAAGTGCGGGTGGAGGGGGCGGGCTGCCCGCAATGCCGCCATTTGGGCACCTCCGGCCAGACCGTGGTGGCGGAGGTGTGCGAAGTGACCGAGGAAATGCTGCCGATGATCCGCGACGGCCGCTTTTGGGAGGCGGAAAGGTACTGGCGTTCCAAGAGCAACGGCAAGCTTTACGATGGCGTGATGCTGGGGAAGACAGCGATGGAGCATGCCATTTACAAAATGTCCCGGGGGCTGCTGGATCCGCGCGATGTGGAGTCGGCATTCCGCAAGCTCAAGAAATATCGTCCCTTGAGCCTAGTTGATTGATGGAAGGAACGAATATGAGCAATGGTGAGGATGTCTTCAAAGGCTTGCTGGGCAGGTTTCGTCATGGCCGCGCGGCAGGGGATGCCGCGTCGGGTCCAGCTGCGGCCAAGGCTTCGGCGGCGGCTTGGGGCGCTGAGCCTGAGCCTGCGGTTTCCGAGGAGGCTTGGCGTACGCGCGAGGCGGCGGAGGAAGCGCAGGACGATGAGCGGCAGCTATTGACGCCGCTGCCGGCGACGCCGCCCTCGGTCAAGCGCGCCAATGGACTGAGCGAAGAACGGAGGGCCTTGCTGCACCGCCTGGCGCTGGAGGTGCGCGGCGAGAGCGCAGGGTCGGCCGAGGTCTTCGACATGGGGTATCGCGATCCGCTGGTGCAATTGGCGAGCCCGCCCGGCGCGCCGGCGTCTCCCAAGGAAGGCCGCCAGGATCTGCCGGTGCCTTTATGGGCGCGGCGGACGGTGGAGCGCGGCTTGCTGGGCCGGGATGCGCGGCAAGTTTTTCAGAATCTGGATGCGCTGGGGCTGGTGAATGACGATTGCCATGCGGCGCAGGCGGCCGCGCATTGGCCGGTGGAAGTCTGCTGCCAGTCTTTTGACGAGATGGCGAAAATTCCGCTGAGCGCCCGCAGCGAGTTGCCGCAGGCGACCCGGCGCAGCGATCAACTGGGTCGCGACGGTTATTTCTATCTGAAAGGAGCGGCCATGGGCACGCGGGCGCTGATCGTGGTGGATGGCGCGAGAGACGATGCGGTGCGCCACGTGACGGAGATCCATGCCGAGCTCGATGCGGCGGGGCAATCTTGCCGGGTGCTGCTGCTGGCCTCCTATGCGTATCGCTGGGCCGCGCGCCGCTTCCTGTGGGAAGAAATCGTGGCCGAGCCGGACATCGCCTACGCCGCGGATATCGCCGACGCGACGCGCGCCTATGCCGCGCCGATGGCTGATGGCAAGCGATTGTTTTTATTGGAGACTTCCTTCGGCATGGAGGCGGTGGCCGTGCTGGAACCCGGTCCGGCCGCGCGTTTTCTGGAGATGTGGGGCAGCGTGCCGGAGTTGGGTGACCCTGGCGTATGGGCGGCGGAATGCCGCCGCGAGGGTGGGGGGCGCAACAAGCCGGCTGCCTTGTCGGCATTTGGGCTGGAGGATCGCGGCGCGATCGCCCGGTTGGTTGCGGAGTTGCGCCGAACCGGGGCGATCGTGTTTGTCGCCGGAGAGATGGCCCGGGCGGCTGCGGCGGCGTTGATGGCCGAGCTCTGGAGACAGGGGGTGAGGGTGGCGGAGAAGCCGGCCGCGGGCCTGCCGACGGTGTTGATCGATCCCTCCCCGAGTCAACTGCGCGCTGGTTTTTCGCCGGTGCTGGCGGTTTATCCCGGCAAGAACGCCACCGCGGAGTCGGTGCTGATGGCGTTGTTGGCCGAGCAGCATGACTGGGCCAGGGGCCGGCTGATGTTGGGCGTTCATGCCATTCGCGTTCCTACTCTGTGCCCGCTGTGCTGCGAGCCGGTCGGCGCGGAACTGGCGGCGCTGGCGCTGGCTGAGCGGGTGAGCAATTTCCGCAGCGTGGATTTTGGCAATATCCGGACGCGAAACGCCAAGACGCCTTGCTGCGGCAATGGCTATGCCGGCGAGGCATGGTTCAGCGAGGTGTGGGACGGCAGGCTGTTGCAGCGAGAATTGGCCGACATGCCGGCGGAGCTGGCGGATAAGGGGTTGCGGCCCGATTTGCGCATCAGCGCGCAATTGTTGCAGGCGATCATGTCCGGTCGCGTGGATTATCTCGCCGCGGGGAGCGTGGGATGCTGAGTCCGCTGAAGAGGCTGTTCGGGCTTGCCGCCGCTGGCGATGCGAATCATGCCGGCCTGGCCAGAGCCAAGAGAAAGTTTCTGAAGCTGCGCGCAAAGTTTTACGGCGATTTGGCCGATTCGATCGAGGATGGCGCCAACCCCTATGAATTGTTTTCCCAGAAGCACGCGTTGGCGCGCGAGCGCGGCAATGCGATGGCGCCGCTGTTCGCCCATTGGCGGCAACGGGCGGCGTCGATGAATCTGCGCGGCGCCTGGGAGGGCACCATTCCCGCGGATGACCTGATGGTGATCGGCTCGGGGGAACGCGGCGACTTGCCGGGGGCGCTGCGTTTTCTGTCCAAGGTGGTGAAGATCCGCGAGAAGAACGCCAGGGCGATCAAGCTGGCGGTGGCGCTGCCGATTTTCCTGCTGTTGCTGATGACGGCCGTTCAGTTGGGGGTGGCCGTCGGAATGATGCCCATCATGGAGCAGATCATGCCGGCGGAGCGGTTTCCGCTGGTAGGCAAGGTGTTGTACTACCTGTCGGCGGCGATCCGGGATTTCTGGTTTCTGATCTACGGCTTGCCGACGGTGCTGACCTGCGCCTATTTCTGGTCATTGCCGCGCTGGGCCAGCCCTTTGCGCAGCCGTCTTGACCGCTACCTGCCTTATTCGTTGTATCGCGATCTGAAGGCCAGCGAATTCCTGGTGTCCTTGGCGGCGTTGGCGCAAGCGAACACCGCGGTGTTCGACGCGGTGCTGTTGCTGGAGCAGGCCGCCACGCCTTGGATGCGCTGGCATCTGGCGCGCATCCGCGTATCGCTGACGGCTAACCGCAGCATTCTGAAAGCGATGGATACCGGCTTGTTTTCCGAAGAGATTTTTGACCGGATATCCGAGTACGCCGAGCGCAGCAACTTCGAGGATGGCATTCGCAAGATCGGCCTGGGCACCATTGAAGACATCTCGACCATGATCGAGGAGCGCTCGGCCATTATCCGAAACATCCTGGTGGTGATGGTAGGCGGCTTTATCCTGCTGACGATCGCCGGGATGATGATGACCGCGCTGGAGGCGAGCAATCAGATTCAACAAATGACCAGCGGAGGGTGAGCTTATTCGGCGACAAAAATAAATTGTTCATTATAAATGGTATTTTATTAATCATAATTTGGAGAGAATCGTGAAGAATCCATCGGAAAGAAAACTGACGGCCAGAAGCGGGGCGCTTAAACATCAAGCCGGAATCGACCTGATCCAGCTATCCGTCGCCGTCGGCATCATCGCCTTCATTTTGGCCGTCGGTTTCTTGGTGGTGCCGACCGTGATGACCAACATCAAGGTCAACTCGGAGACCTCGGATATCCAGCAGGCGGTTTCGAATGCCCTGCGCGTGTTCGGCAGCGGTGCTGATAGCTCGAAACTGGATACGACTGCCGCCATCAATCTCAAGCTGTCCCCGCCGGATCGCATCGGCAGCGATGGCAAAACCATCCTGAACCGGTTTGGCGGCACGGTGGACTGGAGCCCCGTCAACTTGTTTGGCACCAGCGACAACAAGGATGGCATTGAAATCACCTCGGCCGGCTATTCCAGCGATGCCTGCGCCAAGCTGATACCGAATGTTCAGGCCTTGTTCACCAAGATCACGATAGGCGCGGACGCTGTGAAAGACATGACCAAAGGCCAAGCTTTGGATGTACTCAAGCTGGGCAAGTTTTGCCAAGGAGGGGGGGATGGGCAAACCGTAACGATCAACTTCAAGTTCACCAAGTGACAGGGCATGCCCCGTCCATGGGCGGGGCGGCAGCGAGAGTACCCAAGCGATGACGCAACAGATCATTACCGATGTCCAGTTGCATGTGCGCGACTGGCAATCCAGCGTGCTGTTTCCCGGGCAGATTCGTCCCAGCGAGGAATACAAGCCTTTCCTGATGAGGTTGACCGAGGCGGTGCTGAATGGACAACAGGAGGTGGGGCAGCGAACCGGTTTCACAGTCATCACCGCGGGGCTGCGTTGGCGGGTGCAGCGCATGCAGCCGTACCGCTACGCCTGCCGGCTGGTGATGAACAAGGCGCCGAGGCTGGGCGACCTGCGTTTGCTGGATTGCCATGTCAACATGATGCTGTCGGACGAGTTGAAGAAAAGCGGCGGGCTGGTACTGTTTTCCGGCTTGACCGGCTCCGGCAAAACCACGACCTTGAATGCGATGCTGGTGTCCAGGCTGGAGATGTTCGGCGGCTTCGCCCAGACGGTGGAAGATCCGGTGGAGATCGTCATTGAAGGATGGCACGGCGACGGTTATTGCACGCAGATCGATGTGACCGATTGCAGCGCGGGACGGGAAATTCAGTTCGACCGGCGCTTCGCCGAGGCGATCACCACTTCTTTGCGTTCCTTTCCTTCGCGGGACCGCTCGATGCTGATGATAGGCGAAGTGCGTGATCCACACAGCGCCGCGGAGCTGCTGCGGATCGCGGTGGACGGCCATCTGGTGCTGTCCACCATTCACTCGCGAGATATTCCTTCCGCCCTGCGCCGGCTGGCTTCGCTGGCGCGCGCCGGCGGCGAAAGCCAGGCGGACAAGTTCATCGCCGATGCCTTGCGCATGGTGTTCCATCAGCGTCTGGATAGCGGCATCCCGCAAGTGAGTTCGCTGGATGTGCGCGAGCGCAAGGATGTCTATCAGTTCATCAGCAAAGGCGAGTACGCGCGGCTGGAAGGCGAGGTTGACATACAGCGCCGCATGAATATCCAGAGCGGGAGGGGATGATGCGCAATAGACAGTCGGGTGAGCTGTTGATCAGCCTGGCCATCGCCGTGGCGCTGATCGGAATGTGCCTGGCGTATTGGGGCGTGCGCCAGGTGAACGAGTGGCGGGAAAGCCGCGGTCAGATACTGGGCGGCGCTTTGGCCGAATTGGGAAAGGGGGTGAACAGCTATGTCGTTCACTACCATCCCCAGATCGTCGACGCGCTGTTCGCATCCAGCCGCGTGCCGCTGGTGGTGAATGGGGAGCAGATCGCCGCGGATACGATTCGTCCCACCGCCGCCGAGATCGCCAAATTCGCTGGCATGAGCGGATTTGGCGATAGGCCGCCGGCTGTTCCCAGAGGCAGCTATCGGATCGAGCTGCGCAAAGGCAGCGAGTGCAACGTCAAGGAAGCCTGCAACGTCAACGCACTCACTTATGTCGACAAGCCGCTGCTTTTGCCCTACCCGGGCGCGATCGACAGGGTTGATTACATGGCTGCGGCGGCTGCGGCGCGAACCATAGGCATCAATGGCGGCGTATCCATCCTGCCCGATAACAGCAAGCTGACTTTTCCGGACAGCGCCGGCACGTCGATTGTCACGCTGGATAATCCTGTGAAAGACGCGCCTGGGGGGATTGTCGCGGTCAGAGGAGGCTATCTGCGCGCGGATTTCGACGAGTTTCTGCGGCGGGACGGCACCAGGCCGATGACGGGCAATCTCAATATGGGAGCCAACAGCATCAATGATGTAAAGGATATCAAAGGGGAGGGATCGCTGCAGATGCGCAGCGTGACCACCACTGAAAGTCTCAATACATTCGGCAATATCGCCGCATTAGGAAATTTGATCATAGGCAGAGCAGCCTCCGTGGGAACATTGTCGGCCGCAGGGCGGATCTCGACCAAAGAGTATGTGCAATTGGGCGGGATGGCGGTTGAAGGGGAGAGCTGCGATCCGGATGGACTAGTGGCGCGCACCAGCAAAGGCGCTTTGCTCTCTTGCCAGTCGAAACGTTGGCATCCTGGCGGATTTTCGCAAACCATAACGGTGAAGGCCCTGGCAGAAGCTTGTGGTTTCCATGCTACTCGTACGTCGCCCAGTCAAGCATCCATCGCTTATTGTCCTGCGGGTTTCCGATTGGTCGCGGGAGGATACTATGTTACTGGCTGGCCGCCGTTTCTTGCCCCGGGACAGCGCAATTACGCGCAATATACCTTTTCGCCAGAGGAAAGCGCACCGCTGGATTTTTACGATTCGGAGAGGCCCGATTCCGATGCGGGCAAGTCGCGCCAGCAGGAGCAGCCTATCGATCTGAGCAATCGAGAGGGATGGTATATCTGGACCGGCGATGCGCAAGGCGGGTGCTGGCGCGCGGTGGCAACCTGCACCCAGTAAGCATTCCAACGCCGCGCCGCGGCAACCGATCCGCCAGCTCCTTGTTGAGCGGCGGATCATCGCATGGCTCCGTGCGCAATGTTTGATCCGTCGCTCGACCAGCGTCCATAAGACCGACATCTCTCCAAGCTCTTTCTTTTCCCCTCTCTATTATCTTCTCCGCCAGCAAACCGTAGTTGCTCCTGTGCGATGGCTGCGCTGCTTTGGCATGAGTTAATCTGATGCCTTCTTTTGTAATAATTCCGTAATGATCTGTGTTGTAGTTAATGCATTGAATGAGCCTGATCGCTGCGCTCAGGCGTTGGTGCGTCATTATTTTTAATTATAACTTACAAGAATAAGTTTATTTCCTATGTGAATGATGGGTATTCTGCTTCGAGTTTCTGTTGATTCGTGATTGGCGGGGCGGAGTGTGTCGGATATGAAATTATTGCGGGCGGGTTGCTGCGTGCTGGCAAATTCTTCGGCATCAAAATGCCTGAGCGGCGGAAAATGTTTTTTATGGCAAAACTGCTCTTCTTGCAGTGCATTATTAGGCGTTTTTTTACTAAAAAGTTGTGTTAAAGTATGTATCTTAATAAATTATTATGTGAACATTGCATTGCCAAAGGCATGATTGTCCGATTGCTGGCCGACTTTTCATGCCAATTGGAAATTATCGGGCGCCGTCGGCATGGCGGACACATTTCCCACGAGAGCGTGGGTGGCTGGGATGGGCACAATCATGTGTTTACAGGGCGATGATGGCTATGGAAGCCTGTCGCATCGCACCTGGCGCAGTGGCTGAAGCTTCCTTGGATAGGGTTGGAAGGGTGATAAAGGTTTTGTATGAAGAAAATTCAAGCGGTGCTGAAGGACATTGCGCAAAAAACCCTGCTACTGGCTGGTTTGATCGACGAAGCGATGAAGGCTGGCGTGCTGACTCAGGATGGGGCAAACGATCTGGCGCGGAGAGTTGGGGTCAATGGATATTTGACTCATAGCTTGGAGACGATGATCTGTTGGACTGCCCTGGATCGTGATGATCCTGATTTTGTCGAAGAGTTGCGGGTGCTGGAGGTGAGCGCCTGTGATTTCGTCTGTTGGATGGATGGCGCGGTTGGCCAATTGCAGGGCGCTTTGCAGCAGACATGTGTCGCAGGTGGCTCGTGACGAGGGCTTGGCAGCGTCGAATATGATGATGCGGCCCAGGTTGGACCCTGAGATCATCTTGGTTATTCGTCAGATTCCAAGCCTTTCTTGGCAGGATTCCGGTCTTTCCGTCAATAAGCGACAATGGATGGTTTGCGCTTTCCGTCGTATGGCGTGAGGCAGTCATCCATTTCATCCTCTTTTTCGCAGCCACTCTACCTTGTCGGCAGATCGCCAGCCGTCTGGAAAGAAGGCGCGCGCCACATCCAAATATTCTTGCCCTGTGAGGTATTTTCTTGTGGATCCTGTATTCCGCGAGGTGATTGCCTGTGCGGTTCGGAGGATGAAATTCCAAGGTTTGCCGAGCGCCGACAGGCTGGCATCGGTATTGAATTGGTATTCAAGCAAAGATTCAGTAGTGCTAGGTTCATGATTGCTTACATTCCTTGAAAATGAATTTTTTTGACCTTGTGGTACACTCTAGTAGTAATGAAACTAAAAGAAACTGTAACCACCTGGTGGTGCCCGGGAGCTTGGGTTGCTCAGGTAAACTGAGTGAAGGGAAAAGACATGTACGATGACGGACGCGTATTTTTGGTGGCTGGCTATTGGGCAAAGCTAAAAAAATCATTTTCCTCCGCCTCTGTTTATGTCATCGCGGAAACGGCGGCCGTGGCATCCAGTCTGGCGAAGCGCTGCATGCCGCAGTTCCAGCCGGCAGGCGTGATGAGCCTGGCAGAGGTCAGGCGTTATGTGGCGTATATGAGCCGCATCGCATCGGGTGACGAGGTGTGCCTGACGCAGGGCGGGGTAGCCCGGCATCCTGATGGGAGCGTGCCTATCGGGCAGGTGTTTGTTGTCGTGGGTTTTTCCAAGACCCACTCGCCGGATCGGGATCCCATCGTCAACTTCGTGGTTGCCAAGAGCGATGTCGAGGCGGCGGTCCTGCAGCAGGCGTCGATGCCTAGCTTGTCCGTTTCCGGCGCGACCAGCCTGGACCGGCTGGTGGCGTTGAAGTCCCGGATGGAGCATGTCGCTACGGGCGAGATGCCGGCGCTCAAAGAGCAAGGTGTCATTCGGTGATGGTCGGGTCTAACGCAAAAGGGTGTGACAGATGTCTACGGTGAACATACCTGTGTATGAGCGTCAATTTGCGGTTGTTCTGCCGGAAGAATTGCGAGCATGCTATTTCAAGGGTGAGGTGCCGGCATCGATGCGGCAGCAGTTCGATGAATGGAAAGAGCTTGCCTTTGTCGATGGCGTACCGCCGCCCTCGATGACGGAGAGCAATGTCGCAAAATTCTTTTTGCGTACGGTGGCGCTGACCGAGATGGATGCTTTGGGGGCGGTGCCGTTATCGACCTTGTTTCCAATGAGCAGCGCGTCGATTACCGCATTGGATGCTCAGGCGGTCAGGCGCGCCGCGGTTTCCGGCCATGCGCAATTGACTCGGGCTGTCGTTGACATGGCGATCCACCCTGCCGATGTGACGCCTATCGCCGCCAAAGAGATGCAGAAGGTGGCGGCCAGTTTGCTGCAGACGAATCCGCCGCAAGCGGAGGAGGTCAATATCGACCGCAATCTGCTGGACTTCTTCCTGATGCGGGGCAATGCCAAGTATCGCAAGGATCTGATGATCAATGTCTCGCTGGAGGAGGCGCATGGGGCCAAGGGATTGGCGGAAAGGGTGGAGCGCAGAATGGGCGTGTTGGGCGAGTTTGAGCGCGAGCTTGTGAGAAGGCTGTTGGCTGGAGAGTCGCCAACCGAGGTGATGAAGGATGCCCGCCATTCCAGATCTGTGCCGTCCGCCTAGCTTAGGCGGTTTTTCTTTGGGCGGTCGCTTGGCTGGTTTCTTCTTGGCCGCCCAGATTCCCCCTAGTTCCCTCGACGTCGCAATCGCGCCGGTTCGGCCTATCCGGTGTGATGGCCGGGCACCAGGCTGAAATACCAGCCGATGATTTCATTGCCTCGCAGCATCGCAAGCCAGGCCGCGGCTATCAGATAAGGGCCGAAGGCCTGAGGCGTGTCGCGGTTCATCCGTTTGAAGTGGATTAGGATGCCGCCGCACAGCGCGCTGCAGATCGCTCCTGCGCCGAGAGTCAGCGGGAGCTGCTGCCATCCCAGCCAGGCGCCAATGCCGGCCATCAATTTGAAGTCGCCGCGGCCGAGTCCGTCTTTGCCTGCGCACAGGCGAAAAGCGGCGGCAATGAGCCACATGCCCAGATAGCCGGCCATTGCACCGATCACGGCATCCTGGAGCGGGGCGAAAAGCTGGAAAAGATTGCAGGCCAGCCCTGACCAAAGCAATGCCTGCGTCAGCGCGTCCGGCAGCAGCTTGACGTCGCAATCTATCAGCGCAAGCGCGGTCAGCAGGAATATGAGGACCAGATAGGCAGGTGTGGTGGGCTGGATGCCGTAATTCCAGCCTATGCATGCGAAGGCTAATCCCAGGCCGAGCTCCACCAACGGATAGCGCGGACTTATTTTTACGGCGCAACTGGCGCATCGTCCGCGCAGGAGCAGAAAGCTCAGCACGGGCATCAATTGCCAGGCCGCCAGGGGAGTCTGGCAGGCGGGGCAGTGCGAGCGGGGGCGCGAGAGCGTCATCGCCGCGGTTTGGGCGATGGTTTGGCCGCTTGCATCCGCACACTCTATCCGCCAGCGGTATTCCAGCATTTTGGGCAAACGGAAGGTCAGCACATTGAGGAAGCTGCCCAGAGTCATGCCCAATATCATCAAGGCGAAGGCTGTCTGGCTGGCGCGAGACCCGTTCAGGCCAAGCCAGGAGGACAACATCAATAGCACGATGATGGCGCCGCCAATGGCAAGCAGGTTTTTCTGAGTGATTGTCATGGCGTTTCCAATTGAAAGAACCTCTGGTGCGGCGTCATCCTTGATGGATGGCGTGGCGGTCAGAATGATCGGCAACTGTTTTTTATGGTTTATTTTTTGTAATGTTTGATTAAGTATGTATCTTAATATAACATCTTTGCAAATGGAATGATCATATTGCGATGAGGGGGCAAGGTGAGAAGAGCACATGACTTCGGTGATGCGGAGAGCTTGGCGCTGGATGCGGACCGGCTGGGTTTCGAGGATGAGCCGCCCGCGATCCGCGGCGGGCAAGAACAGGAAGATGCGAGGCGGAGTTCTCAGGGCGAAGACCGCAAGGCGAGTCAGCCCAGACGCGACAAGCCTGTCCGCGATCTGCGTAAGGTAGCGCTGTTGGTACTGATCGGCTGGTTGCTGGCGGCCATGGCGGCCTTGTTCTTCTGGCAGAGGTTTGTCGGTTTGCAGCCCATTCCGGCCGCGGCGAAAGGAACGGAGCCTGCGATGGCTACCATGGGTGCCGTTCCGCCTGCTCAGCCGTCGTTGCGGGCTGAAGCTGCTGCGCCTCCGCCATTGGCCCGGCTGGAGACGCAGCAGGCTTCCATGCCCGCCGCGCGCTCTCAGCCCGCTGTGCTTGCTCCGCAGGCTGCCAAGCTTGGCGGCCATGGCGGGCAGGCGGCGTCTGCGCCGGCGGCCAAGGCCATGCCGACTCATCGTCCGGATGGGGAGCGGGTTTTGTTTTCCAAGCCTGCTCGGATGGAGGACAGTCTTGAAGCCAAGGTCGCGCGCTTGGAGAAAGAAGTGAAAGCCTTATCCGATCGCAGCCGCGCCGCGAGCCCGCATCAGGCGGGCGCGGGCGGAGTCGGGAAGAAGCCCCGCGCCTCTCGCGATGTGAGCAAGGTCGTGGGCATGTCCTCCACATCGGTGTGGGTGCGCAGAGCCAATGGCGCGATGGCTGAATTGCAGGTTGGCGATCGTTTCAAGAATGACGAAGTGATTCAGCGCATTGATCAGCAAGCTCAGACCGTGGAAACGGACCGCGGGCATTACAAAGTTGGTTTCTAATCGGGCCGCAGGCGGGAGTTCAAGTCTCCCGGCTTGGCATACAAGGAGTTAAGTCATGCGTAAATTCTTCGCCAAAATGCTGTTGGGCAATGACGCCGTCAGCAAGCTGCATCCGCCTGTGCAAGCAGAGCGGGCGCAAGAGGAGGCTGGCCCGACGGAGGAGGCCATCAGCGAAACGCTGAAAGGAAGCTCGCCGACCATCACTCGGGAGCAGATCCGCTCCCTGATCGAAATCGACATGGAAATTCATGGCGATATTTTCATTGGCAGGGGCGTCAAGGTTTCCGGCCGCGTCGTCGGCAGCCTGATGCCGAACGGCGCGGTCGAAGGCGGGGATCCCATCGTGATCGTGAGCCAGGGGGGCGATGTCGACGGCGATCTGCATGCCCGGGTGGTAGTGGTGGCCGGCAATCTGGACGGCGACATTTATGCCGACCACGTGCTGCTGATGCCGACCGCGCAAGTCAGCGGTACCGTCAATTACCGTCATACCTTGCGCCAGGACATCGGGTCGGCATTATCGGGAATGGTGCGGCGGGTCGAGCAGATCGCCTTGCTGGACCACCCACCTCATCCTGGAGACAGGCTTGGTGTGTTGGAGGGAGGCAAGTCTGTTGCCGATTCCATCCCCGTGCTGCCGGTTGAGTCGACGGTACCGGCGCCCGCGCCCGTGTCGCCATTGGCCAGGATGGCGGCAATGATTCCGGCCCAGGAGACGGTGGATATTGAAAGCCTGTACCGCGGTTTGGAGATCGAGCGCGAAATGCTGCCGGGCGTGCGTTCGCTGGCGGCGAGCGCTTAGGCGCGGCATGGTCCCCGTGGCAACAAGCGGGCGAGTTTTCCTGAGTCCAGAGCATGCCGCGGCAGATGACTGGGTATTCTGATTTTCCTTATAAAAATTACATTTATGTTTTGGGTGGGGCGTGCGATGCGTGAAGAGGGATTCCCCTTGAGAGTGCCTGCTGATGCGTTGTCAGCGATGGAGGTTGCGGATCTGGGGCTGGAAGGCGGGTTATCGGCCGAGGCCGAGGATGACGAAGAGGACGCGCGCTGGTCATTTCTTCCATTCATGCAGGCTTCCATTGAGCGGATGTGCATGTTGTTGCTGTTGGCGGAGGATCATGAAGTGGATTTTTCGCCATTGGGGGAGGAGGGGCTTGCCGCAATCGCTGCGATGTCCCGTGCGGATGGGGATGCGGTGTTCGCGCAGATATCAGCGGATTACCTGGCGGGACTGGAGACGCTTGCTTCGATGACGGGGCGAGCGAGGGCAGGGCTGCATCTGTCGATCAGCGGCCTGTATCAGGCGGAGTCCGCGTAATGGGCGCGCGCGAATTCAGGCAACGCCGTTACGTTGAAGAGGCTGCGCGGACGATTGATCGCCATCTCGAGCTGGCGCGCGAGGGCCAGGGTTGGTTCAGCGGCGGCAGAGGCTTTTTGGCGGCGCCGTTCAACCCCTTCTCCGGCGCCAGGTACCAGGGCATCAACCGTTTGCTGCTGGAAATGGTGGCGCCGTCCGGCAGCGATGATCCCCGCTGGCTTAGCTGGAGGCAGATCGAGCAGCGGGGCGAAGCGATTCAATTGGCCGATGGCGCCCAGGCGGGGCTGGCTATCTATGCCCGGCCCATTCCAGGCTCCGCGGGGCGCTTGGTTTGCAAGGCATCCGGCGCGGAGCGGGAGGGGGCGGGCGGGCTGGCCCATGTTCTGAAAGGCTGTTCCGTTTTCAATGGCGCGGACGTTGCCGGCTTGCCGCCCTTGGCCGAACCCACCCGGAGAAGAGGCGGCGGCGACGAGTATTTCCGGCAACTGGTCGATGCCGTCGCGCGGGAGCTAGGGGGGGGGCTGCCATGGGCTACGCGATTCCGCTTGCGCCGGCGGACGGTTTTGCCGATATGCGGGCGTATGCCGGGGAGGTCTTGCGCCGGATTGCATTTTGGCGCGCGTGTCAGCCGCCGCCAGGTCCGCATGGCGAGGCCGGGCTTGCGGTCCGCGCGCACATCGCCGCTCTTTGGCTGGCGGATCTGGCTGGGTGCGGCTGCCAGCTTCCAGCGGACGCGGATGACGATCTCGCGTCTTGGGGAGAGTGCCTCCGGACTGATCCGCTTGAGGCTTTTCGCGCGGCGGCTGCCGCGGAACGCATCGTGGCCTGGCTTTGCCGGCATTCGCCCAGCTTGTCGCGCCTCCAGACGGACGAAGATGACTTTATTCGACGCCATTCGCAGCTTGGCATCAAGCCGCCGGAGCATCCGCCGGAAGACGGCGCCGTTCTGGCTCGGGCCGCCACGCGCGGCGCGCTATCGATGGAGGCGTCCTTGCTGACGGCGGAGGAGTTGTCGCAATGCCTGTCCGCGCATTTTGGCTGCCAGGAGGTGTTGTCCGGCACTGACGAAGCGATTCACCAGGCATTCCAGGCCTGGGTTCGGCAAAACATCGAATCCGGCGCTTTCGATGATGCCAAACTGACTGGCCGGCAACTGTTGTCGCGCTTTCTGGAACAGCGGGAAGCTGTCGTGCTCAGTTTTCTGGAGCGCGACGATGGCTTGCGGAGGCAGATGAGAGCCACGTCGGCAATCAATATGGAAAACGGTTGTCGGCCTTTGGCCGACGAACCTGGCGCCGGGCAGCAGAGGCGATTGTCGGCACAGCCGCTGCGGAGCGAAAACGGAAGCTGGCTCGGGGTGCGGCATGGCGCGTTGATCGCTCTGGGCATGGCGGATCGCATTGTCGATGAAAATTCCCGCATGAGCCCCGATATGGTTTATCTGTCGTGCAATGAGGACGGGGAAGACGGCGATGCCCAGCGTTTGCTGGCGGAGGCGGAGGCGGCGGGCTGGCGCGTGGATTTTCAACCAGATTTTGAGCCGAGCGCGGCTGAAATCAGCGGCTATGCCGGCTATTTCGCGCCGCTGGTGGGTTATCAACCGAAGGTCGGCGATAGACTCAAGCTGGTGGAAGGTCCGGCTTGCATTCATGCGCAGTCGACGGGAGGAGGCTGGGTGGTGCGCCTGGCCAGCGGCAGGCGGCGGGTGTTGAGTCATGCCAGGTTTTTCGATTTCATCGAATCAGTCATCGACGGAGATTACATCGTGGCATGATCCGACCTTATCCCCGTCCAGACGAAATTATCGAGGCCCGCCTTGCGGGCCTTACCAATTTGTAAACTCTGGCGGCGTGCCGTCCGACAGCATGACATCCTGCATCCATTGCTTCATCTGGAATTGCAGATTGACGGCGCTCATCGTCGCCGTCGTCAAAGGCGCCCGCAGCGGCTCCTCAGGGCAGGTCAGCGCCAGCGCACGTTGCAGAGCCGCGCGTTGTTGCTCCAGAGTGATGAAGGCGGGCCCGCCGTTAGAGTTCTTGAATTGTCGTAGCAGTTTGGCGATTGCGCCTATATGGGCCTGCTTGTCCTCCGGGGCATTTGACGCCGGCGGCGGCAATTGCCGCAGCGCGGCTAGCAGGGCGATCGCCTGGGCATCGAGGGCTGCATCGGGGTCGGTGCCTGGCGCGGCTGCGGCGGAGGATGTGGGCGACGCATCCGCCAGCCGCTGCTGTAGCGGGACGATGGCGTCGATCGCCGGATTCGCAGAGGCGTCGATAGCGTTGTTGATGATGGGATGGATCATGCGATAGGGTCCTGGCGATCGTCGTCGCGATGAGATGGCGCCGCGCCGGCAGCCAGCGCCGACAGGCGCGGACCGAGCTGGCGTTGAAATTGCTCCAGCGCGGCGACGGATAGTTGCCGGCATTCTTGCGGCAAGGTATTGAGGCGATGCGACAGTTGGCGGCTAGCGGGCTCCAGATACTGTTCCGGCGAAAACTCGGCCGCTTGATCGGCGCAGCGCATGATGAAGCGATCGTCGTCGTGATAGTCGATCTGAATGGCGCCGAACCAGTTGTCCGCCAAAAGCGCCATCAACGCGGTTTGCTGCGACCGGGCGCGTTTGGGAAGCTGCAAATGCAGGACGGCGTCTCCTGATGGGCCATCCCTGGTGCGCAGCCACTCGTCCAGCAGCAACAGCAGGGTGTCGGGGTGATCCACCGCCGCAGCCAGCATCGCCCGAGCCTCTTCGGACAGATGCTCGCGCCAGCGCGTCGCCTGCGCTTGGCTGTTTGCCAAGTGGGCCGCCAGCTGATCCAGCGCGGCCAGCATGCCTTGCTGATAACCGTCCCGATAAGCATGGCGCCGGATCGCGTCAGCCTCTCGCTCGGCATCGTCCAGGCACTGGCGCGCGCGTTTTCTGGCCTGCTGGTCCAGATTGTCGATCCGGCGCAGCCGCCGCAGTTGCTGACTGCGGATCAGCACGCCGTCAGTAATGGTCGGCTGGCGGGGCAAAGGGATGTCTCCGTGCATATTGTAAAGCCAGGGTCAGTAACAGGGCGTTGGAGGGGGGAAATGCCGCCGCCTCGTTGTCCACAACGGGAGAGAATTGCAGCGGCAGCCGCTGCGCCATGGCGGCGGGCAACTGGCCCTGCCAGGCCCGCAACTGGCTGTAGCCCGCGTTCAGCAGATCGCTGTGACGGAGCGCTCGTCCGGGCGGGGGGCAGGGCGACGCATCCAATGCCTGGCAGGAGAAGTTCTGCGCCCAGGCCGGCAAGCGGAGCATGGCGCCCTGCCAACTCAAGCCTGAGCGCAGAATCTGGCATCCCATCAGGTAGGCTGCCTGCGGCAGTTGCCGCCAGTGGCGCAGATAGTGGCGGGCGATGCTGTCCAGGGGGCCGGCGGGCCAGTGGATATCCAGTCCATAGCCGCTGATCAGCAGATCGTTGACGATGCCGCGCGCCTGGTGATTGTCGAGCCGCGCCGCCAGCCGCAGCCGCTGCGGATTGATATAGCCCAGAGGGTTGAACAGGATGTCGCGTACCAGCGAGGCCTGCTCGTCGCTGCCGGCATACGATATTGCCAGATTCCTAGCCATGCGGCTTTTCCCGCTGGCGCAACCAAAACCAGACGGCGGCGGCCGCCATCATTGTGGCCGCGACCAGCCCGGCCAGCAGCATGGGCAAACCATTCAGCTTGCTGGGTTCCGGAGCGCCGGCCTGCTGCTGTTGCGCCTCGCTGCGCCGTGATAGCACTACCGAAATATTGTCATACTCCACTTCGGCGAAGCTGTTCTTCAGAAAGCGCTTGATATTGTTGATCATCGGTTCCGGATCGATGTCGCGTTCGTATACCGCCAGCACTGATAGATGTACCGGCTGCGGCGGACGGCCGCCCTCGCCGGCGTCCAGGTCGTAGCTGACATGCACCCGGGCGGACAAGAGGCCGTCCATGGTCTGCAGCGACTGCTCCAGCCTTTGCTCAATGGCGGAGTACAGCCGGGCTTTTTCCGCCCGGGGCGACGATACCAGCGAATCGGCGGGGAACATCTGCGCCACCTCCATGCGCGGGCGCGACGGCAGGTCGTAGGTCTTCAGCCAATCGACGGCGGCGGCGAAGTCCGGCTGCGCCACCACGATGCTGATGCCGGTCTTGCCGCGGTCCTGCTTGTCGGCTTCGATATTGTGCCGCTGCAGCACGGCGATCACTTCATTGGCCTGCTGCTGGTCTAGTCCCTTCAGCAAATCCTTCTGCTGGCAGCCGCTCAGCAGCAGCGCCAGCAATGCCGCTTTCAGGCTGTTGCGCATCATGAGCGGAGCAGGCTTTCCACTACGCCCACGCCTTTGCGGGCAAGGGTGCTGAGCATGGACACTTCCAGGTTGTAGTTGGACGTGCGCTGCTGCAGCTGGAACAGCTCGGCGGGGTTGGAGAGGGACTTGGCCTGTTCGATCTTTTGCATGATCTGGTCTTTTTCTGCGCCGGTGGCGACGGCGGATTCTGCGAAGGCGTGGATCAGCCGATCTTCCAACGATACGGTTTGCTGGCTGCTTGGGCTGATATCGCGAATCAGGGCCGGCGCTTGCACGCCTGAGATCGGATTCATATAGGCATTCCTGGCAAGATGCCGGCGTAAGCGCCGGCATTTTGGGTTAACGGAAGTTCTGGATGATGGCGGCGTCAATGTCCTTGAAGGCCTTGACCACGTTGGATTGGGCGTTGCGGTACAGGTTGTATTCCGACAGTTTGCTTTGGTAGTCGGCCAGCAGGGTGGGGTCTGAGGGCGATGCCTTGAGCGCTTTCAGAGATTCATCTACTGCGCCTTGCAACTTGGTAGTGTCATTGAAGCTGGTTGATATTTCGTCGATATAAAGCGCCATGATCGGTTTCCTTTGATTAAAGCGGTTTGGGAAAATACCAGTGGCCGGCGTCCATCTTGACGTAGCCCTGGTTGCCATTCATGAAGGACTTGCCCTTGAGCCAGTTGTCCTTCAATTCAATGGCGAACTGCACGTAGCGGCTGCCCCATTGGCGGTAATAGCCGTCTATGAATTGGCGCGCGCGTTGCAGTTCGCCGTCTTCCAGCGTGCCGGAAATCACGAAGGTGACGCTGTCCGGATGATTGTCTCGGCGGAAGGGCAACGCCAGCCGCGCCAGGCCGGCTTCCGCTTCGCCTGCGGCGGTGGCGTCGTCCATCGCTACCAGCTCCACCTGATCGGCGTACGGCAGTTGTTCCGCCAGTTGCGCGTTGAGCCGCAGCTTGTCCGGCGCGATCAGCATGGCGCGTTGCTGGCTGATCCAGAGCTGTGGATGCCGCGGATCGCGCAGTTGCAGGCGGAAATAGGCCAGTTCCGGGTGCTTGTCCGCCAGCCAGCGGGCCAGGCGGTCGTTTTCCTGCCTGGGGCCGATCACCTGTGGTGGACGGGAAAAGTCGCCGCGCAGCAAGGCTTGTTGCGCCCAGTTGCGGTCACGCTCGTTGTTGGCGACAACATAGAGCTGGCCATCGTGTCCAGGCAGGATCTGAAAGCGTTGGGTATCGCGGCCCAGCAAGGCGGCTAGTTGTTCGGTCTGGCGTTGCGGCGTATCGCCCCAGCTGTCATAGGCGCCGTCCAACAACACTGCTCCGGTAGCGACCACCGCCAGCGTCAGCGCCAGCAGCGGCCACCAGCGGGCGCGCCGGCGGTCTGGCACCGGGGACGCGAGCAGTGCCGCGCCCTTGGGATGGCTGAGAATTTCCGGCAACCAAGCCAGTTGCTGCGGCCGCAGCGCCAGCTCTAGCCCCCCTATCCGCAATACTTGGTTGAAATCAGCCGGGTACTCCGCCACCTCATCCGAGCCCAACTCGCGAATGGTGGCGGCATCGTCCACCAGTACTTCAAAGTTGATGCCATCCTGATCCAGTGGCACATACAAGGTGTCGCCAGGCAGTTCCGGCAATTGGCGCGGATCGGCCAGCGCTTCGCCGGGACCTACCAGAAACAGCGTTCTGCCGGGCCGCAGCAGGAATTCGCAGCCGCGCAGCGGGCTATTGAGCAGACGCGCGACAATGGCGGCTGGCTCGAATGGGTGGTTGTCTTCTACAAGCATGGTGTCTTTATCAAGCGCTGCGGGAAGGTCCCGATCTTCGCTGCCACTGTAGGCGTGGCGGCCAAATCATTCCTGATGAAAAGGCGATCAATCTTGGCGGTCGTGATCAGATTCAAGCCGGCTACAGGTCGAGCCTCATGTCGCAGTCGATACCGCCTGCGGCGCGAACAATTCCGCCAAGCGGGGATCCTGTCTCCATGCCGGCAGCCAGGGGTAATTTCCGGCCTGCAGCTGTTGCCATAATTGCTTGGCCGCTTCCCGGCCATCGCGCGCCAGCACTAGCGGCAACAAGCTGGCGCGCATGTGGCGGCTGTCGATTTGCAAGGCCTGCAGCGGGGCGCGGTCGCCCGAGCTGGCGTATTCGACGCAGCAACGGTTGAGTTCAAGCAAGCCTGCTTCCTCGCCAGCCGCGCGCACGGCCAGGGCTAATTCCAGCGCTTCCCGGTGTTGGCGCCGTTGCGACAGCATCAGCGATAGCAGGCTCTGCAATACCGGGTGGTTTTGGCCATAGCGGCGCAACTGGCTCTGCCCAAGCTCCACCGCCTCATCGACGCGGCCCTGGTAGAAGGCCAGCCACAGCTTGAGCACGCCGGCGGCGATGCGGGAAGGATCGCGTTCAAGGCAGGTGTCCAGCGCCGCTTGCGCCTGGGAGAGCTGGCCTGACAAAAACAAGTGCCAGGCATGGTAGTAACACACCTCTACCGATTGCGGCATCAGCAGCCTAGCCTGTTCAAACAGCGCGTCGGCCAGCGCGCGTTCGCCGCGCAGGCTGCCCAGTAGCGCCAGCAATCCCAGCGTCTGCGGATGAGCGGCATCCAGCTCCACCGCCTTGTCCACCGCCAGACGGACCTGTGTCAGCGCCGCGTCCTGATCGAACAAACCGAGTTGGGCCAACGAGAGGTAGCATTCCGCCAGACCGCGCCAGGACGGCGCATGTCCGGGGGTATGGCTTGTGCATTGATGCAATTGGCTGAGCGCTCGGCGCAGGCTGGATGGCGAGTGCTGCCGCAGCTCATGCATGGCGTTCAGATAAGGGATGGCGGTATCCAGGGAGCCTAATTCGCGGGTATGGCCGCCGCGAAGATCGGGGATGCGCTGCACCAGCAGATCGCTCAGCCGGGCTTGAAGCGCCATCGGGTGCAGGCCGGCCAGAGCGATGCTCTCATGGTGAACCAATTGATGGCCGCGCGTACGGATCAACTCGACCCGCAAGATACAGGTCTCTCCCGCGCCTTGCGCTTGCCCGGCTAGATAGTAATCGGGAGACAGTTGTTCCAGCAGGGCGTGGATGTCGGCCACTCCATGGCAATGGCGAGTCAGCGTGGCGGGCAGCACGCGCAAGCCGAAGGGAGCGTAACGCGCCAGATTCTGCACCAGCGCGCCGTGCAGCGCCTGGCTGTCCAGCTGGTTTTCCGCGCGGAAGGGAAGCACGGCGACAGAGGCGCTGGCTTCCGTCGGGCGGTGTTGAGCCACGACCGCTACCGGACGGCAGAAACGGTAGCCCTTGCCGTAGACAGTATCGATGTACCGTTGCTTCTTGTTTTCCAATAGGAGGCGGCGCAGCGCGCAAATGCAACGGGTGAGCGACTCCTCGTTGACGTCGCCGTTCGGCCATACCCGGTCCAGCAGCGCATCCTTGCTTACCAGCTCGCCGGCGGCTTCCAGCAACGCGGTCAGCACGGCCAGTTCCTTGGGTGGTATGGGCAAGGCCTGGCCGTGATGAGTCAGCCTGCCATCGAAGTGCAGGATGAAGTCGCCAAACACAAATTGCCGGTTGATGAAGCCGTCGTTGTTCACCATCTCTATCCCCTGTCGCGGGCTGGGCCGCAAGTGCTCACAGCGCATGCCTTCCTTGGAAAATGTTCGCTATGATGTATATCATATCAAACATATTATCAGCGTGGGTGTGGATTGACAATGGGATTCCCGTCAGTTGCGAATTTTGCGGCGTAGTGGCGGGCGGTCAGAGGCGGGGAGCGTTTTCTGCAAGTCTCCGCCAGAGGTGTGCGCTATGGTTTAGCCCGCTCAGGACGGGTCATGGAGAGTATGAGTGCTCTGTCAGTCTCACTCTGAATGATGGAGAGTCGCAAGTTTTCATTCTTTATATCTAACTTTATTCATTTGATATGGCATGTCCTACTGACGAGGATTTTTAAACCATGATGATGTTTTACTAGATTCGGTGCTGAACTTGGAGGAGCTGGCAGTCTTCCTCAGAGTTTTTTCACGTCTCGATAGCACATAAGAGCATTTACTTTATGCTATGCGAAATGAGGCTTAAAAGTTGATGAAAGAATTTTAATAATCTAGGCCTGATTCATCTTCGCATCATTGTCACATGCTGTGAATTTTCGGCAAATTTCAATTTTTTAAGTACCGGGATGTTGGTAAGACAGTGATTGGACTGTACATTTTTTTGAATGTGGTAACTGAGGATGTATGGCACTCATCTTGGTGGTGGGGATGGTACGAACTATTAATCAATTTAGTGCTTTTATCTATAAATCGATTTGATATGACCTAAATAACGTACTTGGTTATCTACACTGATTGGGTGTGAACGGTGCACTGTTGCTTAATTTTATAAAATAATAATGATAAATTCATAGATGAAATTAGAGTAGCAAGAAAATGAGGCTTGTGTGGTTTTGTAATTTAATTTCATATCAAAGCAGCTGATATTTTAAAAGGCATGGCCTAATGCATAGGAATGATTTTGACTCGCTATTGGTAACCGACCGCGCATCAGTTAATTTGACAGAGGTGCTATCTCAAGGGTTGAGAGAGATGGGGGTGGACAAAAATAAAATTAGTCATTTTGATCATCATTCAACAGTGGTTATGAAGTTTGTTAATACTCCAAGCATCATGTTTTCTATGGGAGAGGATGGGGTGTGGATATGGAGTGCTTTTGATGGATTGAGTGAGAGTATGGTCTTGCAGCTATGCGAGGGAATTTCTCTAGTTTTGATGGAGCCTCTATTGTTGGGAGGAGGTGGAGAAATTGAATTTGAGCTTGGAGAGTATGGTTATGAGTTTAAAATCCTACTTGATTTTCAGTATTTTACTGATGGTGGTGTGTTTGCAAATGTCTTGTCAAATTTTTACTATAGGCTCGAAAGATTATGCACTGTTTTACAATGGGTTTGATCTAAATCTCGTGATGGTGGGTTTTATTGAGCGCATGCGCTTTTGACTGAGTGGCAGTTAGGTTAAGGCGTGTTTCATATTTAGAGCTTTTGTAGAGAACCATGGCTTACCTTTAGCGCTGACGCTATTTTTAATTGGGGGTGGTATGGACTTGAAATTTGATTCATCAATTGTAAATTTGAATAGGGTAACAGCGAGCGCTGCCCCGGATAGAGTGGGGTCCGAATTTGATATGAATCTTTTAAGTATCAGCAATGATGGAAGAGTGCCATCTGGTGCGAAGAGAGAGCGAGGTCAAGAGAGTCAAGGCTTGCAAGGTGAGTCGGGTAGTAAGCATCCGCGGATGGATAAGAAGTACGATAGTGATAGTGATAGTGAATATGAAGAAGGATACCAAAATTTTGCAGAGGGGGATCGATGGAAAGGGAGTGATTATGAGCATATTTCAAAAGTAAATACAGATGTGTTTAATAAGAATCAGCAAGCCAATATTAAGCGGTTGGGCAAAATTAGTTACACAGGGAGTGAATCGGAAATAAATGGCGGCATCTTTTCAAGTGATGCGGTGAAAAATAATAATGTTGCAGATACTAGACGTGGTGATTCTAGGTTTTTGACAGCAAATACGGCAAAAGTTTTTGAGCGTTCTTCGTTGAGAGAGGTCGAAGGAAAATATGTGAGTGCGTTGGGCGATTTAAATAAGAATTTGAGAACGATGAGCTTTGGTGATGCTATTGCTATGCTGCCAAAGGATGTGAAATTCAAAGTTGCTCAGTATCGTGGTTTGCATTATAGGGTAGGGGATGGTGGGTTTAGCAAAGAGCAACGGTTCAATCATAGAAAAACTAATGAGATTGCTAGGCCGATGTATTCGTTGGCGGCTTTGGATCAGGCAGGGTTTGATTTTGATATATCGAAATGGACAGAGTCTAATATTGAAAGATTAAGTGAAATTGGTCAAAAGATTAATGAGACTATTAGTGCGCTGAGGAAAATTAAATACGATGAGCAAGATCCTGTGCACTTGCAAGTGCGGAGCAGCCTTCCTTCGGCAACTGATAAATTTAATCCTAAAACCGTGCATGATATGCATAGTCATTTCTATTCAATGAACATGAATGATTATTTAGGAGATTTAAGCAGGGCGGTTGATGGCAGCGGGCAGGCTCATCGTCCGAAAGACATACTTTTCTCCGAGCTATCAAGTAAAAGAAATCCACGAGTTTCCACGGGAGATGTTCCTGTTCATGCAAATAGATATGCATATGGGGATAAGTCGTACAAGGGGGAGAGGGATAATGTGCTCTATCCTGAGTATAATAATCAAGCAACACCTAAAAACCGTTATGTTGGAAAGGTATATATAACATTGCACCCACTGGAGGACTATAACCCGGAAACTGGAGGGGTACAAATTCTTGACTTGCAAAAGCAGGGGAGAGTTAATTTAACTAAGGCTATTCTTAGCGAGGCTGAAACAACATTTGATGGCTATATCGAAAAAGATAGGTTGGTTGATCATAAAGTTGCAAAATTTCCAGATTTTAGTCGAGGGTATAAGATTTCATATCAATTAAAGTATGGGATGAGCGAAGAATTATTCAATGAGTTTAGGAGTGCTCTTGTAAATTCTAGTGGTAATAAAACTGTAAGAAATTATGTGGAGACATTATTGGTAAATCATTTGACAGAATATAGTGATGTTGAGCTTGTTGCTCGTGCTCAAGTAATGGCTCTTCGTCAGGAGGCGTGTGTGGTCTACAAGGCTGGTAATGAGTTTTCTTTTCAGCCACCCAAGATGGATAGAAACCAAATTGTTACATGGTCTTATTAGGTACGAACTTCCTCTAAAACGAAGTGGTGCAGATTGCTTTGATACTCCGTCATGTGGCGTGAGATACGATCGGCGCGTAAATTTTTCTAGATGAGTGGCGAAGGTATATCATATTGTATGAATGTGGCTAGTGTTTCCAATGATGAGAAATTAAGCAGCTAAATCGGAAAATTCTGTGTAGCGTGGTAAGGGATGCTCCAGAGAATAGCCTGTTTAATCTATAGGAGAGCTGGCAATAGTTTGATTGATTTATTTAGCAAAGATTTTATTTGATTTTAATTTGAAAAGATTATGACTATGCCACAATCTATTGGAAATTTTATCGATGCACCAATGTATGCTCATTTGGGGCATCAAAGTGCTATGAACGAGTTGTTTGGTAAGGTGAATGAGAGTCTATCCCTTGATCAGAAGCTTGGTAACTGGCATTCCGTAAAAGCATATTTATTTACCTTGGCAGTACGAGCGGAGGGGGGGTGTGGTGAAAGCATAGAGTTTTTAATGAATTTGGCGTTGGGTAAGGGAGAGGTCGCCAACTATGCGCAAGAATGTCTGTGCTCCGTGATGTACGGTGCAGATAGCAGTCGGTATGAGGTAGCCAATGCAATCAGAAGCTGTGCTCAAAATGCCATTATTATGGGGGGTGTGAGTGATGATTTTCTAGCTAAAAAGGGGTTGGTTACTGTTAAAGAAAGTGTGATGAATCAAGATTTTTCTAATGATTCTCCTAAGGTGCTTCTGATGGCTGCCGCTAGGGTCGATGGAGATGGGGAGCATTTGGATCCAGTTCCTGCGTTAGTCAAAGATCGTGTAAATGCATTCAATGAGCAAGGAGAGGTACCAGCCTGGTGGAGTAATTTTCCTCCAGCAGAAGGTGTTTTTTCAAGAGAGAGTATGGTGAGTGTATTTCTGGACTTCGCTAACCAAAGCGATGATGGGGCTAGCAAGGGGTCTGCAGGGGCTAATTTCCTCCCACTTCAATCTTATTTGGGAAGTATGAATAAGTTAAAAATTTCGCAGTCCGGAAAGGAGGATGGAAAAAATGGGCGCTTGATTTGGGATGCGGAAAATTTTGGCGAGATTGTCCTAGGGAAAATTAAAGGGATCGATGGTGCTTGTCAATTGGCACTGTCTAGGAGAAATGGCTTAGAATCTGCTATTTTAGATTGTAAAGTAGTAGATGGTAAGATATCTGTGGCTTTGTTTTATCCTGAGGGACTTGAGGATAACTATGCCGCCATTGTGAAGTTCAAGCTTTCCCAAGTATTGGGAGGCGTTGAGGGTTTGAAGTTTCATTCAGTTCCAATGAAGATGGATTCTGGCGCTGGCATGTTTGGCTCTAATTTGGCTGAGATGATTCGCAAGGATGCCCCCTTTTATGAATCGTTTCATCAGTTAACAGACTCTGAGCTTTCTGAAGTGAAGAGTATGCCTTTCGATAGTATTTTGAGCCATCACAAGCAATTGAAAGCGGAAAATGTTAAAGAAAATCAATATGATAGTGGATGGGCGGCGTCAGGGCTGAGTGAAAAGGCTGGCGGTGGCGAGATTTTTAAGCCTTTTTTGGGTTCGAATGTTTCACTCAATAAAAATACGACTATTGATCTGACCAGGGAAGAGAGGAAAGCAATTCATGATTATAGTGGAAGTTCATATCGTGATTTGAATAAAAATCTGCGCGATGGAAATGCTTTGGATGCTCAGCAGAAAATCATTGATGATAACCTGCAAAAAGTTTTTCAGAAACAGAGCCGTATCGACGTGGTTAAAACATTTAGAGGGTCTCGTGGTGGCTCCATGTATAGGGAGGAAGGGGTTGTTCATTCTACG
The DNA here is from genome assembly GCF_000971335.1 of Chromobacterium vaccinii. Lineage (GTDB taxonomy): Bacteria > Pseudomonadota > Gammaproteobacteria > Burkholderiales > Chromobacteriaceae > Chromobacterium > Chromobacterium vaccinii. Next base: position 79,854 of record NZ_JZJL01000006.1, read on the forward strand.
TTGCAATATCTTTCAACTTCTCGCAGCGTGGAGCAGGCTGAGAATTTTTATCATTGGGGATCGAGTAAAAATTATCAGGCAGTGGTGTTTGGCCGGTCCGGCTTGGATATATCATCGATGTCGCAAATACCTAGCGAGAAAGAGGTTTTATATAATAGAAATACAAAATTTGAAACGATATTTTCCGCTTTTTATGAGAAAGACAATGTACATAAGACGGTTGTAGAGGAAGTGGGAACGAGAAGTGAGGAGGGTCGGAGAAAAACGGCAAATAATTTATCTGCGTTGGATCTTGCTGGAGGAGATCAAAGATGGTTGAAGAAGTTATAATGTCAATAAATGATCTGGTGTTGATCTAATGGAGGGTTTTCTTGGTAGCATGGTTTCGATGGGGTTGGGAGTCATACTTTTCTATTGTTAATTTTATGCTCAGTTATCGTGGCATGCAGCTTTATGTGAAAGTGGATGCCTTTGTTATTATTTCTTAAGTACGTAGTATTTAAATTTCGTTTCTAGTATTTTGGCTGGCGCATTCCATTCTGACACGATACGTAGGGATTGCCATCACATTCCCATCAGGATTCCCTCCCTCTCCTCCCGCACACTGATGTCATCCCGGCAATTGCCGTAGCCCGGAGCCGGCGCGATGACAGAAACCCATGTGCTTCACCCTTTGCAAACTCTGGAAACCTCAGGACGGCGCGAGATCGCCGGCCAGCAGGCCTGGTTGTTATTGCCGTTGGCAGGCGACGGCGCTCAGCTGAAATTGAGCTGGCCGACCGGAGACGAAAGCTGGACGCTGCCGGCAGCTTGGCAGGGCTTGCTGTTGCTGGACAGGTTGCGCTTGTCGGTGCAGTCGGGGCGCTTGAGCTTTCATCCCATCCGGCTGGAGCCGCTGGCCAAGCTGCTGGCTTTCATCGACGAAGCGCGCGCGCTGGCGCCGGTGAACGAGGCGGGGCGCTGTGGATGCTTGCTTCTGGATGACTTGTCGATCTGGTCCGAGAAGCGCCGTTGCGAGTATTGGTTTTTGCGCCAATTGCTGGAGCCGACGGAACCCTTTGCCGCGTTGCTGGCGCTGCTGCGCCGCAATGAGAGCTATTGGCTGGTGCGTTTTCTGCTGTCCAACTCCGAGTGCGGCGGAAAGCTGCAGATGCTTGGCGATCGTTATGGCGTATCCAGTTCCCATTTTCGCCGTCTATGCCGGCATGCGCTGGGCAATGCCGCCAAAACGACGCTGCGCGACTGGCGGGCGGCGCGCTCGCTGCTGGACGCGGTGGAGAGCAAGGAAAGCCTGACTCGGCTCGCGCTCAAGCACGGCTATGCCTCGGCTGCGCATTTTTCAAATGAAATCAAGGATTTGTATGGCGTTTCGCCGCGGGCCTTGTCCAATCTCATCCAACTGACGGTCAAATGAACAAGTTTTTGTTGTGCGCATGGTGCTTGGGATGGGCTTGTTTGCAGCCGGGTTTGGCGCATGCCGCGCCGGATGCCGGGCGAACGGAGGATGGAGCGGGCTATGTCGCCCGCCAGGACGGCCTGCGGGCCTTGTTCGACGCTATCTCCGCCAAATTGAAAAAGCCAGTGATTCTGAGCAAGCAGGCGGCCCGCAAGCAGGTGAGCGGCGAGTTCGACCTGGGCAATGCCCAGGCTTTGCTGGAAAAGCTGGCGCAGCAACTGGGCCTGATCTGGTACTACGACGGCCAGGCCATCTACGTTTACGACTCCAGCGAGACCCGCAATTCGGTGGTGCTGCTGCGCAATGTGTCGTTGACCACATTGAACGGCTTTCTGCGCAAATCCGGCTTGTACGACAAGCGCTATCCGCTGCGCGGCGACAATCGCAGCGGCACCTTCTATCTGTCCGGCCCGCCGGTATACGTGGATATGGTGAGCAATGCCGCCAGCTTCATGGACAAGCAGAGCGAGGGCATGGACCTGGGCCGGCAGAAGATAGGCGTGATCAAGCTCAGCAATACTTTTGTCGGCGATCGCAGCTATGAGATGCGCGATCAGAAAATCGTCATTCCCGGTATGGCCACGGTGATAGAGAAGCTGTTGGCGGGCGAGGAGAAGTCGGTGCTGGCGTCGCAATCGTCCGCTCCCGCGGCAAACGATGCCGCCGCCAAGGCGCCGCTGCCGGCCGGTTTGCCGCCTTTGCCCGGTTTGGCGGATGCCAAAGCCGCATCTGCTCAAGCCGGCGCCACGCCGCCGGATCCGTTCGCCCGTCCCGCCGCCGCCGGCGACATCAAGGTGATCGCCTATCCGGATACCAACAGCTTGCTGGTCAAGGGCTCGGCGGAGCAGGTGCGTTTCATCGAAGGGCTGGTGGCGGCTTTGGATGTGGCCAAGCGCCATGTCGAGCTGTCGCTGTGGATCATCGATATGGAAAAGGATGATCTGGACCAGCTGGGCGTGGACTGGCGCGGCCAGGTGTCGGTGGGGAACAAGCTGGGGGTGTCGTTCAACGCCAACGGCTCGCTCAGCACGCTGGACGGCACCCGCTTCATCGCATCGGTGATGGCCTTGTCGCAAAAGAAGAAGGCCAATGTGGTGTCGCGGCCGGTGCTGCTGACCCAGGAAAACGTGCCGGCCATCTTCGACAACAACCGCACCTTCTACACCAAGCTGGTGGGTGAGCGCAGCGTGGATTTGCAGCATGTCACCTATGGCACGCTGGTCAGCGTGCTGCCGCGCTTCGCGGCCAATGGCCAGATCGAGATGTCGCTGAATATCGAGGACGGCCGGGAGGCGCGGGCGCCGGACTATAGCCAGGACAACAGGGACGCCGCCACGCCGGAAGTGGGACGGACCCGGATCAGCACGGTGGCGCGGGTGCCGCAGGGCAAGAGCCTGCTGATCGGCGGCTTCACCCGCGACGCCAGCAGCGACGACCAGGCGTCGATCCCTGTCCTGGGGCAATTGCCGGTGCTGGGGAGGATGTTCCGTTATCAGCGCCAGAGCCTGTCCAATACCGTGCGGGTGTTTCTGATCCAGCCGCGCGAGATCGCGGATCCGTTGACTCCGGACGCCAACGACCTATTTGGCGGCATCGCCAAGCAACAAGGCCTGGATGTGGATCCGCTGCAGCAGAAAGTGCGCGACTACCTGGGCCGGAGCGGCGGGGGCGCCGACGGTGGAGATTAATGCCCGGCCCGCGCCAAGCATCGGCTTGCGCACGCTCAAGCAGCAGGCCCAGCTGGACGCCAAGCGAGAAGCCCGGCGCGATGCCTTGCAGCAGAGCGAGTCGCGGCAGGCCGACGCGCAGCTGACCGAGGCGGAGCTGGCGGAAGAGGCAAGCCCGGCGGCGCTGCTGCAGCGCGCGGCCCAGTCCTCGGATGAAATGGCGGCGGTGTTGACCCAGTTTCGCAGCCGGCGCGATTACGACAAGAAGCGGGGCAATCTGGCGGACAGCTTCGAGCGGGTGTTGGACGAGGACGCGCTGCCCAAGGCCGAAGCAGTGCTCAAGGTGGTCCAGTCGCATGAGGTGCCGGCCGAGGAGCTGCTGCGCAGGGTGCGTTCGCAGTTTCCGGACGACAGCGATCTGATCCTGGTGCTGCGCCAGCTGGCGCGGCGCAAGCAGCTGGACGAGGTGTCGCGCAAGCGGCTGCAGGCGCTGCTGGCCCAGGCGGAGGAAGAGGCCGATCCGCAACAGCTGAAAGCGGGCGTCAACAGCGCGTTGAAGGCCAAGCTGTTCGGCAAGGCCCTGGATTTGAATCCAGGCCTGTTGCGGGCCAGTTACCGACAGTTCCTGCAGAGCGAGGCGCCGGAGGCGGCGATTTATCAGGATTGGGTCGCCAGCTACGGTTATCCGCAGCGGGGCGTGGTGCTGGACTTCATCGAGGGGGCTTTGCTGGCGGATATCGATTCGCTGGACCCCAGTTGCTCGCGACTGGAGTTCGGCAATCTGCTCGGCAGGCTGACCCAGCTCAAGCTGCTGCGCTCCGCCGATGGCCTGTTTGTCGGAAAGTTGCTCGGCAATCCCTTGGTGCGGGGATTCAATTCCAGCGAGGCCGACTGGCTGTTTTTGCTGCTGTCGCTCTTGCAGCAGCCGCAGCAGGTGGACGAGCTTTTGGCGGAAACCGTGGGGGATACGGCGCTGTTGAGCCGCCATGCCGACCGCTCGTCTTTGTTGTACGCGCTGTATCAGGCATGCAAGGCATTGCCGCCCAGGCTGTTTCCGGACGAGGAATGGATGGATGCGCTGCTGGACGAGTTCCGGCACCTGGCGGGCATCGCCTACCGGCATGAAAAGGTGGAGCGGCGCAACGGGAGGAGAGCCGCGGGGTAGAGAGCCGCCAGCCAAGCCCTGCCGCGCAGGATTTCGCTTGCTGCTTTCCCTTATGAAAGGCGCTTTGAGCGTCTGATTTTCTGGATGAATGACGGTGTTGACTTCTTTGTTGAACGGCGCGCGCTCGCGGCCTGAATTGCTGATCCTGTTGCTGATGGTGATGATCATCGCGATGCTGATCATCCCGCTGCCCACTTATTTGGTGGACTTCCTGATCGGCCTCAACATCGTGCTGGCGATGCTGGTGTTCATGGGGTCGTTCTATATCGATCGCATCCTCAGCTTTTCCACTTTTCCGTCGGTGCTGCTGATCACCACGTTGTTCCGGCTGGCGTTGTCGATCAGCACCAGCCGTCTGATCCTGATCGAGGCCGATGCCGGCGAGATCATCGCCACCTTCGGCCAGTTCGTGATCGGCGATAGCCTGGCGGTGGGCTTCGTGGTGTTTTCCATCGTCACCATCGTGCAGTTCATCGTCATCACTAAGGGTTCGGAGCGGGTGGCGGAGGTGGCGGCGCGCTTCTCGCTGGACGGCATGCCCGGCAAGCAGATGAGCATCGACGCCGACCTGCGGGCCGGCATCATCGACGCCGACGCCGCGCGCGAGCGCCGCAGCGTGCTGGAGCGGGAAAGCCAGCTGTACGGCTCGTTCGACGGCGCGATGAAGTTCATCAAGGGCGACGCCATCGCCGGCATCATCATCATTTTCGTCAATTTCATCGGCGGCATCGCCGTCGGTGTGACGCAGCACGGCATGAGCCTGTCCGCCGCGCTGTCCACCTACACCATGCTGACCATCGGCGACGGCCTGGTCGCGCAAATCCCGGCGCTGCTGATCGCCATCAGCGCGGGCTTCATCGTCACGCGGGTCAATGGCGACAGCGACAATATGGGCCGCAATATCGTGAGCCAGCTGTTGGGCAACCGCTTTGTTCTGGTGGTGACCGCGGGCCTGGCGCTGGCTGTGGGCATGTTGCCGGGTTTCCCCTTGCTGGTGTTCCTGATCCTGGCCGGCGCGCTGGGGGCGTTGTTCTATTTCCGGTGGAAGGCGGCCAAGGCCGCCGCTGCGCCGCAGGCGTCCGCCGCGGGCAAGTCTGGCAAAGCCGGCAAGGATAAAACGCCGGCTCCGGCGGGTGGCGCGGCCAAGAGCGGGGGCCAGGGAAGCTCGCTGGGCTTGATCGAAAACCTGGATCAAGTAGCTACCGAGACGGTGCCTTTGATTCTGCTGGTCCCCAAGGTCAGGCGCGCCGAACTGGAAAGCCTGCAGTTGGCGGAGTGCCTGCGCAGCCAATTCTTCATCGACTACGGCGTGCGCCTGCCCGACATGCTGCTGCGCGACTCGGCCTCGATGGAAGACAACCAAGTGGTGTTGCTGATCAATGAGATACGCGCCGAGTCGTTTGTCGTGCATTTCGATCTGCTGCGGGTGGTCAATTATTCGGACGAAATCGAGGGGTTTGGCATCCAGCCGCTGAAGACCTCCCAGGGCGACGGCCAGTGCGTCTGGGTGAGGCCGGAAGAGGGAGACAAGCTGGGCAAGCTGGGCTACCAGCTGCGCCCGGCGCTGGACGAGCTGTACCAGTGTCTGGCGGCGCTATTGGCCCGCCATGTCGGCGAGTACTTCGGCATCCAGGAGGCGAAGCACATGCTGGACCAGCTGGAGGGACGCTATCCCGATCTGCTCAAGGAAGTGCTGCGCCACGCCACCGTGCAGCGCATCGCCGAGGTATTGCAACGGCTGCTGGTCGAGAGGATATCGGTCCGCAACATGAAGCTGATCATGGAGGCGCTGGCGCTGTGGGCGCCGCGCGAAAAGGACGTGATCAACCTGGTGGAGCATGTGCGCGGCGCGCTGGCGCGCTACATCTGCCACAAATTCGCCAATGGCAGCGAGCTGCGCGCGGTGATGGTGTCGGCGGAGGTGGAGGACGTGGTGCGCAAGGGCGTGCGCCAGACTTCGGCCGGTGCCTTCCTCAATCTGGAGCCGTCCGTTTCGGAAGAACTGATGGATCTGTTCGCGGTGGGCCTGGGCAGCTTGAACGTGGCGAACAAGGACATGGTGCTGCTGGCATCGGTGGATGTGCGCCGCTTCATCAAAAAACTGGTTGAAACCCGCTTTCTGGATCTGGAAGTGGTGTCCTTCGGCGAAATCACCGACAGCGTGTCGGTGAATGTGATCAAAACCATTTGAGAGAGAGCTGCGATGTCGGCCGTTGATGAGCTTGTATCTGCGCCGGCCCTTGCCGGCAGAGGGCGGGTGCGATGAAGCCGCCGCGTATGTTGCGTCGTCTGGCTTATCCGCAGCGCCTGTCCGGTCCCATCCTGGAGGCGGCTCTTCCTGATGTGGCGATTGGCGAGTTATGCGAGATACGCCGCAGCTGGCAGGACAGCGAGGTGGTGGCGCGCGCCCAGGTGGTGGGTTTCCAGGGCGCGCGCGCGGTGCTGAGCCTGATCGGCAATGCGCGGGGCTTGTCGCGCGAAGCGGTGCTGCAGCCCACCGGCAGCGCGCTTTCGGCCTGGATCGGCGACGACGCGCTGGGCGCGGTGCTGGATCCCATCGGCCAGGTGGTGGAGCGCTTCGCCGATACCGGCGGCCTGGCCGGCGGACGAAGGGGCATCGACGTCGATCCGCCGCCGTATTCGCAGCGCGTGGGCGTGCGCGAACCGCTGCTGACCGGCGTGAGGGCGATAGATGGCCTGCTGACCTGCGGTGTCGGCCAGCGGGTGGGGATTTTCGCTTCCGCCGGCTGCGGCAAGACCATGTTGATGCACATGCTGATCGAACAGACCGAGGCGGATGTTTTCGTGATCGGACTGGTGGGGGAGCGGGGCCGCGAGGTGACTGAATTTGTCGAGGCTTTGCGCCAATCGTCCAAGCGCGACCGCTGCGTGCTGGTGTACGCCACTTCCGATTATTCCTCGGTGGACCGCTGCAACGCGGCGCTTTTGGCCACCACGGTGGCGGAGCACTTCCGCGAACAGGGCAAGCAGGTGGTGCTGTTTGTCGACTCGATGACGCGCTATGCCCGCGCGCTGCGCGATGTGGCGTTGGCCGCCGGTGAGCCGCCGGCGCGGCGTGGCTATCCAGCGTCGGTGTTCGACAGCCTGCCGCGCTTGCTGGAGAGGCCGGGCGCGACGGGCCAGGGCAGCATCACAGCGTTCTATACCGTGCTGCTGGAAAGCGACGACGAGCCCGATCCGCTGGCCGATGAAATCCGCTCCATTCTCGACGGCCACATCTACTTGAGCCGCAAGCTGGCCGGGCAAGGGCATTACCCGGCGATAGACGCGCTCAAGAGCACCAGCCGGGTGGCGGGACAGGTCACCGAGGCCTCTCATCAGCAGCTTGCCGCCGCGGTGCGCGGCTTGATGGCGCGGCTGGACGAGCTGCAGGTGTTCATCGACCTGGGCGAGTACCGGCCAGGCGAGAACGCCGACAACGACAAGGCGATGCGGGCGCGCGACGCGTTGAGACAATGGCTGCGCCAGCCCATGAGCCAGCATTCGCCGTTCGCGGCCACCCTGAAGGGCATGCATGAGCTTGTTGCTTAAGATCGGCGCGCTATTGCGCCGTTGCCGGTTTGCGCAATCGCGCTGCGAGCAGGCGCTGGCGCAACTGGCGCGCCGCGATGGCGCCCTGCAGCGGGAAATCGACGACATGGGCGCGCAGATCGAGGGCTTGCGCCAATTGCTGCATGCGCAGCGGCCGGCGGGAACGGTGCTTGAGCGCAGCCAGTTGTTCACCCTGCACCGCAAACAGGCGGTGATGCGTCACCGCATGCAGGACCTGGATTTGCAGATCGGCCAATTGCGCGAGCAGCGCGGGCAATTGGCGCAGCAGCGGGAGGAGCAGGCGGGTCTGCACCGGTTCTGGCTGCGCAAGGAAGACAAATACCAGCGCTGGGCGCAACTCAGACGTCGGCAGGAGCGCCTGGAAGCTATCCGGCGAGAAGAAAGCGAACTGGAGGATAGGACGAAATGGGAACCGTGACGCCAAGCGCCGTCCATGGCGCGGCAATGAAGCTTTCCCTGAGCGGGGAGGACGACGGCATGGACGACTGGATCGCCAGGTTGGAAGAGGAGTGGAGCCAGGAGGCCAAGCGGAAGGATGAGGATGGCCAGGCGCAACCATGCCTGCAGCCATGGTTGCCGCCCCGCGCCGACCCCCCGTGGGGCGGGACGCCCGCGTTGAGCCATGGCGGCGGCTTGCAATCCGGCGGCGCGCACTCTCCTGAGACAGGGCGATTGGGTTCCGGACAGACGCCGCGACCGGCGCCGCCGCAGCGCCCCGTTCGCGATGCGCCGCATCCAGTTCAGGCGGCCGCAGCGTTGGCGGTTGAGGCCAAGGCTGCGGCCATGGCCTGGCCTGTCCTGGCCGAGGACGACGGAGCTGGGGAACCGACGCCGATTCCATCTTTGCCTCGGGGACGCGAGGCGGCGGATAGGCGATCCCCGGCGGCGCAGATCGACGAGCCGCATCTGGAGGCCAAGCTGGGGCCGAGTCCGCGCGGCCAGGCCCAGGTGGGTGATGTTGTCCGGGCCAGCCTGCCGGCCACCGCTTCCTTGCCGCCAACGCAGCGTTTGCCGGCGCCGGCAGGAGAGCCGCCTGTCTCGGATCCGCCCCAGGCGGTCGAAGCTGCGCCACGAATTGATGCCGGCTTACCGGTACAGCCGTTACGGCTGGCGGGAGAGCGGATCGCGGAGCGGCCGCCATTTTCGGGCCGGCAGCAGCTTGCCGCCGGGGATTTGCCAAATGCCGCTCCGACTCCGACGTTTGCCACACCGATCGCAACCACGATTCGGCCGCGGGAGCCGGTGTCTAGGCGCGATCGACGTCAGCTTGACGCTTCGCCTGCGGCTATCGGCGTGAATAAGCCGGCGCTTGTCTCGACGCCGCCGCGGTTCGCCGCCGACAGTCGGCCTGCGATAGAAGCCCCCGAGGCGGGAGCCGCTTCGCATGCGGAACCCGTTCTGGAACGCAAGCTTCCACCACAGGCCGAGAAGGTGGCGAAAACGCCGCCAGCCGGCGATGCGCGGGGGGAGCGTAGAGCCCGCCATGACGCGGGCTCCGCCATGCTCCCCTCTGCGCTGGTCGAGGGGACTGCTGTTGGGCGGCCAGCGCTATCCGAGCTGATGCCGCAGATGAAATTCGCGCCAGACGGCTTGCCGGCAGCGTACGAGGTTTTGCCTCAGCCTGTCTGGGAGCATCCGCTGGCCAAGGCGGACAACCGGCAAGCGCTAGCAATCGCGCCGGCACCGGCCAGCGCGCCCCCGGTGGGCGATTGGCGACCGGCGGCAGAGCCCAGTTCCATGCCAGCCCCTTTGTCGTCGCCGGCGCGAAGGCCTGCCGCCGCGCCGCGCAAACCGCCGGAGGCGACGCCGGATGTCATGGCCTATGCGGCGGCGGGGAGCCAAGCCTTGCCGTTAAGGCCGCGCGAGGCAGGGCCGGAGCCGCTATTGCCCTCGGCCAAGCGGAAGAGCGCGCCGGCCAAGCCGGCTGATGCGGAGTCCGAGCCAGCACCGTCGGGGCTGAGTTACCGCTTTCAACGCTGGGCAGGCGAGCATGCGGTGACGATTCAAACGCAGGCGGGAGCCACCGGCTTGCAGCTGCAGTTGCTGCCATCGGACAGCCTGGTGCAGCAGCGGTTGAGCGAGCAGTGGCAGTCAGGTAACCCGCAGCAGTGGAGCCTGGGGCGCGATGGCGGCGAGAAGCGGCAAGATCCCCAGCCGCAGGTCGAGCAGGAGGAGGACGATTGATGTTGAAGTTGCGCCGGGTGGACCGGCAGTCCCGGATGCTTGCGCAATTGGCGGCGCATTGGCGGGAGCAAGGCTGGGACGCGTCGATGGAAGCCGCTCCGCGCGTTGGCCGATGGTTGCCGGTGGGGGATGAGCAGCGGCGCTGGCACGGCTGGCTGGAGCCGCGGGTCTGGCTGGAGCAGGTGGCGCCTGAACTGGCCGGATTGGCCCGCGGCGCAGTCGAGGACGGAATGGTGGCGCAATTGATCGCCGCTTGCGAGCCGCCGCTGGAGTGGCCGATGCCTGAATTGGCCTATCGCAGGCTGAGAGTGGGGGATGAGGTTGGCGGCGGTGAATTGCCGCGCGGCGAACTATTGCGCGTGGCGACGCCGCAAGGTCCGGTATGGCTGGATAAGGTCTTGGCGTCGGAAAGTCCGATGCCGGCAGCAGCCGACCCGCTTGCGCGCCTGCCTCTGCCACTGTGCTTCGAGCTTGGCAGGAGCGATATCTCCCTGGATTTGCTGCGGAGCGTGCGCCTAGGCGACATGTTGTTGATTCAGCAGCCGGCGGCTCGGGTGAGCTGCAACGGCGTTGTCGTGGGACGTTATCAACAATTCGATGGGGAAATCAGGATGGAGTGGCAGGAAGAAGAGGCGGGCCAGGCAAGCGAAGCGGCTATGGGGAGCTTTGGCCAATTGCCGGTTCGGCTTGAGTTCGTGTTGCAGCAGAGCCAGGTCACGCTGGATGAATTGCGGAAGCTGTGCCAGGGGCAATTGCTGCCGTTGGCGGCCGATGCCGAGCGGCGGGTGGAGGTGAGAGCCAACGGCGCGCTGCTGGGGCGGGGCGAGCTGGTGCAGCTGGATGGGCAGCTGGGCATCGAGGTGGCGCAGTGGCTGGGGGGCGCGGGCGATGTCGAATGACATGTCGCTGATCGCCTTGATGGCGTTCGCCACGCTGCTGCCGTTTCTGATCGCATCGGGCACGTGTTACATCAAGTTTTCCATCGTGTTCGTGATGGTTCGCAATGCGCTGGGGCTGCAGCAGGTGCCGTCCAATATGACGCTCAACGGCATCGCGTTGATGCTGTCGATGTTTGTGATGATGCCTATCGCCCAGCAGGCGCACAGCTATTACCAGGACGAGCATGTCAGCTTCTCCAGCATCGACTCGGTGAGCAACTTCGTCGCCAACGGCCTGGATGGCTACCGCGCCTATCTGCAGAAATATTCCGATCCCGAATTGGTTCGCTTCTTCGAAAAAGCGCAGGCGCAGCGGTTTGAGCAGGAGCAGGGAAATGCCGCCGCCGCCGAGCAGCCGTCCATCTTCGCATTGCTGCCGGCCTATGCGCTGAGCGAGATCAAGGGCGCTTTCAAGATAGGGTTTTACCTGTACCTGCCTTTCGTGGTGGTGGATCTGGTGATCTCCAGCGTGTTGTTGGCGCTGGGGATGATGATGATGAGCCCGGTCACCATCTCGGTGCCGGTCAAGCTGGTGCTGTTTGTGGCGCTGGACGGCTGGACGCTGCTGTCCAAAGGCCTGGTGCAGCAGTACCTGGACCTGCCGGGCTGACGGCTTGAAGAGGCGCTTTCATGAATGAATTGGTATTCGCCAGCAACAAGGCCCTGTACCTGGTGTTGCTGATGTCGGCCTGGCCCATCATCGTGGCCACCGTCATCGGTCTGCTGGTGGGTTTGTTCCAGACCGTCACGCAATTGCAGGAGCAGACGCTGCCGTTCGGCATCAAGCTGTTCAGCGTCAGCCTGTGCCTGTTCCTGTTGTCCGGCTGGTATGGCGAGACGCTGCTGGGTTTCGCCCGCGAGGCGATGCGTTTGGCGCTGAGCAAGGGCTGATCGCATGCCCTTGGATCTGTTCTTCGATATCCATGGCTGGGCGGCCACCGCGGCGCTGGGTTTCGCCAGGGTGGGGCCGGCTTTCTTCATCCTACCTTTCCTCAATAACAATGTGCTGACCGGCGTGGCGCGGACAGCCGTAGCCATGCTGGTGGCGCAGGGCTTGTGGCCGCATCCGGTCGCGGCGGAGCTGCCTGCCGACATGCCGCCATTCCCGTTGCTGTTGCTGCGCGAGGCGATGGTGGGGCTGCTGCTGGGCATTCTGCTGGCGTGGCCGTTCTGGGTGTTCCACGCGCTGGGCAGCATCATCGACAACCAGCGCGGCGCCACTTTCAGCAGCAGCGTCGATCCCGCCAACGGCGTCGACACTTCCGAGCTGGCGAATCTGTTCAATCTGTTTGCGGCGGTCATCTATCTGCAGGGCGGGGGGATGAGCCTGATGCTGGAATTGTTCGCGCAAAGCTATCGCTTGTGCGACCCGCTCTCCGCCGGCATGCCGGCCTTGTTTCCGGTGCTGGCCTTGATATGCAGGGTGATGGCCAAGGCCATCGTGCTGGCCAGCCCGCTGGTGGCGGCGCTGTTGCTGACGGAAATGACGCTGGGCCTGCTGTCGCGCTTCGCCCAGCAGCTGAACGCATTCTCGGTGGCGATGACGGTGAAGAGCGCGGTGGCGCTGCTGATTTTACTGCTCTATTTCGCGCCGGTGCTGCCGAATGCAGTCGCCCAGCTGTCGTTCCGTCCGGAAGCCTTGTCCATTTGGCTGGCGGCGCCGCGCTGAGATGGCTGACAAGACAGAAAAGCCCACCCATAAGCGCTTGCGGGATTCGGCCAAGAAAGGCCAGTCCTTCAAGAGCAAGGACTTGATCGTCGCCTGCCTGACGCTGGCCGGCGTGGTCTACCTGGTGTCCTTTGGCTCGCTGGTTGAATTGATGGGCGTGTTCCGCCAGGCGGTCGCGCATGGCTTTCAATTGGGCATGCAGGGCTACGCGATGGCAGTGGTCTGGCTGGGCATCAAGCTGCTGCTGCCGATTTTCCTGCTGTGCGTGCTGGCTTCCGCCTTGCCTTCCTTGCTGCTGAGCGGCTTTGTGCTCGCCACCGAGGCGCTGAAGCTCAATCTGGAGGCGCTGAACCCGGTGCAGGGCTTCAAGAAGCTGTTCAGTCTGCGGACCGTCAAGGAGGTGGTGAAGGCGGTGCTGTATTTGGCCAGCTTTGCGGTGGCAGCGGTGGTGGTTTGGCGCAAACACAAGCTATTGCTGTTTGCCCAGCTTCATGGTGGCCCGATGGACATGGCGGCCATCTGGCGCGAGTTATTGCTGTCTCTGGTGCTGACCTGCCTGGGCTGCATCGCCTTGATCATTGTCCTGGACTCGTTGGCTGAGTATTTCCTGTTCATGAAGGACATGAAGATGGAAAAGGAAGAGGTCAAGCGCGAGATGAAAGAGCAGGAAGGCAATCCCGAGGTCAAGTCGCGCCGCCGCGAGGTGCATATGGAAATCCTGTCCGAGCAGGTGAAGTCGGATGTTTCCAACTCGCGGCTGATCGTCGCCAACCCCACCCATATCGCCATCGGCATCTATTTCAAACCCGAGTTGTCGCCGATTCCGCTGGTTTCCGTGCTGGAGACCAACCAGCGCGCGCTGGCGGTGCGGGCCTATGCCGAAAAGGTTGGGGTGCCGGTGATTCGGGATATCCCGCTGGCGCGGCGAATTTTCGCCAGCCATCGCCGTTACTCCTTCATCAGCATGGAGGAGATCGATGCGGTGCTGCGCCTGCTGGTGTGGTTGGAGGAGGTGGAGAACGCAGGTCAGCAGTCTTTTGGACAGGATGAGCAGGATGCGATCTAGCGCTTGGCATGGGCATATCGCAATGAGCGATTCTTGAATGTTTGTTGTTGGCGATCCGGGTTTAATGATGGCAGCGGTTCTTGCATGGCCGTTTCCCGCTGACATTTCCCCGATGAACATAGATTACTTGGGAGCGGAATAATGAATTTGAACGATATCGAAGATCAGAAAAAGTATGCCGAGATGGTATGGGAGGCAGTGCGCGAAGGCGCTACCTTGAAGGATCTTAATGGCATACCGCAGGACATGATGGATGGTTTGTATGCGCATGCATACGATTTTTATCAGAAAGGCAAGTTGGATGATGCTGAAACTTTCTTTCGCTTTCTCTGTATCTATGACTTTTACAACCCGGACTACATCATTGGCCTGGCTGCTGTTTATCAGTTAAAAAAACAGTATCAAAAAGCGGCTGATTTGTATGCGCTGGCATTTGCTCAAGCAAAAAGCGATTATCGGCCGCTGTTTTTTATCGGGCAATGCCAATTGGGCATGCTCAAGGCATTCAAGGCTAAGCAATGTTTTGAATTGGTGTGTGAATATAGCGATGACCAAGCGCTACGCACCAAGGCGCAGGTCTATTTAGACGCATTGCAGGATGCTGAAGATGTAGAAGCCAGTGCGCATAATGAGGAGCCAGCATGAGTAGCATCGATTCTATTAATCAAAATGTAAATTATCCCCCGGAGCATCAGCGGATTCTTGATGTCATATCAGAGAAGGTGAGAAAGCCTGGCTCATTCATTGATACAATTCATCTGTCTACTGTTAGTGTGTTGAATTATCAGGAAACGAATGCGGAGTGGGGAGGTGAAAAGACAAAAACATCGACCTCTGTTCCTAATTTGACGAGCCCGACGCCTAAAGCGAAAAGCGAACTGGATAAGGGGGGCATGTTAGTCAAGATAATTGGTGAGCTGATTAGGTTGCTAGGCAATATTAATATTCAGCGCTTGGAGGCTCAGCTAGGCGTCTGGAAGGCATTGATGAAGTCGCAGAGGTTGGCAGGGGAAAAAAGCTCGCAAGAATTTACTAATTTGGTTAATGATTCGGATAAGGCGACGCAAGAGTTTAAGCAAAAAAACGAAGCCGCACAGAATGACCAAAATGCAGCTGATAAAGCCAAGGGTGATAGGGATACGGCCAAGGACAAGTTGAATGGCTTGGCTGAGGATGATCCTGAGTATGGCAAAGTTAAAGCTGCATATGATAGTGCGGAGGCTACTTATAAAACTGCGCAAGGAAAGGCTGATACTTCTGCAAGTGATGCGGCTGCGGCTGGCAGAGTGGCTAATGAAAAAGCTAATCTTGCCAATAAGAAGTACTCTGAAATTATTAACACTAATGGCAATAGTGAAATAGTCAAGGATGGAGCAAAGCTGCATCTGACGAATATGGCGCAACTGACTGCGCAATTGGCCGAGTTCTCCAAGCTGGTAGGTGAGAATGCCGAGAGAAGCCTAAATAATGATCTTGCGTTGTTTAAGGCAATGCAGGAGTCGCGCCAGAAAGAGATGGAGAAAAAGTCAGAAGATTTTCAAAAAGAGGAGCGTAAGTCGGAGGCATTGGGGTGTTTGGGGAAGATATTGGGATTTATATTGACTGCAGTTAGCGTAGTTGGCGCTATTTTTACCGGAGGCGCTAGCCTGGCGTTGGCCGCTGTAGGTCTGGGCCTGATGGTTGCAGATGAAGTAGGGAAAGCGATAACCGGAAAGTCATTCATGGAGGCCGCGATGAAGCCTCTGATGGATGCGATATTAAAGCCTCTGATGGAGGCTTTGAGCAAAATGATAAGCAAGATGTTGGAGAGTTTTGGCGTGAGTAAAGATACCGCTGAGATGGTCGGGCATATTGTGGGGGGGATCATTGCTGCCATTGCAATGGTGGCGGTCATGGCACTGGTAGCCACTGTGGGTAAAAGCATAGCCAGCAAAATGGGCGATGTGATCGGGAAATTAATAACAGATGAAATGAAGAATTTAGTGCCGCAAGTGCTGAAAAATCTTTCCAGCGGCATAAGCAAAGGATTTTCTCGTGTCATGCAGAAAGGCAAGGATTTTCTAGCAAGCGAGAAAAATATGCCTGCTGGTTTGAATGAGACTCAAAAAATGGAATGGCAGACCTTGCGTGTCAAGAAAATGATTAATTATTCGCAAGGTGGCCTGGCTGTGGCTGATGGCGCCACATCTGGCGCACGCGGCGTTGCTGAGAAAAAGAAAAGCGATGCATTGGCGGATATCGTGCTAGGCAGGGCGGAGCTGGACAAAATCAAACAGTGGATGAATGAGGCGGTGGAGACTTATGGGGCTAGCTTTAAAATCGGCCAAGACTTGATTGCAACCATCTCATCCAGCTTGAAGCAGAACGAAGATGCTGGTCGCCATGTGCTGCGGCACAGCCACGCTTGACTACTTGGAGGAATAAATAAATGGCCGCGATAGAGAGTTATTATACCGGTAACGCAGTTTTTTTACCTAACGATGGCACAGATTCGTTAAGAGGGACGTCCCCTACCGCATCAGGGGGGACAGTTGCTTTCGCTTCTATAGTCATTGTCGGCACTGGTGGGCATGGTTCGTATTTATCCCCTGGTAGCCCTGATTTAACTACGCCTAAAGTTAAGGTGACGGTAGGGGTAATGAAGTTCTGGGATGAGAAACTGCAAGATCTGAATTTGTCTTATAGCGCTGAATCTATTTCCAGAAAACTAGATGATCCAAGTTTTGATGTTAGTGGGATGTCCAATGCGTTCACGATGATCATGATTTTATTGGTCGATGTCATGTCTAAAATACGCGCTGCTAATAGTAAAATGGAAAGCAAATTCATTGAAATCAGTTTTGCTGCGGCCAAGCATCAAGCCGCTGATATTCGCCAGCAGGGCATGTATGCGATGACTGCGGCATTTATTCAGGGCGGCGTGCAGATTAGCATGAGTTTTTATGGGGCCAAGCTCAAAAATGAAGGTTTGAATGGGCAGCAAAAAGCGCCTGGGGAAAAATCCCCTGAGTATGTAAATGCCAAGAAGCTGGAGATTCGTGGTGAATTCTTTTCCACTTCCGCACAAGGTTTTGCTACGGTTTTTGCGGCCCCGATTAATTTAATGGGAACTTACAAGCAGGCGGAAGCAATAATAGATGAAGCGATTGGGAAGTCGGCAGGCACGGTAGCCCAAAATGAGCAAGAGCAGAAGAAAGGCGCTAGCGAGCAGATTCAGAACCTGATCAACCAAGTGCGAGAGATTTTTCAGAATATAGCAGCCACAATGGGTGAGATCGCTGGGAATATACGTGCTTGATATCATTGATGGTTTGCTTGATAGGCAGGTGGGATGCGCTCGGTGTTCAAGGAATTTCATATTGGGGGAGTAGAGGTGGGGCATGCTTGATGGGGTTAAGGATTTTAAGCCGGCGCTGATGCCGCAGTCTCAGTTTGTGATCAGTGCCGATCCATCAGCTGATTCGCCAACCAAGCCTGGTTCTGAAGTTAAGAATGGCAGGCCTTCCAATTTGCCTGCTGAAACTATGCAGCTGGTTCATACCTTGCATGCAACGAACCGCATGCGTGACACGTTGTTTCCTGTGCAGAATGCATTGGATATGGGGCTGTTGCCAGATACCGATATGTTGGATGATAAGGATTTGGCCGCGCATCAGCTGAAAACCAATTTGAGCGCCTTGTCCGCCAGTGGCGTGAAGGTGCCGGCGCATGCTAGGTCATTGCTCTCCAGTTTTCCGCAAATGGCGCGATTGGCGCCGCAATTGGCCAAAGAAGACGTGCGGGAGTTTGCCGAGGGGAGGAAAGCTTCTCTTTTTAGCGATGTTGAACTATGGGGGAAGGTTCACGATGGCATTGACAGCCTGAATAAAAATTACTTGCAGCAATATCAAAAAATTGTCAGCACCTATACCGATTTTTACAAGAACTTCAGCGATATGGTCTTGGGCAAGATAGGGGGGTGGGTTGAGTCTGTCAGTGGCGGGGATGGTAAAGCGGACAAGATTAACTTGCACGTGAAGGATATGACGGATGCGCTGGGTGATGTAGTTAGTAAGAGCGATTTGGTTTTGTACAAAGGAGATGATGCTGCCAAATGGTTTAAAGATATGACGGGCAAGGATAGTGGGGCGTCTAATGGGTTGAAGTTGGAAGGCAATCAAGTAAAGATAGATACGTCGGTGCTGGATAAGATGACAGAGAATCTGAATAACTTGAAAAAACCGGACAGCCTGGATAGCGCTGCATTTCAGGCGTGGAAATCCGGCTTCGACTCGCAGGCGGAACAGCTGAAGAATACGCTACAGGTTTTGACGCAGAAATACAGCAATGCAAATTCAACATTCGACAATATGGTAAAGATATTAAGCAGCACCATTACGGCTTGCTTGGAAACAGACAAATTGTTTCTGCAGATTTAATCGAAGCAATAAGAGATTTTGAAGATTGAGCGGCGGGTGTCGATATTTAGATTGAGGCTGTTCGGTGTATTTGCTGGTTTGGAAAGAGGAATCGCATGACGGTGGATGAGGTGGAGGATAGAGCCCGGGCGGTATTGCATATGGCCCTTGGAGTGGATGAACGCTATCTGGCTCCCCAGGCGCGCTTGGTGGATCAGCTATATGCCGACTCCATGGAGTTGCTGGAAATGGTGATGGGGCTGAATGAGGCATTCGGCATAGAAATCCGCGCCGAGGACGTGGCCGCCATCGACACGGTGGCGGATGTGTATGCCGCTGTCAGGCGCTTGCTGGACGCGCAGGCTGAGCGTGAAGCTTGAGGTGGCAGGATTCCGGCTTTGAGCCGGTACCACCTGCTTGAGCCGGATGTTCGAGCGAGATGACTAGATGATCCATGAACAGGTGCAAGCGTTGCCTGGCAGGGCGGTGCTGGCGAACGCGCTGAGAGATGGCGAGTTTAGGATGTGCTACCAGCCGCAATTGTCTTGCAAGACTTTGCGGATAGCCGGCGCCGAGGCGCTGATGCGCTGGGACAGCGTGCAGGCGCGGCGGGCGGTCAGCCCCGCGCATTTCATTCCCTTGGCGGAGGAGAGCGGCTATATCGTCGAACTGGGCGACTGGAGCCTGGCATCTGTTTTCCGGCAGATAAAGTCCTGGCAGCGTGTCGCGCCGTTGCCGGCGGGTTTCCGGATGGCGGTCAATTTGTCGGGCCGGCAAATGACACCGCAACTGCCGCGCCGGGTGGCGAGCCTGATGGATGAGATGGAGGTGGATCCGGCGTGGCTAGAGTTTGAGATCACCGAATCGTATCGTCCGAAGGACATGGCTTTGCTTGCCGACGTCGCCGCGCAGTTGCGCCGTATGGGCGCGCGCATCGCCATCGACGATTTCGGCACCGGGTTTTCGGTGATGGAATATTTGCGCTTGATACCCGCCACCAGCGTCAAGATCGATTGCAGCCTCACCCGGCAGATAGTGGCTTGCGAGCGCGATCGCCTGATCATGCGCAATCTGCTTCAAATGATTGCCGATCTGGGCATGGAAAGCGTTTGCGAGGGCGTGGAAACCACGGAGCAACTGGCGGCTATCTGCGATATGGGCGCCGACTATTGGCAAGGCTTTCTGTTCTCCCCGGCGGTATCCAGCGCCGATTTCCTGTCGTTGCTGACCAAAAGCGCTGTGGAGCGCTAAGCCTGGATGGGGCTGTCAAGCGAGATGGGAACGGGGAGCGGTTCTGTCTATGGCTGAGGTATACTCCATCGATTCTGCGGCGCCAAGCCGCATAATCATTGGGGTGGACATGACTGAACAAAAATCGCTTCTTCCGGTTGAACGCGGCAACGAGCAGTTGGGCGGCGCCATCGCCTCCAGGTTGCCGGTGGTGCTGGCTTTCCCGGAGGATAGGCCGATTGTTGGGCGCGATCTGGATACTTTCAAAGAGTATTTTGGCGCGACCGTCGCCCAGGCGCTGGCGGCCCTGGGCATTCAGACTCATGGCCGGTGGTCGACCATCGTCAAGAAGAACGCGGATCTGCCGGTGGATGGCGCGATCGCCAATCTGGTGCGCTGGTATGCGGCGCACCCGGAGCGCTTTCCATTCGGCCAGGTGGATATGCCGACCTTGCGCCTGCGCTTGTCGATAAACCAGGATTCCTTTGCCCAGTTGTTCGGTCGGCGGAAGGTGGCGGTGTCGCACTGGGAACGCAAGCAGGTAAAGCCGGAGCCGCAGGTGCAAATCATCGCGCGCGAGATCGACGATCTGTTGAAGTCGTACGAGCATCAGGCGGAGCAGGAGCGGGATGGTTCGCCGCGGATGATCGTGCAGCACTTATTGCACAAGCTGGATGAGATCGAACAGGACAAGGGTTTGCGTTCCAAGGGGGAAATTCTGGCGGCGATCCGGGAAACGCTGCAAATGGAGGAGCAGAACATTCTGGTCAAGCAGGAGGCCACCACCCGCAGCCTGGACATGTTGCATGAATTCATGGATATCGCGGCGTTGAACTGCTCCTTGATCCCGGCGTCGCCGCCGCGGCGCAAGGCGAATCCGCAGAGTTTGGCGCCAAATGCGGAAGACTGACTGCCTGTCTGCGGCTTGGAGCGGGGATCAGCCCCTGTCCGCCAGCTCTCCCGCGAGTTCCCCAACCCGGACCAGCGCCCGCTGGTAGGCATCGTTCCACGGATAGCAGCACGACAGCCGCAGGCAGTTGCGGTAACGCCCCTTGGCCGAGTACATCGCGCCGGGCACCACGGTGATGCGTTCGGCCAGCGCGGCGCGGAACAGCTCCATGGTGTCGGCGTGGCTGGGCAACTCCACCCACAGCAGGCAGCCGCCGGAGGGCAGGGTGGCGCGGGTGCCGTCCGGGAAGTGCTGAGCCACCGCGCCGCGCAGTTTTTCCATCTGGCTGATGAAGTGGCGGCGGATCAGCCGCAGGTGGTGGTCATAGCCGCCGCTTTCCAGGTATTCGGCCAATGTCTCCTCCAGCAGCGCCGGCTGGCCCAGGCTGCTGGAGAATTTCAGCCGCCGCACCTCGCTGAGGAAGCGGCCTGGCGCGATCCAGCCGATGCGAAAGCCCGGCGCCAATGTCTTGCTGTAGCTGGAGCACAAGAGGACCCAACCGTCGCGGTCGTAAGCCTTGACCGCGTCCGGCGTCGCGGCGCCGTAGAACAGCTCGGCGTGCGGCGCGTCCTCGATCAGCGGCACCTGATAGTCGTTGACAAGCTGCGCCAGCCGCCGCTTGGCCTCGGGCGGCATGGTGCTGCCCAACGGATTGTGCACGGTGGGCATCGCGACAATGGCGTTCAGCCGCTTTTCCGACAGCAACAGCTCCAGCGCGTCCAGCGCCAGGCCGCTGGTGGGATGGGTGGGGATCTCGATCACCGCCAGCCCCAGGTCCTTCAGCATCGGCAGCAGCGCGAAATAGGTCGGCGACTCCACGCCCACCGTGTCGCCCGGCTTGCAGGCGGCGCGCAATGCCAGCTGCAGCGCCTCGGTGCAGCCGTTGCTGATCACCAGTTCGTCCGCCGCCAGCACGCAGCCCCAGCTGACCGCGCGCTGGGCGATCTGGCGCCGCAGCCGTTCCGAGCCGGGCGGAAAGGGGTAGTCGGTGGTCAGCTCCGGCTGCTGGCGCAGCAGCCGGCCCATGATGTGCTTGAAGCGGGTGGTGGGGTAGAAGTCGCTGCCGCGCGGACTGGCCAGCGACAGGTCGATGAAGTCGGCCTGGTTCTGCACCCCCATCACCGCTTCGATCTGGTCCACCACTTCTCCGGTGTGGTGGACGGCGCTTTGGCGGCGCATCCGGGGCAGCGGCAGGCTGGCGGCCGTTTTGACGTAGAAGCCGGATTGCGGCCGGGCCTCGATCAGGCCGCGGTCCTCCAGCATGCGGTAGGTCTGAAGGATGGTGGACGGGCTGACCTTGTGTATTGCGCAGGCCTTGCGCACCGAAGGCAGGCGCTCGCCCGGGCGCACGGTGCCGTTTTGGATCAGTTCTGTCCATTCGTTGACCAGTTGCTGGTACAGCGTCTCGCCGCTCATGCGGAGCTCCTCGGCAGGGTATGAGGTACAGATTGTTTTGGGCTTCGGTACAGTTTTGAATGAAACCGACCATAACAGTTTGGTCAATTCAAAACTGTTATGGTCTCAATTCTATTTTTCTGAATCTGTAATTGTCCAGTCAAAACGCCTAACATGACGACCTTGAATCGGGGATCTGCCCCGGAGGATCCGGCGCGTTGCCGGCCGCGGTTTCGGGAGTCGTCATGAATCTGCTTGCGCTTGTCACTTACCTGCTGGTGATGTCCATCACCCCAGGCCCCAACAATCTGGTGCTGGCCTCGTCCGGCGTGAATTTCGGCTTTTCCCGCACGCTGCCGTCCCTGCTTGGCATGGCGCTGGGCCTGTCGCTGCAAATCGGCCTGTTGTCGCTGTTCCTGGGCGCGCTGATGTCGCTGATGGCGTCCTTGCAGCTTTACCTGGCCATCGCCGGCTGCGTTTATCTGTTGTGGCTGTCCTGGAACCTGGCCCGCGCCGGCAAGGCCAAGGCGGGCGACGCCGGCGCGCGGCCGATGGGCTTCTGGGGCGGACTGATGTTCAACTGGCTGAATCCCAAGGTGTGGCTGATGGGCTTCAACCTGGTGATGGTGTTCCTGCCGGCTCAGATGAATCCCTGGCACGCGGCCGGCGTGTTCGCCCTGGTGTCCTTCGTCACCAGCCTGCCGTGCATCGCGGCGTGGGCCGGCTCCGGCGTCGCCATCCGCCGTTTTCTGGACTCGCCGCTGCGGCTGCGAGCCTTCAATTGCGGCATGGCGGCGATGCTGGCGTTGACCGCGGTGTGGCTGCTGGCGGAGATGCTGCCGGCCCATTCGCTGGCCGCCTTGATGGTTTGAGCCCGATTTTTCCCGAGCCCGCGTTTGCGGGCTTTTTTGTTGGCGGCGTACAATAACGCCTTTGTGTTTTTCTCAGAGTCCAACCCATCATGATCCGTACCCGTTTCGCCCCCAGCCCCACCGGTTACCTGCACATCGGCGGCGTGCGCACCGCGCTGTTCTCCTGGGCTTACGCCCGCAAAAACAACGGCGTGTTCGTGCTGCGCATCGAAGACACCGATCTGGAGCGCTCCACGCCGGAATCGGTGAAGGCGATCCTGGACGGCATGCACTGGGTGGGCCTGGACTATGACGAGGGTCCGTTCTACCAGACCCATCGTTTCGACCGCTACAAGGAAGTGATCCAGCAACTGCTGGCCAGCGGCCACGCCTACCACTGCTACTGCAGCAAGGAAGAGCTGGAAGCGATGCGCGCCGAGCAGGAAGCCCGCGGCGACAAGCCGCGCTACGACCGCCGCTGGCGTCCGGAAGCCGGCAAAACCCTGCCGGCCATCCCGGAAGGCGTGCAGCCGGTGGTGCGTTTCAAGACGCCGCTCGCCGGCGCGGTGGCCTGGGACGACGCGGTCAAGGGCCGCATCGAGATCTCCAACGAAGAGCTGGACGACCTGATCATCGCCCGCCCGGACGGCAGCCCCACCTATAACTTCTGCGTGGTGGTGGACGACTGGGACATGCGGATCACCCATGTGATCCGCGGCGACGACCACGTCAACAACACCCCGCGCCAGATCAATATCCTGCAGGCGCTGAACGCGCCGCTGCCGGTGTACGGCCACCTGCCGATGATCCTGAATGAAGACGGCCAGAAGATGTCCAAGCGCCGCGACGCGGTCAGCGTGGTGGACTACGCCGACAAGGGCATTCTGCCGGAAGCACTGCTGAACTACCTGGCGCGCCTGGGCTGGGGCCACGGCGACGACGAATTCTTCAGCATGGAGCAGTTTGTCGAGTGGTTCAGCCTGGAGGCGGTGAGCCCGTCCGCCAGCCGCTTCAACCAGGAAAAATTCATGTGGCTGAACGCCCAGCACATCAAGACAGCCGACAATGGCCGGCTGGCCGAGCTGATCGCGCCGCGCCTGGCCGCCGCCAATGTCGACACCGCTAGCGGCCCGGCCATCGGCGACGTGCTGGCGCTGGTCAAGGAGCGTGTGCAGGATCTGAACGCGCTGGCGCTGGAAGTCGATTACTTCTACAAGAAGCGCGAGCCAGCCGTCGCCGACGTGGAAAAGCATCTGGCCGGCGACGCCGTCGAGCGCATGGGCCGCTTCGCCGATCGTCTGGCCGCGCTGGAAGCCTGGACCGCCGAATCCATCCACGAGCTGTTCAAGCCGTTCTGCGCAGACGAAGGCATCAAGATGGGCCAGCTGGGCATGCCGCTGCGCGTGCTGGTGTGCGGCACCACCCAGACGCCGTCGGTGGACGCGGTGCTGGCCCTGATCGGCAAGGACGAGGTGCTGCGCCGCATCCGCGGCTGATTTTCCGGAAGATCGGCATCAGCCTACCCCCGCCGTCCTGATGGGCCGCGGGGGTTTTGTTTGCCGTCAGCCGGAAGCCAGCGTGGCCAGGTAGCGCAGGCCGCTGATGCTGGGGAAGAAGCAATAGGCGCCGCCGCGGGTGTGGATCAGCCGGGGGAAGCCGGTGATGCGCTTGTTTCCGTGCCCCTTGGCGCCGGGCCGGGCGTCGGTGAAGGAGCTTTGGTCCACGTGATTGACGCCGAGGAAAACATCCTCCCCGCTGATGTTGAACACCGCGTTGCCTTGTTCCGACCCGCCGGGGCCGGTGGCCGATTTGACGAATTGGGAGTCCAGTATCCACTGGCTGGTCAAGAATTCGAACTGGTTGCTCAGGCTGGCGTTGATGAAATAGCCGACCAGGCCGCGTTTCTGCTGGTCCGGCTTGGCCGGATCGTATTCCGGGCCATAGGGCATGGCGCGGCGCACGATGCGGTGCGAGGGGCTGCCGGCGCCCACCACGCCGCCGTCGCGCGGGTTGCTGCGGCGGATGTGCGAGCCTATCGGGCACTTCAAGCCCAGGGTGTCGTCCTGCTTCGCGTCATTGCTGACATAGTGGAACGCGTTGAGCTGATCCGGCGGCAGCGTGGAGCCTTCATCGGTCGGCATCAGGGTCAGCGGGTTGCCGTTGCGCCAGCGGCCGCAGACCTTGGCTGCCAGCATTTCGGCGTCCATGCCCAACTGGCCGGCATAGGTCTGCAGGAAGCTTTCAAAGCCGGGGACATCCTGTTCCAGGATGCGGAAGGCGGCGAAGCTGCTGTTGAGGGATAGCTCCTCCGGTTGCAGCGAGTAGTAGCCGTCGCTTTCATTGAGGTAGCCGAGCAGGAACTCGCCGGTGGCCACCGATGGCTGATCGTCAGGGATGCTGCGCTTGCGCGGAGGGGCGCCGTCGATGGTGGGCTGGGCGATGCTGTCGCGGTAGCCGAAGTGCACCCGGTTGTCCGGCAGGGCCACGGCATCCTGCGCGGACAGCTCGGTCACGCCGTATTCTGCGAAGGCGCGGCGCAACGCGGCCGACGCCGATTCCAGCGGCGCCTCGCCGCCGTCCACCCACAGGCTGAGCAGCGCGTGGACCTGGCAGCCATCGTTCAGGCCGCCTATCCAGTTTTGCGGCGCGCTGTCGTCGCAATCGCCGACCTCGGCGGCGACGTCCGGATTGGTGGCGCCCTTGTAGAAAGAGGCGTCGAAGGTCTGCAGCTGGGCGTCGCTGAGCCCCAATTGGGACAAGCCGACGCGGGTGAAGCTGATGTTCAGGAAGTGGATCGGCTTTTGCTGGCCGCGCTGGGCGGTGGTGATCGGCGGGAGTCCCAGTTGTCCGTCCACCAGCTTGAGGATCAGTTCGCCTGCGCCGGCCTTGTCATCGATGCGCAGGACGAAGTGGCGGGCGCGCTCCACCCGGTAGCCGCGCAGGATGGTGCCTTGTACGTCGTCGAATGGGATGTTCATGGTCGCTCCGGGAGAAAGATGCGGCGCGCCGTTGGCTGCCGCATCGGAGACGGTGCGCAGCGTTTAGGGCAAGGAGGCCAGAATCGTCTGCACGGTGGCGTCGTAGGCTTGGTACAGGCCCTGGTTCAGATCGTGCTGGGAGGCGTCGTTCTTGGCGATGAAGGCGGTGAAGGCGGAGGTGTTGTTGGCCACCGGGATCAGCTTCTCAGCCCCGTCCACGAAGCGCAGCAAGGCATCGAATATGGGGCCGACCTCTTTCACGAAGTCCTGGATGTATTTGTCGAAGCTGCCGTCGTATTCGGTGATGACGGCGAGGACATAGGCCTTGCTGGGACTGATGCCCGGCTGCAGATTGGTGACGGCGCGGTCCAGCAGCAGGGTGCGGGCGTAGTGCACGGTGCCGATTGCGGTGAGGGCCGCGTGCAGCTTGGGTTGATTTTCCTTGACGGTGGCGGCAAGGGCGATCAGGTCCGCGTGGGGCGCCACCGGCATCAGCAGGGTAAGGGGATTGGCCATGTTTTCCTCCGCGACAGGTTTGTTGGAGGTTGAAACATAGGAAGCAGATAGTCTGTTTGATATGGTGTTGAATACGTAGCGCCCGCGTTGCGGGGCGCCGGCGGCCATTTGCCGCCGGATGCGCGGGGTTCAGCGCTTCAGCCACTGCCAGCTGGCGATGCCGGCCATGGTCATCAGCAGAGAGCCGCTGACATGCGTCGCGATGGCTGCAAGCGCCGGCTGCAACTGGCCCTGGCGCAGCAGATCCACCACTTCGGCGGAGAAGGTGGAAAAAGTGGTCAGGCCGCCGCAGAAGCCGGTGATGATCAGCAAGCGCCACAGCGGCGACAGCGCCGGCATGTCGGCGAACAGGGCCACGGCCACGCCGATGATGTAGCCGCCGATCAGGTTGGCGGCCAGCGTGCCAGGCGGCAGGGAGGGGAACAGGCTGTTCAGGCGCAGGCCGAGGAACCAGCGCAGCAGGGCGCCGGCGGCGGCGCCGATGGCGATGGCGAAAACGGATTTCCACATGGCGGCAAGGGATGAAGGGCAATGATGGCCATTGTGCATCTGCGTGGCGGGTTCGACTAGCGCGGCTTGGCGCGCGAGGGCAAAAAAAAGAGCCCCAGGGGGGCTCTGAATTGCACCTTCGCTCAGGTGATCGAGGCTCGGTCGGAGACCTGGCATCGATCATGTCCCGCTCTCGATCCCGTTGGAGATCGTGAACCGGACAAGACGCATTATCCCGATGCGCCAGCCTTTTCCGTAGCATGATTGTTGATGGCTTGTGTGACGGGGTGTAATCAAAACGGCCTGTATTTAACACTTTCGCAAAAGAATCGGCAAATAGGCCTAGCATCCCGTTTTTGCCGTTATCATGAAGTCTTTCAAACAGTCGGGAGCTAGCCTTGACGACGCCGTTGCCAGTGCTGGACACGCGCACCATCAGCATGCGCTGGGGAGACATGGATGCGGTGGGGCATCTCAATAACACGTATTATTTCCGCTACCTTGAGCAGATCCGCATCGAGTGGCTGCAGGGGATCGGATTCGGCATCGAGCCGGAGGGGATCGGTCCGGTGTTGGCCAGCACCAGCTGCGTTTACCGCAAGCAACTGACTTATCCCGCCACGCTGGACATCACCATCGAGCTGGAAAAACTGGGGCGCAGCAGCCTGAAGCTGCGCCATCATTTCTATCGCCGCGACGATCCGGGAGTGGTCTACGCCAGCGCCGAAGTGCTGCTGGTCTGGGTGGACTACAAGGCCGAGCAGTCGGTGCCTATCCCGGACGCGATCCGGGAGGCGATAGAGCGTTCGACGGCCACGGTTTGAGTCCGGTCAGGGCGCGTCCAGGTCCAGTTTTCGGCGGATCAGGTCGCGCAGCAGGAAGCGGGATGGATGGACGGCCCGCATCAGATCGGCCGGCAATGGCGCCGGCTCTCCCTCCAGCAGCGAGGCCAGGATTTCCCCCGACAGCGGCGCGGTGATCAGGCCGCGGGAGCCGTGGGCGGCGTTGACGTACAGGCCATCGGCCCACGGACATGTCTCCGCCAGCTCCAGCGTCGCGTCGCGGGCCAGCTCGCGGTAGGCGCGGACGAAGTCGCGGGCGGCCACTACCGGGCCGATCAGCGGCAGATAGTCCGGGCTGGTGCAGCGGAAGGCGGCGCGCCCTTCCAGTTGTTCCGGCGCGTCCTTTTCCAGGCTGGCGCGCAGCTCTGGCGCCAGTCCGGCCAGCATTGCCAGGTTTTCCGCATGCTCGTCGTCGTGGACGGCGAGATCGTCGGCATCGAACTTGAACGTGGCGCCCAGGCAGTGGCGGCCGCCGCGGGCGGGCGAGATGTAGCCTTCGCCGCACAGCACGGTGCGCAGCCGGCTGCTGGCCTCGCTGGCGGCGACGCTGGTGACCTGTCCCCTAATCTTTTTCAGCGGCAGATGCCGCGTGCTGTCGAACTGCGCGGTTTCCGCCGCGCCGGCCAGCACCACCACGGACGCCACCGCCAGCGGGCCGCGCTCGTCGCTTGCGGTCCAGCTGCGCTGCGAAGGGTCGTAATCCAGCGTCAGCGCGGTGCGGCCGGTCTTGACTACGATATTCGGGTGTTCGACCAGCTTGCGCACCAGCGCGGGCGGGTGCACCCAGCCGCCCTGCGGGAAAAACAGCCCGCCGGACGGCAGCGGCGTGCCGGCCAGCTCGCTGGCCGCCGCCTGGTCGAGCGGCCGCATCACGGTTTCGGGCAACTCCAGTCCGGCCAACCCCTGCTGTTTTTCCGCTTCCTTGGCGTCATGTGCCAGTTGCAGCACGCCGCAGGCTTGCCAGTCGGCGCCTTCCGGCAGCAGGCCGCGCAGCGCGCGCAGGCTGTAGGCGTAGCCGGACAGCACCAGCCGGGTCAGCGGCGTCAGGTGGGGGGAGAGCTTGGTGTACAGCACGCCCTGCGGATTGCCGGAGGCGGCGCTGGCGAGCTGGGGCATTCTTTCGATCACAGTCACCTGCCAGCCTCGTTGCGCCAGGCTGTTGGCGGTGGATGCGCCGGCTAGGCCGCCGCCGACCACGACGACGCTGCGTTCGCGCCAGCGCGGTTCGGGCCTGGCGAACCAGGGTTCCTGCCAGCCGGCGTCGGGCGGGGTGGCGATTCCGCCGTGGACGATGTGGCGCTTGTGGCCGTGGCCCGGCGCTTTTTTGACCTCGAAGCCAGCCTCGGCCAGGCCGCGCCGCACCGCGCCCGCGCTGGTGAAGGTGGCGAAGCTGGCGCCCGGCGAGGACAGGCGCGCCATCTGCTGAAACAGCGGCTGCTGCCACATGTCGGGGTTTTTGGAGGGCGCGAAACCGTCCAGGAACCAGGCGTCGACGCGCGCGTCTAGCTGCGGCAGCACGTCCAGCACGTCGCCTATCATCAGCGTCAGGGTCACCCTGCCGCCGGCTAGCACGAAGCGGTGCCAGCCCGGCGTCAGGACATCGTATTGCGCCAGCAGCGGGGTGGCGAATGCAGAGAGCTCCGGCCATAGCGCCAGCGCCTGGGCCAGGTCGGCCGGCGTCAGCGGAAATTTTTCCGCGCTGACGAAATGCAGCCTGGCGCCGGCCGGCGCGCACGCGTCGAAGCATTGCCAGGCGCAAAGGAAATTCAGCCCGGTGCCGAAGCCGGTTTCCGCGATGGTGAAGGAGCCGGACGGCCGCAGCGCGGCGAAACGTTCCTCCAGCCGGTTATGGCGAAGAAAGACGTGGCGCGTCTCTTCCAGGCCGGAGGCGCGGGAGAAATATACGTCGCCGAAAACGGCGGACATGGGCTGGCCGTCTTGCCAGACGAGTTGAGCGTGAGAGTGGGTCATTATGTGGTCTGCGCCGGCCACGGCGGGCCGGCGGGAAGGGTAGGTCGATTTGGCGCCATTGTCTCATGCCGATCAGGTGTGTCCAAGCCTGAGAGGATCATAAGGTCCAGCGCAGATTGAGGGTGGTGACCGAGGTCTTGGGGTGGTGGCTGCCCACGTTGACCCTGGGCAAGTAGCCGACCTCCAACGCGAAAGATTTGCTTCCCAGGCTGATGGTTGGGAGCGCGGCAGGGCCGTTGTGGCCCGATCCATGCAGATAGCCGGCTTGCAGGCCGATGCCGGCGAAGATCGGACCGAGGATTTCCCATTCTCGCCGCCAGCCCAGCGTGACGAAATTGGCCTCTTTGCGGAAAGAGTCGCGATAGACGCCGGCGCGGGCGTACCAGCGGCCATTATCCTGATTGCCCGCGAATGCCCATTCCAGGCCCGCGCCGGGATTGTCTTGATTGAGGTTGCAGGTGGTGCAGCCATGATGAAGCGAGGCGCCGAACAGCAGAAGCGAGAAATCCTGGGCCTGGACGGATGGGGTGGAGATGAGCAATGCGGCGGTGATCAATGAGATACGCGTCATGGCTTCCCCTTGCTGAGCGATGGTGGCTGCGTCTTTTTATTTGAACGTCATTGAGTGATTTGAGCGTAGTCAATTCCAGGCGTTTGGCAACTCTTGAAATGGCCATCGACCTCCCCAAAATGCAAGTTATCGACAGATCATCCAGGGAACCGACACCATGCGATTCGACAAGCTGACCACAAAATTCCAGCAAGCGTTGGGGGATGCCCAGAGCCTCGCCGTGGCGGGCGACAATCCTTTCATCGAGCCGCAGCACTTGCTGCTGGCGATGCTCGATGACGCTGAAGCCGGCATAGGCGGCCTGTTGGCGCGAGCCGGGGTCAATGTGCCGGCGTTGAAGGCTGGCCTCAAGTTGGCCGTCGAGCGGCTGCCGCGCGTGCAGGGCAATGGCGGCGAGATCACCGTGTCGCGGGATCTGGCCAATCTGCTCAATGTGACCGACAAGATCGCGATGAAGCTGGGCGACGATTTCATCGCCAGCGAGCTGTTCCTGTCGGCGCTGAGCCAGGACAAGAGCGAGACCGGCCGTTTGCTGAAAGAGCATGGCGGCCAGCATGCGTCGATCCAGGCGGCGATAGACGCAGTGCGGGGCGGCGAAAATGTCTCCAGCGCCGACGCCGAAGGCCAGCGCGAGGCGCTGAAGAAATACACGATGGACCTGACCGAGCGCGCCCGCCAGGGCAAGCTGGACCCGGTGATCGGCCGCGACGACGAAATCCGCCGCGCCATCCAGGTGCTGCAGCGCCGCACCAAGAACAATCCGGTGCTGATCGGCGAGCCGGGCGTGGGCAAGACCGCCATCGTCGAAGGGCTGGCGCAGCGCATCGTCAACGGCGAAGTGCCGGAAAGCCTGAAGAACAAGCGCCTCTTGGTGCTGGATCTGGCGGCGCTGATCGCCGGCGCCAAATTCCGCGGCGAGTTTGAGGAACGCCTGAAGGCGGTGCTGAACGATCTGGCCAAGGACGACGGCCAGACGCTGATCTTCATCGACGAAATCCATACCCTGGTGGGCGCTGGCAAGGCAGAGGGCGCGATGGACGCCGGCAATATGCTCAAGCCTGCGCTGGCGCGCGGCGAGCTGCACTGCATCGGCGCCACCACGCTGGACGAATACCGCAAGTACATCGAGAAGGACGCCGCGCTGGAGCGCCGCTTCCAGAAGGTGCTGGTCGGCGAGCCGTCGGTGGAGGACACCATCGCCATTCTGCGCGGCCTGCAGGAAAAGTATGAAATCCATCACGGCGTCGACATCACCGACCCGGCCATCGTCGCCGCGGCGGAGTTGTCCCAGCGCTACATCACCGACCGCTTCCTGCCGGACAAGGCGATAGACCTGATCGACGAGGCCGCGTCCAAGATCAAGATGGAGCTGGATTCCAAGCCGGAGTCGATGGACAAGCTGGACCGCCGGCTGATCCAGCTGAAGATCGAGCGCGAGGCGGTGAGGCGCGAGAGCGATGAGGCCTCGCAGAAGCGCCTGCAGCTGATCGAGGAGGAAATCGGGCGCCTGCAGCGCGAATATGCGGACCTGGAGGAAATCTGGAAGGCGGAGAAAGCCGCCGCCCAGGGCAGCCAGACCATCAAGGAGGAAATCGACCGCCTCAAGGTGGAGATGGAAGACCTCAAGCGCAAGGGCGACTGGCAGAAGCTGGCGGAACTGCAGTACGGCAGGCTGCCCAAGCTGGAAGCCAGCCTGAAGGACGCTGAAGCCGCCGGCAGCGGCGAGCAGGCCAAGCCCAACCGCCTGCTGCGCACCCAGGTGGGGGCGGAGGAGATCGCCGAGGTGGTCAGCCGCGCCACCGGCATCCCGGTGTCCAAGATGCTGACCGGCGAGCGCGAGAAACTGCTGCATATGGAAGATGTGCTGCACCAGCGGGTGGTGGGGCAGGATGAGGCGGTGACCGCGGTGGCCGACGCGATCCGCCGCTCGCGCTCGGGCCTCGCCGATCCGAACAAGCCTTACGGATCCTTCCTGTTCCTGGGGCCGACCGGCGTCGGCAAGACCGAGCTGTGCAAGACGCTGGCGGGGTTCCTGTTCGACAGCGAAGACCACCTGATCCGCATCGACATGTCCGAGTACATGGAGAAGCATTCGGTGGCGAGGCTGATCGGCGCGCCGCCGGGATATGTCGGCTACGAGGAGGGCGGCTACCTCACCGAGCAGGTGCGCCGCAAGCCGTATAGCGTGATCCTGCTGGACGAGGTGGAGAAGGCGCATCCGGATGTGTTCAACGTGTTGCTGCAGGTGTTGGACGACGGCCGCCTGACCGATGGCCAGGGGCGCACCGTGGATTTCAAGAACACCGTGATCGTGATGACGTCCAATATCGGCAGCCAGCAGATCCAGGCGATGGCCACCGACGACTACCAGGTGATCAAGCTGGCCGTGATGGCGGAGGTGAAAACCCAGTTCCGGCCTGAGTTCGTCAATCGTATCGACGAGGTGGTGGTGTTCCATGCGCTGGACGAGAAGCATATCCAGTCCATCGCCCGCATCCAGCTGAAAGGCCTGGAGGCGCGGCTGGCCAAGCTGGAGCTGAATCTGCAGATCAGCGGCGAGGCGCTGGCGCTGCTGTCCGAGGTCGGTTTCGACCCGGTCTACGGCGCGCGGCCGTTGAAACGGGCGATACAGGCGGAGCTGGAGAATCCGT
This sequence comes from Chromobacterium vaccinii, assembly GCF_000971335.1. GTDB lineage: Bacteria > Pseudomonadota > Gammaproteobacteria > Burkholderiales > Chromobacteriaceae > Chromobacterium > Chromobacterium vaccinii. Next base: position 112,412 of record NZ_JZJL01000006.1, read on the forward strand.
TGGCCAAGGCCATTCTGGCCGGCAAGTACCCGCCGAAGTCCACGGTGATGGTGGAGGCGCGCGAGGGACGGCTGGCTTTTGATTGAGCCTTGTTCCGCTCTCCTTCCGGGGTATGAAGAAACGGCCGCTTGCGCAAGCGGCCGTTTTGCATGGCGGAGCGTCGGGCTCAGCCGGCGCGCGCCGGGTGCAGGAAGCAGCCGGGCAGGTGGTCGTTGACCACGCCGCAGGCCTGCAGATAGGCGTAGATCACCGTGCTGCCGACGAAATTCATGCCGGCTTTCTTCAGCGCTTTGCTGATGAGGTCGGACAGTTCGGTGCTGGCCGGCACCCGCTCGTCGCCGCGGCGCCGCAGGATGGGTTTGCCGTCCACGTGCGCCCATAGCCAGTCGGCAAAGCTGCCGTGCTCCTGCTGCATCCGCAGAAACACCTTGGCGTTGCGGATGGCGCTATGGATTTTCAGCCGGTTGCGGACAATGGCTGGATTCTGCATCAGCCGCTCCACGTCGTCGTCGGTCATCGCCGCCACTTTTTCCGGATGGAAGCCGTGGAAGGCGGCGCGGTAGCCTTCGCGTTTTTTCAGGATGGTGATCCAAGACAGCCCGGCCTGCGCGCCTTCCAGAATCAGCATCTCGAACAGCTTGCGGTCGTCGCGTTCGGGGCGGCCCCATTCCTCGTCGTGGTAGGCGACGTATAGCGGATCGTCGCCGCACCAGGGGCAGCGTTGGGTCTCGTTCATGGCGTATGCAGCAGGATGTCGATCTTGAGGCCGGTTTTCTGGATGCCGCGCCGCGACGACAGGCCTATCACCAGCGGATTGCACAGATTGGCCTGCAGCGCGCCGAGCGCGGGGTGGGATTCGCGCTGCTGGTCCAGCGGGCGGTATAGCATCAGCAGGATGGCGGCGTCCTGCGGCTCCTGGAGCTGGAGCTGCGCGACCTCCTCATCCGACAGCTCGATCTGGAAGCGCACGCCCAGCCTCTCGGGCAGCGCCAGGCTGAAAGTGATGCCGGGATCGTCCAGCGATTGCAGCCAGTACATTTGCGGCACCGGGTGGGTGATGTCGTGGAACAGCTTGAAGCGGGTGCAGTTTTCCAGCGCGGGAATGCCCTGCGGGAAAGTGATGACGGTGGTTTCATCAACCTCGACGTTGCCGAGCTGGTTGGAATCGAAGCGCATGGCGTTCTCCTGTGCGGAAGTGGGTTCCGTCGGGAATGATACCCGAGCGCGGTCCTTGCCGCGACGGCGCGCTCAGGCCCCGCTTGTGCTGGCAAATTTGTCAGCCTATACATGGTATTGCGTTACGTGACATTACGCGAATGTCTTAAATCTAGAGTTATAGACAGGGCCGTTTTTCGCGTGTCGTCTCGCGGTTTTCACGCAGCGTTCATCTATCGGCAAGGCGGCATGCCCGGCGTCCGGCGCTCCGGGTCCGGCCCGTCTGGAAGGGGCAACGTGGCATGGACCTGAAACCGAAGCGCTTCCTGATACTTGATGATCAGCTGGTGCTGCGCAAGCTGATTTCGCGGCAGGCCAGCTTCTTCAGCCGGTTCGCCGTGGAGATAGATGAGTTCAGCGACCCGGCCGAAGCGCTGCGCAGCATCGGCGAGGGCGGCTACCACCTGGTGATCACCGATATCGGCATGCCCGGCATGAACGGGATCGATTTCATCAAAAACGTGGCGCGGCTGGGGTATCAGTCCGCGCTGCTCATCATTTCCGGCTATGACGGCAAAACCCTGCAGACCATAGCCGACATGTCGATCAACCTGGGCATCGGCTGCACGCGCTTTCTGTCCAAACCTTACTCCGCCGATGCCTTCGTCTCCTCGCTCAACAGCATATTCAACGAGATGGAGCGCAGCGAGGTGCCGCTGATCGACGATATCGCCCAGTTGCTGGCCGAGCTGGGCGGGGAGAGTTTTCGGATGGAATTCGCGCCTGTGCGTTCCTTGTCCAGCCATAAGCTGGCGTCCTTTTCCCTGCGCGCGCTGCGGTTGCCTGATGGCAGAAGGCTGGCGTTCGACCGCCTGCTGGCCTTGCTGGCGGGGAGAAGGATGGCGTCAGCCGCCCTGCTGGAAATCGTGGTGGAGCGCACGGCGCGCCTGCTGCAGCACATTCGCCTCTCCGCGGGCATCGATGATTGCCGGGTGGATATCCGGATCGATGAGGCCTGCCTGTGCGCCGACAATGTGTTCGACCGTTGCTTCATGGCGTTGCAGCAATACGAGGTCTCGCCAGCCTGTCTGGGGTTCGAGCTGGCCGACGGGCTGAACCGGCGTTCCGACGCCGTGTGCTTCGAGAATATCTCCAAGATCAAGTATCTGGGTTTCCACCTGCTGGCGGACGGGTTCGGCCAGGGTTCGCTGACGGTCAGCAACCTGATGCGTTTGCCTTTCGATCAGGTCAACGTGCCGCTGGAGGCGCTGCAGTGGATGAAGGCGCTGTTGGGAGAGGACCCCGGCGCCTTCCGCCTGTTGAAGTCTTTCGGCCTGGGGCAGACGCCGGTGTGCGCCACCGGTCTGGAGGATGAGGAGGACATCGCGTTGGCGCAGGCCATGGGGTGCGGCTTGGGAGCAGGCGACGCGGTGTCGATGATCGTGCCGGAGGATGAGTTGCCGTTGGAGGTGGCCGCCGTGCAGGAGGGCAGCCCCGCGCTCATCGGCAGTCCGATGGAGGGCGCGCGATGAGCTCTGTCGACCTGGCCCGACTGCGCATCATGATCGTAGACGATCAGACCTTGGTCCGGTCGCTGATTTCCCAGGCTCTGCAGAGCATGGGCATCAAGCAGGACCGCATCTTCCAGGCCGCGGACGGCACCACGGCCATGCGTCTCTTGGATATCCGGGGCGTGGACATCGTGTTGTGCGATGTGCAGATGCAGCCGATGAATGGCATGGATCTGCTCAAGGAGCTGCGGTGCGGCCATACGGCCAATGCGTCCAATCTCCCCTTCGTCTTCCTGTCCGGGCACGCGGATCGAACCAATGTGGTGCTCGCCAGCCAGCTGCATGCCGACGGCTTCGTCGTGAAGCCGCCTAAGCCGGCGGAAGTGGAGAAATCGATACAGGTGGCGATGAGCCGAAACCGGCCTGAGATCGATCCGTTCAGCTACTACCATGTCGCCACCGGCACGGAGTACGACAAGAAGGTATTCGGCCGGCTGTTCGAGACCCGCGCGCCGGTTTCCCAGGACGAGCCGGCGGAGAAATGCCTGTCGCTGGACACGGTCAAGCCCGGCTCGGTGCTGGCCCGCGATCTGCGCAGCAAGGCCGGACACCTGTTGCTGCCCCGCGGCGCCAGCATTTCGGCCAACCAGTTGAACGTGCTGCGCGATTTCAGCGAGCGTTACGGCGTCGCGCTGATTTATGTCGCGAACAGCGATGAGGCGGCAGCCAATCCATCCGTTGCGAGGCATTAGGCATGCAGTGGTCGAGACGCAGCCAAACTCAGGCGATGGCGATTGGCCGCAGCGTGCTGGCCATCGTGGTGCTGCTCGGCCTGTTGCAGGCTGGCGTGGTGGCGGTGCTGCAGTTCTCCGCCTGGAATGCCTATCAGCAGTCCGAGCTGCTGGTGCATTTGAACCAGGATGCTTACGGGCTGCGCAATTTCGCCAATCTGCAGCTCAAGGAGAGCGGCCTGCTGATGGAGGGGCTGCTGGAGAAGCGCCCGGACGAAGCTCAATTGAGCAGCCTGGCGCGGCAAGTGGATGAAGATTTCCTGACGCTTCTCACCGCCTGGCATGGCCAGGACGAGGCGCGCTCGGCCGGGCGTCTTGAACAGTTGAGACAGTCGATCAAGCAGTTCCAGCAGTTGCGGGTGTCAACGCGGCAGGCGATGAAGGGCGTCGCCGACGGGAGGGAGGCTCAACTCGTCAAGCTGTACGAAGGTACCCGCGATGTGCAGCAGCAGACGCAATTGCTGCTGGACGAGGTGGTGGCGAGCATGGCCTCCGGCGGGGAATACCGCATCAGCAATCTGGTCTGGCTGCGGCAGGACGCGGCGATGCTGGGCTACTGGCTGCATTCCAGCGCGCAGGCGCTGGTGCTGCGTTCGAGCCTGAGGAGCCGGCTGGACAGGCGGACCGAGCTGGAACTGGCCCAAGGCCTGAGCGCCAGCCTCTTGTTGCTCGGGCGGGCGCAGTCGCTGCTGGGCAGCATAGGCGATGCCGAGTTGTCGCGCCGGTTCGGGGAGCTGGCCATGCAGGCGAACCGCCTGCAACTGCTGACCCAGTTGCAACTTGAGCAAGTGGACGGTCGCCTGCAATTCAGCCAGGCCACGGATTATCGGCGGAATCTGCTGCAGCTGTCCGGCTCGCTGGACAAGATCTGGGGGGCCATCGGCGAGCGGGCGCAGCGCACGCTGCAGGACAACCGTTCCCATTACCGGAATACCCTGCTGCGGGAAGGAGCGTTCGGGCTGGCGATGCTGGCGATGCTGGCTTTCCTGTTTCATGTGGTGGTGCGCAAGGTGCTCAAGCCGCTGGACTTTCTGCAGCGCATGCTGGACGTGTCGGGCGACGCGATGCTGGTGATCGACCATAACGGAGTGATCGACATGGCCAACGAGGGCGCGGGGCGCATGTTCGGTTATCCCATGGATGCCTTGATCGGCACCCCTGCCCGGCAGTTGTTCGTGGTGGACGACGAGTTGCTGTCGGTGCTGGCCGCGTTGGAGGTGCAGGCGGGCCGGACGATGCCGGTGGAGGGCATGGGCAGCAGCGGCGAGCGCTTTCACGCGATGTTGAGCGTGGGGCGCTTCCAGGAGGGCAACCGGCCGCTCGACATCCTGATCGTGCGCGACGAGCATAAGCGGCGGTTGGCGGAGAACTCGCTGGAGCGCAGCGTCGCCCTGCTGTCCGTGATCTCGGAGATCGAGGCGATGCTGTTGTCGCGGGCCGAGCGCGGCGACGTATTCCAGAGGCTGCATGATACCTTCCTCGAATTCACCAGTTCCGAGCAGTGCCTGCTGGTGGCCTGGACGGTGAGGGAGGATGGCGACGAGGGGCTGCAGCCCCAGGCCGGTGATTGGCCTGCCTTTCTGCCGCTGCCGCAGCAACTGTCCCAGACGGAAGTGCCGCTGGCGGCGCTGTTCCGCAGCCTGACCGCCCAGCCCTCCTGGGTGTCGCTGCCGGTGATGCTGGGCGGCGAAGCGTCGGCCGGCGTATGCCTGCTGCGGCCCACCTTGTCGCAGCTGGGCATCAGCATCCTGCCTTTGCTGGGCGCCTACGCCAATATATTGGGCTTTTACGCAGAAGAGGACCGGCGCAAGCTGTCGGAAGCCCAGCTGCGCGCGGTGCTGCAAGAGGAGGAGGCGGTGTATTCGGCGTCGCCGGTGGGCCTGCTGCGTTTGAACGAGCATTTCCAGATCACTCGCGCCAACCTCACGGCCGAGAGCATATTCGACGTCGGCGACGAATACGGCCTCTCGGGCATGCACTTGATGGAGCTGCTGGCTTCCGAGCATGGCTGGTATGAGCTGGCGGAGCAAATGTCCAAGATGCAGCAGGACAATGCCCGCATCCATTGCGAACTGGAGTGCCTGACCGGCACCGGGCGGCCGATCTGGGTATTGTTCGAGGGACAGTTGCTGTTCCCGGACGCCAACGAGTCGGTGATCATCCTGGCCTGCCTGGACATCACCGAGCGCAAGATGGCCGAGTTCGAGCTGAGGATGGCCCGCGACCAGGCCAACGCGGCCAACCGCGCCAAGAGCGCCTTTCTCGCCACGATGAGCCACGAGATCCGCACGCCGATGAATGGCGTGCTGGGCATGCTGGAGCTGCTGGCGATGACCCGGCTGGACGCCGAGCAAAGCGACACCGTCGCCACCATCCAGGATTCCGCCAATACCTTGCTGCGGCTGATCGACGATATCCTGGACTTCTCCAAGATAGAGGCGGACAGGCTGGAAATCGTGCCCGCGCGCACCGCGATCCGACCGTTCATGGACAGCGTGCGCAGCCTCTATCACGAGAACGCCAGCAAGAAGGGGCTGGAGCTGGCGCTGACGCTGGACGACAAGCTGGCGCCGACGCTGGTCATCGACCCGCTGCGGGTGCGGCAGATCCTGCAGAATTTCATCAGCAACGCCATCAAGTTCACCTCCAGCGGGCGGGTGGATATCCGAGTCAAGGTCATGGATACGGTGTCCAACTACCAGGTGCTTAGCTTCGAGGTGGAGGACACCGGCATCGGCATGTCGCAGGAGCAGTTGAGCAAGCTGTTTCAGCCGTTCACCCAGGCCGACTCCGAAACCACCCGCCGTTTCGGCGGCACCGGTCTGGGCCTGGCGATCTGCCGGCGTCTGGCCGGTTTGATGGGCGGACATGTGGAAATGGAAAGCGAGCAGGGCAAGGGCAGTTGCGCCCGGCTGTTGATGGAGGTGGAGTGGCTGGCCGAGTTGGTGGAGCCGGTGCTGCTGCCCGAGCAACGCGTGCCGTTGGTGGAGGCCGTGGTCGCCGCGGCGCAGGCCGACAAGGAAATCGGAGCGGGCTGCGGATTGTTTCCCATTTTGTTCGCCGAGGACAACCCCACCAATCGCAAGCTGACGTTGAAGCAACTGGAGAAGCTGGGTTATCCGGCGGACTGGGCCGAGGATGGCGACCGCGCTTTCAGCAAGTGGCTGTCTGGGCGCTATTCGCTGATCCTGACCGACTGCCACATGCCCGGCATCGACGGTTACCAGTTGGCGAGGCTGGTGCGCGCGCATGAGGAGTCCCACCCCGAGCGCGGCCGCATTCCCATCGTCGCCTGCACCGCCAATGCGGCAAAGGAAGAGGTGGACAAGACGCGCGAGGCGGGCATGGACGATTTCCTGACCAAGCCGCTGTCCATCCTGGATTTGGAAGCTACGCTGCGCAAATGGATGAGCGCCTCTCTGGAGCAGCCTCTTCCCGCGGCCGATGTCGCGCCGCCCGCCCTCGAGAGCAAGGAGGAGGCCGGGAAGGAGCCGTCGCCTGACGGCTCGGGCATTCCCGTCGATCGCAGCGTGCTCGAGGTGTACAGCAACGGCGAACTGAGCGTGGAGCTGGAGATCCTGCGCGAATTCCAGACCGGCAATAATGAGGATGTGGCCGAGCTGCGCGCGGGAATGGAGGCGGAGGACGCCGAGCGCGTCGGTTTTTCCGCCCACCGCATCAAGGGCGCCAGCCGCATGGTGGGAGCCAACGGCATGGGCGACGCCGCCGAGGCGGTGGAGAAGGCGGGCAAGGCGCGCGACCTGGAGCTGGCCCGGAAAAAAATGGCATTCCTTGAAGAGCAACTGGCGGTATTCGACCATTGGCTGGCCAGCCAGAACGAGACCATGGCCGAGTAGGACCCGCCCGCCGTTTGGCCGGTTCATCCCGTCCAGGCTTGGCCAGGCTGCGGGGCCGGCTTAGAATCCGCCTTCATGAACCAAGCCCAACCGCTTTATCCGCTGATCGAGCAGGCGCTGCTGTGTCCGGTCGTGGACGACAAGCTGGCGCTGGCGGAGCGCTTGCGCCGAGACTGGCGCGGCGGCCTGCTGGCTCGGGTCGCGTCTCCCGCCGCCTATGCCTTGCCGCAGCCTGGCCGGCCGCTGCGCCCGGAGCTGGTGCATCCGGCGCGCGTGCCCAGGCGCAGCCTAGCCACCCGCAACGGACACGGGGCCTTGCTGCATGCGATCGCCCACATTGAGTTCAACGCGGTCAATCTGGCGCTGGATGCCGCCTGGCGTTTTCGCGATATGCCGGATGAGTTCGTCGACGACTGGCTGACGGTGGCGGCGGAGGAGGCCGGGCATTTCCGCCTGCTGCAGGGGCGCTTGGCCGAACTGGGTTTCGCCTACGGCGATTTTCCGGCACATGACGGCCTGTGGGGCATGTGCTGCAGGACCGATCACGACGCGATGGTCAGGATGGCGCTGGTGCCCAGAGTGCTGGAGGCGCGGGGATTAGACGTGACGCCGGGCATCCAGCGCCGGCTGGCTGGCATCGGCGACCACGCCAGCGTCGCGGTGCTGGATGTGATTTTGCGCGACGAAGTCGGCCATGTGATGATAGGCAACCGCTGGTTCGTCCGGTTGTGCTGCGAACGCGGCCTGGAACCGCAAGCCACTTTCCGTGGTCTGTTGGAGCAGCACGCGATGCAACTGCATCCCGGCGACTATAATCTGTCCGCCCGCGCCGAGGCCGGCTTCTTCGCCGACGAGCTGGAAGCGCTGGCGCGGCTGACCGAATCCGTCTCCGACAGCCGTTGAATCTCACCGAAGCAGGTATTCATGATCAAGCTGTTCCAACGCATGCGCGACAACCGCAGGCTGGCCGTCGCCACGCTGCTGCTGTCCACCCTGATATTCATGCTGGCCTCCGCGTTCTGGCGCGGCGGGGCGGCCGAGGGCGCGCTGGCCGCGCTGCTGTGCCCGTTGCTGCTGTTGTTGGCGCTGGCGGGGCAGTTAAGTTCGCTATTGGCTCTTTTACAAAAACCACGAAAATGAAACGGCTTTTAAAAACAGCGGCTTAAAGTTGTCAGGATGCGTCGGGCGGGCTTGACGCTGTCCTTTCGGCCGCGCATAATCGCGACCGGATAAAATTCAAAACAGGCTCCGCTATGGTGCGGGGCCTGTCGTTTTTTGCACTTGCGGAGTGTCTGCATAATGGAGCACCAGGTATTCCTGCGTCAGCTGGAAGCCAATGCGCTGCCTGCGTCGGATTTCAATCATCGAGCCCACCTGTACGCAGCCTGGGGTTATCGCCGGGAATACCCGGCTCCCGAAGCGGCCGCGCGCTGCGCGCATGCGCTGTCGCGTTTCGCGATGGCCAATGGCGCGGCCACCAAGTACAACCATACGTTGACGATGGCGCTGCTGGCCATCGCGTACAGCCGCGTCGAATCCTGCCCCTCGCTGATGGAGGACTGGCCGGCCTTCCTCGACCGCTGCAGCGATCTGGCCTGCGACGCCCGCGCCGTGCTGGAGCAATACTATTCCGCGGAGCGTCTGCAGACGGACTCCGCGCGCAAGGCCTTCGTCAAGCCGGACAGGGAGCCGCTGCCGGTTTCCTGTCTGCTCAACTGATACACCGAGAATTCTCCACGCAATGATCAAAGCACCCGAACTCTTGCTGCCCGCCGGCACGCTGGACAAGATGCGCGCCGCCTATGATTTCGGCGCCGACGCCGTGTACGCCGGCCAGCCGCGCTACAGCCTGCGCGCCCGCAACAATGACTTCAAGCTGGAAGAGCTGAAGCAGGGCATAGACGAGGCCCACGCGCGCGGCAAGCTGTTCTTCGTCGCCAGCAACATCCTGCCGCACAACAGCAAGATCAAAACCTATATGGCCGACATGGAGCCGGTCATCGCGATGAAGCCGGACGCGCTGATCATGGCCGATCCGGGCCTGATCATGATGGTTCGCGAAAAATGGCCGGAAGTGCCGATTCACCTGTCGGTGCAGGCCAATACCGTCAACTACATGGGCGTCAAGTTCTGGCAGAAGCTGGGCGTGTCGCGCATCATCCTGTCGCGCGAGCTGAGCCTGGACGAGATCGCGGAAATCCGCCAGGAATGCCCGGACATGGAGCTGGAAGTGTTCGTGCACGGCGCCTTGTGCATCGCCTATTCGGGTCGCTGCCTGCTGTCCGGCTACTTCAACCACCGCGATCCGAACCAGGGCACCTGTACCAATGCCTGCCGCTGGGATTACAAGATGCACGACACCGAGGGCGATGCCGCCGGCGATGTGCAGGTGATCCAGTTCGACTTCAACAAGGCGATGGAAGAGGCCAACCAGAGCTTCTCGTCCTGCGGCAGCCAACAGCGCCATCCGCTGGCCGACAAGACCTATCTGATCGAAGAGGGCAGCCGTCCGGGCGAATTGATGCCCATCATCGAGGACGAGCACGGCACTTACATCATGAACTCCAAGGACCTGCGCGCCGTCGAGCAGGTGGAGAAGCTGGTCAAGATCGGCGTGGACTCGCTGAAGATCGAGGGCCGCACCAAGAGCCTGTACTACGTGGCGCGCGCCGCGCAGGTGTATCGCAAGGCCATCGACGACGCCGTCGCCGGCCGCCCGTTCGACCTGGGCCTGCTGGCCGATCTGGACGGCCTGGCCAACCGCGGCTACACGCCGGGCTTCCTGGAGCGCCATCAGAGCCAGGACTACCAGAACTACCTGACCGGCCACTCCAAGGCCAAGCAGAGCCAGTATGTCGGCGACGTGATCGAGGTGGACGCCGATGGCTGGGCGCTGATCGAGGTGAAGAACCGCTTTGGCGTCGGCGACAAGCTGGAAGTGATCCATCCGTCCGGCAACCGCGTGATCGAGCTGGCCGAGATGACCCGCAACGGCGAGGCGGTGCAGGTCGCGCCGGGCAACGGCATGCAGGTGCGCATCCCGGGGTTGGCCGGTTACGACGGCAAGGCGCTGATCACCCGGCTGCTGTAAGCGCGGCCCGCTCCGCGTCTTCGCAAAAGGCTGCCCTTGGCAGCCTTTTTGCTTTGCATGAGAGCTGAGGGCAAGGCTGGTGTTGCGCGATTTCCACGCGGCTGGCAGGCGGTTTTGTTTTTAATGCCATCGTCCTGAGTGGCCTGCTGGCAAGGAGGAAATGGATGCCCGTCAGAGTCGGCTTACGCTGGCAGAGCGACGACGGATGGGGCCTGTGCGCAACTGGCGTTGCCGTTTACTTTTTGCGGGCTTGCGCGTATCCGGGAATATGGTTAAAAAGTAGTGACATAAATATGAATGCGTTGATTTTATTAAACGCATCAATAGCAGTACGGAGACCAAGAGAGGAAACGATGATGCCCGCCGCCTGTCGCTGTCCAGTAGACTTCGCGCTTTTCAGCAATCCTTCCCGTCCGTTCGCGGAAGCCCCGCGCGCCGGTCCGCCTTCCCGTTCCTTCCCGCTCAGCTGAATCCATACCATCCGTTTGCCGTTTTACATGCTGTAACGCCGAGATCATTGCGGCCATGGCCGCAGGGTATATGTTGGCATTATGCCGCCTCGCGTCTGCGGCGGCTTGCCGGCGGGCGACAGCATGGAACGCAGTCATCCGAAGTTCCGCCGCTTGGCGTGGTCGACCAGCATCAGGCAGTCCGTATCGACGCGCGCCGCCGCGTCGGGATCGCCGCAGGCCGCTCCGGGACGGGGACGTTTATGGTCGTGCTACTTTAGGAAGCCTGTCATGAAGAAGAAACTGGTTCGCAACGCGCTGTATTCGCTGCTGTTACTGCTGCCGGCCGCCGGCGCGCTGGCGGCGGACAAGGTGCTCAACGTCTACAACTGGTCCGACTACATCGCCAAGACCACCATCCCGGGCTTCGAGAAGCAGACCGGGGTCAAGGTGAAATACGATGTCTATGACAGCGACGACACCTTGCAGGCCAAGATGCTGACCGGCCGCGCCGGCTACGACATCGTGGTGCCCACCTCCAACTTCATGGCCAAGCAGATCGAGGCCGGCATCTACCAGAAGCTGGACAAGTCCAAAATCCCCAATCTGTCCCATCTGGACAAGGCGCTGATGGCCAAGATCGTCGACGCCGATCCCGGCAACGCCCATGGCGTGCCCTGGGCCTACGGCACCGACGGCCTGGGCTACAACTACACCAAGGTCAAGGCGCTGCTGGGCGCCGGCGCGCCGCTGGATAGCTGGGACATCCTGTTCGATCCCAAATACGTGTCCAAGCTGAAGGGCTGCGGCGTGTCGGTGCTGGATCAGGCCAACGATGTGTTCGCCGTCACGCTGCACCATCTGGGCAAGGATCCGAACAGCAAGAACCCGGCCGACTACCAGGCGGCGTTCGAGGCCTTGAAGAAGATCCGCCCCTACATCACCCAGTTCAACTCTTCCGGCTACATCAACGATCTGGCCAACGGCGACATCTGTCTGGCGCTGGGCTGGTCCGGCGACGTCAACATCGCCAAGCACCGCGCCGCGGAAGCCAAGCGCTCCTATCAGCTGGGCTACGTGATCCCAAAGTCCGGCGCGCCGATCTGGTTCGACGTGATGGTGATCCCGAAAGACGCGCCGCATCCGGAGGAGGCGCACAAGTGGATCAACTACATCGAGACGCCCGAGGTGAACGCCGAGATCACCAACGAGGTGTTCTATCCCACCGTCAACGCGGCGGCCCGCAAGTTCGTCAAGCCTGAGATCGCCAACGATCCCACCATCTATCCGCCGGAGCCGGTGATGAAGACGCTGTTCCTGCTCAAGCCGCTGCCGCCGGACATCATGCGGCTGCAGAACCGGCTGTGGACCCAGCTGAAGACCGGCCGCTGAGCCAGCCCGGGGCCGGACGGGTTCAGGCCCGGCCTTTCATCGCATAAGCACAATCGTCCGCCGCCCGGGTGTTCCGGGACGGCCGGACAGCTGTGGAACATCGGCCGCCTATCCTGGCGGACGACGGGCATCGGCGCGCGCCGCCGATGGGGATGCAACGCTTTGACGCCGCGGGCGTCGTGGTGCCGCCATGAAACTACCGGATCTGAAACGCTGTCTGCCGACGGGCAGGGGGGCCGCGATAGGCGTGCCCTTCCTGTTCCTGTTCGTGTTCTTCCTGCTGCCCTTCCTGCTGGTGGTGGGCATCAGCTTCTCCCAGCAGCAGCTGGGCATTCCGCCGTACACGCCGCTGGTCAAGTTTGAAAACGACGTGGTCGGCATCGCGCTCAACATCGGCCACTACAAGTTCATGCTGAGCGACGATCTGTACTTCGCCACCTACATCAGCTCGGTGAAGATGGCCTTCGTCTCCACCGTGCTGTGCCTGCTGATCGGCTACCCGATGGCCTATTACATCGCCCGGGCCGAGGGTGCGGCGCGCAATACGCTGATGATGATGGTGATGCTGCCGTTCTGGACCTCCTACCTGATCCGCGTCTACGCCTGGATCGGCATCCTGAAGAACGATGGCTTCCTCAACCAGTTCCTGCTGTGGCTGGGGGCGATCGACAGCCCGCTGCACCTGTACCACACCAACTGGGGCGTCTACATCGGCATGGTGTTTTCCTACCTGCCGTTCATGATCATGCCGCTATACGCCCACCTGGTGAAGATGGACCTGACGCTGCTGGAGGCCGCCTACGATCTGGGCGCCAAGCCGTGGCGCGCCTTCTGGCAGGTGACGCTGCCCTTGTCGAAGAACGGCATCATCGCCGGCAGCCTGCTGGTGTTCATTCCGGCGGTGGGCGAGTACGTGATTCCGGAGCTGCTGGGCGGCTCGGACACGCTGATGATAGGCCGGGTGATGTGGGACGAGTTCTTCAACAATATGGACTGGCCGATGGCGGCCACCGTCACCTGCTGCATGGTCGTGCTGCTGTTGGTGCCGATGGCGTTGTTCCAGCATTACCAGGTCAAGAGCATGGAGGAGGCGCGATGATCAAGCCGAGCAAACCCTTGTCTTTCCTGGTGCTGGGGCTGGGCTACGCCTTCCTCTACCTGCCCATCGCGCTGCTGGTGATCTATTCGTTCAACGAATCCAAGTTGGTGACGGTATGGTCCGGCTTCTCCACCAAGTGGTACGCGGCGCTGCTGGACGACGACGAGCTGATCAGCGCCGCCTGGCTCAGCCTGAAGATCGCGCTGATGACGGCTACGGCGTCGGTGGTGATGGGCACCTGGGCCGGCTTCGTGCTGGGGCGCTTCGGCCGCTTCCGGCTGTTCGCGCTGTTCACCGGCATGGTCAACGCGCCGCTGGTGATTCCGGAAGTGATCCAGGGCATCTCGCTGCTGCTTTTGTTCGTGGCGATGGAGCAGAGCTTCGGCTGGCCGGAGGGGCGCGGCGTGTTCACCATCTGGATAGGCCACGTGATGCTGTGCGTGTCCTACGTCACCATCGTGGTGCAGTCGCGGGTGAGGGAGCTGAACCTGTCGCTGGAGGAAGCGGCGATGGATCTGGGCGCGCGGCCGCTGAAGGTGTTCTTCGTCATCACGCTGCCCCTGATCTCGCAGGCGCTGGTATCGGGCTGGCTGCTGTCGTTCACCTTGTCGCTGGACGATCTGGTGCTGACGGCCTTCCTGTCCGGCCCGGGTTCCACCACGCTGCCGATGGTGATCTTCTCCCGCGTGCGGCTGGGCCTGAATCCGGAAATGAACGCGCTGGCCACCTTGTTCATCGTGCTGGTGTCGCTGGGCGTGGTGGCGGCCAACATCTATATGAGCGCGATGACGCGCAAGCGGGAAAAGGAGATGCGCTTGGCCTTCGCCAATAGTTGACAACGGTGGGCGATGCGGCCCGAAGCCAGGGCTGCGCCTGCCGTGCCGGGCGGTTGCGGATGGAAACAACGACAAGCAGTGCGGCACAAGGAGAAACGAAGATGAAGAGGTTACTGATCAGCGCGGCGATCGCGGCCCTGCCGGGCATGGCGATGGCCGACGCCAAGGCGGATGAGATCGTCAGGTTGAAGTCGCAGATGCAGAAGCTGCAGCAGCAGATGGCGGAACTGCAAAAGGCGGTGGAGGCGGCGACGGCGTCCACTTCCACTGCCGGCCAGAAGGATGCGGCCGCAGCCGGGGGAGAGGACGCCAACACCGAGCTGAAAGAGCGGGTGGCGAATATGGAGCTGAAGGTGGACAAGCTCAACACGGCATCCACCGACGGGCCGTTGGCTGGCCTCAGCGTCACCGGCTATCTCGACCCCACCTATGTCTACAACCGCAACAACAACAGCTCCGGCTTCCAGTTCCTGAACCACCAGAACGTCTACGCCTACAGCAACAGCACCTTCGGCGACGTCTACCTGGACATCAAGAAAACCTTCGGCGTCGGCCCCACCGCGCCTAGCGCCGAAATCAGCATCATGCCCAACCGCGGCAGCGGCAACACGCTGCTGGACGGCGGCAGCGGCAACAATATCGTCAACACCGCGGTGATCAACTTCCCGCTGACCGACACCTGGACCTTCAACGCCGGGCTGATGAACAGCTTCGGGGGCTACGAGGTGCAGCAGTCCAACCAGATGCTGACGCTGACCCACGGCTTGCTGTACGACTTCAGCGACCCGGGCAGCTACGTCGGCGCCGGCTTCAACTGGAGCCACGACGTGTGGGCATGGAAGTTCCTGCTGGCCAACGAGCAATACCGCACCCATGCCAACCTGGCCAATACCGGCAGCAATGCCGCCACCGGCAATCCGCAGGTGAAGAGCAACAACACGCCCACCTTCACCGCGCGCGTCGATTACACCTGGAGCAGCGCGCTGGACCTGGGCTTGTCGTTCAACGCCGGCCGGCAGACCTTGCTGACCAGCGCCGGCCAGTCAGCTAATCCGGTTCCCGCGACCAACGGCTGCCTGGCGGGCAACGTCGGCTTCGGCTACCAGTGCGTGTCCGCCGACCCTTACTCCAAGTACTTCTTCACCGAGGCCGACGCCAGCTACACCCTGGGCGACATCCAGTACAATGCCGAGCTGGACTACGGCCAGCAGCAGAAAGCGGCTTGGAATGGCGGTTCGGCTCAGTGGTATGGCGTGTCGCTGCTGGGCCACCGCAAGTGGATGACGGAGTCGTTGGGCAAGATGGGCGCCACGCTGCGCTACGACTACCTGAACAACAGCAAGAACGGCGGCGGCGGCGGCGGAGTGGCATTGGGGGCGGGCGGCTATGACGGCGTCAACGGCTTCGGCGTCGACCCGGCCTGCGTGGCCAGCGGCGCCACCGATTGCAAGGGCGCCAACCGCATGGCGCTGACCGCCGACCTGCTGTTCTTCCCGACCGACCAGTTCACGCTGAAGTTCGAGTACCGGCACGACTGGGCCAGCCAGGCGGTGTTCCAGCGCAACGACGGCAGCATGAAGAAAGGCAACGACATGCTGGGAGCGCAGGCGGTCTATACCTTCTAAACGGTTTGCCTCCCATAGGCAGCGGCGTCGCCCGCTGCCTTTTTATTTGCTCCACGCTGCGCCGAATGCCTTTATCATTGTCCTTTTCCCATGCCGGCCGGCGCGTTTTATCCGGCGAAAATAGCCGGCTCATGCCGTATGGGATCAAATGATGGTCGATTCCAGCCGGATCGGGCGGGGCCAAGCATTGCCCGCATCGACGCGGGCGCATACAATCAAACACACATTTTTCAGAAGCGAAGACATTTTTTCGTTTTCGCGGCATTTCGTGGGGCTATCAATGACGATTCATCAACTGATCAACGAACGGGTACAGGCAGCGCTGGCGGCAGCGGGCGCGCCTGACGCGCCTGCCGTGGTCCAGCCGGCTTCCAAGCCGGAATTCGGCGACTACCAGGCCAACGGTGTAATGGGCGCCGCCAAGGCGCTGAAAACCAATCCGCGCGCGCTGGCCGAAAAGGTCGTCGCCGCGCTGGATCTTGCCGGCATCGCCGACAAGGTGGAAATCGCCGGCCCGGGTTTCATCAATATTCATCTAGCCCCTGAATATCTGGCCCGACGAAGCGAAGCCGCCCTGAAAGACGACAAGCTGGGCATCGCGCCGGTGCAGCCGCTGCGCGTGATGGTGGAGTATTCCTCTCCCAATCTGGCCAAGGAAATGCACGTCGGTCACCTGCGCTCGTCCATCATCGGCGACGCGCTGGCGCGCGTGATGGAATACGTCGGCCACGACGTGGTGCGCGCCAACCACGTCGGCGACTGGGGCACCCAGTTCGGCATGCTGGTGGCTTACCTGGTGGAAACCAGTCACGCCGGCGACGCCGACCTGCAGCTGTCCGATCTGGAAACCTTCTATCGCAACGCCAAGATCCGCTTCGACGAGAGCGAGGACTTCGCCAATACCGCGCGCGACTACGTGGTCAAGCTGCAAGGCGGCGACGAGGACGTGTTGAAACTGTGGCGCCGTTTCGTCGACGTGTCGCTGAAGCATTGCGAAGAGGTTTATCAGACGCTGAACGTCGGCCTGAAGCGCGAGCACGTGCGCGGCGAATCGTCGTACAACGACGACCTGCCGGTGATCGTGCAGGAACTGCGCGCGGCCGGCCTGCTCACCGAGAGCGACGGCGCGCAGGTGGTGTTCCTGGAGGAATTCCGCACCCAGGAAGACCAGCCGATGGGCGTGATCGTCCAGAAGAAGGACGGCGGCTTCATCTACACCACCACCGACATCGGCGCGGTGCGCTACCGCCACCGCGAACTGAAGCTGGACCGCGTGATCTATGTGGTGGACGCGCGCCAGAGCCAGCACTTCGCCCAGATGTTCACCATCTGCCGCAAGGCCGGCTTCGCGCCGGAGGCGATGAAGCTGGAGCACGTCGGCTTCGGCGTGATGATGGGCGACGACGGCAAGCCGTTCAAGACCCGTTCCGGCGGCACGGTCAAATTGATCGAGCTGCTGAACGAGGCGCAGGAACGCGCCTACGCGCTGGTGGCGGAAAAGAACCCGGACCTGTCCGAAGAGCAGAAGCGCGAGATCGCCAACGCGGTGGGCATCGGCGCGGTGAAGTACGCCGACCTGTCCAAGAACCGGATGAGCGATTACATCTTCAACTGGGACACCATGCTGGCGTTCGAAGGCAACACCGCTCCGTATCTGCAGTACGCGTATACCCGCGTGCAGAGCGTGTTCCGCAAGGCCGAGGGCTATGACGCCAACGCCAAGATCGTCATCACCGAGCCGGCCGAGAAACAGCTGGCCGCCGCGCTGGCGCAGTTCGAAGACACGCTGAATGCCGTGGTGGAAGGTTGCTACCCGCACTACCTGTCGCAGTACCTGTACCACATCGCCACGCTGTTCTCGCGCTTCTACGAAGCCTGCCCGATCCTGAAGAGCGAGGGCGAGGTCCGCGCCAGCCGCCTGCAGCTGTCCGCGCTGACCGCTCGCACGCTGAAGACCGGGCTGGACCTGCTGGGCATCAAGGTGCTGGAATCGATGTAAGCGCCAAGGCCATGGCCATCGCGAGAAACCCCGCCGCATCCGGCGGGGTTTTTTTATCGATGGGCGGCAAGGGCGGGGACCGAGCGTATTTCCTGAACGGATTGCACCGGTGCCTGTCCATCGTGGGCGGGAGTGCATTTGCTCTACCCGTAGCCAATGAAAATCAATTCTTCAAATAATATGAATGCCATCCTGATGAACGCTTCATTCTCCACCGCCGCGCGCCGCGCCGGCATCGCGCTCTGCCTGTCGCTGTCCGCCTTTTCGCAAGCGGGACTCGCCCCGGCGCCAAGCGATCCGCAAACCGTATCGCAATACCTGAAACAGGCCCGCGCCAGCCAGCAGCCGGCTACATTGCTCGGCGAAAGCGAAGAGGGCGGCGTCAAGGTGCGCGCCTATGGATTCGTATCGCAGCGCTGGCCGGGCAAGGGCAGCACGCTGGCCAGCGACGCGCCGCAGTGGGAGCATGAGTTGAAGCTGGCGTTGCCGCCGGGACGCAAGCCCGGCTCGCCGGTGCTGCTGTATGTCAGCGGCGGCGGCAACCATGCCGAGAAGGGCTCGCAAGCGCCGCGGGATCCGTTGCCGATCGCGGAACTGGCGCGCGGGCTGGGCATCGCGGTGGCCGAGCTGTATTACGCGCCCAACCAGAGCCTGAAGCTGGACGGACAGCCGGCCGGCCGCGAGGACGCGCTGGTCGCCTATAGCTGGCGCAAGAGCGTGGACCAGCCGGAGGCCGACCGTTTCAGTTCGCTGCATCTGCCGATGACGCAGGCGGCCGTCGCCGCGATGGATGCGATCCAGGCCGGCCTGCCGGATGCGCGCGCCTTCGTGCTGTCGGGCAGTTCCAAACGCGGCTGGACCAGTTGGCTGGCCGGATTGAACGACGAACGGGTCCAGGCCATCGTGCCGGTGGTCGCCGATTTCTGGAACATCCGCGTCAATTTCACCCATGTCTACAACAGTTACGGCAAACAATGGCCGGTGGCGCTGCGCGATTATGAGAGAAACGGCATCACCGGCGAGGTGCTGAACGGCAGCCCCGGCTTCGACGCCTTGCTGCGGTTCGAGGATGTGGTCAATTACCCGAAAAGCATGCCGCGCTTGAAGAAATACATGATTTCCGCGTCCGGGGACGATTTCGCGGTGCCTGACTCCGCCTGGAGCTACCTGCCGATGTTGAAGGGGCCGATGCAACTGCGCTATCTGCCCAATCAGTCCCATTACGTGGGCAGCAAGCAGGTGGGCGAGGCGTTGAGCCAGTTCATGGGCCGCTGGCTGGCGGGCAAGCCTTTGCCCGAAGCCAGCGTGGAGGGGGACGAGCGCAATGGGCGGATCAGCGTGAGCACCCGGGAGCCGGTGAGCCGCGCCCGCTTGTGGCTGGCGCGCAATCCGGACCGCCGCGATTTCCGCCTCCGTTCCGGCATCCGCTATCAGGATCAGCCGATCGAGGGCAAGTGCCGGCGGGGCGAGTGCCGCTTCGAATTCACGCCGGACGCCGCGCAACCGGGCTGGCAGGCTTATTTCATCGAGTTCGAGGGCAAGGACTTCACCTGGACCACGCCGCCGCTGATCTGGCCCCAGCGCTACCAGGATGGCTCCAGGGTGCCTTTCGCCGCGCCGCGCCTGCAACTGGGCGGTTGATCAGCCTTTAACCAAGCCGCAGCAGCCGTTCGCGGATCTGGGAGGAGGCGGGCGACGCCGCCTCCCAGTCCGCGCGCCGGTAGCGGCCATTGTCCAGCAGGTCGGCGCCGAAACAATCGCAGCCCAGCAGCCGGATGGATGCCGGCAGCGCCGCCTGCGCCTCGTCTAGCAGCGCTTGTTCTTCGTCCAGCGCCAGCGCGGGCAGCGCCGTCCAGGCGTTGTCTTCTATCCAGCCCATCTTTCCCAGGCCGGCGATCAAACGCTGCCGCTTGGGAATCAAGCGGAAAAACATGAAATCCAGTGCCAGCCATTCTTCCGCTTCCGGCAGATAGCGCAGCAGCCGGCGGCGCAGCGCGTCGGAGGCGTCGAAGCGCTCGGCGTCGCCCAGCATGGTCAGCCGGGCGGCCGACTGCGCCGCGTCGCCGTCCGGCGCGAGCAGGGACAGGCTGATGCGCGGATCGGCCAGCAGGTTTTTGCTGTGCTCGGCCAGCGCGCTGACCACGAATACCGGGCGATGATGTTCGTCGCAGAAGAACTGGATGGCGCTGGCGTAGGAGTAGCCCGGATAGGCGTGCGACTGGGTGGCAAGCGTGGCGTGGCGGCATTGGTGCAGCAGGCTGATGGCGAGGTCGGGTTTCATGGCTTGCCGGGATGGGTAGCGATGCTGTCATTCTAAGCGGCGGCCTGGCCAAAGCAAACGCCCCGCCGAGGCGGGGCGTTGCGGTCCGGCATTTCAGAAGCCGGCGGTTTTGGCGACGAAGGCGTTGAGGTTGGCGATGTTCAGGCTGCCCCAGCCGGTGGCGTAGTCCCAGCCTGCCGCGGCCTTGTAGGCGCCGTTGCTGCCGCTGGCCACGTCGCGGTATAGCGACGGGTTGGCTTTGAAGTACTTGTAGATGGCATTGGCCGGCGAAGTCAGCTTGTTGCCGTTGGCCGACTGGATGCGGATCCAGAATCCGCTGAACAGCGGCGCGGCCAGGCTGGTGCCGCCTACCTGGTAAGTGCCGCCGGCCACCAGCACCAGCTCGCCGCTGCTGGGGTCGGCGTCGAAGGCGATGTCCGGCACGCCGCGCTTGGTCTTGGACGCGGTCAGCACGCCGGCGGCCGTTTGCCAGGACGGCGCGGCTTCGGTGGCGCTGGGGCCGCCGCCGCCGCCGCTCCAGGTTTTCTCGCTGCCGTAGGTCGTTGTTCCGCTGGTGGTCAGCGTGGTGCCGCCCACCGCGATCACATAGGGCGAAACCGCCGGATAGCTTTGATAGGCGGTATTGCCGCCGCATTCATAAGAGCCTGAGTCGCCGCTGGACACGGAAAAGGTCTGCCCGTGCGCCACGGCGGCCTGCAGCATCTGGTCTACGCTGGCGGTCATGCCGGAAGCTTTCGCGCCCAGTTCGCATTCGCCCAGCGACACATTGATCACTTTGGCGCTGTTGGCGGCCACCGCCGCGTTGATGGCCGCGGCGATGTCGGCGTTGTTCATCGACGGCGCGACGTAAAACTGCAGCTGCTTCAGCGCGCCGCCGCTGGCGGCGAGGATGGTCTGGCTGTCCAGGTTCCACTCCACGATGCCTGAAGTGTCGGAGCTGGGAGCGCCGGCGTTGACGATGGCCACGTTGGGCGCGGCGAAGCCTGCGCTCCTGGCATAAGTGCTGAGGTCCGCCACCGTCTGGCTCAGGTTGCCCTCGGCGATGATGCCGGCCACGCCGTTCCTGGCGGAGGGGAGGCTGGCGGCGTTGTAGATGGAGGCGAAGTCGGTCGGCTTGTGGGCGACGACGCCGGTGGCGGCCTTGCTGACGCTTTGGGCGTGGAAGGCCGCATGGAACTGGTGGGCGTTCTGCAGCCCATGCACCGCCAGCACGATGCCGGCCAGGCTGGCCGGCACTTGGGCATCCTGCGCATTGGCCATGGCCTGGCGGCCATTGACGCTGTACCGGCGCAATTTGGTCTGGAAAGCGCCGTAAACGGTGGCGGCGCTGCCATCGGCGGTGAGCAGCAGGTTGTTGGAGGAAACGGCGATATTGCGGAAACCGTTTTGCCGCAGATGGTTGACCACCTGTTGCACCTGGGCCTGGGTGGGCGCGTATTGGGCGAGGAACTGGGCGTCGCTGATCGGCTGCCCTTGTCCGGCCTGGATGCTGTCGGTCAGCGCGTCCAGCGCGGCCTTGTTGCGCACGGCCAGGCTGACGGCGATGTGCACCAGCTCGCCGCCGGCCACTTCTCCCGCGTCGCGGGCCTCGGGGATCAGCTGCTGGGTCGGGTGCGCCTGGGTGCCGGTGCGGACCCAGCCGGCGGCGTCCGCCGCCAGGCTGAACAGGCCAAGGAACAGAGACAGAGTCGGTTTGTTGACCCGCATGCCATTTCTCCTGAAAAACGCCTCGCGCCGCTCATGGGGGCTCGACCGCGCGTTTTACCTTGATAGTGGGTCTGTTCTGGTTTGTAAAGTATTCACTCTTAAATTGCTGGGTTTATTTGTAATTTCATGATTTGAATAGCTTTGTCATCGCCGCGCAGCCCGGCAATCGGCGCGCGAGAACGGAAAAAGCCCCGGTTGCCCGGGGCTTTTCTTTTGCCTGATGCCTTCTTAGAAGCCGGAGTGGCTGTTGATGAAGGTATTCAGGTTGGCGACGTTCAGGCTGCCCCAACCGGTGGCGTAATCCCAGCTGGCGGTGGCTTTGTAGCCGCCGTTGTTGCCGCTGGTCACGTCGTGATAAAGCGACGGGTTGGCCTTGAAGTACTGATAGATGGCCGGATTCGGGGAAACCAGGTTATTGCCGTGCGCGGACTGGATGCGGGCCCAGAAACCGGTGAACAGCGGAGCGGCCAGGCTGGTGCCGCCGATTTGCTGATTGCTGCCGTTCACGACCACCAGCGCGCCGCTGTTCGGATCCGCGTCGAAGGACACGTCCGGCACGCCGCGTTTGGTCTTGGACGTGGTCAGCACGCCGGCCTTGGTTTGCCAAGCCGGAGCCGTTTCGATGACGCTCGGGCCGCCGCCGCCGCCGTTCCATACCGATTCCGACGAGTACTTGGTGCCGCTGGTGCTCAGCGTGGTGCCGCCGATGGCGATCACGTAGGGCGAAGTCGCCGGGTAGCTCTGGCCCGAGGTGCTGCCGCATTCTGCGGAGCCGGAGTCGCCGGTGGAAACCGAGAAGGTCTGGCCCTGAGCCACAGCGGTCTGGAAGATCTGATCGTCGGAGGCGACGGTGCCATCGCTTTGCGCGTCGCGTTCGCACTCGCCCAGCGACACGTTGATCACCTTGGCCGAGCCGTCGCTGACCGCGGAATTATAAGCGGCAGTGATGTCGGCGTTGGTCATCGAGGTGGCGACGTAGAAATTCATCTGCTGCAGCGCGCCGCCTGCGGCGGCCAGGATGTCCTGGCTGTCCAGGTTCCATTCGCCTACGCCATCGGTGTCGGACGAAGCGTCGCCGGCATTGATCACGTTGGTTTGCACGTAGCTGTAACCGGCGGCGTCTTCGAACTGCTGCAGGTCTTGCAAGGTTTGGGTCAGGTCGCCTTCCGAGATGATGCCCACGGTGGTGTTGGTGGCGGCCGGCAGGCTGCTGGCGTTGTAGATCA
Source organism: Chromobacterium vaccinii (assembly GCF_000971335.1). GTDB lineage: Bacteria > Pseudomonadota > Gammaproteobacteria > Burkholderiales > Chromobacteriaceae > Chromobacterium > Chromobacterium vaccinii. The sequence goes on from NZ_JZJL01000006.1 coordinate 135,431, forward strand.
GCGGGAAGTCGGTCGGGTTGTGGCCGGTGACGCTGTTGGTCTTGGCGGAGGCCAGGGGCTGCACGCCGCTCTTGCGCAGGGTGGTGTGGAAGGTGTGGACGTTCTGCAGGCCATGAACGGCCAGCACGGTGTCGCCCAACGATTGCGGCACCTGGGCGGCGGTCACGTTGGCGAAGGCAGTGCGGCCGTTGACGTTGAAGTGGTGCAGGGTGGCGTTGAACGCGGTCTTGGCGGTGGCGGCGCTGCCGTCCGCGGTGATCAGCATGCGGTTCGGGGCAACCTTGATGTTGCGGAAGCCGTTCTTCTGCAGGTGGGACACCACCTTTTGCACCTGAGCCTGGGTCGGCGCGTACTGGGCCATGAAGTCTGCGTGGCTCAGGGTCTTGTGGCTGGTGCCGGCGAGCAGACTGTCGGTCAGCGTGTCCAGTTGAGCCTTGTTGCGCAGCTTCAGGGTCACGGCTACATGCACCGATTGGCCGGCAGCGAGTTCGCCGACGCTCTTGGCGGCGATGGCGCTGGTCAGGGTGGCGACCAGCGGGTGGGCTTGGGTCGCGGTGTTGACCCAGGCTTCTCCTGCTTGGGCGCCGGCGGCGAATACGCCGGCAACGATCAGTGCTATAGCGTGCTGTTTTGCAAACATGCAGTTTCTCCTCTTGCGGTTTAAATACAGGAAAAAACGATATGTCTTTTCCTGATAAAGGCAGGGCTTGTATTGCGAATTGTGTTCGCGCCCTTGGCCTGTGCTTGCCTCTGAATTGTTCGAGGCATGTCGTAATTTCATACGACTATTCCGCAATAGGTCATTCAAGATAAAAATGCCAAATGGATTTAATATAAATTCATACTTTGAAATGATGCTTAATCAAATTTGCAAACATTTACCCTTTTTGGAAGTCGTTGAATGCTGACGAATGACGAAATAGAGCATTTGTACTATTCGCCCGTTTTTTGGATTTCATCATTACTCATGGCTGTGATGAGTTTTTATGAATCAAATAAGAAGCGACTGTCAGGCACGGAGTGTGAGTGGCACAACATAAAGATGAATGCACTGCATAAATGCAACAAATTAGACATCATTTATGCGTGCTGAAAAGTATTTCTCAATTTGTCTTTGTGACAGACTGTGACATACCAAGTGCATGAATGCTGAAATTATTACTAGTTTGTTTGATTTCTTTGTGACGATTTGTGATTCGTCTGAATGTGTTTGTTTGCTTTCTTTTTGAGACGATAGACAAAAGTAAATGGCTGTTGACGTTAGTCATTACAAACTTTCACACTCGAATTGCCTTTACTTGGCACGACAAATAGATAAGACGGCCGCCCACGAGGCGGCGGGCAGTACCTCTACATGGGATTTGGAGAAATGATGAACTACAAGAGAAAAGCGCTTGCGGTGGCGCTGTCGCTGATCGGCAGCTATGCGCCCTTTGCGCATGCGGATACGTCGGATGACAGCGCAGGCACTCTCGACCGGGTTGAGATCACTGGTTCCAATATCAAGCGTTCGATCAAGCAGGAACAGGCCATTCCGATGACCATCGTCAAGACCGAGGACCTTGCCAAGCAAGGTATGACCACGGTCGAGCAGGTGGTGAATAGTTTGGCATCGAATCAATCCAGCCATGGCGCCACCGCGGCTGTGGGCGCCAGCACCGGCGGCGCTTCTTATGCCAGCCTGCGCGGCCTGGGCGCGCAATACACGCTGGTTCTGCTGGATGGCCGCCGCATCGTCAATCAGCCGATGGATGGCTACGCGGTCGACTTGAACGCCATTCCGCTGTCCGTCATCGACCGTGTGGAAGTAGTACGGGATGGCGCTTCCGCGATTTACGGCACGGATGCCATTGGCGGCGTGATCAACTTCATCACCAAGAAGGCGGCCCAGGGGTTGTCGATTGGCGGCAGCTATGTGGAGCCCCAGCGCTCCGGCGGCAAGGAAAAGCAAGTTTCCGTTTCCTATGGTTACGGCAACTTGGCGAAAGACGGCTACAACATCTACGGCGCATTCGACTATCACAAGATCGATCCGATTTTCGCCAAAGACCGCGATTTTGCTACGAATATCACCCAATACACCAAGCTGAGTCCGAACTCCTTCCCCGCAAACTATCAGAATGCTGCGGGCAGCGCGGTTGTCGCGTCTTCCTATCCGAATTGCGCGCCGCCATATTCGGTGCCGGTGGTGGATGCAAAAGGCCACAAGTACTGCGGAGAGGTGGCGTCACTGTATCCAGGCATCACTCCTGAAATCGAGCAGAAATCCGGTTTCTTGAAGGGCACGCTGAATCTCGGCGAACATCAGCTGTCCGCGCAGTACATGATTACCCAGACGGAAAACAAGACTTGGGTGGCTCCACTGCCGCTTGGCGGGCAGGTGACCTCTCCGACGGCTCCAGGGCAGAATCCGGCGGCGGGCCCGTTCCCGGTTCAGGGGCGCGCGGTGCCGCTGGGTGATCGGGTCGATAAGAGCTTGGCGACTACCCAGCGTTTGCAGTTCAATCTGGAAGGCCCTCTCGCAGGCTGGGATTACCGGGCAGGTTTCGGGCATTCCCAAAGCGTCGTGACTCATGATCTGGTATCGGGCTATGTCAGCCAGAGCGCGTTGCAAAACGCATTGAACAATGGCTTTGATCCGAACAATCCGAGCGCTGCCGCTTGGGGCCAATATTCGGTTGCAGGCCAGATTGAAAATGCGAAGTCCACGCTGGACATGGCTGACTTCAAGGTCAGCAAGGAAATATGGCAGCTGCCGGCTGGCATGCTGGCAGTGGCGCTGGGCGTGGAAGGACGGCATGAAACGATCTCCCATAACTATGATGGGCTGGCTTCCGATGCGTTAAGCACCGGTTTGAATCAGACAACTTCCGCCAGTGGCAGCCGTAGTGCCCAGGCAGTGTATGGGGAAATGGACATCCCGGTGATCAAGCATCTGGATGCCAACCTGGCGGTTCGTTACGACAAATACAGCGATTCCGGCAGTTCCGTAAACCCGAAAGTGTCTCTGAAATACCAACCTGTGCCGCAAGTGATGTTCCGCTCCTCGGCCAGCACCGGCTTCCGCGCGCCTACGCTGTTCGACATCAACCAGCCGACCCAGACCCAGTTGACCGGTGGTTTCTATTACAATCCGATCTCCTGCCCGAACGGCGTTGGCACCAACTGCTCGCAGCAACAGCAGAACCTGGTAACTGGCGGTAATAAGAATCTGCAGCCGGAGAAGTCTTCGTCGCTGTCGTTTGGCGTGGTACTGGAGCCGATCAAGTCGGTGACTTTGAGTGCTGATTTGTGGTGGACTGTGGTCAAGAACAGCATAGGTACGCTGGACGAGACCGTGATCTTCGGCAATCCGGCCAAGTATGCCAGCCTGTTCAGCCCGAGCACGGTGACGCCGGGTACAGTGAATGCCGTGGCAACCACTGCTAACCTGGGCAATACCAGCGTGTCCGGTCTGGATGTCAGCTTCTCCTACGCTTTGCCGAAGAGTTCGCTTGGCGATTTCGTAGTGTCGCTGGATGGCACTTACATCAGCAAGTACAGCTTGCAGCTTGAGCCACAAGGCCAGTACTTCGACAACGCAGGCCGCTACTTCAACGGCAGTCCGGTGTTCCGTTGGCAGCATAACCTGTCGTTGAACTGGTCCCGTGGCGATTGGGGCGCTGTTCTGGCCGAGGATTACAAGTCTGGCTATACCGACCAGTATGACAACCATATGGTCAAGCCTTATTCGACTTGGAATCTGTCTGGCACCTACACCTGGAACAAGAAGCTGAGCGTCACCGCTGGCGTGCGCAACCTGTTCGATCAACTGCCGCCGTGGTCCAACCAGAGCTACACCACTCCGCAAGGTTACGACCCGCGTTTTGCCGACGCGACCGGCCGAGCCTACTTCCTGAAGGCCAATTACAAAATGTAAGCCGTAGGGCATGCGGCCCCCGGACGCCGCTCGGCATCTGGGGGTGATTACGGATTGCGGCAAGTCCGTTACAGGAGTTCACTTTGTGTTGTCGGGAGCCGGCAAATGCCGGCTTCCGGTCCGCAAGCGCATGCAAGCAGGGAAGGTAATCGCAATGAGCAGTGTTTCCATCAAGCGCAACAGTGGGATGCTTAGCCGCCGCTC
>NZ_JZJL01000007.1 GCF_000971335.1 Chromobacterium vaccinii
CCGGAACCGCGCGAAGAGCGCAGCTACCGCAAGCGCCACCACCGTCATCATCACCATGGCCGCGGCAATTTCTGCCCGCCTGGACAGGCGAAAAAAGGCCGCTGCTAAGCGCGCCGCTGCAAAGAAAACGGGACGCCATGCGTCCCGTTTTTCATTGCTCTCCCGCTATCCATCCCGGCCAGCTCCGGCATCATTCGCGCCGGGATCCGGCTCGAACCAGTCGTCGCCGAAAATCTCCGCCGGGTGCTGGGTGCGGCTGCTGCCGTTGCCGCAAGCCATGTCCGCAGCCGGGCAATACTTGTCGCAACCCCAGCAGATGCGCTCGGGATGGCGGGGATGGAGGGGAAACTTCTTGGCGGTGCCGGGGACGGAGGATCGCATGGTGTCATTGTGCGGCCGCTCCCATCCATCGGCATTGATCTGGAATAAGGCTAGCGCGCCGGCTTCAGCCCCGCCAGGCTATACGGCGCAGGCTGCCAGGTGTAGCCGGCGCCGTCGCGGCGGACATAGCCCAGGCCAGGGAAGCGGATATGGGCGGCGCCCACCAGCCAGCCTTGGCGGGCGGCCTCGTCCATCCGCGCCAGGCGCTGCTTGGCGGCGGCGGCGGCGTCCACGTCGAAGCGTATGGTCACGCCAGGCTTGGCGAACTGCACGTCCTGCGCGTGGATCAGATCTCCCCACAGCAACATCTTCTTGCCTTCGCTCTGCACCTCGTACAGCGTGTGCCCCGGCGTATGGCCGGCGCCCGAAACCGCGCGGATGCCGGGCAGCAGCTCCGTCTCGCCGTCGAACGGCTTGAGCCGGCCGGCCTCGATGTAGGGCCGCAGCGCCGCCTCGGAATCGGCGAAGGAGTGGCGCTCTTCCTTGGCCACCTTGCCGGCATTGGCCGGATTCAGCCAGAAATCCACGTCCCGCTGGCTCACCCGGATGTCGGCGGCGGGGAACATCCGCTTGCCTTGCCGCGTCAGGCCGCCGGAATGGTCGGCATGGATGTGGGTCAGCAAGACCGTGTCGATGTCTTCCGGCCGGTAGCCGGCCGCCCGGATGCTGTCCAACAGCTGGCCGCCGGCCTGGCCGAACAGGTCGCCGGCCCCGGTGTCCACCAGCGCCAGATGGCTGCCGGTATGGATCAGGAAGGCGTTGATCGAGGTTTCCGCCTGCGTGCCCAGGTGGGCCTGCGCCAGCCGGCGCGCGGTGTCGGCCGGCGGATTATGCAGCAACTGGTCCAGCGGAACGGCCACCGTGCCGTCGGACAGCGCGGTCACTTCAAAAGAACCCAGCATCATCCGGTAGAATCCCGGCGCCTGGACGCGCGCCTGCGCCGGCGGGGACAGCTCGGCCGCCAGGGTCGGCGCGGCGGCGGCGCCGGCCAGGGCGATGGCCAGCGGCAGCAGGCGGATGGCGCGGGCGGCGGCATGGTATGGTGTGGACATGAAGCGCATGGGGTATTCCTTTCCGGGCGGGGAGTTCAAGTGTCCCGATGATGCAGCGCCCGACCATGCCATTCAAATCGATTGGAATGATGATGAGTATCAGGGAAAAAGATTTCCGCGGCGTGGACCTGAACCTGCTGGTCACGCTCGCCGTGCTGCTGCGCGAGCGCAGCGTGTCGCGCGCCGCCGCCTGCCTGCATCTGGGCCAGCCGGCGGTCAGCGGCGCGCTGGCCCGGCTGCGGGAGCTGTTCGACGACGAATTGCTGGTGCGGGTGCCGCAGGGCATGGCGTCCACCGCCCGGGCGCTGGCCTTGCAGGCCGAACTGACGCCCTTATTGGAACAACTGCAAACACTGCTGTTCGCCGCGCCCGCGTTCGAGCCGGCTTCCGCCACCCGCGCGTTTTCGCTGGGCATGAGCGACTGGGTGGAAATCTGGCTGGCGCCCAAGCTGCTGCCGCGGCTGCGCGCGCTGGCGCCCAAACTGCGCGTCGCGCTGGAGACCACCGACCCGTTCACCGGCAGCGCGATGCTGGAGCAGGGCCGGATGGAGCTGGGGGTATCGGTGTTCGTCCCCGGACCGGCCTGGCAGCAGACCCGGCCGCTGCGCTCGATGGGCTTCGCCGTCGTTTACGATCCCAAGCAGCTGCCGCTGTCCGCGCCGCTGAGCCTGGACGACTACCTCGCCCACGAGCACGCGCTGGTCAGCTACCGCGGCGCGCGCCAGGGCGCCGCGGACCGGGCGCTGGCCGAGCGGGGCCTGTCGCGCGTGGTCAGCCACACCGCCTCCCGCTTCGCCTCGCTGCCGCCGCTGCTGAAAGCCCTGCCCCTGCTGGCCACCGTGCCGGAAGCGCTGGCCGACGAATGGGCCGCCAGCCACGGCCTGCGCGCCAGTCCGCCGCCGCTGGATCTGCCGCCGTTCACCGTCTCGCTGATCCGCCACGCCGCCAGCGGCGGCGACCCCGGGCTGGACTGGCTGGAAGCGCAGATCCTGGACATCGCCGGACGCTGAAAACTCCCCCCCCCGCTACAACGCCACCGCCAGCCAGCCCCACATCGCCAGCAGCAGGATGTTGGACGCCAGGAAGGCCAGGAAACGGTGTATCGGGTGATTGTAGGAAAGATGGATGGCGGAATGCGCGACGCGCGCCGCCACGTAGCACCAAGCCAATCCCAGCGGGACGGCCCCGGCCAGATTCTTGGCGATGACGATGGCGCCGAACACGTAAAACAGCACCGGCGCCTCGAACAGATTGGAGAAATTCCGCGCCAGCTTCAATTCGCCGTCCGGCGGCGCGTCGCCCTGCATCAGCCGGTAGTAACTGCCTTTCACCCGCCCCGAGCGGGCGTTGGCGAAACGGCAGGCGCCGAGGCGGACGCCGACGAAAAAGGTCAGCAATACCAGCGCGAACATCGGGTAAATCATCGTTTTCCCTTTCTGGTGGTCCTGCGTGATCAAAACCGGGCGGGACGGCGCGTCTCAAGATTCCGCCGGCTGCCCCTCCTCCCGATCCAGCTCCTGCTGCAGCTTTTCCAGCTCATCCAGCACCCGCACGAACTTGCCGCCAAACGAGGTGACCCGGTATTCAACCCTGGGCGGGGATTCGTCAAACGCCACCCGCTCCAGGATGCCGAATTCCATATTGCGGCGCAGGCATTCGTTCAGTACCTTGGTGCTCAAACCCTCCACCTGGCGCACCATTTCGCCGGGGCGATTGATGCCGCTCGCCAGCAACTGGTAGACCGTCAGCGACCATTTGCAGCCATAGATGCTTTCCACCATGCGCGCGCTGCGCTCCGGCGGCGATTTTCGGGAGAATTTTTTTTCCTGCGCCTTCATCGAGATGTACCAAAAAGTAAGTGGCTTACCAATTTGTGCCTGCTGTTCAAGGATTTGCCGCGCTTTTAAGCTGCGGCCATCTCCTCAACCCACGGAACGCAAGCATGACACATTCCCCCACTCTCGCCATCATCGTCGGCGGCTCCAGCGGCATGGGCAAGGAAAGCGCGCGCCGTCTGCTGCGCCAGGGCCGGACAGTGCTGCTCCTGGCCCAGAGCACCCTGCGCCTGGCCGCCGCCAAGGCGGAACTGGAAGCTGACACCGGCGGCAAGGTGGAAACCTCCGCGGTGGACCTCTACCAACCGGAACAGGTGCGCGCCTTCATCGCCAGACTGGATGCCGAGCCGCGCGCCATCGGAGAATTGGTCAACGCCGCCGGCTACTTCCAGCCGGTGAGCTTCCTGGAGCACAGCGAACAGGACTACGACCGCCAGCTGGACATCAACAAGGCCTTTTTCTTCATCAGCCAGGCGGTGGCGCGCAATATGCGCCGCCACGGCGGCGGCGCCATCGTCAACATCGGCTCGATGTGGGCGCGCCAGGCGGTGAAGGCCACGCCGTCGTCGGCGTACTCGATGCAAAAGGCCGGCCTGCACGCGCTGACCCAGCATATGGCGATGGAACTGGCCGACGACGGCATCCGCGTCAACGCGGTGGCGCCGGCGGTGGTGTTGTCCAGCATCTACAAATCCTTCATCGCCGAAGACCAGATCGCGGCGACGCTGGCCGGCTTCAACGGCTTCCACCCGCTGGGCCGCATCGGCACCGCGGACGACGTGGCCGACGCGATCGAGTTTCTGCTGTCGGACAAGGCCGGCTGGATCACCGGCACGGTGCTGGACGTGGACGGCGGCGTGATGGCGGGCAGGAATTAGACGGGAATAATCGGCGGGCGCGGCCTGTGGCCGACCCGCTCTGCAAGCGAGCGCCTCAATCGAGCTGCCTGACGTCGCCGTTGCGCGGCGTCGCGTTCTCGTGAAGCAGGTCTTCCAGGTACTGCATCAGGCCATCTTCCGTCACCCAATCCGGGATGACGAAATCGGCGGGCCGGCGCTTGCCGTCATTGCCGGGCAGGAAAGTCCGCCAGCCGGAGCCATGCCGCTCCACCGCGATGATCTGGCCGTAGACCGTGAATCGATACGTTTGCATGCACCAGCCTCCGTTTGCGCTCAATGGTTCATGATTACAGACTGACTATCGTCGGCGCAATGTCAATCACCCACGGTCAAACCGCGTCTGCTTGAACAAAGTGATAGTCGCTCCTTAGAATGGTTTTGAAAACAGAATTATGCAGTGCTGCTGAGTCTCTCTTTTTCTTTTAGCTACACAAAAGAAAAACACGTCCATTGGCCTGCGCCAACATTTAAATAATCACATACAAAACAGCTATTAACCTTATAAACATATTAATTATTTGCATTCAAAGCATCCTTTATGATATTGAATCTGACTTTCACATCACAATCCAAATAGCCAACAATCCATATATCATCTGCTAATTTTTCTTTGTGATAAAAATCATTCATACACTTTTCCTCTTTTGTATGCATGATGTCAATAACAATACCAACACTATCACTGCTTTCCGTCATATGAATAAGTTCACTTGGAAACCATCCTGACATTTCGATCTTATGGCTTAAATCATAAATAATCTTAACTCCAAATCCATAATGGCTTTCCTCTTCATTTTCATCCAATCTGTTGTATAAAATATTATCCCTACGACACCTCAAGAAACCATCTGTTGATTTCAAAAAATACCAACACATATCCAGTAGCTCTAAACACCTTTCCATGCCAGGTGGCTCAGCATCATTGTGCTCAATATCATTTCTGACTTCCAATAGCTTTTTCAACATCAACGGTCTAATGACATTAAATGTTTCCAAATATTCCAAATATCCCCTTGGAGAATTTGGCAACGCAATCTGTCGCAGATTATAAACTTGCTCTATAAATTTAAGTCTTTGATTTAGGCATCGCTTAAGCGTCAATATTGAATCGGCCCTATGAAACTCACTATCACCACTTAATAATATTCTTTCAGCATGCTTCCAAATTTCATAAGCTCGTGCAAAATTTCCCTCTGGAATGAAGCGCCCCCCTTCATAACTGACATACCAATCAAAAACCTCCTTACTTAACCAAGCCTTCTTTTCCATAGCAAACCTTTATCCAATAGAAAATTGACAAAAAAAAGGCAAGCTATACAAGCTTGCCTTCATAATACTTGATTAAATTAATGCCACCACAGCAGCTCTACGGCCGCTGCTTGAAGAAAGTCATCGGCGCGGAAGCCGGAATCTCGCTCGGCGGCGGCGACTTCAGAATATGCTTCTTCATCTTGCCCATCACGTGCATCTCGCAAGGGCGGCACTCGAATTTCAGCGTATAGGTCTCGTCGCCGGACTTCAGGATCATCGGATCGGCGCGCACCTGGCCCATCACGCCCTTCACCCCCTTGGCCTGCTTCGGGCACAGATTGTAGGAGAAGCGCAGGCAGTGCTTGGTGATCATCAGGCTGACCTCGCCCTCTTCCTGATGCGCCTCGTAGGCCGGCTCTATCACCTCCACGCCGTGCCGCTTGTAGAAGTCCCAGGCCAGCGCGTTGTAGACGTTGGCCAGATAGCTGAGCTCCTTCTGCGGGAAGACCGCCGGCGGCTCCACGGCGGCCTTGCGCTCGGGGCGGACCCAGGCGGCGGCGCGGGCGGCTTCCAGTTTTTCCGCCGCGTCGCGGCGCAGGCCGTTGATGACCGAGGCCGGCACGAACCACGGCTGGCTCAGATGTAGCGCGACGTCGTGCGCCTGGAACATGGTGTTGCCGAGCTTGGCGGCGGCGTCGCGCAGGCTCTGCTCGGCGCGGGCAGCGTCCTTGGCCGGCTCCAACGCCAGCTCGGCGCGGGCGCTGGCGCTGCAGCCGTCGGCGTCGGTATACGTCAGTTCCAGTCCATCGGCGGTTTCGGACAGCGAGGCCCAGACGCCGACGCGGCGCTCGGCCGATTTCTTCAGCAGCGCCAGCTCCCAGGCGTGGTCGCGGTTGCGGCTGATGTCCACGCCGGGCTTCAGCCCTTGCAGCGCCGCCGGGTCATTCGGCTCGCAGCGCCACACCAGCAGCCCGCCCTCGGCCTTGCCCACCTGCTTGACGGTATTGAGCTGCATGCCCACCACTTCGCGCTTCTTCATGAAGTTGATGCCGTCGCCATTGGACATCTGCTCGGCGGTGGCGATCTCCAGCCAGGCGTCGCCGACCTTGTGCACGGTGCCCAGGCCGACGCCGACGAACTTGGGCGAATCGAAGGCGCCGATGTCCTGCTTGCGGCCGGTGGCGAAGTAGTCGGTGGCGCCGCGATGGAAGGTCTTGTCCGGATCCGGCGTGAAGTAGATTTCGCTGCTGCCGCTGGCGGCCGGCGCCAGTTCCGGGCGGCGCTCGAAGATCTCGTCCAGCAACAGGCGGTAGTGGGCGGTGATGTTCTTGACGTAGGACACGTCCTTGTAGCGGCCCTCGATCTTCAGGGACCGCACGCCGGCGTCCAGCAGCGCTTCCAGGTTGGCGCTCTGATTGTTGTCCTTCATGGACAGCAAATGCTTGTCGAAGGCCACCACGCCGCCCTTTTCGTCGGTCAGCGTGTACGGCAGCCTACAGGCCTGCGAGCAGTCGCCGCGGTTGGCGCTGCGTCCGTTGTCGGCGTGGCTGATGTAGCACTGGCCGGAGAAGGCCACGCACAGCGCGCCGTGAATGAAGTATTCGATGGCGGCGGAATCGGCCACCCGGTCGGCGATCTTCCGGATCTGCGGAATGGTCAGCTCGCGCGCCAGCACGATCTGGCTGAAGCCGGCGTCGGACAGGAAGCGCGCCTTGTCGGCGTCGCGGATGTCGCACTGGGTGGACGCGTGCAGCTGGATCGGCGGCAGGTCCATCTGCAGGATGCCCATATCCTGGATGATCAGCGCGTCGACGCCGGCATCGTACAACTGCCAGATCAGCTTGCGCGCGCCTTCCAGCTCGGCGTCGTGCAGGATGGTGTTCAACGTGGCGAAGATGCGCGCGTGGTAGCGGCGGGCGAAGGCGGTCAGCCCGGCGATGTCCTCCACGCTGTTGCAGGCGTTGTGGCGCGCGCCGAACGACGGCCCGCCGATGTACACCGCGTCGGCGCCGTGCAGGATGGCTTCGCGGCCGATTTCGGCGGTTTTGGCGGGCGACAGCAGTTCGACTTGGTGCGGCAGCAGGCTCATGGCGGTTCCGGGCTGATCGATGGGTACGATGCGTGGTTGGGTGGGGGCGGAATTATAACGGAATCATGGGCTTATAGATAGCAGCCGATTGCGCTGTCCCGTTCTAGGTACGACTACTTAAAATACTGTATCCAGATTGCTTGCCCTCGCGGCGGCTGCTACTCCGAAGAGTATCGGGGCCCAGTCCCCGCCCATAGCAGCGAGTCCCTCATGTTCAACTCCCTCACCATCGCCCGGCGCCTGGCTGTCATGGTCTGCGCGCTGCTGGCCATCCCCTTGCTGGTCGGCTGGTACGGCCTGCACACCCAGGAAGGCATACTCGGCGACTTCGCCACCACCTACAACGACCGCGTGGTCTGCCTGAAGCAACTGAAGATCGTCGGCGACGGCTACGCCGTCGGCATCGTCGACAATGCGCAGAAGCTGCGCAACCAGAGCCAGACCACCGCCGGCTTCCTAGCCAATCTGCACAAGGCGCAACTTGATGTCAGGCAGCAATGGAGCGATTACCGCGCCACCTATCTGACCCCGGAGGAAAAGGGACTGGCCGACCAGGCCGAGGCGGCGATGGCCAACGCCAACCGCAGCGTGGACAAGCTGCGGCAGATCGTGCAGAGCGGCGACGCGGCCGCGCTGCAACATTACGTCGATAGGGAAATGTATCCCGCGCTGGACCCGGTGTCGCAGCGCATCGCCGCGCTGGTGGACCTGCAACTGCGGGTGGCGGCTGAGGAATTCGCCCAGTCGCAGCAGCGCGCCGCCTTCAGCCACGCCGCCAATATCGCGCTGATCGCCGTCGGCGTGGTGGTGGGTTTCCTGCTGGCCTGGATAATCGTGCGCGGGCTGCTATCCGAACTGGGCGGCGAGCCGCGCGACGTGGTGGCGCTGGCCGAACGCATCGCCGAAGGCGACTTGGGCCAAAAGCTGACGGTGAAGCCGGACGACCATCACAGCGTCGTCGCCTCGATGGCGCGGATGCAGAGCGCGCTGATCCAGCTGGTGCGCAATATGCAGGACATCACGCTCAGGCTGTCCAACAGCGCGACCGAGCTCGCCGCCGCGTCGGAACAGGTGGCGACCAGCGCCGAGGAGCAAACCCGCGCCGCGTCGTCGATGTCGGCGTCGGTGGAACAGCTGTCGGTCAGCATCTGCTCGGTCAACGACACCGCCGCCGACGTGGCCAAGGATTCGGTATCCAGCGGCGAACTGGCCCATCAGGGCGAGACCATCATCGACCAGACGCTGCAAACGATAGGCCGCGTCGCCGAGCAGGCGCGCTCCTCGCAGCAGCAGGCCGACCTGATGGGCAGCCGCTCGCAGGAGATCGCCAACGTGATCCAGGTGATCCGCGACGTGGCCGAACAGACCAATCTGTTGGCGCTGAACGCGGCGATCGAGGCGGCGCGCGCCGGCGAGCAGGGCCGCGGCTTCGCCGTGGTGGCCGACGAGGTGCGCAAGCTGTCGGAACGCACCGCGCAGTCCACCACCGAAATCAGCGGCAGCATCCGCGAGATGCTGGACTGCAGCCAGCACGTGGTCGACAACATCCATCACACGGTGGACCAGATGGAAACCGGGCTGACCCAGGCCAGCAGCGCCCGCGAGGCGATCACCGGCATCGCCGGCAATGTCGACCGGGTGAAGGGCTCCTTGTCCACGATATCGATCTCGCTGAACGAACAGCAGCAGGCCGGCACCAGCATCGCCGCCAATGTCGAGCAAGTGGCGCAGATGTCGGAGGAAACCAGCGCCGCCGCGACGCAAACCGCCGAGGCCGCCGGCCAGGTGGAACAGATGGCCGGCGCGCTGCAGGCGGCGATCAGCCGCTTCAAGCTGCCGGCCGGCGGCCAGCCGCCGGCCTCGGACCGGACGCCGCAATCGTTGACCGCCACCGCCTGGCAGGCCTGAGCGCGGCGGAACCCGACTGCAATACTTGGCTTGTGGGCCAGAAGGCCGATCAGACAGGCTCAACACGGAATCACGCACCTTGCCGACAGCCGCCGCACCTTTCCTTAGGGGAGGCCCGCCTCCCCCTTGAACCTTCCTCTCTCGTTTTGGCCCGCCTCGCGCGGGCATCTTTCTGCCTGTGAATATTGCGGTGCAACATCCGCAATTCGAACATCTCAGTTCCATTTAGAACATCAAGCATTGGTATTTTACTGGCTTATTTTCGCAGTCAATCATCCATCATTCCAAACCCATCACCACTCATACTTAAATTGCGATTATTTGCTAATTAACATCATATTTATTGCCAACAATTATCATTTATTAGGTTTTTATTAAATTTATTACCTTGCATGGCAACATTGCAACGCCATGCCATTCGATTTTAACCAGAATTGTCTCATACCAATTGAAGACCAATATAAGACCAGCTAACGTGCCTCCAGGACGTCCACCCCTGAATTCGGCAATCGGACCTGGAGCAATCTCATGCACAAGAAACGCGTTTTATTCCTGGCAATCATGGCCGTGCTGTCCGGCCACGCCCTCGCGGCGGAAGAATCGTCCGTCCCTCCCGGCAGCGACGGCCCCGCGCTGAAAGGCACCGCGCAAGCCATTCCGGAAAGCGACGTCTATGACCTGCTGACCAAATCGGAAACCACCTTCAGCGCACTGTATTACGGCCGCGACCGGCAGGAAAAACAACCCAACAACAGCAATGGCGGCGACATCCGCGTCAACGCGCTGAACCTAGGACTGAACTTCAAATCCGGCTACGCCTGGAATGTGCTGGGCTTCGACGCAGCCGCCCATACCTCGCTGCGACTGACCAAGGGCATCGGCTTTTCCGAAGTGCTGTACCACGACTACAACGACATGAGCGATCCGGCGGAGGGCGGCGGCGGCCGGGACAAGAGCGACGCGGTGCTGAGCCAGGCCGCGATGAAGTTCCGCCAGAGTCCGGACGGCCAGGGCTTTTCCGCCCGCGCCGGCTACACCCCGATCAGCATCGGAACCATGGGCACCTCCGGCGGCCTGCAGTCCCACTCCTACCGCGGCCTGGAAGCCAAGTACAAGATCGGCGACTTCGAGCTGGGCTACGGCTGGGCCGACCAGTTCCGCAACGAGTGGGACTACCGCTTCCGCGATATGACCAATTCCTGGGAGCAGGGCCGCAGCAACGGCAGCCAAGCCAAAAAAATAGATTACGTCAACAGCATAGGCTTCCGCTACGCGCCGGAAAACGCCTTCATCGACCTCGGCTTCGGCGAAGGCAAGGACTACCGCCGCACCGCGCAGATCGCCGGCTCCTACACCTGGAAACTCGCCGGCGGCGACACGCTGACCGGCGTCGGCTACTACTTCCAAGGCAAGGACGAAGCCCAGCTGGGCATGAAGAACTCGCAAACCGCCAGCCACGCCAGCGCCAGCGTCAGCTACACCACCGGCGGCCTGACACTGATGGGCGGCCTCGGCAAAAGCCGCAATCCGGACGGCGGCGAAGTCAATTTCCGCCTGACGCCATACGGCAACAGCGACAACCGCAACTTCATCCAGACCTGGGGCCAGGACGACGACTTCGTCTGGGACGGCACGCGAGTCGTGAAGATCGGCGTCAGCTACGACCTTTCCAAGCAAGGCCTGCCCGGCGTCAGCGTCGGCGCCAGCGGCAACTACGCCACCGGTCTGAAGAATCCGAATGGCGCGCCCGACAGCAAGGCGCATGAGATCGACCTGAGCGCCAGCTACTCGGTGCAAAGCGGATGGCTCAAGGGCGCCAGCATCGGCGTCTACCCGGCCTGGTTCCGCTCCGGCGACTTCTACGGCAAGAAAGACCGCAACGACGTGAAAGTGATCGCTTCCTACAGCAAGACCTTCTGATCCACCAGTGGCCGGCATGCCAGTGCCGGCCGCTTCGCCTATCGGTTCCGATAAGCGAAGCCGAAAAGGAGAAAAAACACGATGAAACTGAAAACCCTGAGCCTGTCGCTGCTGATCGCCGCCGCCCCCCTGTTCGCCCACGCCGCCGACAAACCGGTGCTGGAGGTGTGGACCATGAGCCTGTCGCCCAAGTTCGACGGCTACTTCAAGGAACTGGTCAGCAAGTACAACGCCCAGCATCCGAATGTGGAAGTGAAGTGGACCGATTATCCCTGGGACGTGATCCAGGCCAAGTTCACCGCCGCCGTCGGCGCCGGCAAGCCGCCGGCGCTGGTCAACCTGAACGTGCCCTGGGCCTACGACTACCAGCAGGAGGGCCTGATCCAGCCGCTGGATGGTCTGATCGACAAGAATCAGTACGTGGCCGGCGCGCTGAAGGACGTCACCTTCAACGGCAAGGCCTATGCCTTCCCGCACTATAACGGCGCGGATGTCATCGCCTACAACGCCGCCTTGTTCAAGAAAGCCGGCCTGGACCCGAACAAGCCGCCCAAGTCCTTCGATGAGGAGCTGCAGTACGCGAAGGTGATCAAGGCCAAGACCGGCGCCGCCGGCTTCGCGCCCAAGATGGGGCCGACCAAGATCGAGGGCCTGTTCCTGCAAAACGGCCTCGATGTGATCAAGGACGGCAAGCCGGCGTTCAACAGCCCGGCCCACATCGCCTTCGTCAAGAAGCTGGCCGAAGCCTACAAGGCCGGCGCGCTGATGAAAGACAATCTGTTCGTCCAGGACAACTTCCAGGTGGCGATGGCCGCCTACAACAGCGGCCGCATGGCGATGCTGGAATCCAGCCCCACCGCGCTGACCCGCGTCCGCGACGAAGCGCCCAAGGTCTACCGCGACACTCGCGTCGCCGCAGCGCCGCTGGGCCCCACCGGCATCGCCGCCGGCGGCTGGATGTTCAACTTCGCGGTGGCCCGCAACGTGGACAAGGCGCTGCTGCCGGAGATCGGCAAGTTCGGCAACTACCTGACCAACGCCGACAACCAACTGGCCTTCGCCAAGCTGGCCGGCACGCTGCCCACCGCGCGCAAGGCGGCGCAAGACCCGCACTTCCAGAAAGTGGCCGCCAACGCCGGGCCGGCCGAGCGCGCGGTCGGCATCGCCGCCGCCAATCTGGACAAGACCCGCACTCTGTTCCTGTCGGTGAAAAACGCCGACACGCTGTCGGCCAGGCTGTCGGCCGCGGTGGAAAAGGCGGTGACCGGCCGCCAGGATGCCAAGGCCGCGCTGGACGAGGCCGCCGCCTACTGGAACGGCAAGCTGTAAGACCGGCCTTTGTCCGCGCCCGCAGCCCTCGCCGGCGGCGGGCCGCCTCTCTTTCAGACTCGGTGGCACTTCATATGCGCAAACCCCGCAAGACCACGCTGCAGGCCTATCTGTTCCTGGCGCCGGCATTGCTGCTGCTGGCCGCGTTCTCGTTCTGGCCGGTGGGCTTCGGCTCCTTCCTCGCCTTCACCCGCTACAACCTGATCGACGCGCCGCAATGGGTGGGCCTGGACAATTTCCGCGAGCTGTTCGGCGACGAGCTGTTCCTGTCGGCGCTGAAGAACTCGGCGCTGTACCTGCTGGTGGTGCCGATTATCCAGCTGTTGGCGATGCTGCTGGCGGTGCTGGTCAACAACAACCTGCCCGGCATCAAGCTGTTCCGCGCCGCCTATTATCTGCCGGTGGTCACCTCGGTATCGGTGATCGGCATCATCTGGAACTTCATGTACACCGAGGACGGCGTGCTCAACGCCGCGCTGCGCTGGCTGCATCTGATCAACGATCCGGTAGGCTGGCTCTCCGACGATCACATCGCGCTGTTCGCGGTGATGTTCATCACCGTCTGGCGCGGCATCGGCTGGTACATGGTGCTGTACCTGGCCGGCCTGCAAGCGATCCCGGCCGACGTCTACGAAGCGGCGCAGCTGGACGGCGCCGGCCGCTGGCAGCGCTTCTGGCGCATCACCGTGCCGCTGTTGGCCCCCACCATCCTGCTGTGCTCGGTGATGTCGGTGCTGGCGGCGGTGAAGGCCTTCGAGGAAGTGCAGATCCTGACCAAGGGCGGGCCGATGCAGTCCACCTACACCGCGCTGTTTTACGCCTACGAGTTCGGCATCAAGTCGCTGAATTTCGGCCGCGCGCTGGCCGCCAGCCTGGTGATGTCGGCGTTCTGCATCGCGCTGGCCTGGCTGAACTTCCGCTACCTGCAACCGCGAGACCGTTGAGGAGACGCGATGAACCACTCCACCACCCTGGCCGCTCCCGCCGTCCGCGCGCGGGCGGACCGGCTGGCCGCGCGGGCCGTCCATTACCTGGCGCTGTCGGCGATCGCGCTGATCACCGTCTACCCGTTCTGGTGGACGCTGGTGACGGCGCTGTCCGGCGACGGCGAGGTATTCGCCTTCCCGCCGCCGCTGCTGCCCACCGCGCCGACGCTGGACCATTTTCGCGAGGCGGTGTCCAGCATCGACATCCTGGCCTTCTACCGCAACTCCTTCGCCATCGCCGCGCTGACGGTGGCTGGCACGCTGCTGGTCAGCGCGCTGGCCGCCTACCCGCTGGCGCGCATGAAGTTTCCCGGCCGCCGGCTGGTGTTCGGCGCCATCCTCGCCACCATGATCCTGCCCAGCGAGGTCAACTTCCTGGTCAACTTCATCACCGTGTCCAAGCTGCAGCTGACCGACAGCTACAGCGGCGTGGTGCTGCCGACGCTGGCCGGCGCGGTGGGCATCTTTTTGCTCAAGCAGGCGTTCGAGGCGGTGCCGCAGGATCTGATCGACGCCGCCCGCGTCGACGGCGCGTCGGAGTGGCAGATCTTCTGGCGCATCATGCTGCCGCTGGCGCGGCCGGCGCTGGCGGCGCTGACCATCCTGACCACGGTGTCGGCGTGGAACCAGTACATCTGGCCGTCCATCGTGATGTCCAGCCCGGACAAGTTTCCGCTGTCGGTCGGCGTGCTCTACCTGGCCGGCGCCTTCAGCTTCAAGACGCGGGTGGTGGCGGCCGGCGCGGTGCTGACCGTGCTGCCCATACTGATCGTATTCCTGTTCACCCAGCGCTATTTCCTGCGCGGATTCGATGGAGCGGTGAAATGACCCTGAGCAAGGAACAACTGGACCAGCTGGCCGGCCGCTGCCTGATGGTGGACGTGGCGGGCCCGGCATTGAGCGATGAAGAAGCGGCGCGGCTGCGGAAAATGCGCGTGCGCGCCGTCTGCCTGTTCCGCCGCAACGTGCCGGACGCGGCCTCCACCCGCCGCCTGGCGGCGGACCTGAAACGCGCGCTCGGCGACGAGCTGCTGATCGCCCTCGACCAGGAAGGCGGCGCGGTGATGCGCACCCGCTTCCTGCCGCAGGCACCGGCGGCGATGGCGCTGGCCGCCGTCGGCGACGAGGACCTGGCGCGCAAGGTGGGCGGCGCGGTGGCGCGCGGCATCAAGAGCCTGGGCGTCAACTGGAACTTCGCGCCGGTGCTGGACCTGAACAACAACCCGGCCAATCCGGTGATAGGCGAACGCTCCTTCGGCGCCGATCCGGCGCGCGCCGCCGCCCTGGCCCGCGCCTGGATGGACGGCCATCTGGCCGAGGGCGTCGCCTGCTGCGTCAAGCATTTCCCCGGCCACGGCGACACCCATACCGACTCCCACCTCGACCTGCCGGTGGTGGACAAGCCGCAGGCCGAGCTGCGCGACTACGAGCTGGCGCCGTTCAAGGCGCTGTCCGCCCACGCGCCGGCGCTGATGAGCGCCCACATCCGCTTCCCCAGCCTGGACGCCGAATGGCCGGCCACGCTGTCGCCGGCCATTCTCACCGGCCTGCTCAGGCAGGAACTGGGCTTCCAGGGCGTGGCCATCACCGACGCGCTGAACATGAAAGCGATACGCGAGCGCTGGGGCCAGCCGGCCGGCGCGGTGCAGACGCTGAAAGCCGGGGCGGACCTCGCGCTGGTGCTGCAGTTCGCCGACGAGATGGAAGCCAGCTTCGACGCGGTGCGCGCCGCCTTGCGAAGCGGCGAACTGGCCGAACAACGCCTCGCCCAAGCCGCCGCGCGGGTGGACGCGCTGATCCGCCGCTATCCCAGCCTGGACGATTACGACTACGCCGCCGAACAGCGCGCGGCCGACGAGGCGCTGTTCGCCGACGCCTGGCGCCGCGCGCTGACCGCCCATGGCGAAGTCCCCATCCTGCCCGCCGGCCAGCGGCTGCGGCTGGTGGTGCAGGACCAGGCGCCGTCCGACGGCGTGTCCGAGGAAGGCCTGGCGGCCGAGGCGCTGATCGCCGCGCTGTCCCGGCGCCACGCGCTGGAAATCGTCCGCTTCAAGGAGCGCGCCGCGCTGGCCTGGCCGACGCTGCCGCAGGATGGCCTGTTCACCGTGCTGGCCTCGACCACGCGCGAGCGCTACGGCCGGCGCGAGCAACAAAGCTGGAAACCGGACTTGCATCTGGCATTATGGAATCCCTACGCCGCCGCCGACATCGCCGCGCCGGCCTTGATCAGCTACGGCTTCGCCGACGCCGCGCTCTTCGCGGCCAGCCGCTGCCTGGCCGGCGAGATCGCCGCCGCCGGCCGGCTGCCGGTGGACCTGGGCCAACCCCATCAGGAGCAATGAGATGTCCCGACTCTCGCTGAAACACATCCGCAAGGTGTACGACGACGGCAACGCCGTGATCCACGACGTCAGCCTGGACATCCGCGACGGCGAATTCATGGTCTTCGTCGGTCCGTCCGGCTGCGGCAAATCGACGATGATGCGGATGATCGCCGGGCTGGAGGACATCAGCGCCGGCGAATTGTGGATAGACGACAAGCTCTCCAACGACGTCGAGCCCGCCCGCCGCGGCCTGGCCATGGTGTTCCAGAGCTACGCGCTGTACCCGCACATGACGGTGCGCGACAACATGGCCTTCAGCCTGAAGCTGGCCGGCCACAGCAAGGCCGAGATCGACGCCGCGGTGCGCCGCGCCGCCCTGACGCTGCAGATCGAGCACCTGCTGGAGCGCAAGCCCAAGGCCCTGTCCGGCGGCCAGCGCCAGCGCGTCGCCATCGGCCGCGCCATCGTCAGGAAACCCGGCGTGTTCCTGTTCGACGAGCCGCTGTCCAACCTGGACGCCGCGCTCAGGGTGCAGATGCGGATCGAGCTGGCGCGGCTGCACCAGGAGCTGGGCAGCACCATGATCTACGTCACCCACGACCAGGTGGAGGCGATGACCATGGGCCACCGCATCGCGGTGTTCAACGCCGGCCGCATCGAGCAGGTGGGCACGCCGCTGGAGCTGTACAACCACCCGGCCAACCGCTTCGTCGCCGGCTTCCTCGGCTCGCCCAAGATGAACTTCATCCCGGCGCGGGCGCTGGATCAACATTCAGGCGGCGTGGAGCTGGAGCTGCCGGGCGCATTCCGGCTGGCGCTGCCGCTGGCCGACGCCGGCGGCGGCCCGCTGGCGCTGGGCGTGCGCGCCGAGCACCTTTACTTCGCCGAATCCGGCCTGCCGGCGACGGTGCAGCTGGTGGAGCATCTGGGCGACCAGCAGATCGTCTACCTGCGCCACGAAGGCGAGGGCGAGACCATCGCGCTGAAACTGCCCGGCCACGAGGCCGAGCCGCGCCCGGGCGAGCGCCGCTTCCTGGCGCCGGACCCGCGCCATTGCCACCTGTTCGGCGGCGACGGGCTGGCGCTGGCGAGGCGTGACCCGCTGCCCATCCAGGAAAGGCCGCAAGAAACGGCCACAAGCTGACTCGCTTCGCGTCACGCGCCGCCGGTTTCCGAATCGTCACCGCGAAACCGGCCTTATCGAAATATACCTTCCGGCCATCATGAAAATTTCGATCGTCATTCCCACCTACAATTGCTCGGCGCTGCTGGCCGCCTCGCTTCGCGCCCTGGAACGACAAACCCTGCCGCGCCGCCAGTTCGAAGTGATCGTCTGCGACGACGGCTCATCCGACGACACCGAACAAGTCGCCTCCCGGTTCGCCTCCGCGCTGTCCCTGCAATACCTATGGCAACCCGACCAGGGCTTCCGCGCCGCCACCGCGCGCAATCAGGGCGTCGCGGCGGCAAGCGGCGACATCATTCTATTTCTGGACTCCGGCGTGCTATTGGCGGAAACGGGACTGGCCGCGCATTGCCGCCGCCATGCCGAGCGCCCCCGTCAAATCGTGATTGGCTACGTCTACGGCTATATGGCGCAGACCCTGCACACCGAGTGGGGCGGCCCCAGCCCCGATCCCGACTGGCCCAGCCGCGTCGATCCAGAGCGGGTCGAAGCATCCATCGCCGCATTGCGCGCCATGCGGGTGGCCGATGTGCGGGAGGGGCGCTATCTGCGCCATGGCGACGATCTTTCCGTCTGGCCGGTGCCGTTCGACGTGTTCTGGACCTGCCATGTCTCGCTGGAGCGCGCGCATTTTCATGAAGCGGGCGGCTTCGACGATGATTTCCGCCAATGGGGAGGCGAGGATTTCGACCTCGCCATTCGCCTGTTCAACAGCCCGGATGCGCACTGGACGCTGGATCGCGAATGCCGATCTATTCACCTCCCGCACCAGGAGGAGGTGGCCTCCAATGCGCAACGCGAACAGCGCGTCGCCGACACGCTGCGCCGCCTGGCCGCGCGTTATCCGCAACCGCAGCTGCTCGCATACCTGGACTGCCTGGCGGCCAACAGCAAGCCGCTGGACGTCAACGCCTACCTGTCGCGCCCAGCCCGCGCGGCGCCGGTGGAAAGCGCGCTATGCTGAACGTCGCCATTCTCGGCTGCGGCTACATGGCCTATTACTACGCGATGGCGGCATTCAACCACCGCGCCCTGTTCTCGATATGCGGCGGCTACGATACCGATGATCGGCGCGCCTCGCGCTGGGCGGCGCATTTCCATGTCCGCGCCTATCCGTCTTTTGAGGATCTGCTGGCGGATCCCGACATCGATATCGTCGTCAACCTGACCCCTCCGCAACAGCATTTCGACGCCAATCTGCGCATTCTGCGATCCGGCAAGCACCTATACAGCGAAAAACCGCTGGCGATGACCGGCGAACAGGCCAGGATCTTGCAGCGGGTCGCCCAGCTTCACGGTGTGCTGCTCGGCGCCGCGCCGTCCTGCCTGCTCAGCCCTGCCGTGACGCTGGCGGCGCAGCTGCTGGAACAAGGCGCGATCGGCCGCCCCCGTTTCCTGCATCTGTCCATGCATGATTTCCGCGTCGACCTGGCCAGGCCGGAGCGCTGGATCAACCCGCTGGGCGTGGGCTGGCCCTACGCCAACGAATTCGAAACCGGTTGCACCGCCGAGCACAGCGCCTATTCGCTGTCCATCGCGCTGGCCTGGTTCGGCCCGGTCAAATCGGTGAACAGCCTCACCCGGACGGCGATCCCCGACAAGCGGGTTGCGGGGGCGCCGCTTCCCCCCGGCCCCTCGCCCGACTTCACCACCAGCGTGCTGGATTTCGCCAATGGCGTCACCGGCCATCTCACCTGCGGCATCGTATGCGACATCGCGGACAGAAGCATCGCCATTCATGGCGATGAGGGCAGCTTGGCGCTGGAAGACTGCTGGGACTATTTTTCCCCGCTGCGCCTTGCCCGCCGCCGGCCCCTGGGCGACGGCCAACACGTGGAGAGCCGGACCATCGCGCCTGAGCGCGGCGCGGGCTTTATCCACGATTACGGCATGGAAATGGATCAATGCATGGGTATCGCCAACCTTTGCCTGGCGATCCGCAATCATTCCCCGTTGCTATGCGGCGGCGAACTGGCGATCCATGCCACCGAGCTGTGCGAGCGCATATCCAACGGCGGATCCGCGCAGTTGGACGCGTCGTTCCAGCCCTTGTCCGCCCAGCCCTGGATGGCAGCGGCCCGCGCCGCTCTCGGCGCGCCTCCGCTCATCGCGTGGCGGCAAGAGCAAGGCACGCCGGCGGCCGCGCTGCCGGCGTCCAAAACGATGGCGGGAATCCATCTGGACACGCTCCCGGCAATGCCGGCCGCACCCGCCTGCCTATACGCCGCCGGCAACGACTCCGAGCTGCCCCGGCAACTGGAGGAGACGCTGGCGGCCGGCCTGCCCGCTTATCTGCCCCCTTCCCGCCTCGCCCAGCTGCTGCTGCGGAACGGCCCGCGGCCCGATCTTTCCAGCCCCTGGCTGAAAAGCGGCCTTCCCGCCGGCTATCGCGCCGATATTCGCGACGCGCTCCGGCAGTCGCTGCCTCCCAAGCAGTTGGAAACACTGCGATGGGAATGGACTACCGCGGCGCCCGCGGATCGGCTGGCTGACGCCTTGGCCCTGTGCGGCCTGCTCGCCGACTGGCCCGACGCGCCGGTCGAACTGCGGTTCGGCCCAAACCAGCGGGACGATATCCGCCTCGACCTGCAGTGGTCGAATGGCCCCCGCATCGAGATGCGCATCCGGCGCGGCGAAGCCGACGCGATCCAGGCCCATGCTTCGCTGCGCGGCATGGCCGAGTTCATCGTGCCAGAGGCGTGGCTGGCCGCCGCGCTGCGACCGGACCCGGAAGCTGCCCTCAGGCAGTTGAGCTGGCTGGCCCGGCTGCCGGCGCATCATGTCGACTGGCAGCCGGCGCACTCATTCCGCTTCGCCGCGCTGCTCTACGCGTTGCCCGCCCCGGCTCAGGCCTTATTCCACTGATGGGACGCCGTCCATGACCTTCCGCGACTCCTCCTTGCTCGCCAGCATCTTCCTCACAGGCATGAGTACCGCGCTGTTCAATCCCCTGCAGAGCTCTTTCTTCGTGCGCGAGCTGGGGGCCAGCCCCGGCTTCGTCGGCGTGTATATGGCGCTGTCCATCGGCTGCGCCATGCTGACGTCGCACTGGATAGGCTCCCGCTCCGACGACGGCCGGCCGCGGCAACGGTTGATCCGCGTATCCGCGCTGGCGGGCATGCTGGCCTTCCTCGCTTTCGCCACGCTGCGCGACAAGGTCTGGCTGGCATTGGCCAGCCTGACCCTGGTCAGCCTGACCTCGATTGCCGCGCCGCAACTGTTTGCGCTGGCGGCGTCGCGGTCGTCGGGCAACGGCGCGGGCATGCTGGGCTCCATGCGCGCCATGGTGTCCCT
This sequence comes from Chromobacterium vaccinii, assembly GCF_000971335.1. Taxonomy (GTDB): domain Bacteria; phylum Pseudomonadota; class Gammaproteobacteria; order Burkholderiales; family Chromobacteriaceae; genus Chromobacterium; species Chromobacterium vaccinii. The sequence goes on from NZ_JZJL01000007.1 coordinate 20,455, forward strand.
GGCCTGGGTGATCGGCCCCCCTCTTTCATTCGGCATCGCCGCCGCCCTTGGCTACCAGGCCGCTTTCGCGCTATTGATCGCCATCTATGGCCTGATCTGGCTGGCCAGTCATCGGCTTCCCGCCAGCGATAAACCGCAAACCGCGCCCGCTGCGGCCGCGATCGACGACAAACCCGGCAAAGCGATGTGGCTGGTGGCCGCCGGCATCGGGATGCTCTATGTCGCAATCAATAATTACATCATCCAGATGCCGCTCCACCTGGCTCTGCAGCCGCATGCGCCCTCATGGCTGCCAGGGGTGCTGTTCGGGTTAACCGCCGCGATAGAGATTCCTTTGATGATGCTGTCCGGCAAGATCAGCCGCCGCTGGCCGCCGGAAGAACAGCTGCTGGCGGCCGCCATGCTGGGCGCGGGCTATTACATCGTATTTGTCATGGTGGATGCCTGGCAGCTCATTCTGCTGCTTCAATGGCTGCCTGCCGCCTGCATCGCCTTGAGCGCCACCGCGGGACTCCAGCTATGCCAGCGATTGGCCCGGGAACGCCTGGGCTACGCGTCCACCTTGTACTCCAACGCGATATCCGCCGGCATGGCGTTAGGCGCGTTGATAGGCGGCGGCATCGCCGCGGTCTGGGGCTACCGCGCGTCGCTCGCCCTATGTTCCGCCGCCTGCCTGCTGGCTAGCCTGCTGTTTCTCTGGCTGCGCGGGGAAAGGACGCGCGCAGCCGGCGCGCTGGCCCCGCAAATGAAGTGACCTGCCACTTACCCACAGCCATCGCCAAAAAGACAAGTTATCCACAACCAGGCCCCCGCTAAGTATTCTTTCCTAGTTAGGGACAATCTACCCTACAACTAGAACAGAATCATTCTTGTCGGGAGCTTCACATGGAGCGCCAAACCTCTCTGGCCGGGCAGCTGGCCGCCATCGTCGGCCTGGTGGTCGCCATTCTGTTGTGCGCGTCGCTGTTTTCCCTGTACCAGCTATGGGGCGGCATCCGCACCTTCCGCGACCAGGTGGCGGCCGACCAGCAGAGCGTGCGGCAGGTGCTGACCATGCAAGTGGACTTCAAGAAGCAGGTGCAGGAGTGGAAGGACACGCTGTTGCGCGGCCAGGACCCGGCCAAGCTGGCCAAATACTGGGGCAATTTCGAGAAGAAGGAAGGCCAGGTCCACGACGAGGGCAGCGCGCTGGCTGCGTCGGTATCGGATCCCCAGGCTCAGCAATTGCTGCAGCAATTCGTCGCCGCCCACCAGAAAATGGGCGAAGACTACCGCCGCGGCCTGGAGGCATTCAAACAGTCGGGCAGCGACGCCAAGGTCGGAGACAAACAGGTGGCCGGCATGGACCGCCCGCCGACCGAGCTGCTGACCCAGGCCAGCGAGCTGCTGGCCAAGCGCGCCCAGGCCGACGCGGCCGATGCCGAAGCCAGCGCCAACGCCGCGCTGTGGCGGGTGGGCGTCGCCATGGCCATCGGCACCGCGCTGGGGCTGGGCTTCTTCCTGTATTACGTCAACGCCACCATCATCCGCCGCGCCCGCCAGGTGGTCGCCGATCTGACGCGGCTGGCCGACGGCGACTTCACCCGGCCGTTCCAGCCCGGGCGAATGGATGAGATCGGCCGCATCGCCGCCTGCAGCGAAACGGTGCGCATCCATCTTGGCGCGCTGATAGGCGAGCTGATCCAGGCCGCCAGGCAGGTGGGCGACACCAGCCAGGAGCTGGGCCGCTCCGCCCGCGCGCTGGCCAGCGGCGCCGAAACGCAGAACGACGCCATCGCCAGCAATGCCGCCTCGCTGGAGCAGATGGCCACCAGCATAGACACCATCGCCGATCAGACCTCCCGCATCAGCGAGGATTCGCACAACAGCGCGCAGAAGACACGCGAGGGGCTGGAAGAAGTGGCGCGGCTGCGCCGCCAGGCGGAAACCATAGACACGGTGATGGGCCAGGTCGACACCGCCTCGCAGGCCTTCCGCGACAGCACCCAGGCCATCGGCCATTTGACCAGCCAGATCCGCGACATCGCCGAACAGACCAATCTGCTGGCGCTGAATGCGGCGATCGAGGCCGCGCGCGCCGGCGAAATGGGCCGCGGCTTCGCGGTAGTGGCCGACGAAGTGCGCAAGCTGGCGGAAAACTCGGCCAAGGCCGCCAGCGAGATCAAGCTGGTGACGGAACGGCTGAGCCAGAACGCGCAATCGGTGGGATCGACGGTGCAAAGCGGCCTGGACGCCACCCGGCAAAGCCGCGGCACCATGGAAACAGTGATGTCCAACCTGCAGGCAGCCAACGACAGCGTGCAGGAGGCCAGCGGCGGGGTGGTGCAGATCCGCGACGCCATCGCGGAACAAAAAACCGTGTGCAACAGCATCGCCGGCAGCTTCGAGACGGTGTCGCAGATGGTGGCCGACAATACCCTGGCCGCCGGCGAGCTGCACGGCGCGGTGGTGAGCCTGAACGGGCTGTCCACGCACATGCAGGACATGGTGGGCAAGTTCCGCCTGTGAAGCGGCGCCGCGCGTCCGAAACCGACGCGCGGAACGCGCTGTCAGGCCGAGAAAACCGGATTGGCGGCGTTCAGCCGGAACCGCAGCAGCCGGCCGGCATGCGGCGCCAGCCGCCGCTCCAGCCAATCCATGCCGGCCTCGCCGGACGGAAAGCCGCCATCCGGCCGCTCGCTGACGAACACCGCGTTGCGGCTGGACTCGGTCAATTTGAAACGGTCCGACTCCAGCCAGTTCAGGCAGCGGCACACCACCTCGCGCCCGCCGTTCAGCCACGCGGCTTCGCCCGGCAGCGCGCGCTCCGCCTCGGCGCGGCCCAGGGGCAGGAAAGCTTCGTCGCCGCGCGCCAGATCCAGCAGCAGCGTCCCGTCCAGCTTGTCGATGTCTTCGCCGCCGAACGGCGCCAGGCTGAGCAGGGAGGCCTGGTTATACAGGTCCACCAGCGGCAGGATGCGGCGCAGCTTGTCCTTTTGCGCCGCTTTGGCCAGATACTCCAGCGAACAGCGCGCCTTCTTGTCGCCCGGCAGCGCCCGGTAGATTTCCTTCCAGCGCAGCAATAGCGCGTCCAGATCCGCCTCATGCGCCGGCAACACCAGCTCCGCGTCCGGCAGCCCGGCCGCGTCCAGGTCCAGCGCCAACAACCCGCTGACTTCCATTTCCGGCATCCGGCCCAGCAGGGCCTCACTCAAGGCAATGCGCATCTTCGCTCCCATCATCGGTATTGGAACCATGCTAGCCAATACGGGGAGGGCCGTGAAACGAAAGCTTTTAATGAGGCATTAGCGCGCCGGCGCCGGAAACGAAACCGCCCGACGGACCGGGCTGCGTTTAATCGGGAAAACCGCTCAGGCGCTCAGCGCCTCGCGCGACGGCTGCGCGCGCGCGGCCAGCCAGGCGTCCACCACCTCGGCGGCGTTGGCCGGCAAATGCAGCTTCAGCTTGGAGCGCCGCCACAGAATGTCCTCGCTGCGGGCCGCCCATTCGGCGTCCGCCAGGTAGGCCAGCTCGGCCTCGTACAGGCCCGGCAGCACTTCCTGGCCCAGCCCGGCCAGGCTGTCCGCCTTGCCGATCAGCTTGGAAACGCGGGTGCCGTAGGCGCGCGCCCAGCGCTCGGCCAGCGCCTCCGGCAGCCACGGATGGCGCTGGCGCAGGCCTTGCAGGAAGAGGCCGAAATCGGCGCCCGGCATGTCGCCGCCCGGCAGCGGCTCGCCGGCGGTCCAGGTGGCCTGGCCGCAGCCGAGCAGCGGCGCGATCTTGTCCACCGCCTCTTCCGCCAGCTTGCGGAAAGTGGTGATCTTGCCGCCGAACACCGACAGCAGCGGCGCGCCCTGCAGGTCCATTTCCAGCGCGTAGTCGCGGGTGACGCTGGAGGCGTTGTCGGAGGCGTCGTCCAGCAGCGGGCGCACGCCGGAATAGGTGGACAGCACGTCGGCGGGCGTGATCTGGCTGTGGAAGTAGCGGTTGCTCATCTGGCACAGGTAGTTGATCTCGTCGCCGTCTATCGCCACCTGGGCCGGGTCGCCATGGTATTCGACGTCGGTGGTGCCGATCAGCGTGAAATCCTTCTCGTACGGGATGGCGAAGATGATGCGCTTGTCCGGGTTCTGGAAGATGTAGGCGAACGGATGGTCGAACAGCTTCTTCACCACGATGTGGCTGCCCTTGACCAGGCGGATGGACTTGCTGGACGGCATCGCCAGCTTGTCCTCGATCAGGCTCTGCACCCAGGGGCCGGCGGCGTTGACCAGCGCGCGGGCGCGGACCTCGAAACGGCCGCCGTCCTCGCGCTGCAGCGTGGCCAGCCAGTGCTCGCCGTCGCGGCGCGCGGCGACGCAGGCGGTGCGGACATGGATTTTCGCGCCGTGCTCGGCGGCGTCCATCGCGTTCAGCACCACCAGCCGCGCGTCCTGCACCCAGCCGTCGGAATAGACGAAGCCGCGCTTGAACGCGTCCTTCAGCGGCGCGCCGGACGGGTGCCTGGCGAAGCTGACGGTTTCCGAGCCCGGCAGCACTTCGCGCTTCGCCAGATGGTCGTACAGGAACAGGCCGGCGCGGATCATCCACTCCGGCCGCTGGTCGCGCGCGTGCGGCATCACGAAGCGCAGCGGCCAGATGATGTGCGGCGCCGCCTTCAGCAGCACCTCGCGCTCCTGCAGCGCCTTGCGCACCAGGCCGAACTCGTAATATTCCAGGTAGCGCAGGCCGCCGTGGATCAACTTGGTGCTGGCCGACGACGTGTGCGAGGCCAGGTCGTCCTTCTCGCACAGCAGCACCGACAGGCCGCGCCCGGCCGCGTCGCGCGCGATGCCCGCGCCGTTGATGCCGCCGCCTATGATTACCAGATCGTAAGTTTCCACCGCATACCTCGCTAAAGTCCGGGCTGGCCCTGCCAGCTTTACTACCCAGAATAATTAATAACGAACCTTAATACAACACAATATTTTCGTTTTACGTTTTATTTTGCGCGTTTTATGTACGCGAATAGTTTTTTGCGCGTCCGACGGATCGCCAGCCGCGTCCCTCACGCTCAAGCCGAGGCCAGCTTGCCCTGTTGATGGCCATGCCAGGTGGTCAGCGCCAGCAGCACGATGGCAGCGACGCAGGAGCCGATCAGCAGCGCGAAGCCGCCGTCCCAGCCGAAATGGTCGACGGTGTAGCCGACCGCGGCGTTGGCGGCCACCGAGCCGCCCAGGTAGCCGAACAGGCCGGTGAAGCCGGCGGCGGTGCCAGCCGCTTTTTTAGGCGCCAGTTCCAGCGCGTGCAAGCCCACCAGCATCACCGGGCCGTAGATCAGGAAGCCGATGGCGATCAGCGCCAGCATGTCCACGGTGGGGTTGCCGGCCGGGTTCAGCCAGTAGACCACGGTGGCCAGGGTCACCAGCGCCATGAAGAACACGCCGGTGGCGCCGCGATTGCCGCGGAACAGCTTGTCCGACATCCAGCCGCACAGCAGCGTGCCGGGGATGCCGGCCCATTCGTACAAGAAGTAGGCCCACGACGACTTGTCGACCGAGAAGTGCTTGACCTCCTTCAGATAGGTAGGCGCCCAGTCCAGCACGCCGTAGCGCAGCAGGTAGATGAAGACGTTGGCCAGCGCGATGTACCACAGCAGCTTGTTGGGCAGGATGTATTTGCGGAAGATCTCGCGCGCGGTCAGCTCTTGCTCGTGGGTGTCGCTGTAGTCTTCCGGGTAGTCGTTCCGGTAGGCCTCTACCGGCGGCAGGCCGCACGATTGCGGCGTGTCGCGCATGGTCAGCCAGGCGAAGACGGCGACGCCGATCGCGGCGGCGGCCGGCACGTAGAAGGCGGCGCGCCAGTCGTTGAACCAGCCCATGCCCAGGATGAACAGCGGGCCGATCAGGCCGCCGCCGACGTTGTGCGCGCAGTTCCAGATCGACACCACGCCGCCGCGCTCCTTCTGCGACCACCAGTGCACCATGGTGCGGCCGCAGGCCGGCCAGCCCATGCCCTGGAACCAGCCGTTGAGGAACAGCAGCACGAACATGACGCCGACACTGGACGTGGCCCAGGGGGCGAAGCCCATCAGCAGGAACACGGCGGCGGACAGCACCAGGCCGGCGGACAAGAACACGCGCGGATTGGAGCGGTCGGACACCGCGCCCATCAGGAACTTGGACAGGCCGTAGGCGATGGCGACGCCGGACATCGCGAAGCCCAGGTCGCCGCGCGAAAAGCCCTGCTCCACCAGGTAAGGCATGGCCAGCGAGAAATTCTTGCGGACCAGGTAGTAGCCGGCGTAGCCGAGGAAGATGCCGAGAAAGATCTGCCAGCGCAGCCGGCGGTACAGGCCGTGCTGCTGCGCGTCGGGCAGCGGAGGAAGGTGTGGCGCGGGTTTGAACAGACTGATCATGGGACTTCTTTCCGAGTTGAGGTGCGGACAACAGCCATCCACCGTCCCGGGCGAAACCATAAGGCGTCGCCCGAGGGGCGGATCGCTCCGGCGGGCCGCGCGCTCTGTCGGCGGCGGTCCCGCGCCAGGCTGGCTGGCGCCAGCCTGTGAAAACGCCGCCGTGCGGACACGGCGGCGCAAAAACGGCTACAACATCAAAGCGGCAGCGTGAAGGCCAGCGCCGCCAGCGCGCCGCCGATCAGCGAGCCGACCACCGGCACCCAGGCATAGCCCCAGTCGCTGTCGCGCTTGCCGGGAATCGGCAGGATGGCGTGCATGATGCGCGGCGCCAGGTCGCGCGCCGGGCTCATCGCGTAGCCGGTGGTGCCGCCCAGCGACACGCCGATGCCCAACACCAGCAGCGCCACCGGCAGCGCGTCGATCGCGCCCAGCGACATCTTGGGGGCCACCATCGACAGGATGGCGAACACCAGCACGAAGGTGGCGACGATCTCGGACACCAGGTTGCCCGGCAGGCTGCGGATGGCCGGGCCGGTGCAGAAGGTGGCCAGCTTGGTGTCGGCGCAATCGGTGGTTTCGTAGTGCTTGCGGTAAATCAGCCACATCAGGCCGGCGCCGGCCATGCCGCCCAGCATCTGCGCGGCGACATAGCCCGGCACCTTGTCCCACGGGAACTTGCCGGCCACCGCCAGCGCCACCGAAACCGCCGGATTCAGGTGCGCGCCGCTGATCGCCGCCACGCTGAACACGCCGACGAACACCGCCATCGCCCAGCCGAAGGCCACCACGATCAGGCCGCTGTTGTGGCCCTTGGTGTTCTTCAGCAGCACGTTGGCCACCACGCCGTTGCCCAGCAGCACCAGCAAGGCGGTGCCGATGAATTCGCCCATCAAAGGATTCATGATTGTCTCTTTCCAACTTTATCTTGAGTTGCCCGCCGCTTGGCGCGGCGGGTCATGCCGTCATCGCTCGGGCACGGCCGGCAGCGGGTTACGCCGGCCCGCGCGCCGTCAGTCCTGATCGTCGGCCCACACCTTGGCGGCGTTGACCGCGCGTTGCCAGCCCTTGACGTTGGCGGCCACTTCGCCGGCCGGCATCGCCGGCTGGAAGCGGCGGTCCAGCTGCCATTGGCCCTGGATGTCGTCCACGCTCTTCCAGTAGCCGACGGCCAGGCCGGCCAGGTAGGCGGCGCCCAGCGCGGTGGTTTCGGTGATCTTGGGGCGCACCACGTTCACCGCCAGGATGTCGGACTGGAACTGCATCAGCAGCTCATTGACGGTGGCGCCGCCATCGACGCGCAGTTCGGCGATGCTCATGCCGGCGTCGGCTTCCATCGCCTTCAGCACGTCGCGGGTCTGGTAAGCGATGCTGTCCAGCGCGGCGCGGGCGATGTGGGCGGCCTTGGTGCCCAGGGTGGCGCCGACGATGGTGCCGCGGGCGCTGGCTTTCCAGTGCGGCGCGCCCAGGCCGGCGAAGGCCGGCACCAGGTAGACGCCGTCGCTGTCCTTCACTTCCTGCGCCAGCGGGCCGACGTCGGCCGAGTGGCGGATGATGCCCAGACCGTCGCGCAGCCATTTCACCACCGCGCCGCCGATGAAGATCGAGCCTTCCAGCGCGTACTGCACCTTGCCGTCCACTTTCCAGGCGATGGTGGTCAGCAGATTGTTCTTGGATTCGATCGGCTTGTCGCCGGTGTTCAGCATCATGAAGCAGCCGGTGCCGTAAGTGTTCTTCACCATGCCCGGCGTGGTGCACTGCTGGCCGAACAGCGCCGCCTGCTGGTCGCCGGCCACGCCGGCGATCGGAATTTCGCGGCCCAGATGGGCGGCGTGGGTATGGCCGTACACTTCGCTGGAGCTCTTCACTTCCGGCAGCATGCTGGCCGGAATGCCCATGATGTCCAGCAGCTCGGCGTCCCACTGCAGGGTGTGGATGTTGTACAGCATGGTGCGCGAGGCGTTGGACACGTCGGTCACATGCACTTTGCCGTGGGTGAAGTTCCAGATCAGCCAGCTGTCCACGGTGCCGAAGGCCAGCTTGCCGTCGCGGGCGCGGTCGCGCGCGCCGGGCACGTTGTCCAGAATCCACTTGATCTTGCTGCCGGAGAAATAGGCGTCGACCAGCAGGCCGGTCTTGGAGCGGATCAGTTCGGAGAGGCCGCGCGATTTCAGCTCGTCGCAGAACTCGGCGGTGCGGCGGTCCTGCCAGACGATGGCGTTGTACACCGGCTGGCCGGTTTCGCGGTCCCAGACGATGGTGGTTTCGCGCTGGTTGGTGATGCCGATGGCGGCGATGCTGCGGCCGTCGATGCCGGCCTTGGCCACCGCTTCCGCGGCCACGCCCACCTGGCCGCCCCAGATTTCCTGCGGATCATGCTCGACCCAGCCCGGCTGCGGATAAATTTGGCGGAATTCCTTCTGCGCCAGCGACACGATGTCGCCGCCGCGGTTGAATAGGATGGCGCGGGAACTGGTGGTGCCCTGGTCCAGGGCCAGCACGTACTGATCGGTCATGACTTTCTCCTGTTTGCCGGTAAGGCGGCATGGTGGACATGCCTGGGTGTCGACGTTGCGCGAATGTTTGTTTTTTTGCTTATGACGTTCGTTTTATTTGCGGACAATTCTAGGCCCGAACAGAACCTTGTCAATCTTCCGGTAAAAAAAAATACATTTTCCGCGCTGCAACCAGAGATCGCCATCCGCGCAATACGGAATTAATCCTTTAATATCAACACACTGAAAGATGTAGCTCCGCGCTACATTTTCACACGCGCCTATTTCCACGCCCCCGTTCCGGAAAAACGGCGCGCCATGCCGGCCCGCGCGGCGAGAACAGGCGAGGCCTCAGGACAAATGGATGGAAAATCCGTCTATTTCGCACTGCAACAAGCATTTGCATGCGCTACAGCCGCTTGCTTGAAAACGAAAAAATAAGAAAATAACCGAAACTAAAAAGCGGACGCTTCGATCAGACCATCGTCGCAAAACGTTGTTTCGCCAACAAACGGCCGCAAACACGTAATCCTGCCGCTACAACGCAGATATGGCAGCATGAATGACAAGGCAGACTCCGGTTCCGCAACGGACCGCGCGACGCGAAACGCCGGGCATTCGACCCAGCGCAAGAAAGCGAAAACGGCGATATGGCATCATCGCCGCAATCCGGATACGCGACGCGGCGCCCCGTCCGGCAACCACCCGCCGCAAGAATTACGCAATGGTTCCAAGCTACTCGGCCGCATGGGCCGCAAAGGACTGTCATGCTTCGCAACACCAAAATACTCGCCACGCTCGGCCCCTCGTCCAGCACCCCGGAAAAAATCCTGGAACTGGCCCGCTCCGGGGTCAACATCTTCCGGCTCAATATGAGCCACGGCAGCCATGACGACCATCGCGCCCGCCTGGCCGCCATCCGCGCCGCGGAGAAAGCGCTGGACCGCCCGATCGGCGTGCTGGTGGACCTGCAGGGCCCCAAGCTGCGCATCGGCAAGTTTCCGCAGCCGGCCACGGTGAAAACCGGCGACCGCTACGAATTCACGCTGGACGAAACCGACGGCGGCGCCGAGCGAGCCACCCTGCCGCACCCGGAGGCGTTCGAGGCGCTGGAGCCCGGCCACCGCATCCTGGTCAACGACGGCAAGCTGGCGTTCGAGGTGACGGAAATGCATCCGCGCCGCATCGTCACCCGCGTCGCCGTCGGCGGCGAGCTGTCCAGCAACAAGGGCTTCAACCTGCCCAACACCGTGCTGCCGCTGTCGGCCATCACCGACAAGGACCGCAAGGACGCCGAGTTCGCGCTGGAGGAAGGCGCCGACTGGGTGGCGATGTCCTTCGTCCAGACCGCGGCCGACGTCAAGGAACTGCGCGGCATCATCGGCAAACGCGCCGGCATCGTCGCCAAAATCGAGAAGCCGTCGGCGGTGGACGACCTGGAGGCCATCGCCACGCTGGCCGACGGCGTGATGGTGGCCCGCGGCGACCTGGGCGTGGAGCTGCCGCCGGAAGACGTGCCGGTGGCGCAGCGCCGCATCGTCCACCACTGCCGCCACCTGGGCCGTCCGGTGATCGTCGCCACCCAGATGCTGGAATCGATGATCACCGCGCCGACGCCGACCCGCGCCGAAGCCAACGACGTGGCCACCGCCGTCTACGAAGGCGCGGACGCGGTGATGCTGTCGGCCGAGACCGCCGCCGGCCAGTATCCGCTGGAAGCGGTGCAGATCATGGACCGCATCATCCGCCGCGTGGAAAGCGCGCCCGACTACCGCAAGGTGATGGCGCTGGACTACAGCGCCGCCGACGAGCCGGACCGCACCGACGCCATCGCCGCCTGCGTGCGCAAGGTCAGCACCCTGCTGCCGGTCACCGTGGCCGTCGCCTTCACCACCAGCGGCGCCAGCTGTCTGTCGCTGGCGCGCGAACGCCCGTCCACCCCCATCCTGGGCATCTCGCCCAAGCTGGAAACCGCGCGCCGGCTGACGCTGGTGTGGGGCGTGGTCGCCTACCACGGACCGGACGCCGAAAACCTGGAAGACATGGTGGTGAAAACCACCTTCTGCGCGACCAAGCTCAGCCTGGCCGAGCAGGGCAAGCCGATGGTGATCATCGCCGGCGTGCCCTTCGGCACCCCCGGCTCCACCAATCTCTTGCGCATCGTCTATCCGTAAGGCGCCACCGGCATGGCAGCGACAACGGAACCCTCGGGTTCCGTTTTTTCTTGCCCGCCCGCCGCAGGTACTATGCTGCAACAGTGACCACCTCCAAGAGCCCGTCCCGATGCGGCCGATGTTTTTCCGCAAGGCGCTGGCGTCGCTGCTGTTGCTGACCGCCTGCCTAGCCAGCCGCGCCGGCGAGCCGCCCGGCCTGATCGTCGACTTCGACGCCAGCAACCCCCCGCTGATGTACGCCGGCAAGCCGGGCGCGGCCGGGCTCTATCCCTTGCTGGTCGCCAAGGCCTGCGAACGCGCCGGCATCGCCGTCACCCTGCGCGCCGTGTCCTGGCGCATGGCGCTGCAGGAATTGCGCGGCGGCAGCGCCGCCGCCGGCGGCATCATCAAGACAGCCAGCCGGGAAAAGCTGTTCGACTTCAGCCAGCCGCTGTTCACCGAACGGGTGGTCATGGCCTACCCGCGCGCGAACGGCCAGTCCTACCGCCGGCTGGAGGACCTGAACGGCAAAAGGGTGGGGGTGATGGCCGGCTGGAGCTATGGCGACGCCTTCGACCAGGCCCGCAAAGACCGCAAGTTCACCGCCTTCGACGGCGACAGCGACCAGCAAAATCTGCAGCAGTTGAAGCTGGGCCGGCTGGACGTGGTGCTGGGCATACGCGAACCGCTGCAGCTGGCGCTGCGGGAGGGCGGCTACCATGGCTTCGCGCTGTCGGCGGAAGCGCTGGCGGCCAACCACTCCTATCTCGCCATCAACAAACATTCGCAGCAGCAGGCGCTGCTGACCCGCTTCGACCTGGCGCTGGAAGGCATGCGCAAGGATGGCAGCTACGACAGGCTGGTGCGGGACGTCCTCAACGCCGGCCGCGACGATTGAGCGCGTTCAGGCGCCGCGGATCTGGGCCAGCGCGCCGTACAGGTCGGCGCAGCTCCAGTGCTCGGCGTACTTGCCGTCGCGCACCACCACGATGTCCATCGCGTTGATGGCGATGCGTTTGCCGCTGGCGGCCTGGCCGAAGAAGGCGCCGGTGTGGGTGGCTTCTATGGTCTTGCGCGTCACCACCTTGCCGTTTTCCTCGATCTGCTCATGGATGTGCACGCGGATGTCGGACAAGGCCGGATGCAGCATGCCGGTGAAGAAGCCGGCGAAGCCGTCCGGCCCCGAGGGGACGCCGGGCGGGGCCGAGTGATTGACGAAATCGGCCGCCACCAATTCGGCGAATGCCCCCATGTCGCGGTTTTCTATCACCTCGCGGTTGAAGCGTTGAATCACTGCCTTGCTGCTGTCCATGAAATCGCCCTGAGAATGGGCGCCGGCACATGTCCGGCGTCCGGGTTGAATCGCCGGCCATCCGGCAATGACGTTGAATTAAACGACAAGCGCCATTTCATTTCAATAACATAAAAAAGACAGTATCCAAATCATTCGGCATCATTCCTGTCCCGCCTCCGCCATCTGCGCGGGCTTCCGTCCAGAGGGTCAAAAGCTGTAGCTGCTGACTTCCACCAGATTGCCGTCAGGATCGTTGAAATACACCGAGGTGATGGGGCCCATCGCGCCGCTGCGGGTGATCGGCCCCTCGACGATGGCCACCCCCTCGCGCTTCAGGTTCTCGATCACTTCGGGCAAAGGAATGGCGGCGATCAGGCACAGGTCGCCGGAGCCGATCGCCGCATGATTGCGGGTCTCCTGGCCCAATGACTGCAGATTGATCTTCTGGTTGCCGAAACGCAGCGCGCGGCGGCCGTTGCCGAAGGTCACCGCCTCCAGCTTCAACGCGCGCTGATAAAACGCCGCCGCCGCCTCGATGTCGCGCACGGTCAGGACGATGTGGTCGATATGGCTGATCATGGCCATTGCTCCGGGTGGAAAACGGACTGTCCACCCTGCCACAAGCGCGCCGGCTTGTCATGCCTTTGGCATTACACGGAGACGGTCGCCGCTGGTATAGTCGTTTTTCCCGTCGCTTCCCGGTTCGGCCATGACTCTCCACCTGTCGCTGCAACACGCCCGCCACCTGCAACTGGCCGCCCAGGGCCTGCTCGCCGCCCCGCGCCGCAAGGCGGCCAAGGCCGACGCGCTGGCCGCCATCCGCCGCATGGCGCTGCTGCAGATCGATACCATCAGCGTGGTCGCGCGCAGCCCCTACCTGGTGCTGTACAGCCGGATCGGCGCCTACGACCCGGCCTGGCTGGACCAGTTGCTGGCCGAGGGCGCGCTGTTCGAATACTGGGCGCACGAAGCCTGTTTCGTGCCGACGGAAGACTACCGGCTGCTGCGCCACCGGATGCTGAACGCCGAAAGCATGAGCTGGAAATACTCGCAGCGCTGGCTGGACCAGCACCGCGCCGACATCGACGCCATCGTCGAGCACATCCGCGCCCACGGCCCGGCGCGCTCGGCCGATTTCGAGCGCAAGGGCGGCAAGGGCAACGGCTGGTGGGACTGGAAGCCGGAGAAGCGCCACCTGGAAGTGATGTTCACGCTGGGACGGCTGATGGTGAAGGAGCGGCGCGGGTTCCAACGCGTCTACGACCTGGCAGAGCGGGTGCTGCCCGGCTGGGACGACGCGCGCGACCTGCCGTCGCCGGAAGACGCGCAGCTGGACATGGTGCGCAACAGCTGCCGCGCGCTGGGCGTGGTCAAGCCCGGCTGGGCGGCCGACTACTACCGGCTCAAGCGCGCGCCGTACGGCGAGCTGCTGCACGGCCTGGCCGACAAGGGCGAGCTGATCCCGGCGAGGGTGGAAGGCTGGAGCCACGACGCCTTCGTCCACGCCAGCCTGGCCGCCGAACTGGAACTGGCCGCGGCGGACAGGCTGAGCAGCGGCAACACCGCCATCCTGTCGCCGTTCGACCCGCTGGTGTGGGACCGCAAGCGCGCGCTGGAGCTGTTCGATTTCGATTACAAGATCGAGTGCTACACGCCGGCGCCCAAGCGCCGCTACGGTTACTTCACCCTGCCGATCCTCAACCGCGGCAAGCTGGTGGGCCGGCTGGACGCCAAGGCCCACCGCAAGGAAGGCGTGTTCGAGGTCAAGTCGCTGCATCTGGAGCCGGGTGTCCGCGTCAGCCAGCGGCTGGCCGACGACCTGTCCGCCGCGCTCTGCCGGATGGCCGCCTGGCACGGCGCGCCGCGGCTGGCCATCGGCCAGGCCCCGGGAGACTTGGCCCAGCGCATCCTGGCCTGAGAACCTGTTGAATGCCGGCTGCGCGTCTGCGAGACTTCAGAACAGGCTGCTAGCGCCTATTGCGCGTTGGCGTACCAGCCGCTGACGCCGGGCTGGCGCTCGTCCCACAGCGCCACTTCGTTGTACTGGATCACGGGCTGGATGTCGGTGTAGTTGGGAATGTCGCCCATGATGCGCGCGGCCACCGGGCCGAAGGCCTGCTGGAAAGCCTCCGTCGATTCGCACAGCAGCGTCGCCTGCGCGACGTAATCGGGCGCGCTGCCGGGCTCGGCGCCGGACAGGCCGCGGTCCACCCTGGCGCCCTTCAGGGCATTGCCCAGCAGCTGCTGCACCATCGGCATGTGCTGCCGCAGATAGTAGTCGAAATCGAAATGCGCGCCGGCGCGCTGGGGATAAGTGACGCTGACGGTGATCATCCGGGACTCCGTGGCGGTAAAGGGGAGACATCAACTTAAACCCAAATGCCCGCATTGCCAATGTCATTCCGGCCTGGCTGTCCGACAAAATGGAACTTGCGTCCCCTTATTCCGCTCTTTAACAGCATCTTTCAACGCTTAGGACAAAACCATGCGTATCGTGATGCTCGCCGCCGGCAGCGCGCTGCTGCTCGCCGGCTGCAACCAGCAACAGACCACCCAGCTGCAACAGGCCGCGTCGGCCGCCATCGGCAGCGTGCACCAGGGCGTGGACAGCGCCAGCGCGCCGCTCGGCCAACTGAAGGATCAGGCCAGCGCCGCGATCGGCGCGGCCAAGCTCGCCGCCTCCGCCGCCGCCCAGAATCCCGAGGTGCAACAGCAGGTGGACAAGCTGAAGGAGCAGGCGTCTGCGCTCAAGGGCGCCATCCTGCCGAAGAAGGAATAGCGTTAACGAGATTTTGATGTCCGGCCGCCGTTTATTTAGATTCAATTTAGACACGCCGACCTAGCATGAGCCTGCATCCACCATACAGGAGAAGGTCCATGCAAACCCTGGCCGACATCTGCCGCGGCAGCGATATCCTGCTGGACGTCGACATATCGGATAAACGCCAGCTGTTCGAATACGCCGCCCGCCAGTTGGGCCAGCGACACGCGCTGAACGCGCCGGCGCTGCAGGCCGCGCTGCAGCAGCGGGAGGAAACCGGCAGCACGGCGCTGGGCCACGGCCTGGCGCTGCCGCACGCCCGCATCGCCGGCCTGGCCGACGTGCGCGCGCTGTTTATCAGCCTGAAGCGGGGGCTGGATTTCGACGCCCTGGACGGAGAGCCGGTGCGCAGCCTGCTGGTCTTGCTGTTGCCGCGCGACACCCGCGCCCCGCACCTGCAACTGTTGGCGGAGATCGCCCGCGTCTTCGGCGAGCGCCCGTTCCGCTCCGAGCTGGCGGCCTGCCGTCTCCCCGGCCAGGTGGATAGCCTGTTCCAGCGCTGGTCCGACCCCGAGCCCAGCAACGATCCGCATTTCATGCTGGACAGCAACCGCTATTTCCTGGACGCCGAAGCCAGCCTGCGGCCCGATTACAGCGTGCGCCGCAAGGTGACCGCCCGCTTCTGACCGTGACAGCGCGAAAACCCCTTTGCTAGGATGAGACGATGGTTTCATCCTTCCGCAACAGGCGCGCATGTCCAATTCCCTGCTGATCATGGTTTCGCTGGCAGTCGCCAGCATCGGTCTCATCACCTGGCAGCACAGCGTGCGCTCCGACCTCATCCGGGCGCGGCGCCGCTGGCTGCAGGCCTCGCTGCTGCTGGCCGCCGGCATGCTGGTGGAGGGCTATGTCGAACCCGGCAAGGGAGAGATGCTGCGGCTGGCGCTGGGCAGCGGCATGAGCAACGCCGGCATCGCGCTGCAGCTGACCATCATCGCCCGCGTCACCGGACTGAAGCCGCCCAACTGGCTGTGGCTGGCCGTCGGCCTGGTTTCCACGCTGGACAAGCTGCTGCCCTACCGCCCGCTGATGCTGGCGCTGGAAAGCGCCGAGATTCCGCTGCTCTACCTGGCCGCGGCCTGGCTGTACCAGCGCGCCGAGCGGCTGGTCAGCCGCAACCGCTTCAGCCCCACCGCGCTGCTGTTCCTGCTGGGCGCGCTGCTGTTCGTCTGGCGAGACGCCAGCGATTTCTACCTCCGGCTGCAAACCTCCACCGCGCCTGACAGCCTGGACCAGCTGCACCAGCTGGCGCTGGCGTTCGCCGCCGCCGCCCAAGTATGCGGCGCGGTGGGTTTTCTCAACATCGTGCTGCAGCGCCAGCACAACCGGCTGGAGGACGCGGCCAACTTCGATCCGCTGACCGGAGCCGGCAACCGCCGCGCACTACAATACTGGCTGCGCACGCTGGAGGCGTCGGTGGAGCGCGTCTGCGTGGTGATGCTGGACATCGACCATTTCAAGTCGGTCAACGACCGCTACGGCCATCCGGCCGGCGACGCGGTGCTGCAGGTGCTGGCCGCCGTGCTGCGGGGCGGCATCCGCGACAACGACATGCTGATCCGCTATGGCGGCGAGGAGTTCTGCCTGCTGATGCCGGACGCGGACATCGAGGACGGGATGCTGGCGACGGAGCGGCTACTGCAGGCCTTTCGCCAACTGGCGCCGCTGCCCAAGCAGCCGGAACTGCGCTGCGCCTTTTCCGCCGGCGTGCATGAATGGCATTGCCGGCAGCAGGACTTCGCCGATGCCCAGCAGAAGGCCGACCAGGCCCTGTATCTGGCCAAGCAGTCGGGGCGCGACCAGGTGCGCCGGCTCTAGCGGCCGACTACGGGCTGCTCCTCGCTGGCTTTTTCGTCGGTCTTGTCCGCCAGCTTGCTCGGCCCGGCGGCCAGATCCATCCGGTGGCGCTGCTTCATCTCATACATGCACTGGTCGGCCTTGCCCAGCAGCTCTTCCGGCGGCATGAAATCATCCGGACCGGTTTCCGAACAACCCACGCTCAGGGTCACGCCCGGCAGCGCCGTAGCCAGTTCCTCGCTCAGGCGGATGAGAAAAACGCCCTCCGCCTGTTTGCGGTCGCAATTGGGCAATACGATGCAGAATTCGTCGCCGCCGTAGCGAAAGCTTCCATCTTCGACTCGCGTAATGCGATTGATCACCTCACCTAGCCGGCGCAGCACCTCATCCCCCTGCTGGTGGCCTTGGCTGTCGTTGATTTGCTTGAAATCGTCGATGTCCAGATACACCAGCGTCACCTTCTCGTGACGGCGCTGCGCGCTGCGCAGCACCCGCGTCAGCGTCTCGTCCAGGTAGCGCCGGTTAAGCAGCCCGGTCAGCGGGTCGGTGCGCGACAACTCCTCCAACTGGCGGGTGCGGATCACCACTTTTTCCTCTAGCGAACGCGCGTACTGCTCGGACTTGTTGCGCGAGGTTTCGATCTCGGCCACCAAGCTGCGGATATAGGTTTCGAAAACCAGCGCCACGTCGAACATCACCAGCTTGTCCAACGCCAGCAAGGTATGTCCTCTCACTTCAATGTCGGGAATCAGTTCGCAGATCTGGGCAGACAGCAACGTCTTCAACGATTGCACCGCCGCCAGGTACAGCTTGGGCTCGACGCCGATGCGCTTGTGCACCAGGCCGATGCGCAGCCGGTTGTTCACATATTCCAGGTCGTAGACGCCGCTGAACAGGTCGATCACATAGCGGCGCTGGGCGTTTCGCAGCCGCTGCAGGGTGTCGGCGTCGCCGATCAACAGCGCGATCTCCGGCGTGCTGGTCTGCAACTCGTAGAAACGCGTCACCAGTTCTTCCAGATGCGACTCCACCAAATGGCCGGCGGCGCGCAGCAGCATTTCGTCGCGCGGTTCCAACTCAAACAATTGCTTGCGCTGCTCAATCTCGAACTCGGTAATGCGCAATTGTTCCAGCAGGGTCTGATCGGTTTGTTTCATCCCGTTCCCCAGAACGACGATATCTTCTTAAAGCTATATGTCAGGTTTTCGCTATTCAATCCAGATAACTACCTTCCCGCGTCGAAACTGGCCATCTGTCCACACAGGGCTCGCGCCCCCCAGGTCGGCGTAACCCACTCTCAACCCCGGCGCCAGCACCTTGGACAGCGAACCGACGTACGCCACGCGCCGGCCGGCCCAGCGGCGGCATCGGCCGATGGTCGAAGTGTAACTCGTGGTCATAGTCGTCCTCGATGATGTGAAAATCGTAGCGCTCGGCCGGCGCCATCAGCGCGGCGGGAAACTGGTGGAGGGGCGTCAGATACACCGCCTTCACCGGATGGCGGCGGCACAAGGCTTCCTGCGCATCCGGCAGCATGAGGCGACTTAAAGCCTCTGACAAAACCTCGCAGAGAACCTGAGCCAAGGCGCGCCGACACAGGTAGCACTCATTACGACAAGCAGGCGCAACGCAGGATCAGGGGTTTTGTTAGCAGCCTTATCCACAAGCCGCCGCGCGCCTCCCTGTTTATCCACAACCGTCAGCCTTCGCCCTGCTGCAACAGCACCGCCAGTTCGTCCGCCGCCTCGCTCCACTCGGCGTCGCACTCCAAAGCTTGGCGCAAGAAGGCGGCCTGGGCCGGCGTCCAGAACGGCGCGTCGGCCAAGGCGACGCGCGGCGGCAGCGGGTGGCTGGAGATGAAGGCCCGGATGGCGGCGGGCTCGTCCGGCAAGCCCAGCTGGCGAAACAGGCCGGGCAACAAATGATTGCTGGTGTCCATCCTCGACTCCCTAAGCAGGTTTCATCCCCTCATGCTAGACCGCCGCCGCCGCCTCTGTGCCGCAACGAACGCCAAACCAGCCCCATCGGCCGGTTATACGCGCTCACAAGCCCAGCCTGGCGCGAATCTCCGCCGTCCAGTCGACCTCTTCCCAACCCGGCTCCATCCTCAGGCTCAGGCAATAATCGCGGCCATCGCCGGCGATCTCCATCCATACATGGACAGCCCCATGGCTGTCGGGAACCAGGGTCAGCCGGATCTGGCTCCAGTTCCAGCCGGCGTCGCGCGGCCTCAGCACCCATTCCTGATAGCAGCCCAGCAAGCCGGCGACGCCGCCGACATAGGCGATGCCGGCTTCCATCCCCGCGCCCGCCAACTCCCAGCCCAGGCGGGAAAAAGCCTGCAACAGGGCATCCATGCGCGGCGGCGGCAACACCTGCAGCCGGTCGCTGTCGCCGGCGTCCCGCGCCTGGCCCAAGGCCAGATCGGTATGGACCCACACCAGCGGCTCGCCGCCCAGGGCCGGGTGGCAATTGACCGGCGTCGCTTCCGGCAACGGCAGCAGAAACGGCAAGCGCCATTCGCAGCCGGCCGGAATCCGGCACGGGCCGCTGACCGGCAGGCTGGCCAGCAACAGGGTTTCCCCGCCGCGCTCGCCTGCGGCCTCGGCCAGCAGCAGCAGTTCTATTTTGGCGATGCGCTGGTCGACCGCTCCGCCGCAGACCCTCACCTCTCCGCGCAGCGTTTCGCCGGACTGCAGGCGCGGGTTCGACAGACGGGTGGCCACGGCGGCGGCGCCCGTCTCCACGGCGGCAAAAAACGATTTCAGCATGTATTGGCGATCCAAATGGAAAACGGGCCGGCTCACAAGCCGACCCGATAACATTTTATGCCAAAAAAATCATTAAAATACCAAAATTGACCTATTGATCAGACCTTGTCATACAGCTTGCTACCGCCTTTGACGAACTCGATCGACTTTTCCCGCATCCCCTCTCTCAGCGCGTCCTGCTCGCCTATGCCCTGGCTGGCCGCGTATTCGCGCACGTCCTGAGTGATCTTCATGCTGCAGAAGTGCGGACCGCACATCGAGCAGAAGTGCGCGACCTTGGCGCTGTCTTTCGGCAGCGTCTCGTCGTGGAAATCGCGCGCCTTGTCCGGGTCCAGCCCCAGGTTGAACTGGTCTTCCCAGCGGAATTCGAAGCGCGCCTTGGACAGCGCGTTGTCGCGGATCTGCGCGCCGGGATGGCCCTTGGCCAGGTCCGCCGCGTGCGCCGCCAGCTTGTAGGTGATGATGCCTTCCTTGACGTCATTCTTGTTGGGCAGGCCCAGGTGCTCCTTCTGCGTCACGTAGCACAGCATCGCGGTGCCGTACCAGCCGATCTGCGCGGCGCCGATGGCCGAGGTGATGTGGTCGTAGCCTGGCGCGATGTCGGTGGTCAGCGGCCCCAGGGTGTAGAACGGCGCCTCGCGGCACCACTCCAGCTCCTTGTCCATATTCTCCTTGATCAGCTGCATCGGCACGTGGCCCGGGCCTTCAATCATCACCTGCACATCGTGCCTCCAGGCGATCTCGGTCAGCTCGCCCAGCGTTTTCAGCTCCGACAGCTGCGCCTCGTCATTGGCGTCCCAGGCGCTGCCCGGGCGCAGGCCGTCTCCCAGGCTGAAGGCCACGTCGTAGGCCTTCATGATTTCGCAGATATCTTCAAAATGGGTGTAGAGGAAATTCTCGCGGTGATGCGCCAGACACCACTTGGCCATGATGGAGCCGCCGCGCGACACGATGCCGGTCATGCGGCCGGCGGTCATCGGCACGTAGGCCAGGCGCACGCCGGCGTGGATGGTGAAGTAGTCGACCCCCTGCTCGGCCTGCTCGATCAGCGTGTCGCGGAAGATTTCCCAGCTCAGGTCCTCGGCCTTGCCGTTGACCTTTTCCAGCGCCTGGTAGATGGGCACGGTGCCGATCGGCACCGGACTGTTGCGCAGAATCCACTCCCGCGTTTCGTGGATGTTCTTGCCGGTGGACAGGTCCATGATGGTGTCCGCGCCCCAGCGCGTGCCCCAGGTCATCTTGTCCACTTCCTCGGAAATGGACGACGTTACCGCGCTATTGCCGATGTTGCCGTTAATCTTCACCAGGAAGTTGCGGCCAATGATCATCGGCTCGGATTCCGGATGGTTGATGTTGGCCGGGATGATGGCGCGGCCGGCGGCCACTTCCTGGCGCACGAATTCCGGGGTGATCTCCTCCGGCAGGTTGGCGCCGAAACTGTGGCCCTTGTGCTGGCGCGTCATCAGGTCCAGCAGCCGCTGGTTGCCGGCGGCCTGCAGCGATTCCACATAGGCGCGGCGGTTCAGGTTTTCGCGGATGGCGACGAACTCCATCTCCGGCGTGACGATGCCGCGGCGCGCGTAGTGCATCTGGCTGACGTTGCGGCCGGCCTTGGCGCGGCGCGGCTTGCGCTGCAGATTGAAGCGCAGCTCGGCGAGCTTGGGATCGGCCTCGCGGGCGCGGCCGTATTCGCTGGACAGGCCGTCCAGCCGCTCGCAATCGCCGCGCTCGGCGATCCAGCCGGCGCGCAAAGGCGCCAAGCCGCTCTGAATGTCGATGCGGACGGCCGGATCGCTGTAGGGGCCGCTGGTGTCGTAGACGAAGATGGGAGGGTTCTTTTCGCCGCCGAACTGGGTCGGCGTGTCGGCCTGGCGGATCTCGCGCATCGGCACTTGAATGTCCGGGCGGCTGCCTGCTGCATAAATCTTGCGGGAGTTGGGCAAAGGCTGGACGGCGGCGGCGTCCACCACCATCTGCTTGTTCACGGGCGCGTTCATCGGGCGGGTCTCCAAAAGCGATGAAGCGGCGCAAGGAGCGGTCCGGCATGGCCGGCTGCGGGCCCGAATGGGCCGGTATGGCAGGTGACGCTTCCCTACGCCGGTATTATCCGGGTCAGGTTCCAAGGGTATTTCTCACCCGCGCTCCGTCATCCGGCGCCATGGCCTACACTTTGGTGGCCATCTGCGCCGAACGCCAGGCGCAGGACCCCTAGCGATGCCGTGTGAAGGTAAGGCAAATATGGGATAATCGCAAGCAATCTAGATTGTTGACAAAGCATCTCGCCTTCGAGAAGGCGAGGCTCCCTTGCAGGTTTAAGAGGGCGGCATGCGTGCGAATTTTCAATTCGCTCAGCGGAGCGATAGGGATTCAATGGTCAGGCTGCGGACTCAAGCACTTATGTGGCGGGGCCCGGCTCTGCCGGGTTCTGTAAAATCGCACCAATTCACTTTGTCAGCAGACTGTATCGTCATCACACGAGTCCTTGCCGCCGACGCTGTCCTCCATGGGCGGAGCGGACTCCCAGCCCTCCGGAGTTTAAGTTGATGGATTTCGAAAAAACCCGTTTCAACATGGTCGAACAGCAGATTCGTCCGTGGGATGTTCTGGATACCAACGTGCTGGATCTGCTGTTTCACGTGAAACGCGAGGACTTCGTCGCCGACAATCAGCGCCAGCTGGCCTTCGTCGACACCGAACTGCCGCTGCCCAACGGCAGCAAGATGCTGCAACCGAAGATGGAAGCGCGCCTGGTGCAGGACGCCGCCATCCAGCCGAGCGACAAGATCCTGGAAATCGGCACCGGCAGCGGCTACCTGACCGCGCTGCTGGCCAAGATGGGCAAGCAGGTGGTGAGCGTGGAAATCGATCCGGCGCAGAAGGAGCGCGCGGCCGCCAACCTGAAGAAGGCCGGCGTCGCCAACGTCACCCTGGTCGAGGGCGACGGCGTGCTGGGCCTGGCCGAGCAAGCGCCTTACGACGTGATCGTGGTCGGCGGCTCGCTGCCGGTAGTCCCGCAAGAACTGAAGGACCAGCTGGCCGTCGGCGGCCGCCTGATCCTGGTGGCCGGCGATCTGCCGGTGATGGCGTGCAAGCTGATCGAGCGCGAAACCGACACCAGCTTCCGCGAAACCGCGCTGTTCGAGACCTGTGTCGAGCGGCTGAAGAAATTCGAGGCGGTTGAACCCGCCCGTTTCAGCTTCTGATCATGCTGCGCGAAATCACCGCCCCGGCGCTGGCCGCGCAACTGGCCGATCCGCAGGCCGCGCGCCCGGTGCTGCTGGACGTGCGCGAAGGCTGGGAATACCAGCTGGCGCACATCGAAGGCAGCGTGCACATCCCGATGAATCTGATCCCGATCCGGATGAGCGAGCTGCCGGACGACGCGCCCATCGTCGCCATCTGCCACCACGGCATGCGCAGCGCCCAGGTGGCGCTGTTCCTGCTGAACGCCGGCTTCGACAACGTGATCAATCTGCAGGGCGGCATCGACGCCTGGTCGACCCAGGTGGACCCGGCCGTCGCCCGGTATTGATGCTGGACGGCGCGTCGCCTACAAACACCGCCCGAGGGCGGTGTTTTGTTTTGGAACGAATCGCGCAGCCATCTTTCCAAGCCACGTTAACCGCCTGGCGATCCATAGCAAAGAACCCGATATGTCTTCTCTGACCTACCTCGCTCCCGCCCTCGCCCGCGTCCACCCCGCCTGGGAAACGGTGCTGGGCCAGCCCGCCATCGCCGCCCGCCTGGCCGAAATCGACCGCCAGCTGGCCTTGCAGCAAGGCGACGGCAAGACGCTGTTTCCGCCCCCGCCCCAGGTGTTCAACGCGCTGACCTTCGCCGCGCCGGCCGACGTCAAGGTGGTGATCCTGGGCCAGGACCCCTACCACGGCGACGGCGAGGCGATGGGCCTGTCGTTCTCGGTGCCGGACGGCGCGCGCGTGCCGCCGTCCCTGCGCAACATCTACAAGGAACTGGCGGCCGACCTCGGCCACGGCATTCCCGCCTGCGGCGACCTCAGCCACTGGGCGCAGCAGGGCGTGCTGCTGCTCAACAGCGTGCTCACCGTCGAGCGGGACAAGGCCGGCAGCCACGGCAAGCTCGGCTGGCAGTCTGTCAGCGACGCGCTGATCGACGCCGTCAACCGCGACAACCCCGGCTGCGTGTTCCTGCTGTGGGGCAATTGGGCGCAGAGCAAGGCCGAGCGCATCGACGCCGGCCGCCACCTGGTGCTGACCGCCGCCCACCCGTCGCCCTTGTCCGCCAGCCGCGGCTTCCACGGCTGCCGCCACTTCTCCCAGGTCAACGCCTGGCTGATCGCCCGCGGCCGCCAGCCGGTGCGCTGGGAAGCGGCGCCGGCCGCGCGGAACGCCCTGTTCTGAAACGGCTCCGCCGCGCCGCTTTGCGCGGCGGGCCGCTTGCCCTAAGCTAGTAGCTCCTCCACTCCCCCGCTCTCATCGTGGAAATCCTGCTGCTGCTGGGCCTGATCCTGTTGAACGCCGTGTTCGCGATGGCCGAGATCGCCATCGTCTCCTCGCGCAAGGTCAGGCTGCTGCAAAAGGCCGAAGACGGCCACAAGGGCGCCCGCGCCGCGCTGGCGCTGGCTTCCGAGCCCACCCGCTTCCTGTCCACTGTCCAGATCGGCATCACCTCGATCAGCATCCTGTCCGGCGTCTACGGCGAGGCGGCGCTGTCCGAGCATCTCCGCGGCGCGCTGCTGGACGTGCCGCTGCTGGCGCCGTACAGCAAGCCGCTGTCGGTGGCGCTGATGGTGTTGTTCATCACCACGCTGTCGCTGATCCTGGGCGAACTGGTGCCCAAGCGGCTGGCGCTGCTTAACCCGGAACGGGTGGCGATGGCGCTGGCGCGGCCGATGCTGCTGCTGTCGCGCGCCAGCGGCCCGCTGGTGCAGGTGTTCAGCCGCGTCACCGACGGCCTGCTGCGCCTCTTGGGCGCCAAGAAGAGCGACGAGCCGTCCATCACCGAAGACGAAATCCGCACGCTGATGGAACAGGGTGCCGACGAAGGCGTGTTCGACCGCGCCGAACAGGAACTGGTGGAAAACATCTTCCGCCTGGACAACCGCAAGGCGTCGGCGGTGATGACGCCGCGCAAGGACGTGGTGATCCTGGACCTGGAAGACGGACCGGAACGCAATCGCGAGCTGTTGCTGGCCTATCCATTCAGCCATTTTCCGGTCTGCCGCGGCGACACCGACCAGGTGATAGGCGTGCTCAACGCCAAGACCCTGCTGGACCGCCTGCTGCGCGGCGAGCCGCTGGACTTCGCCGCCGAGCTGTCGCCGCCGTTGTACGTGCCGTCCACCTGCTCGCTGATGCAATTGCTGGAGCAGTTCAAGCAGGCGCGCAGCCACAGCGCGCTGGTGGTGGACGAGTACGGCGAGCTGGAAGGCCTGGTGTCGATCAACAATGTGATGGAAGCCATCGTCGGCTATCTTCCAGACATCGACGGCGAAATCGACGAAATCGTGCAGAGAGAAGACGGCAGCTGGCTGGTGGACGGCATGGTGTCGCTGGAGCATTTCCGCGAGTTCTTCGAGCTGGAAGCCCAGCTGCCCGGCGAGGCCGGCGGCAACATCCACACCCTGGCCGGCGTGATCCTGTACCAGCTGGGCCGCGTGCCCAGCGTCACCGACCGTTTCGAATGGAACGGCTTCAGCTTCGAGGTAGTGGACATGGACCGCACCCGGGTGGATAAGATCCTGGTGCAGCGCCATCACCTGCCGCAGCCGGAGTTCGAGTCGATATGAGCGTCGTCACCGCCGCCTCCCATCCGGACGCCTGGCTGGCCCTGCGCGCCGCGCTGTGGCCGCACTGCCCGCGGGGTAGGCACCAGGAGGAAATCGACGCCCAGAGCGCCGATGTCCGCCGCTGCGCCGCCTTCCTCGTTCAGGACGGCCAAGGAGAGGCCGTCGGCTTGATCGAGCTCGCGCTGCGCGGCGATTACGTCAACGGCACCCGCTCATCGCCGGTGGCTTTCGTCGAAGGCCTGTACGTGGCGCCGGAACACCGGCGCGCCGGCATGGCGGCCCTGCTGCTGGCCGCGGCCAAGGACTGGGCCATCCGCCGCGGCTGCGCCGAGCTCGCGTCCGACACCGGCCTGGACAACCAGGTCTCGCAGCACGCGCACCTGGCGCTGGACTTCGAGGAAACCGAGCGCGTGGTGTTCTACCGGATGGCGCTGTAAACGCCCTCAGCGCGCCGCGCGCTGCACCAGCCTGGCCTCCCCCTCCCCGCACACCTCCAGCGTCGCCCAGGCGCCGTTGAGCAGGCTCCATTGCGGCGGCACGTGGCCGATGTCGGCATCCACCGCCACCGGATACGGCAAACCGTCCAAAGCGGCGCGCAACGCCCCCTCATAGCTCAAAGCATCGCTGTCGGCCGCGTCAGGGCCGCCGCTGCGGCCCAATACCAGCCCGGCTAGGCCATCCAGCGCGCCGGACAGCCGCAGGCCCGCCAGGGCCCTTAAAACGCCGCAGGGCGCGAGCTCGCAGTTTTCCAGGTACAGGATGGCCGGCTCCGCCTTGAACGCGTCCAGATCGAAATACGGCGTGCCCTGCAGCGGCGCCAGCACATCCAGGCAGCCGCCGATCAATCTGCCCTCCATTTTCCCCGCTCCGCCCTCCAGCAGCCGCACCCGATTGGCGAACTGCCGGCCCGGCTCGTCCCAGCGCCAGTAAAGCCCATGCTGCGCCTGCGCCGGCGGCATGCCGGTCTCCAGCGCCGCCAGCAGCGCCTCGTTGCCGAACGCGCGCTCTTTCAGCGGCAAGTCCATCAGATTGGGCCCGTGCAGCGTCGCCCAGCCGGCGCGCAGCGTCAGCGGCGCCATCAGGGTGGAGACGTCGGAAAATCCGGCGATCCATTTCGGCGGCAATTCGGCCAAGGCATCGAAATCCAGGCCTGGCAGCAATTCGATCGCCCGTTCGCCGCCCCAGGGCGGCAGGATGGCGCGGATGTCGGGATCGAACAGCAAGCGCCGCAATTCGGCCAGCCGCGCCGCGGCGGGAGCGCTGGCGTCGTGTTTCTCGCCGCGCAGGCACTCCCCCTCCACCACGCGGTAGCCGCGCGCGCGCAGCTCGTTCAGCGCGTCGTCCAGCCGGCCGTGCAGCTGCGGATGGACCCCGGAGGAAAAAGCGGTGACGGCGATGGCGTCGCCGGGCTGGAGCGGCGCGGGAAAGCGGATGGGCATGGTATGGCCTCGAAGCGTGTGGACAAGTCTGCCGCGCTCAATCCCGCCGCGGCAGATCGAGCGCGAAGGTGATGCCGGTGCTTTTCTGCTGGTAGCCGATGCGGTGGTAGAAAGCGTGGGCCCAGGTGCGGTGGATGCCGGAGCGCAGCCGGATGCGCGGGTAGCCGCGTTCATGCGCCCACCGTTCGCAGGCTTCCAGCAGCAGCCGGCCTATGCCCAGGCCGCGGCAGGCGGGATCGACGACGATGCCGCCGATTTCGACATAGCTGTCCGCTTGCAGCAGATGGCCGCCGTGGCCGTGGATCCAGCCGACCACCTCGCCCTCCCGTTCCGCCACCCAGATCTCGTTGTCGACGGCGTCCCGCGCCGTCGCATAGCGGGACGCCAGCTGCTCGGGGGTGGTCGGATAGTCGAGGTCGCCGCACAAGCGCGCCACCGCGTCGATGTCGGCTTCCGTCATGGCGCGGATGAGAATGGGGTTCATGTGGCCGGTTCCGAAGCAAAACCCCATGCTAAGGGAATCCGGCAGACAAACCAAACGTCATTTCTCGCGGCGAGCCAGCCCGTATCCGTCCCCGTCGCTCAGAAGCTTGTCAGCCGTTCTTGTTCAGCCGGTGGAGTTCGATCAGCTTCGCGTACTTGATATGGCTGTTGAAGCAGCCGATCAAGATGTGCACCAGGCCCGGCAAGCCGTCCAGGAAGCCGCGGCGGACGAAATAGAACTTGAAAAAGCGCAGCAGCGGACTGAACAGCAGTTTGCCGGCGCCCACCTTCTTGCCGCGCTTGTACAGCTGTTCCGCCTGCAGCGAGGTATAGCGGTTCTGCTTGGATAAATAGAGCGCGATGTCCTCGCCGGACTCGTGCATCAGGTCTCCCGCCAGTTTTTCCGCAGGCCCGTCGCAGATCACGTACTCGTGCACCGCGTCGTCGGACCAGCGCGCGCGGCGGCGATCGAACAAGCGCAGCGACCAGTCCGGATAGCCCTCGCCGTGTTTCAGGAAACGTCCCATGAAACGGTTGCAGCGCGGGAAGCGATAGGCTGCGGCCTGTGGATTCTCCAGCATCCTATTGATAGACAAGGACAATTCTTCGGACAGGTATTCGTCCGCATCCAGGCACAGCACCCAGTCATGGCTGGCCTGGCTGACCGCGAATTGTTTCTGGGGACCGAATCCCAGCCATTCCTGGTGGATAACTTTGGCCTGATAGGCGGAGGCTATTGCCAATGTGCTATCGCTGCTGCCGGAATCCACAACCACGATCTCGTCCACAAAGCTCAATTTCTGCAGACATTGTTCCAGTTGTTTGCCTGCATCCTTGGTGATTAGCACCGCGCTGACTGCTACTCGCATCTGTTCATGTATTCCCATTTATAAAATGATGAAACTGGTAGAAGGTTGCTTCTTCTTGTGGATAAGTACGTTTATCCGTTTATTTTCAATGGATTGATTCTATCCAAAACCTGTTGTCAGCCGTGCTCGCAATTGGGTGAGCAGTTGTGGATAACTTTAGCGGTTTCTGCAGACTCATGGTTGTCCACAGTTGTTGATCCGGTTTTGCAGACTGGCTTGTGCACGACTTTTTTTGCATCCAGCCTGGCCTACCTCAGCGGTTTTTCATTAACGCAACTATAAAATGATGAAACTGCTGAAGGTGGCACTTTGCTGTGGACAATTGCTAAAAAGGCCTTTGCTTCATAGGTTTGTCCTGTTGATAGGCATGGGATTATTGCATAGGGCAATGGCAGGGCAGATTGTGGATAAATCCGGCCGGACTTATTCACAGCCGCTTATCCACATCCCGTCACGAGGGATTTTACGTGGTTAACCACAGCCCCGCTCGGGTACAATGCGCGCCATGATGAATGTGCTGATTGTGCGCACCTCGTCGATGGGCGACCTTATCCACACTTGGCCGGCCATCACCGAGCTGAAGACGCATTACCCGAATATCCGCTTGAGCTGGCTGACCGAGGAAAGCTTCGCCGACATCGCCCGCCTGCACCCGCAGGTGGACGAAGTGCTGACGCTGAGCTGGCGCAGTTGGCGCCGGCGCCTGTGGCAGCCCGCCGCCTGGCGCGAACTGAAGGCTTTGAAGCAAAAGCTGCTCGACGCGCGCTTCGATTTGGTGCTGGACAGCCAGGGGCTGATCAAGAGCGCGATTCCGGCCCGCTGGGCGCGCGCGCCGTTGGCCGGGCTGGACTGGAGCAGCGCGCGCGAAGCCTTGGCCAGCCTGTTCTACGACAAGAAGCACAAGGTTTCGCGCAAGTTGTCCGCGATCGCGCGCAACCGGCAGTTGTTCGGCCTTAGCTTCGGCTACGCGCCGGAAGGCCAGCCGCTGTTCGGCGTCCGGCCCGGCGAGCGGCCCAGCTGGATGCTCAGCGGCCGCTACGCGGTGCTGCTGCACGCGACCAGCCGCGCCTCCAAGGAATGGCCGGAGGCCCGTTGGGTGGAATTGGGGACTCGATTGTCTTCCGGCCATGACATGGTGACCGTGCTGCCCTGGGGCAGCGACAAGGAAAAGGCGCGCGCCGAACGCCTGGCCGCGCGGCTGCCGGCCGCGGTGGTGGCGCCCAAGATGAGCCTGGGCGAAGCCGCCGGGCTGCTGGGCCACGCCAGCGCGGTGATAGGCGTGGATACCGGCCTGGTGCACCTGGCCAACGCGCTGAACGTGCCGGTGGCCGCCATCTACACCGATACCGACCCGCAGCAGACCGGCGTGGTGGAAACGCCGTGGGCGACCAATCTGGGCAATATCGGCCAGTGTCCCACCGTGGACGAGGTGCTGGCGGCGCTGCAATCGCGGCGGGATTGGACATGAGCTGGCAGCTGGCGCTGTACAACGGCCTGTGGCGCGCGCTGACGCCGCTGGTGCGGCGCTATCTGAGGAAGCGGGCGCGCAAGGCGCCGGCCTACCTGGAGCACTGGGATGAGCGCTTCGGCCAGGCCCTGTCGCCCAAGGCGGGAGGCGCGATCTGGATCCACGCGGTGTCGGTAGGCGAGACGCGCGCCGCGCAGCCGCTGGTGGCCGCGCTGCGCCGCGAATGGCCGGACGCGCCGCTGTTGCTGACCCAGATGACGCCGACCGGCCGCGCCACCGCCGAGCAGCTGTACCCGGACGCCGAGATCCGCTACCTGCCCTACGATTATCCACAGGCCGCCGCCGATTTTCTGCGCGCCTACCGGCCGCGTTGCGGCGTGCTGATGGAAACCGAAATCTGGCCCAATCTGATCCACGCCGCGGCGGCGCAGCGCGTGCCGCTATTGCTGGCCAATGCCAGATTGTCGGAAAAATCGCTGAGCGGCTATCGCAAGATCGCCGGGCTGATTTCGCCGGCTTTGGCGAAATTGACCGCAGTTGCCGCGCAGACAGCGGAAGATGGCGAGCGTTTGACGAAGTTGGGCGCGCGGAATGTTTCGGTCTGCGGCAGCAGCAAATATGATATAGAAGTGCCGGAAGCGCAGCGTCATCTGGCCGCCGGCTTCCGCGCGCGGGCCGGCGGGCGGCCGACGCTGCTGTGCGCGAGCACCCGCGACGGCGAGGAAGCGCTGATTCTGGACGCCTGGCTGGCCGCCGGCGACGCGGTCGGCGACGCGCTGCTGGTGATGGTTCCCCGCCATCCGGAACGCTGGGACGAGGTGGAGAGACTGGCCGCCGAGCGCGGCCTGAAGCCGCAGCGCCGCAGCGACGGCGCCGCCATCGCCGCCGATGCTCGGGTGTGGCTGGGCGACAGCATGGGCGAGATGTTCGGCTACCTGGGCGCCTGCGACGTCGCCTTCATCGGCGGCAGCCTGCTGCCTTACGGCTGCCACAATCTGATCGAGCCGGCCCAGATGGGCGTGCCGGCGCTGTTCGGCCCGTCGGTGTTCAATTTCCAGCAGGCCGCCGCCGATTCGCTGGCCGCCGGCGCGGGCCGCCAGGTGGCCAACGCGGCCGAGCTGGTGTCGACGGCCTTGGCGCTGATGGACGATCCGGCCGCCGGCGAGGCGATGCGCCAGGGCGCCGCGCGCTTTCGCGACGCCCACCGCGGCGCCAGCGAAAGGATGTTGGCGCTGATCCGCCAGGCGCTATCTTCCTGACGGCCGCTCAAAGCTTTTTTCGGGCCGCGCGGCCTAAAAATGAAAAACCGCCCATCCGGGCGGTTTTTTTCATGGCTGGCGTCATTGTCCCAGCCATTTGGCGGACAGCCGGGCGAAGCCGCCGTCCTGCATCCGCTGGCCCAGCCATTGATCGACCCAGGCTTTCCAGCGCCAGTCGTTGGGCAGCAGATAGGCTTTTTGC
This sequence comes from Chromobacterium vaccinii, assembly GCF_000971335.1. Taxonomy (GTDB): domain Bacteria; phylum Pseudomonadota; class Gammaproteobacteria; order Burkholderiales; family Chromobacteriaceae; genus Chromobacterium; species Chromobacterium vaccinii. Next base: position 51,646 of record NZ_JZJL01000007.1, read on the forward strand.
GAGAAGTCGAACGGCTTGTCCGGATGGATGGCGCACAATTCCGGATGCAGCTTCTGCTGGTAACGGGTTTCCACCGCGTCGGTCACCATCGCGTCGGCCTTGCCGTCGATGATCTGCTGGAAAATGCGGTTATTGTCGGGGAAAACCGTCAAACTGGCATCCGGCAGGCGTTGGCGGGCGAAGCGCTCGTTGGTGCCGCCGGGGTTGACCACCAGCCGCGTTTGCTTGCGGTTCAGCTGTTCCAGCGTCTGGAAGCGGGCCGCGTTGTCGCAGCGGGCGATCGGCGTCTTGCCGTCGTTCAGGTAGGCGGCGGAATACAGCGCCTGTTTCTGCCGCTCCAGGCTGATGGAGATGCCGCTCATCGCGATGTCGAACTTGCCGTCGCGCTGGTCGCGCATCAGCGTCGGCCAGCTGGTGGCCACCAGTTGCAGCTTCACGCCCAGCGCCCGCGCCAGGTCCGCGGCCATGTCGATGTCCAGGCCGCGGTATTGACCGCTGGCCGGATCCAGGCGGCTGAACGGCAGATAGTCGCCGGTGGTGCCTACGCGCAGCTCGCCGCGGGCGAGGATGTCGTCCAGCCGGTCGGCCTGGGCGGCCGGGCTCAGCAGCAGCGCCGCCAGGCAGGCGGCGGCGATGGTTGGGGCTTTCATCGGCTGCCTTCGCGCGGGTTCAGGGGGAAGGCGAACAGGTCGCGGCGGTAGGTTTCCACCACCAGGCTGAACGGGGTATTGCCGTCCTTGTACAGCACGGCGCGGTGCTGCAGCACTTGTTCCGGGATGTCCAGGCCGCGCTTGGCGTCGCCGGCCGGCAGCGGACGGGTTTCCCAGCCCTGCGGCAGCGGCGACCACAACAGTTTCGCGCTTTCGGTGCGGCGGGTGAAGTCCAGCGCCTTGACCGCGGCGCCGAACGGCGTGTCGGTGGTGTCCAGCAGGCGGTTCATCTCGGCGGTCAGCCGCGACGGCACGTACCAGTTGTCGGCCTCGGACAGCACGCGGTCGCCGCAGGCCAGCTGCACCCGGCGGTAGCCGATGGGCTCGTCGGCGCCCACCTTCAACTGGCGGCGGATCTCGGCGTCGGCCGGCTTGCGGGTGGCGGTGTCGCGGAGCGCGCGGATGCGGGCCTCGGCGGCCAATTTGTGTTCGCCGCACCATTGCTGCAGCGTGCGGGTGGCGCTGGGATTGCTCAGCAGGGTGGCGTTCAGCGTCTGCAGCAGCGCCTGCGCCTTGACGCGGGTGTCGGCGCCGTCTTGCCAGCCGGGATAGGACCAGGCTTCGGCGTGGGCCTGGCCGGCCATCAGCAGCGCGGCGGGCAGCATCCAGGCCAGCGTCTGTTGGCGAAATCTTCCGGCATGGGTTTTGTGGGTGGCGTTATGCTTCATGGATCTTTACAAAAGTAGAACAAACATACTAATGAGGCCAATAGTAAACGCAAAGTTCCGCTAAGTTGAAAACAGGGTCGACCGCACTGGGCGGGCCAGCCCGTTTTCCCCTTTTCGAGTCGCCCTGCGAGGAGCCGTCATGGCTAAAGATTTTTCTCCCTTGCCCACACTGACTCTGCCGCGCACCACCGACCTGGTGAGACTGGACCAGCGGCCCCATCCGCCGATAGGCGTGGACAGTCCGGCGTTGAGCGTGATGACCGATCTGAAGCTGGTCAATCCGATAGGCATACGCGCCGACGCCGATCTGCGCGAAGCCCACCAGCGCATGGTCAGCCACGGCATCCGGCTGCTGTTCGTCCACGACGACGACGGCAGCCTGCTCGGCTTGGTCACCGCCGTCGACCTGCTCGGCGAGCGTCCCATCCAGTGCATGAAGGAGCACGGCAAGCATTACGCCGACATCCAGGTATCCGATGTGATGACGCCGCGCGGGCGGCTGGACGCGTTGAGCCTGGCCGACGTGGCGGCGGCCAATGTCGGCCAGCTGGTCGCCACCATGCAGCATCTGGGCCGCCAGCACGCGCTGGTGGTGGAAGTGAATCCGTCCAACGGCCACCACGAGCTGTGCGGCTTGTTCTCCACTTCGCATATGGCGCGCTTGCTGGGACAGCCGCTGTCCTTCATCCGCGTGCCGCAGGCGCTGTCGGAGATCCAGTACTCGCTGCTGCACGCCGGTTGACCCGGAAGCGGGAACGGCAAGAATCGGGTCGCCGCCGGGCGCGCGCCGCCATAGACTTCGGACATCGCAATGATACGAAGGAGAGCGCCATGGCCTGGCAACTGGAAACCCTGGACCCGGTTTTCGTCGAACGCGCGCGGCGCGAAGGCGTCGACGCGCTCGGCCAGCCGGTGCGGCGGCTGACGGCGGCCGGCGGCGAACCGTGCCGCGACGCGCTGCGCCGCGCCCGCCCGGGCGAGGCGCTGATCCTGGCGAGCTACAGTCCGTTCCGCCAAACCGGGCCCTACCGCGAGTACGGGCCGATTTTCCTGGCCGGCGAGCCACAGCCGCCCGCCTTGCCCGGACTGTCGGCGCTGCTGGGCCGAGCCGGAGATAATGCCTACCTCGGCGACGGCGTGGCGCTGCGCGCTTATGACGACGGGCAGACGATGTTGGAAGCCGTGTTGCTGCCGACGCGCGAGGCGGGGGCGACGCTGGCGCGCTGGGAGGCGCGGCCGGAGATCGCGTTCGCGATGCTGCGTTTTCCCGCGCACGGCTGCTACGCGCTGCGGCTGAACCGGAGCGCGTGAAATGGACGCCCTTTTGCATGCCGACGAGGAAGCCGGCCGCGATTACGCCCGCGTCCGCGACGCCATCCGCTACCTGGTCGCCCATGCCGGCGAGCAGCCGCAGCTGGCCGACATGGCCGCCGCGCTTTATCTGTCGGAATCGCGGCTGCAGCGGCTGTTCAGCCGCTGGGCCGGCGTCAGCCCCAAGCGCTTCATCCAGCAACTGACCTGCGAGGCGGCCAAGGCGCGGCTGGCGGCCGGCGCTTCCCTGCTGCCGCTGTCGCACGAGCTGGGCTTGTCCGGCAGCAGCCGCTTGCACGACCTGTTCGTCACGCTGGAGGCGATGACGCCCGGCGAATACCAGCAGGGCGGCACCGGGCTGGACATCGCCTGGAGCGTCGAAGCCACCCGTTTCGGCCCGGCGCTGCTGGCGCAGACCGCCCGCGGCGTGTGCGCGCTGCAGTTTGTTTCCGGGGACGAGGAGGCGGAGGCCTGGCTGCGCGGGCAATGGCCGCGCGCCGCGCTGCGCCATATCCCTGGCCAGGCGCGCGCGTTGTGCGGCCGCTTGTTCGATCCGCTGGCCGAGGCGGGCGGACCGCCGCTGGCGCTCAGGGTGCAGGGCAGCAATTTCCAGATCCAGGTGTGGCGGGCGTTGCTGGCCGTGCCCTACGGCGGCCTGCTCAGTTACGGCCAGCTGGCCGGAAAAATGGGGCGGCCGGGCGCCGCGCGCGCGGTGGGCAACGCGGTGGGAGCCAATCCGGTGGCCTGGCTGATTCCCTGCCACCGGGTGATTCGCGCCGAGGGCGCGCTGGGCGGCTACCGCTGGGGCGAGGAGCGCAAGCTGGACCTGATAGGCTGGGAAAGCGCGCGGCTGAGCCGCGAGGAAGCGACGGCGTGAGCGGGCAGCGGCGGGAGTTCGCTTGGCTCGCGCTGCTGGCGGCGCTGTGGGGCGGGTCTTTCCTGTTCATGCGCGTCGCCGCGCCGGCTTTCGGCCCGCTGCCGCTGATCGCGCTGCGCGTCGGACTGGCCGCCTGCCTGTTGCTGCCGTTGCTGTTGTGGCGCGGGCAATGGAAGCTGTGGCGCGGCCACTGGCTGCCCATCGCCGTGGTCGGCGTGTTTTTCACCGCGTTTCCGTTCAGCCTGATAGCCTGGGCGCAGCTGTCCTTGTCGGCCGGCATGGCCTCGGTGTTGAACGCCACCACGCCGTTGATGACCGCGCTGTGGGCGTGGCCGCTGGCCGGCGAGCGGCTGTCTTCGCGGCGGGCGGCGGGCCTGGTTTTGGGCTTGGCCGGCGTGTTGGCCTTGCTGGCCGGCCACGGCGCGCGTTTCGAGGTCCGTTCGCTGGCGCCGGTATTGGCGATGCTGGGCGCCACCGCCAGCTACGGTTGGGCCGGGCATATGGCCAGGCGCTGGCTGCCCGGCATGCCGCCTCTGGTGACAGCCTGTGGCGGCTTGGCCAGCGGCGCGCTGCTGATGCTGCCGCTGGCGTGGCATGACTGGCCGGCGAGCCAGCCGCCGCAGAAAGCCTGGATCGCCCTGGCGCTGTTGGCGGTGTTTTGCACCGCGCTGGCTTATCTGATTTTTTACCGGCTTATCAACCGGCTGGGCGCGACCCGCGCCAGCGGCGTCACTTACTTGGTGCCGGTGTTCGGCGTGCTGTGGGGCGCGCTGTTCCTCGGCGAAACCATCGGCGCTGCGATGCTGCTAGGCGCTGCGCTGATCCTGGCCGGCGTGCTGGCGCTGAACGGGCGGCGCTAGGCGGACAGCCGGCTCAACTCGTGGAAGAACAAGCGGCTCAACCGTTCCAGGCCGGAGTCGTCGCGGCCTTCCGCTCGGCGATACAGGGCAAGCGGCACCGAGGGCAAGGGAGGCAGATAATCATCCGGCAACGGCGCCAGCCTGCCGCCGACAGCATTGGGCAACAAAGCGCCTACTCCCAAGCCTGCCTCCAGCGCGGCCTGGACGGCGAGCTGGCTCGCGCTTTCGAATACGATGCGGGATGGACGCGCGCTCAGGCGCAGCGCTTCCAGCATGGCGTCGCGCCAGCTGCATGGCGCGGCGAACATCACCAGGGGCAATGTATTTCCTTCCGGCATGCGCCCGTCCAGCGCCATCCAGCGCAATGGGCATTCCACCACCCACTTCGGCGTTTCCCTCAAGCCGCACTGCAGCGGATTGGCTATCAGCAAATCCAGATCGTTTCGGCGATAGGCCTCGCTGAGTTCGATTTCCATCGCGGCCCGCACCTCCACTCGCAGCGATGGATGAACGGCGGAAAAATCGGCTAATACCTGGGGCAGATGATGACTGATCACATCTTCGATCAGGCCGACCCGGCAGCGTCTCGGCTCCATGGCCAGAGCGCCGGGCACCATCTGTTCGGCCAGAGAGACGATGCGCTCGGCGTAGGGAAGCAGCGCCTGGCCGGCCGCCGTCAGCGCCACGCCGCGGGTGGAGCGCTGCAGCAAGGTCTGGCCGCAGTGTTGTTCCAGCTTGCGCAGCTGCAAGCTCAGCGCCGGCTGGGTTCGTCCCAGCTCAAGGGCGGCGCGGTTGATGCTGCCGAGGCGGGCCACGGCGGCCAGCGCGCGCAGCAAGGCGGTATCGATGTCGCTGGTCATATGAATTGCTTATAACGATTGCCGGATTTTCCAGTCTACCTATAGCGGCGACGAATGTTTAGCATGGGCCCAATGTGAATCGCCGCAAGGAGAGGAAAATGTTTTTCGCCGCATTATTGCTGGCGGTGGCCGGCTCCGTCGTCTACCACCTGTCGATCAAGCAGTTGCCGCAGGAGTTGAACCCGTTCTTTTCGCTGGCGGTCAGCTACGGCCTGGCGATGTCGCTGTGCCTGGCGGGCATGTGGTGGCTGCCGGCGGGCCAGCGCGGGATGTCGGCGCTGAACTGGAGCAGTTTGGGCGTGGCGCTGGGGATACTGGGAATCGAGATGGGCTTCCTGCTGGCCTACCGCGCCGGCTGGAACCTGGGCTACGCGGCGCTCAGCTCCAATGTGCTGAGCACCGCCTTGCTGCTGCCGATAGGCTATTGGCTGTTCCGCGAGAGCCTGTCGCCGGGCAGGCTGGCCGGGCTGGGGCTCAGCCTGGCTGGCTTGTGGATGATGCTGCGCTTTCGCTGAGCGTCTCGCCCAGCGGCAGGCGGATGGCCACCTTGAAGGCGCCGTCCTCGTCGGTCAGCTCCAGCGCGCCGCCATGCTGCTTGACCACCCGCGAGACGATGGCGAGGCCGAGGCCGCTGCCGCCGTCGGTGCCGCGGTGCTCGGCCAGCCGCTCGAACGGCGCCAGCGCGGTTTCGCGCAGCGCGGCGGGTATGCCGTCGCCGTGGTCGATCACGCTGAGCATGGCGTCGCCGGCGGCCTTCTCCAGCCGGACCACCACCGGCGGACGGCCGTAGCGGCGCGCGTTCTCCAGCAGATTGCTCAGCAGCCGCTCCAGCGCCAGCGCGTCGGCCCTCAGTTCGATCTCGTCGCGGATGTCCAGCCGCGCGTCCATGCTCTCGCGGCGGAAGCGCGCCACCACGCTGGCGGCCAGATCGGCCAGCGCCACCGGCTCCAGCCGGCTGGTCTCCTCGGCGCGGGCGAAATCGATGAACTGGCGGACGATGCGCGACAGCTCGTCGATGTCGGACAGCATGTCGTGCTGGTCGGTGCTGGCTTCCTGCATTTCCAGCGTCAGCTTCAGCCGGGTCAGCGGCGTGCGCAGGTCGTGCGACAGGCCGGCCAGCATCAGCCGCCGCTCGCGCGCGGCGTTATCCAGCGCCTGGGCCATGCCGTTGAAGTTGTGCGCCAAGAGCTGCATCTCGCGCGGGCCGGTTTCCGGAATCGCCTGCGGCATCGAGCCGCTGGCCAGCTGGCGGCTGGCCTGCACCACCTGGCTGATCGGCCTGGTGATGCGCCAGGCCAGCAAGGACGCCAGCAGCGTGGCGAACAACGCCGCCAGCAGCGAGGCCTGCAGCATCGGGCTGATCATGCGGTCGCGGTAGCGGCCGAAGGGGATCACCAGCCAGTACGGCTGGTCCAGCACGTGCACGTGCACCCACAGCTCGCTGTGGTCGGCTCGGCGCGCGTAATGCGCCTGCACCGGCTCGTTCAGGTCATGCGACAGCCGCTGCGCCAGCATCGCGCCGATCTTGGGCAGATCCTCGCTGAACTGCTGGCCGCGGTCGGCGTTGAACGGCAGCAGGCTGGGCAGCCCGGGGCGGTTGTAGTTGTCGAGGAAGGCTTGCCGCTCTTCCTCGACCATGCCGGTCATCGAGTCCTCGAGAAAGGACAGCGTGTCCAGCACCTGGATGTACAGCTGCCGCTCCAGCAGCTTGTGGCGCTCGTTGTTGGCCAGCCAGATGGTGAACAGCTGGGTGGTGATCACCACGGTGACCACCAGCAGCGCCAGCCGGAAGAACAGGGAGCCTAACAGCTTGCGTAACAAGGCCTACTCCCTGGGCGATCCGTCCGGCACGAACACGTAGCCGTAGCCCCACACGGTCTGGATGTAGCGCAGCTGGCTGTCGCTTTCGCCGTTTTCCAGCGCTTTGCGCAGGCGGGAGATGTGCACGTCGATGCTGCGGTCCAGCGATTCGCCGTTGCCCTTGCCCAGCGCCAGCTCCATCAGCTGTTCGCGGGTCAGCGGGCGGCGCGGATGGCTGACCAGAACCGACAGCACCGCGAATTCGGCGCTGGTCAGCGACACCGGCTGGCCGCCGCGGCGCAGCTCGCGCTGGCCGAGGTTGAGCACGAACTCGCCGAACTCCACCACGTCGTCGGCGTCGTGCAGCGCGGCCAGCGCCGGCGTGGTGTGATGGCGGCGCAGCACCGACTGGATGCGGGCGGTCAGCTCGCGCGGATTGAAGGGCTTGGGCAGGTAGTCGTCGGCGCCCATTTCCAGGCCCAGGATGCGGTCGATGTCCTCGCCACGGGCGGTCAACATGATCACCGGCAGCGATTCGCCCTGGGCGCGCAGCCGGCGCACCACCGCCAGCCCGTCCTCGCCCGGCATCATCACGTCCAGCACGATCAGGTCGGGACGGTTGCGCGCCAGCTTGCGGTCCAGATCCTTGGGATCGGGCAGCGTTTCCACGATATAGCCCTGCTGGGTCAGGTAGCGGGTCAGCAGTTCGCGCAGCTTGGCGTCGTCGTCGACGACCAGGATTTTATTATGTTCCATATGCTGTTCCTTCAGTGTTCCGGCTGCCAGCTTAGCGCGGCGCGGCGCAGGCTGGGACGCCTTGTTTTTTACAGATGTTAAGCCGCCACGTCGCGATACAGTCGTTAACAATTGTGACGTCCCCATTGACGTCCGCGCAAATGCTTGCGCTTAAGCTGGAACAAATGGCCGGCGCGGAAGCCGTTTCAAGCGGGAAATATGCAGTATTTTCATGACGCTGGCCGAATCCGCCGCTGCCGGAAAATGGATCGCTGCGACGCTGATCCGCATCCGATGCCTTGCCGGGCTTGCGTTTCGCCGCCTTGAGCGGCGATGGCAGCGCGGTCAACAGACAGGATAGAATATCGACATGAAGCGATATCTGATCATGCTGGCGCTGGGCGGCCTGCTGGCGCAGCAGGCCGCGCTGGCGCAGCATTTCCCCGGTCCGGGACCCGGCAGGCATGCCGAGGGCCGGCCGTCGGCGCGCGGGTGCGACGGCGATCAGTCGTGCAACAACCGCCGGCTGCGCAATCTGCGCCAGCGCGAAGCCGCGCGCAACGGCGACATCGGCTTCGATCCGGTCCAGCATCAGTCCAGCCGTCTGTTGCCTCCGCCGGACGATCATGTCAAATCAGTACCCAGCAAGCCCAATTTTTGGCAGGATAAACGCCGGCAGGAGCAGATGCAAAACCAATCCGATTGATTCGACGTCCGCTGAGGAAAGGACAGGACGATGACGCAAGGGGGAAAGCGCGGCGCAAGCCTGGGAAGGCGGGCCTTGACGGGCCTGCTGTTGTGCGGGCTGTCCGCTTTTCCGCTTGCCGGATGGGGCGCCAAGGACGACTGCGCCGACGCGGTGGCTCCCCAGCGCTGCCAAGCGCATCTGCAGGGGCTGCGCAGCTGCCTGGATCTGCCGGAGGCCAGGCGCCGGGCCTGCCTCGCTTATTACACCCCCCCTCTCAGTTGCCAGCGCCAGCGCGACGCCAAACGCTGCGAAGCGCTGCTGGCGGCGCAATCGTCGTGCGAAGGCATGCTGGGCGCGCAACGCCGCGCCTGCGTGGACGAGCGTTTGCCGCCGGCGTCCTGCGCCCTGCGCGGCCAGCGGCCTTGCGCGGCGGACGACGCCGCCTGCGACGCCGGCCGCCGCCGCGACGGTTGCAGCCGTCCATCCCTGCCATTGGACGAATAGCGCCGGAATCAGGGCAGCAGGATGACGGAGCCGGTGGTGCGGCGCGCTTCCAGGTCGCGGTGCGCCTGCGCGGCTTCCGCCAGCGGGTAGCGGTGCGACGGCGCGAGCTTGACCGTGCCGTCCCGCAGGCGGCGGAACAGCGCGGCGGACGAGGCTTCCAGCTCGGCGCGGGTGGAGATGTAATCGCCCAGCCTGGGCCGGGTCAGGAACAGCGAGCCGCGCTTGGTCAATTCCAGCGGCGCCAGCGCCGGCACCGGTCCGGAAGCGTTGCCGAACGTCACCATCATGCCGCGCGGGCTCAGGCTGTTCAGCGAGGCCTCGAAGGTATCCTTGCCCACCGAATCGAACGCCACCGGCACGCCCTTGCCGCCGGTGATCTCGCGCACCCGCGCCGCCACGTCTTCCTCGCGGTACAGGATCACGTGGGCGGCGCCCAGGCCGCGGGCGATCTCGGCCTTGGCTTCAGAGCCCACGGTGGCGATGACGTGGACGCCCATCGCCGACAGCCACTGCAGCGCGATCTGGCCGACGCCGCCGGCGGCGGCGTGCCACAGCACGGTCTGGCCCGGCTGCACCGGGAAAGTGCGCTGCACCAGGTATTCCACCGTCATTCCCTGCAGCATCGCGCAGGCGGCGGTTTCATCGGACACGCCGTCCGGCAGCTTGACCAGGTGTTCGACGGCGATCAGCCGTTCGGTCGAATAGGCGCCCAGCGGGCCGCCGGCATAGGCGACGCGGTCGCCGGGCGCGAGTCCGGCCACGCCCTCTCCCACTGCTTCCACCACGCCGGCGGCCTCGCTGCCGAGCCCGCTGGGAAGCGGCAGCGGATACAGGCCGCTGCGCTGGTAGGTGTCGATGAAATTGACGCCGATCGCGGTATGGCGCACCCGCGCCTGGCCGGGGCCGGGCGGGCTGATTTCCGCATTCTGCAGGCGCAGCACTTCCGGGCCGCCGGTTTCCGTGAAAACGATAGCTTGGCTCATGGCGTTTCCTTTGCGAGTGGATGGCACAGTCTGCGCCGGGCCGTGGCGGGCCGGCAAGCGGGGGCGGCTAGACAGGGCGTCAAACCTGGCTGGACAGTCGCCGCCGCGCCCAGGCGACCACCTCCGGCAATACCTTGGGCCAGTTGTTCAGCCGGTGGTCGTCGCCGTTGAATACAGCCTGCCGGCTGTGGCGGTAATGGACGGCCGCTTCGCGCCAATCCAGCGTCTCGTCGCGGCTGCCCAGCAGCAGCCAGTAGCGGCCGGCCGTCGGCGCCGCCACTCGCTGCGACAGCAGGGCCCGCAAGTCGTCGTCCCCCAGCGTGTAGACCTCGCCGGTGTAGGGGTTGGTCTGTTCGCCGCGAAAGCGCTCCAGATCCCGGTCCGGGCGCACCGCGGGATTGATCAGCGCGGCGGGACGGCCGCGCAGTTCGGCCAGATGCGTGGCGTAGAAGCCGCCCAGCGAACTGCCGATCAGCAGAGTGTCGGCCGGCAGGCCCGACACCAGTTCGTCGGCCTGGCGGATGGCTTCGGCCGGATGCGGCGAAAGCCGCGGACAGTGCAGGACGATGTCGGGCGCGTGCTGGCGCAGCCAGGCGGCGGTTTCGCCCGCCTTCAGCGATTGCGGGCCGGAGTTGAAGCCGTGGAGATAAACGATGTGCATGATGGACGCCGGTGTGGAGTGTGTCGATGGTACGACGCCGGCTGAGGTTTGTCTTTGCGGCAAGTGCTTAATTTCGTTGTAAATCTCGAGTAAAAGCTTGCAACCAGCGGCGATGAGCCATTGTCATGCCAGTGGGTGCAATGCTCAAATAGCCGCAAAATCCAATTACAAGAGGAGAACCTCCATGACCACCCTTCCGGTAGGCGGCCCCACCGTTGCTCCGCATTCGCTGGAAAGCCTGATCGTCGCTTGCGGCTACCTGCAGCACAGCGCGCTGCTGTTCGCCGAGGACATCAACGACGACCTGGCGCTGATCCGTTCCGGCTTTTGCCCGCGCCACCAGGTGCAGCTGGACGCGCTGGGCGACATGCGGGTCAGCCAGGAAGTGCACGAGGAAGTGGACGCGCTGTTGCAGGACAGCCATACCCTGCGTTTCGCGCTGCACGAGATGCTGATGCAGTTCGGCCCCGCGGTGTGCAACGATCCGCTGGCGCGCGTCATCTTGCAGGGAGTGCGCAGCCTGGGCGATTGGCACCAAGTATGCCGCTCGCTGGCCGATCTGGGACGCGGCCCGGTGCGGGCGGCGGCCTGAGCGCGGTTTCGCGCCCGCCAGGGGCGGGCGCATCGAAGCGTGGTGCGTCAAATAAATTGTTTGCAATTAAGTAGCGTGCTATTTAATATGTGGACATGGAGCAAGAAAAAATTTGTCCGCCGCCGGACGCGCTGCTGAAGCTGGACCAGCAACTCTGTTTCGCGCTGTATTCCGCCTCGCTGGCGATGAACAAGGTGTACCGCGACAACCTGAAGCCGCTGGGCATCACTTATCCGCAATACTTGGCGCTGCTGGTGCTGTGGGAACAGGACGAGCGCTCGGTGTCCGACATCGGCGAGCGGCTGTATCTGGACTCGGCGACGCTGACGCCGCTGCTGAAGCGGATGGAGGCGGCCGGCTGGCTGGAGCGCAGGCGGCTGCCCAGCGACGAGCGGGTGGTGGTGGTCAAGCTGACCGAGGCCGGACGCGCGCTGCGCGGGCAGGCGGAGCGGATTCCGTTGCAGCTGTTGTGCCGCAGCGGCCTGCAGCTGGATCAGATCGCCGGTTTGCGCCAATCGCTGTGCGATTTGCGGGACCAGTTGCTGCAATGACCCGTCAGGGTTTTGATAATCAAATAGCGCACTATTTAATAGCATATTATTTCAATCGTAACGGCGACACGCCAAGGAGAGCCAGATGAACCCTCTGCAGAAAGTACTGTATACCGCCGAAGCCACCGCCACCGGAGGCCGCGATGGCCGGGCCGAATCCAGCGACGGCGCGCTGGCCGTGAAACTGAGCACGCCGCGCGAGCTGGGCGGCGCGGGCGGCGACGGCACCAATCCCGAGCAGCTGTTCGCGGCCGGCTATTCCGCCTGCTTCATCGGCGCGCTCAAGGTGGCCGCGCAGCAGGCCGGCGTGCGCCTGCCGGCCGAGGTGTCGGTGACCGGCAAGGTGTCGATCGGGCCGATCGCCCACGGCTTCGGCATCGCCGCCAAGCTGGCGGTGTCGCTGCCGGGCGTCGAGCGCGAGGCGGGTCTGAAGCTGATCGAAGCCGCGCATGGCATCTGCCCCTATTCCAACGCCACCCGCGGCAATATCGAAGTGGAGCTGACGCTGGCGTAAGCGCCGCGAAGGGAAAACAGCGGGCCGCTCCGGCGTTCGGGGCGGCCCGCTGTTTCATGCTCTGTCTCGGCAGGGGTTCTGGAAATCGCTGCCGCGGCTTCCGTTGCGCGCGCAGCGCTAGCCCACGGTTTCGGAATGGCGGCTGGGCGACTGCTTGTTGCCGTACATCTTGCGGTCGGCCACCGCCAGCAACTCGTCTATCAGCAGGCCGTCCTCCGGGTAGTAAGCGATGCCGATGCTGACGCCGACCAGCACCCGGTGCTGGTCGACCTGGTAAGGCATCTGTATCGCCTGCTTCAGCCGCGCCGCCACCTTGTCCGCCTCGCGGTTGGACTCGATGTCCTCCATCAGGATCACGAATTCGTCGCCACCGATGCGGGCGACGGTGTCTTCATTGCGGATCACGTCGCGGATGCGGGCGGCGATCAGTTGCAGCACCCGGTCGCCGACCATGTGGCCATAGGTGTCGTTGACCGGCTTGAAGCGGTCCAGGTCCAGGAACAGCAGGCCCAGGCGCTTGCCGCTGCGGTCCAGCCGGGTGATCGCGTGCTGCAGCCGGTCGTAGAACAGGTTGCGGTTGGCCAGGCCGGTGAGGCGGTCGTGGTTGGCCAGGTGGAACAGCTGGCTTTCGCGCTGGCGGCGGCTGTCGCTGCTGCGCACGAAGCTGAAGCCGGCCAGGCCGATGCCCAGGCCCAGCAGCAGCGACAGCAGCATCCATACCGTCCATTCGAACAAGCCGATCTGCGCCCAGCCTTGCTGCCAGCTCAGCGTCAGCCGCAGCGGCTGGCTGCCGCCGCCCAGCAGCTGGCTGGTCTCCAGCCGCGGGAACAGCAATTTCTCCAACGCGCTGGGGTGGGCGCCGCCCAAGTACAGCGCCTGGCCTTCCGGCGGGCGCAAGGGGTCGTCGCGGTGGTGCAGGTTGACTTCCATGCCCGGCTGCAGCGCGATGTCGGTGGGCAGCAGCGAATCGGCGCGGACGAACAGCATCACGAAATGCTGGGGCTGCAGGCCGATCAACTGGTCGTCGAGGCGGTCGTCCACGCCACGCAGCAGCACGTAGCCGGAATCGCCATGCGGCTGCAGCCGCAGCTGGCGCGACAGCGTGGCGCGGCCGCTGTTGATGCAGTCCTGCAGCGCCTCGCGCAGCCGCGGCTGCTGCCAGGCGTCCCTCCCCACCAGCCGCAGATTGGCCTGCGACTGCGGTTCGGCGTACATCAGCGGGAAGTAGGCGTCCTGTTCCGGCAGGCGGACGCCGCCGCCGGCGAAGCCGCGCAGCCGGTAAGCGGCGCCGTAATCGCGCTGCAGCGCGCGGTCGTAGCCGGCGACCTGTCCGGCCGGCACGCGCTCGATATGGGCCAGCGTGGTGATTTGCGGATAGCGGCGCAGCAGTTGCGCGACGAAGGGGTGCTTCTGGCGGTGTTCGGTGCGGTGGTCGATGCTGCTGAAGGTGGCGTAGCTGTCGAGTATGGTTTCATTGGCGAGCAGGCGCTGTTTCAATTGCTCGGTCAATTGCTGGAGCTGGCTGTTGAATTGCTGTTCGGCGCCCAGCAGGGAGCGGCTGGCGATGGACAGGGCGGCAAGCGCGCTCAGTATCAGCCATAGGACGAGGCACCCAGCATAGACCAGTCTTGCGTGCATGTTAAAACCATCGACATATATTCAGCAGTGAACGATTCTATAAGAACAATGGGTCTATTTTTTAGCAATAAGCCGGGGAATGCCGGTTTTAAGTAGTAGTACGTAATCAATTGTCTACGCTCAGCGCGGCGCGCAGCGCGTGGATCTGGCGGCGGCTGACCGGCAGCGGCGTCGGGATGTCGCGCAGTCTGACAATCCACTGTTCGTCGCCGCCGTCGTCGCCGCGGCACAGCTCCTGCACCGCGTGGCGCATCACCAGGCAGTTGCGGTGGATGCGCAGCGCCGATTCGCCCAGCCGCTGCTCCAGCGCCACCAGCGCGTCGTCCAGCAGGTATTCGTTGTCGGAGGTGACCAGGGTGACGTACTTGAGCTCGGCTTTCAGGTAGCGCGCGTCGGCGAAGGGCACGTTGAGCAGGCGGCCGCGCTGGCGCACGGTGAAGCTGGGCTGCTGCCGGCCCTCCCGCCGCGCCTGGGCGCGTTGCAGCGCCTGTTCCAGCCGCTCGCGCCGCACCGGCTTGAGCAGATAGTCGGCGGCGTCCAGTTCGAAGGCCTCCACCGCGAAGTGATCGTGGGCGGTGCTGAACACCAGCGCTGGCGCCAGCGCCTGCTGCCGCAGCTGGCGGGCCAGCGCGATGCCGTCCAGGCCGGGCATGCTGATGTCGAGCAGCAGCACGTCGACCGGATGGCAGGCCAGCCAGTCCAGCGCCGTCTTGCCGTCGGCTAGGCAATGGACCTCTTCTACGCCGCAATCGGCCAGTAGTTGGCGCAGCCGCTCGCAGGCCAGCGCCTCGTCGTCCACCACCAGCGCCCGCAGCGCGCTCACAGCGCCCATTGCGGCTTGTCCATCTTGTTCACCAGCGCGCGCCAGGAGTGCAGGATCTTCTGGAACTTGTTGTTGGTGGGCGCGGTGTCGCGCACCTTGCCCAGCAGCTCGTAGGCGCGGCGCATATGGCTTTCGTGCCAGCCGTTCTGGCTGACGTAGGCCATCACCGCGTTGATCAGGTTGAGCATGATCTGCACGTTGTGCGGCATTTCGTCCAGCGCCTTGACGAAGCGGTCGATCGCCGCGTCGAACTGGCCGGACTGCGCCTCGCGCACCGCCTGGTTGTTCAGCTCCAGCACCGATTTGACGTTCTGTGCGATCAGTTGGCGGCCGGCCTGTCCCAGGCCGATCTCCTCGAACATGTCGCCGAAGTGGGCCAGCATGTCCTCGTCGTCGTGGTGGTTGCGCACCAGGTATTCCATCACGTCGTTGCCCTGGCCGTCGCGTCCCTGCTGATAGCAGGCGCGCGCGTATTCCAGCTGCGATTCCTGATCCAGCTTGGGGGCCAGCTGCTTGAAGCGCTCGCCGGCGGCCTGCAGCAGTTCGCGGGCCTTGTCGGCGTTGCCGTTCTTGGATTGAAGCTGGCTGTCCATCACGCCGGCCAGCCACTCGCCTTCCTCGTTGTAGCGGTAATCGTGGCGCAGGCTGGCCAGCGTGCGGGCGGCGTTGCCGCTGTCGCCCCGGGCCAGCTGGACCCGAAGCAGCGCCGCGTAATGGGTGGGGCTGCGGTGCCAGGAGTACTTGGCGATGTCCAGCGTCTGCTGGCAGGCGGTTTCGGCGGTGGCGAGGTCGTGGTTGAGCAGCGCGATCTGGGCCAGCTGCTGCTGGCGGCGGAACACCACCGGCGACATTTCGGTCGCGGTCTGCAGCGTGTGCTGGGCGCGGCCCAGGTCGTGGCCGCGGTAGAGCCGGGCCAGCCAGTCGTAGGCTTCCATCACCTGGTTGTTGTCGGCCAGCACCGCCTCGAACAGCAGCCGCGCCTCGTCGTGGGACTTCAATCCGGCCAGCGATTTGGCCAGCCCCATCTTGGCCCAGGTGGAGGGGCGGACGCGCAGCGCCTGCATATAGGCGTCGCGGGCGGTGTCGAAGTCGTTGATCTTCAGCGCCAGCGAGCCTCTCAGCCGCATGAAGTCGAGCGCGAACTCGCCGTTTTCTTCAATTTTGAGGCCGCAGGTTTCGATGGCGGACAGGTATTCGTGGCGCAGCACGCTCTCGTCCACCAGCCGCAGGGCCTCGCGCTTGCGCATCGCCCGCTCCAGCCGGTCGCGCAGCACCTCGCCGGTGAACGGCTTGAGCAGGTAGTCGTCGGGCGCCAGTTCGGCGGCGGAGATCACCCGCTGCGCGCGGCGCTCGCCGGTGACGATCATGAATACGCAGGACTGCTTGAGCAGGTTGCGCTCCCGGATCTCCTCGAACAGGTAGAGCCCGTCGTAGCCGTTGCCCAGATCGTAGTCGCACAGCACCACGTCGAACTCGTACTTGGCCATCTTGGCCAGCGCGTCGCTGGCCTTGGCCGCGTATTCGACCGAGTTGGCGCCGAACGACGACAGGGTCATCGCCAACGCGCGCTGCATCTGCGGCAGGCTGTCTATGATCAAAAACAGCCGCTTGGCGTAGGGATCGTCGAAGGCGGCGCTGCGCGTCGGCGCCGTCTTCACGTGGTGCACCGGCGCGGATGCCGCTGTCGGGGAGGGAGTGGTTTCGCTCATGACGCCTCATCGGCTCGCTGTGCTGTGGTTGCGGATCGCAGTGTCGGCGGCGCGCGCGTCCCGGCTCAGGCCGGGCTCAGTTTCGCATAGCGCATATCCAGCCATTTGACGCCGTGTTCGGCGAAGTTGATTTGCAGCCGCACATCCTCCCCGTTGCCCTCGGCGTCTATCACCACGCCGATGCCGAACTTGGCGTGGCTGACCGCCTGGCCGATGGACAGGCCGTAGGCGTTTTCCGCCTGCCGGCGCGGCATGGCGGCGGAGCGCCGCGCCTGCTGCGGCGCAACGGGTGCTTTCACTGTAGCAGACAGCGAATGGATCAGTTCGGCCGGAATCTCGTCGATGAAGCGCGACGGGATCGGGTAGCGGCTCTGGCCGTGCAGCATCCGGCTCTGCGCGCTGGACAGATACAGCCGCTTGCGGGCGCGGGTGATGGCCACGTACATCAGCCGGCGCTCCTCCTGCAGGCCCTTGCCGTCCATCACGCTGTTCTCGTGCGGGAACAGGCCTTCTTCCAGCCCGCTGACGAATACGGCGTCGAACTCCAGGCCCTTGGCCGCGTGCACCGTCATCAGCTGCAGCGCGTCGCTGCCGGCGTCGGCCTGGTGCTCGCCGGCTTCCAGGCTGGCGGCGGACAGGAATTCGGTCAGCGCCTGTTCCGGCTGGTCGGGCATGAAGCTGGCGGCGGCGTTGACCAGTTCGTCCAGGTTGGCCAGCCGCTCCTCGCCGTCCTTCTTGTCCTGCTCGTACATGTCGCGCAGGCCGCTGCGGTCGATGACCAGGCTGATGGTTTCTGCCAGGCTGAAGTCGCGGCTCTGCTCGCGCAGCCGCTCGATCAGCAGCACGAACTCGCCGATCTTGGCGGCGGTGCGGCCGCTGCCGGCGCCGCAGGCGGCCTGCCACAGCGAGATGCCCTGCTCGCGGCCGGAGGCCTGCAGGTTTTCCACGCTGCGCGCGCCGATGCCGCGCGCCGGCACGTTGATCACCCTAAGCAGCGCGTTGTCGTCGTCCGGGTTGGCGACCAGCCTGAGGTAGGCCAGCGCGTGCTTGATCTCCTGGCGTTCGAAGAAGCGCAGGCCGCCATAGATCCGGTACGGAATCTGGGCGTTGACCAGCACGTGCTCCAGCAGCCGCGACTGGGCGTTGGAGCGGTACAGCACCGCCATGTCGGATAGCGCCAGGCCTTCGCGGTGCAGGCTCTTGACCTCATCGATGATGAATTCAGCCTCGTCGCCGTCGCTGCCGGCCTGGTAGAAGCGGATCTTTTCGCCCTCGCCGGCGTCGGTCCACAGGTTCTTGCCCAGGCGGCCGTCGTTCCGTTCGATCAGCGCGTTGGCGGCGTTGAGGATGTTGCCCATCGAGCGATAGTTCTGCTCCAGCCGCACCGGCTCGGCCACCTGGAAGTCGGACAGCAGCGCGCGCATATTGCCGACTTCGGCGCCGCGGAAGGCGTAGATGCTCTGGTCGTCGTCGCCGACGGCGAACAGCGCGCCGTGCTCGCCGGCCAGCAGTTTCAACCACGCGTATTGCAGGCGGTTGGTGTCCTGGAATTCGTCCACTAGGATGTGGGCGAAGCGGCTGCTGTAATGCGCGCGCAGCGCCTCGTTGCGGGACAGCAGCTCGTAGCTTCTGAGCAGCAGCTCGGCGAAGTCGACCACGCCCTCGCGCCGGCACTGGGCGTCGTAGGCGGCGTACAGCTCCACCAGCTTGGCTTCGTACGGGTTCAGCGCCGGCGGCAGCGATTCGGCGCGCAGGCCGGCTTCCTTGTTGCCGTTGATGAACGATTGCACCGCGCGCGGAGGGTATTTCTCGTCCGATAGCTCCAGGCTTTTCAGCAGGCGCTTGATCGCGGCCTGCTGGTCGGCGGAGTCGAGGATCTGGAAGGTTTGCGGCAGGCCGGCGTCCCGGTAGTGGATGCGCAGGAAGCGGTTGCACAGGCCGTGGAAGGTGCCGATCCACATATTGCGCACATTGACCGGCACCAGCGTCGACAGCCGCGTCTGCATCTCGCGCGAGGCCTTGTTGGTGAAGGTGACCGCCAGCACCCCGGCCGGCGAGGTCTGGCCGGTGGACAGCAGCCAAGCGATGCGGGTGGTCAGCACCCGGGTCTTGCCGCTGCCGGCGCCGGCCAGCACCAGCGCGCTCTTGGCGGGCCAGGTGACGGCGCGCAGTTGTTCGGGATTCAGGCCGGCTAACAGATCGCTCATGTCGGGACGCTTTTTCGCTGCAAAAAAGCCATTTTAGCATGCGAGTCGAGCGGTCCGTCCCCGTCCGGCGGCGCGGAGGATCAGCCGGACGCGGCGTTTATTCCTGCCACAGGTAGTGCGACATCAGCGTTTTCAGCCGGCCGCTCTTGTGCAGGCGGTCGATCGCGCGGTTCAACTGGTCCAGCTTCACCGGCGAGCGTTGCGACAGCGCGCACATCGTCGGCTGCGACGACACCACCAGCGGATGGATCTTGAAGCTGGCCGCTTCCTGGGCATGGCCGCGGGCCCACCAGACATAGGTCAGCTCGGTGACGATGGCCACGTCGCTCAGCCGCTTGTCCAGCGATTTGGGCAGCAGGTCGAAGCGAGCCTCGGTGACGCGCTCGCTGCGGTTGCCGGACCACAGGTATTCCAGCGACGGGTAATGGTAGCCGTGGATGGTGCCGATGCGCTTGCCGGCCAGATCGTCCAGCTGGCGCAACGGGGGCTGGCTCTTCAGCGACAGCACGCGCTCCACCAGCGGATAGATTTCATGGCTCCAGCTCAGCCGGGCGGAGTTGCCATACCAGTCGGGATTGGCGTTGCAGATGATGTCCACCTTGCCGCTTTCTATCGACGGCTCCACCCGCCGCCGCGCCAGCAGCGTGAATTGCGGCTTCATGCCCATCTCGTCGGCCAGCAGCGCGCCCAGATCGCGGGCCAGGCCCCCGCTCAGCGTGCTGCCGTCCTCGGCCAGCACCGCGATCGGAGCCGCGTCGGTATCCGATACGCCGATTCGCAATGGCGTCGGTTCGGCCTGGGCTATCAAGGAAAATAGACACAACGGCAACAGCCATTTCTTATGCAAACTGGCCATATGGGTACTCTCTCAATATTCTATTGCCGGAAGACTGACGCATCGAACGACGATGTTAAGATGGATTGAAGCTCAGAAGTACCAGCGTTTGCTTTCGTTTTAGACAAAATACCAGCCACCGCCATGACAAAGCCATTCCTTCATCCCGTTTATCAGCAGTTATCGCAACGCATCCTGATCCTGGATGGGGGCATGGGCACCATGATCCAGCGCCATCAGCTGGACGAGGCCGATTACCGGGGCGAACGCTTCGCCGACTGGCGCTGCGACGTCAAGGGCAACAACGATCTGCTGGCATTGACCCGCCCCGACGTGATTGCCGGCATCCACCAGGCCTATCTGGACGCCGGCGCCGACATCGTCGAAACCAACACCTTCAACGCCACTTCCATCGCGATGGCCGACTACCAGATGGAAGAGCTGGTGTGGGAGATCAACCGCGAGGCGGCGAAGCTGGTTAAAGAGCTGTGCGCGGCGGAGACCGCGAAGAACCCGGCCAAGCCGCGCTTCTGCGCCGGCGTGCTCGGTCCCACCAACCGCACCTGTTCCATCAGCCCGGACGTCAACGACCCCGGCTACCGCAACGTCAGCTTCGACGAGTTGGTGACAAGCTACACCGAGGCGATAGACGGCCTGGTGGCCGGCGGCGCCGACCTGCTGCTGGTGGAGACCATCTTCGACACCTTGAACGCCAAGGCGGCGGTGTTCGCCATCCACCGGTATTTCGACGAGCGCCCGAACACGCCGCGCTTGCCGATCATGATTTCCGGCACCATCACCGACCAGTCCGGCCGCACGCTGACCGGCCAGACCACCGAAGCGTTCTACAACTCGCTGTCGCACGCCGACGCCGTCAGCTTCGGCCTCAATTGCGCGCTGGGCCCGGATCTGCTGCGGCCCTACGTCGAGGAAATGTCGCGGGTGTCGGCCACCTACGTCTCCGTGCACGCCAACGCCGGCCTGCCCAACGCCTTCGGCGGCTACGATCTGGAGCCGGAAGCGATGGGCGAGTACGTGCGCGAATGGGCTGAGAGCGGGCTGATCAACATCGTCGGCGGCTGTTGCGGCACCACGCCGGAGCACATCGCCGCCATCGCCCAGGCTGTGGCAGGCGTCGCGCCGCGGCCCTTGCCGCAGATCGAGGCCAAGTGCCGATTGTCCGGCCTGGAGCCGTTCAACATCGGCGACGGCGACTTGTTCGTCAACGTGGGCGAGCGCACCAACGTCACTGGTTCCCGCGCCTTCGCCAAGCTGATCCTGAACGGCGACTACGCCACCGCGCTGGACGTGGCGCGGCAGCAGGTGGAGAACGGCGCCCAGGTCATCGACATCAATATGGACGAGGGCATGCTGGACGCCCACGCCGCGATGGTGCGCTTCCTGAACCTGATCGCGTCGGAGCCGGACATCGCCCGCGTGCCGATCATGATCGACTCGTCCAAGTGGGAGGTGATCGAGGCCGGCCTGAAATGCATACAGGGCAAGGGCATCGTCAATTCCATCTCCATGAAGGAAGGCCGCGACAAGTTCGTCGAACAGGCGCGCTTGATCCGCCGCTACGGCGCCGCGGTGATCGTGATGGCCTTCGACGAGCAGGGCCAGGCCGACAATTACGCGCGCAAGATCGAGATCTGCGACGAGAGCTACCGCATCCTGGTGGACGAGGTGGGTTTTCCGCCGGAAGACATCATCTTCGACCCCAATATCTTCGCCGTCGCCACCGGCATCGACGAGCACGCCCGCTACGGCCTGGACTTCATCGAGGCCACCGGCTGGATCAAGCAGCATCTGCCGCACGCCAAGATTTCCGGCGGCGTGTCCAATGTGTCATTCAGCTTCCGCGGCAACAACAAGGTGCGCGAAGCGATACACGCGGTGTTCCTGTATCACGCCATCCAGCGCGGCATGACCATGGGCATCGTCAACGCCGGCGCGCTGGAGGTGTACGACGAAGTCGACGCAAGCTTGCGCGAGCGCATCGAGGACGTGGTGCTGATGCGCCACCCCAAGGACGGCGGCGACGCCACCGAGCGGCTGATCGAGCTGGCCGAGAAGTTCAAGGGCGAGGCGGCCGGCGAGAAAAAGGGCGAGGACCTGGCCTGGCGCGGCTGGCCGGTGGAAAAGCGGCTGGAGCACGCGCTGGTCAAGGGCATCACCACCTTCATCGTCGAGGACACCGAGGAGGTGCGGCTGAAATCGGCGCGGCCCATCCACGTGATCGAAGGCCCGCTGATGGACGGCATGAACGTGGTCGGCGACCTGTTCGGCGCCGGCAAGATGTTCTTGCCGCAGGTGGTGAAGTCGGCGCGAGTGATGAAGGCCGCCGTCGCCCACCTGGAGCCGTTCATCGAGGAAGAGAAGATCCGCCTGGGCCTGGCCGACGCGCCGGCCAAGGGCGTGATCATCATGGCCACGGTCAAGGGCGACGTGCACGACATCGGCAAGAACATCGTCGGCGTGGTGCTGCGCTGCAATAACTACCAGGTGATCGATCTGGGCGTGATGGTGCCGTGCCAGAAGATCCTGGACGCCGCCGTCGAGCACAAGGCCGACATCATCGGCCTGTCTGGCCTGATCACCCCCAGCCTGGAGGAGATGAGCCACGTCGCCAAGGAGATGCAGCGGCTGGATCACGCGGTGCCGCTGCTGATCGGCGGCGCCACCACCTCCAAGGTACACACCGCGGTGAAGATCGCGCCGCATTACCGGCAGCCGGTCATCTACGTGCCGGATGCCAGCCGCGCGGTGGGCGTCTGCTCCAACCTGCTGTCCGATACCCTGAAGGACGCCTTTGTGCTGGAAAACGCCGCCGAACAGCAGCGTGCGCGCGAAGGCCACGCCAACAAGGCCAACCGCAAGGTGGTCAGCCTGGAGGCGGCGCGCGCCAACAAGGAAAAGATAGACTGGGCCGATTACGTTCCGCCCAAGCCGCGATGGCTGGGCGTGCGCCGCTTCGAGAACTATCCGCTGGCCGAGATCGCCGCCTACATCGACTGGACGCCGTTCTTCCAGAGCTGGGAGCTGGCCGGCCGCTTCCCGCGCATCCTGAATGACGAGATCGTCGGCGAATCGGCGCGCGCGCTGTATGAAGACGCCCAGGTCATGCTGAAGCGAATCGTCGACGAGAACTGGCTGGCCGCCAACGCGGTGATCGGCCTGTTCCCGGCCAATAGCGTCAATGGCGATGACATCGAGATCCGCAATCCGGACAACAGCGCCAGCCTGATGACCTGGGTCGGCCTGCGCCAGCAGCTGCCCAAGATGGACGGCAAGGCCAACTGGGCGTTGGCCGACTACATCGCGCCCCGGGACAGCGGCGTGGAAGACTATATCGGCGCCTTCGCCGTCACCGCCGGCATCGGCATCGAACCGCACGTGAAGCGCTTCGAGGACGCCAACGACGACTACTCGGCCATCCTGCTGAAGGCGCTGGCCGACCGCCTGGCCGAAGCCTTCGCCGAGCTGATGCACGCCCGCGTGCGGCGCGAGTTCTGGGGCTACGCCGCCGACGAGCATCTGGACAACGAGGCGCTGATAGACGAGCAGTACCGCGGCATCCGCCCGGCTCCCGGCTATCCGGCCTGCCCTGACCACACGGTGAAGACCGAGCTGTTCCAGCTGCTGGACGCGCCGGCCATCGGCATGACGCTGACCGAGGGCTACGCGATGCTGCCCACCGCCGCGGTGTCCGGCTTTTACTTCAGCCACCCGGCTTCGCGCTACTTCGGCGTGGGCAAGGTGGAAAAGGACCAGGTAGCGAGTTACGCCGAGCGGCGCGGCGTGACGCTGGAGCAGGCCGAGCGCGATCTGGCGCCGAATCTGGGCTACGACGCCTAGGCCGCGCCAGCGATGAGGCCCTGGATCAAACCCGCCCTCGCCAGCCTCGCCTTCGGCGGCTGGTGGTTGCTGCTGACCGTGTGCCGCGACCGCTGGGTGATGGTGACGCTGGCCGCCACCCTGCTGCTGTGGGAGGCTCTGCCGCGCGGCCTGCGCGGGCGGGCGCTGCTGCTGGCCGGCATCGGCTGCCTGCTGGATCTGGCGCTGGCGGCCGCGGGCCTGCTGCGCTTCGTCGGCGTCGGCGCGCTGCCTTTGTGGATGATGGTGTGGTGGCTGGGTTTCGCCTGCTGGTGGGTGTGGCTGCTGCAAGCCTGGCGGCCGTCGCCGCGCTTGCTGATGCTGTTGGGCGCGATCGCCGCGCCGCTGGCCCGCTACGCGGCGTTCAAGCTGCAAGCCTTGCAGCCCGGCGCGGCATGGTGGCTGCTCCTGCCCTTGCTGGCGCTGTCGTGGGGTTTGCTGCTGCCGCAGACGCTGAGGCTGGCTGGCCGCCTTCCGGCTGAGGCGAGGACGGAATGAAGCGGGCGATGCTGGGGATGGCGCTGCTGTGGTGCCCGCCCTGGTCGGCTTGGGCCGCGGTCGATAGCGAAACCCGCTGCTTCAGCGCCGACAACGGCGGCAAGCCGGTCCATTTGCAGTTCACCGTGGTCGGCGACGCGGACGCCGGCTGGCAGGCGGCCTATGTCCGCTATGGCAAGCGCGGCCGGCCGATCACGCTGGCGTGGCTGCGCGGCGAGCATGAAATGCTGGCCGAAGACCGGCCCTGGCAGTTCACCGACGAATGGCTGGAGATCGTCGACGGGAAAATCCATGGCCGCTACACCACGGTCCACCAGGGCGCCCGCTACTACGGTTTCCACTATCGCGGCGCCGACGGCCGCGAAGTCGAGTTCGCCGAGGATCTGGCCGCGTTGGATTCTTCGGGGCGGCGCTGCGAATGGTAGCTGTGGATATATTCTGCATTGGGGCGGGGTTGTGGATAACGATCGGTTGATCGCTTCCGGATCGTCCCGTGTTTTTGATCTGTCCATGCCAGCGGCTTCATGCCCACCCCAGCGGCAGCAGGCCCAGCGCCGCCAACGCCAGCAACAGCCACAGGCTTTGCCGCCCAGCCTCGCGCGCGCCCAGCGCGCAGGCGTAGACGCCCTTGGCGGCGTTGTTGGCCGCGGCGGCGATCAGGATGGCCGAGGCGGCCACCGGCAGCGGCGTCAGCGCGGGCGTGGATTGGGTAATGCCCATGATGAAGGGGTCGACGTCGCTGACGCCCATCACCGCCGCCAGCGCGTACACGCCGCCGGCCCCCAGATATTGGCTGGCCAGCCGGGTGGCGGCCAGCATGGCGAGGAACAGCAGCGCGAACAGCAACGCGGCGCCGATTTCCAGCGGGTTGCGCGGCCGGTAGTCTTCCTGCCGCCGCGCCGCCGCCTCATGGCCGCTTTTCGCCCACAACCAGCCTCCCAGCAGCGCCGCGGCCGCCAGCAGCAGGAAAGACAGCCACAGCCGCTGCAGCAACGCGGGATTGAACAGCGCCAGGAACACGCCCAGCCGCAGATACATGATGCCGGAAGCCATCAGGATGGCGCCGGCGTACAGCCTGGGCGAGCCGGCGGCCACCGAACGGCGAGACAGCACCACGGTGGTGACGGTGGATGAGTAGGCGCCGCCGGCCAGCGCGGCCAGCAGCAGGCCGCTGCGGCCCTGGCGCAGTCGTTGCAGCAGGTAGCTGCCGTAGGACACGGCGCTGACGGCCACCACCACCAGCCAGGCCTGGAACGGGTTGATGCTGAAGCGGCCCAAAGGCGCGTTGGGCAGCAAGGGCAGGATCACCGCCGCCAGCAGCAGGAACTGGGTGACGGTGAGGATGTCGGCCGGGTCGATGCGGCGGGCCAGGCTTTCCAGGCCGGCCTTGAACTCCAGCAGCAGCACGCTGGCGACGGTCAGCGTGGTGGCCAGCCAGAACAACTCGCGGAACACCAGTGCGCCGATCAGATAGGTGGCCAGAGCGGACATCTGGCCGGTGACGCCGGACTGGCCTGAGGCGTCCAGCTTGTGCCAGTAGGACAGCAGCAGGAAGGCGGCCACCACGATGAAGCCCAGCGTCAGCGGCAGCAGCTCGCCGCCGGACAACGCCGACATCGCGTAGCCTATCAGGCCGATCAACGGGTAGGTGCGCACGCCGCCGAAGGCGTAGGGATCGCCGTTGGTCTTGCGCTCTTCCCGTTCCAGGCCGATCAGGAAGGACAGGAACAGCACCACGATGATTTGCGTGGCTTCCGGCGGCAGCCAGTCCGGGTAGATCATCTTCGCACCTGCCTGCATGACGATGCATTCCCTTCAGGATACGCCGCCGCCGGCGCGTCGGCTACGAGCAGTCTGCGTTCAGCGACGGGTAAGCGGTGTTCAGCAGCCATTTGCCGGCGGTGCCGCCGCTGCCGGGCGCGTTGTAATACCAGAAGCAGACCTTGACCGGGGTGAACTTCTGCCAGGTTTCGCACAGGCCGTTGCCGCCGGCCTTGGTGCATTTCCAGCCCTGGGTGACGCCGACCAGGCCGGCGTCGACGATGTCCTTGGGGCCGCCGCTGGTGCCGCAGTTGACGTGCGGCTTGGTGGTGTCCTTGCTCCATTTGTCGAAGGACTGTTTGAAAGCGGCCCAGTTTTCGAACACCGACTTGTCGATCTGGCTTTGCGCGCCGCTGGACGGCAGCGGCAGCGCCGCGTTTTTCATGTGCAGGCCGACGTGGCCGCCCTTGCCGCCGGCCGCGCGGTTGTCGGCGTCGGACTTGGCGCTGGTTTGGACATTGGCGTTGGCGGTGCAGGCCGCGGCGTGGATCTGCGGCGCGGCGCTCAGCGCCAGCAGGGCGAGGAGGATGGAGCGGGACATGCGCATGGACGGTCTCCTTGGCCAGTCTGGGAGTGGCCTCATGCCATCGGCGATGGCTGTGGATAAAAGAGGAAGTCGGCGAGCGTTGTGGATAAGCCGCCATTTCTGTCAACGCGCATGATCGCGCCGCGTGAAGCCGCGCCGCGCAGGGCCTGGACTATGGAACTGGGGTGTCCTGGCTGAACAGGTTGCGCCACCGGCCGTCCCGGCGCAGCCACAACGAGGAGATGTACATGGTTTCCTCCTGTTCGGCGTTGGGGCGCAGCCATTGCGCGCGGTAGCTGAGCAGGCCGGCGCCGGGGGCGGCCCAGACCAGCCGCGCCTGGTCCAACTGGTAGCGGACGGCGGCGGGGCCGGCGCGCAGCGGCGCGACGTGCTCGTCCCGGTTGGAGAAGCCGCTGGCGTAGACGCCGACGAAGTCGTCGTCCAGCAGCGCGGCGTCGGCATCGGCGTCGCCGGCCACGAAGGCCCGCCACACGCCTTCCTCGAGGGACAGCAGCAAGGACAGGGAGGGGATGATGATCGCGTTCATGCCTGAAGCATAGCGCATGAGGTCACGCGGCTTCCTCTTCCCGCTCGATGAAGGCGAACACGTGGCCGTCCGGGTCCGGGAAGTAGCAGATCCGGCAGTGGTCGTCCTCGTACCTGGCGATGATGTCTATCTTGTCGCCCGCCTGGTCCAGCTTGGCGAAGATGTCGTCGACGCGCAGGTAGAAGATGGCGCTGGCCGGCGACAGGCTCGATGCCGGGCGCGGCAGGAAGGCGCAGGCGCCCGCGCGCGGCTGCACGGTGAACAGCGTGGCGCCGCCCTCGCGGACCGCGTGCACGGTTTCGTGCCGGGAGAGGCTGTCGCGGACGACTTCGTAGCCGAGCGACTCGAAGAAGTCCAGCGTGGCGCCGGCGTCCTGCACGGCGAGCCGGACGCAGAAGGGGTGGGAGGGCATGGTTTTCCTTTCGTTTAGGGCGCCGGAAATGGCTTGGACCGCCGCGCCCATGCGACAGTTTAGAATGCCCCTGCTGACAGCGTATTGTCAGTGGCATGCTCCCGCCGCCACGCCTGCTGCTGCCGGCGCAGGTAGTCGGCCAGGCTGGCGTGCGATGGCGGCGGCGGGGATTCGGTCCGCCGCAGCGCCTGGATCAGGTCGACGCGGAAGCTGCGGTAGTCGCCGCGCAGGCCGCACCACGCCACCAGCGTCCACTTGCCGCCCCAGTACAGCAGGCCCAGCGGAAACACCGTGCGCCGGGTGTGGGCCTGGGCCAGGCTGAAGTAGTCGATGTCCAGCGCCGCGCGTTCGGCGATGGCCAGGCGCAGCTGGTCCCAGCGCGCCTTGTGCGCGTCGTCGAACGGCTCGGTGAAGGCCAGCACCGCGCCTTCGCCGTCGCTGGCGCGCGCGTCGGGCAGGCTGGCGTAGATCTTGGCCAGCAGGCTTTGCGCCGCCCGGCTCAGGTCGTTGCCCACCGCGCGCGACAGCATGTCCATCGCCAGCGTCAGCGCCTCCAGCTCGGCCGAGTTCAGCGTCAACGGCGGCAATTCGAAGTTCTCGTCCAGCCGGTAGCCGACGCCGGCCTCGCCGTACACCGGGATGCCGTTGACCGACAGATCGTCGATGTAGCGGTAGATGCTGCGCACCGACACGCTCAGACGCTCGGCCAGCTCCGCCGCGGTGATGGGCTGGCGGGCGCGGATCAGGTTGACCAGTTGGAACAGGCGTTCGGCTTTGCGCATGGGAGTGATCGTTGGCTGCGGGGTTGCCAAGTGTAGCGCCAACGCGCGGGCGGCTACACTGAATCAAGGGCCCGCCGGGCCGTCACGCGGGAGGGGATCATGGACATGCTCAGTCGCGAAAGCCTGTTGTGCCTGGTGGAGGACGTGGAGTCGGAGGACCCGATCGATTACGCCGACCTGCCGTTCGACGAGCAAAACCTGCGCGAATTGATCGTCGATTCGCTGCTGGAGCGCGAGCTGGTGTTTCGCGCCGAGGAGCCGGACGAGGCCAAGCGGATGCTGGTCTATCTGGCCGCCACCGCGCGGCTGACGCTGGAGAACATGGTGCTGCACGCCCGGCTGCTGCGGGCAGGGCTGGAAGAAGCCTAGCGCGGGTCTTGAGGATATCTTGCGCGCCGGCAGCCGGCGAAATAATCATACGGCATGAATCGGATTATACTGGCGGTTTCCCCACCGCGAGGAAGCCGCCATGCTCCGCATTCTCGGCCGCAGCAACTCCATCAATGTCCGCAAGGTGCTGTGGACCTGCCATGAAATCGGCCTCGACTACGAGCGCGAGGACTGGGGGCGCGGCGTGCGCCCGGTCGCCGATCCGGAATTCCTGGCGCTGAATCCGTTCTCCATGATCCCGGCGCTGGTGGACGGCGAGGTGACGCTGTCCGAATCCAACGCCATCTGCCGCTATCTGGCCGCCAAGCACGGCCGCCACGACCTGCTGCCGGCCGATCCGGCCGCCCGCGCCCAGGTCGAGCGCTGGATGGATTGGCAGGCCGCGGATCTGAACCCCGCCTGGAGCTACGCCTTCCACGCGCTGAGCCGCAACAGCCCCGACCACCGCGATCCGGCGCGCATCGCCGACAGCGTGGCGGCGTGGAAAAAGCAGATGGCGGTGCTGGAGTCGCTGCTGGGCGAGAGCTGGGCGCGGGGCGACGCGTTCACGCTGGCCGACATCGTGCTGGGGGTGTCGGTGCAGCGCTGGCTGCTGACGCCGTTCGACAAGCCGGCGCTGCCGAAGACCGAAGCCTATTTCGAACGCCTGCGCCGCCGCCCCGCCTACCAGGCCCACGGCGGCGAGGGGGTGGCCTGATGGAGAACCGAGAGATGACGATGCAAGCGCAATGGAACGCGGTGGACGATTATTTCTGCCGACAGCTGGTTCCGCAGGACGCCGCGCTGGAGGCGGCGTTGGCCGACAGCGCCGCCGCCGGGCTGCCGGCGATCAATGTGGCGCCCAACCAGGGAAAATTCCTCAACCTGCTGGCGCGCATCCACGGCGCGCGCCGGATTCTGGAGATCGGCACCCTGGGCGGCTACAGCACGATCTGGCTGGCGCGCGCGCTGCCGGAGAACGGCCGGCTGGTGACGCTGGAGTACGAGCCTAGGCATGTCGAAGTGGCGGCCGCCAATCTGGCCCGCGCCGGCGTAGCCGGCAAGGTGGACATCATTCAGGGCGCGGCGGCGGATTCGCTGCAACGATTGATAGACGACGGCGCGGCGCCGTTCGATCTGGTGTTCATCGACGCCGACAAGCCGAACAATCCGGTGTATCTGGAACTGGCGCTGCGGCTGTCGCGGCCGGGCACGGTGATCGTCGGCGACAACGTCGCGCGCCAGGGCGAGGTGGCCAATCCGGCCAATCCCGATCCGGCCATCGTCGGCACCCGCCGCTTCATCGAGCTGCTGGGTAGCCATCCGCGGCTGTCGGCCACTGCGATCCAGACCGTGGGCGGCAAGGGCTACGACGGCTTCGCGCTGGCCATCGTCGAAGGCTGAGCGCGGACGCGAAAACGGACGGCGCCGCGAGGCCCCGCCCGTTTCGTTTGGCTGCGCGGCCTTGCCGGCCGCGCGGCTTATTGCTGGGGTTCGAACACGTCGCGCCAGCCGGTGTAGGCGGTGACGAAGGCCACCGGGATCCACAGCAGCAGGCCCAGGCCCAGCGGCAGCAAAGCCACCATGCAGCTGAGGCCCAGCACCAGGCTGGCCACCAGCAGCGGCAGCCAGTTGCTCAGGCAGGCCTTCAGGCTGGCGCGCAGCGCCGGCCAGGGATCGATGCGGTTCAGCGCCACCATGGTCGGCGCGAACCAGTAGGCCATGCCCACCAGCACGCCGCCGATCAGGGCCAGCGCCCCCAGCGCGACGGCGGCGCCGCCGCCCGCGGCGGTGCCCGCGCCCGCTCCGGCCGCCTTGCCGAACAGGCCGGCCATCAGGCCGCCGGACACGCCCATCGCCACCGCGGCCACGATCACCACCAGCATCAGGCCGAAGATCATCGCGCCCAGCAGCAGCAGCGGGCCGGGCATCTGGCGGAAGGCGGCGAACAGGTCGGCCAGCTCCAGTTCCTCGCCGCGTTCGGATTTGGCGGCGGCCATCACGAAGCCGGCGGCAAACAGCGGGCCGATCAGCGCGCTGGCCAGATCGCCCAGCACCGGCACCACGCTCAGCGCGATCTGGATCACCAGGTAGACCAGGGTCAGCAGCACCCAGGTCAACGGTTGCTGGCGCACGATCTGGAAGGCTTCCACGAACCAGCGCCAGCCTCGGCCGGCGCCGACTTTGCGATGGATGGGCGGACTGTTGGGTTGCTGCATGGGGTTCTCCGGAAAGGCGCGCGCGGGCGCGGAATGTTGATCGAATATGTCGAAAGACTGCGTTTGATCGTTGCTTATGCCTGATTGTACTCAATTTGCGCCGGGACGGCCGGTTGCCGGGAAAGGGCAAAATCGGCGATAATCTCGCGGTTTTGCGACGGAGTGCCCCTGTCGCCAGCCGCATCGAGCGCGAGGGATGGACCGTCGTACCGGTTCCCAATAGTCTTGAGGTTTTACCTGCATGGTTACCCGCACCGAGCTTGCCAACGCTATTCGCTTCCTCTCCATGGACGCCGTGGAAAAAGCCAAATCCGGCCACCCGGGCGCGCCGATGGGCATGGCGGACATCGCCGAAGTCCTGTGGCGCGATCACCTGAAGCACAATCCGGCGAACCCGGACTGGGCCGACCGCGACCGCTTCGTTCTCTCCAACGGCCACGGCTCGATGCTGATCTACAGCCTGCTGCATCTGACCGGCTACGATCTCTCCATCGACGACCTCAAGAACTTCCGCCAGCTGCACTCCAAGACGCCGGGCCACCCGGAATACGGTTACGCGCCGGGCGTGGAAACCACCACCGGCCCGCTGGGCCAGGGCATCACCAACGCCGTCGGCATGGCGATGGCCGAGAAGATGCTGGCCGCCCAATTCAACCGCGCCGGCCATGAAATCGTCAACCATCACACCTACGCCTTCCTGGGCGACGGCTGCCTGATGGAAGGCATCAGCCACGAGGCCTGCTCGCTGGCCGGCACCTGGGGCCTCTCCAAGCTGGTCGCGTTCTGGGACGACAACGGCATCTCCATCGACGGCCACGTCGAAGGCTGGTTCAGCGACGACACGCCGGCCCGCTTCGAAGCCTACGGCTGGCAGGTGATCCGCAACGTCAACGGCCACGATCCGGCCGAGATCGCCACTGCGATCGCCACCGCCAAGAAGAGCGCCGACAAGCCGACGCTGATCTGCTGCCGCACCACCATCGGTTTCGGCGCTCCCACCAAGCAGGGCAGCCACGACTGCCACGGCGCGCCGCTGGGCGCCGCCGAGATCGCCGCCGCGCGCGATCTGTTGAAGTGGCCGCACGCGCCGTTCGAAATCCCGTCCGAGATCTACGCCGAGTGGAGCGCCCGCGACCAGGGCGCCGTCGCCGAAATCGAATGGAACAAGCGCTTCGACGCCTACCGCGCCGCGCATCCGGAACTGGCCGCCGAGTTCGAGCGCCGGATGGCGGGCGAGCTGCCGGCCGGCTGGGCCGAAGCCCAGGCCGCCGCCATCGCCAAGATCGCCGACGCCGCCCAGACCGTGGCCACCCGCAAGGCCAGCCAGATCGCGTTGGAAGCGTTCTCCCCGTCCCTGCCCGAGTTCGTCGGCGGCTCCGCCGACCTGACCGGCTCCAACCTGACCAACTGGTCTGGCAGCAAGTGGATAGACGGCGAAGGCAACGGCAACTACATCAGCTACGGCGTGCGCGAGTTCGGCATGGCCGCCATCATCAACGGCATGACGCTGCACGGCGGCCTGCGCCCGTACGGCGGCACCTTCCTGATGTTCAGCGAATACGCCCGCAACGCGCTGCGCATGGCCTCGCTTATGAAGATCAACCCGATCTTCGTGTTCACCCACGATTCGATCGGCCTCGGCGAAGACGGCCCGACCCACCAGCCGGTGGAACAGACCGCCACGCTGCGCTACATCCCCAACCACCACGTCTGGCGTCCGTGCGACACCACCGAGACCGCGGTGGCCTGGGCGCACGCGATCGAGCAGAAAACCACCCCGTCCAGCCTGGTGCTGAGCCGGCAGAACCTGCCCTTCGTCGCCCGCGACGCCGCGCAGACCGCCGCGATCAAGAAGGGCGGCTACGTGCTGCGCGACGCGGCCGGCGCCAAGGCCGTGCTGATCGCCACCGGCTCCGAAGTGGAGCTGGCGCTGAAGGCGCAGGAAACGCTGGCCGCCGAAGGCGTGCCGGTGCGCGTGGTGTCCATGCCTTGCACCAATGTGTTCGACGCCCAGGACAAGGCCTGGCAGCAGAGCGTGCTGCCGGCGGGCCTGCCGCGCGTGGCGGTGGAGGCCGGCCATCCGGACTTCTGGCGCAAGTACGTCGGCCTGGAAGGCGACGTGGTCGGCATCGACCACTTCGGCGAATCCGCGCCGGCCGGCCAGCTGTTCAAGGAGTTCGGCTTCACCGCGGAAAACGTGGTCGCCAAGATCCGCGCCGTTCTGCGTTAAGACGTAAACAGACCACCGGTTCTCCGGTGGTCTTTTTTTGCCGTGTCATGTAGTGACGCCACTACATTCAGTGCCCTGGAGAAGAGAGAAGCATGACCATCCGCCTCGCCATCAACGGTTACGGCCGCATCGGCCGCCAAGTTCTGCGCGCCATCTACGAAAACAAGTTGCACGACGACTTCAAGGTGGTGGCGGTCAACGCCTCCGGCGACCTGAACATCAATGCCCACCTGACCCAGTTCGACACCGTGCACGGCCGTTTCCCCGGCAGCGTCGAGCAGGATGGCGAACACCTGATCCTGAATGGCGACAAGATTCCGTTCTTCAGCACCCGCAACCCGGCCGAGCTGCCGTGGAAGGCGCTGGAGGTGGACCTGGTGCTGGAGTGCACCGGCGCCTTCACCAGCAAGGAAAAGTGCCAGGCCCATATCGACGCCGGCGCCAAGAAGGTGCTGATCTCGGCGCCGGGCGGCGACGACGTCGACGCCACCATCGTCTACGGCGTCAACCACGACACGCTGACGCCGGAGATGACCGTGGTGTCCAACGCCAGCTGCACCACCAACTGCCTGGCGCCGGTGGCCAAGGCGCTGAACGACGCGATCGGCATCAAGAAGGGCCTGATGACCACCATCCACGCCTTCACCAACGACCAGGTGCTGACCGACGTCAAGCACAAGGACCTGCGCCGCGCCCGCTCCGCCACCGACAACATGATTCCCACCAAGACCGGCGCGGCCAAGGCCGTCGGCCTGGTGCTGCCGGAACTGAAAGGCAAGCTGGACGGTTTCGCGGTGCGCGTGCCCACCATCAACGTGTCGCTGGTGGACCTGACCTTCACCGCGATGCGCGACACCTGCAAGGACGAGATCAACGAGATCCTGCAAGGCGCGGCCAACGGCAGCATGAAGGGCATCCTGGGCTTCAACACCCTGCCCTTGGTGTCCGGCGACTTCAACCACACCGAGGAAGCGTCCACCTTCGACTCCACGCTGACCAAGGTGACCGGCGGCAACCTGGTCAAGGTGCTGGCCTGGTACGACAACGAGTGGGGCTTCAGCTGCCAGATGCTGCGCACCGCGCGCGCGATGTTCGGCCGCTGAGGCGGGCGGCGCGAAACGGCGGGGCGGGCGGCGATTTCATGCCATTCGCCCTGTTGTTTTGTTACATGGCGCGCGCAAAAAATTTGATTGGTGTTAAAGTGACGCCGCCTGATTGGCATACACTGCCGGATAGGGGCGATCATCGGTCCGCGCGCCCAGCGCGCCGGATACGGCGGCAGCGGACGGGAAATTTTGCGACAGCCCGCGCGTCGAAAAGGATTGCCCGTGGTTTCGTTCCAGCCTGTTCCGCAAGACCGGCGGCCCGCCGCTTGCCGGACCGTTCCGCATCCAAACCGAGTGAGTGAAACGATGAAATTCAACAAACTCTCCGAACAGAATCTTTCCGGCAAGCGCGCGCTGATCCGCGTGGACATGAACGTGCCGCTGAAGAACGGCGTGATCGGCGACGACACCCGCATCCGCGCCAGCCTGCCTACCATCGAACACTGCCTGAAGGCCGGCGCCGGCGTGCTGCTGATGACCCACCTGGGCCGCCCGACCGAGGGCGAGCCGAAGCCGGAAGACAGCCTGGCGCCGGTGGTGGCCCGCCTGTCCGAGCTGTTGGGCAAGCCGGTGGGCCTGATCGCCGACTTCCACGCCGGCGTCGAGCTGGCGCCGGGCGAGGTGGCGATGCTGGAGAACGTGCGTCTGAACAAGGGCGAGAAGAAGAACAACGACGAGCTGGGCCGCGCCTACGCCGCGCTGTGCGACGTGTTCGTCCACGACGCCTTCGGCACCTCGCACCGCGCCGAGGCCTCCACCCACGCGGTGGCCAAGTTCGCGCCGGCCGCCTGCGCCGGCCTGCTGCTGTCGGCCGAGCTCGACGCGTTGGGCAAGGCGCTGCAAGCGCCGGCCCGCCCGCTGGTGGCCATCGTCGCCGGCTCCAAGGTATCGACCAAGCTGACCATCCTGGAAGCGCTGGCCGACAAGGTGGACCAGCTGATCGTCGGCGGCGGCATCGCCAACACCTTCCTGCTGGCCGAGGGCAAGGCCATCGGCAAATCGCTGGCCGAGGCCGAACTGGTGGAAGACGCCAAGCGCGTGATCGCCAAGATCCGCGCCCGCGGCGGCGACGTGCCGCTGCCGGCCGACGTGGTGTGCGCCAAGGAATTCGCCGAGACCGCCGCCGCTGTCACCAAG
This sequence comes from Chromobacterium vaccinii, assembly GCF_000971335.1. Lineage (GTDB taxonomy): Bacteria > Pseudomonadota > Gammaproteobacteria > Burkholderiales > Chromobacteriaceae > Chromobacterium > Chromobacterium vaccinii. The sequence goes on from NZ_JZJL01000007.1 coordinate 86,695, forward strand.
CCGGTGAGCGAAGTGAGCGCCGACGACATGATCCTCGATATCGGCCCGGACTCCGCCAAACAGCTGGCCGCCATCATCGCCCAGGCCGGCACCGTGGTGTGGAATGGCCCGGTCGGCGTGTTCGAGTTCGACCAGTTCGGCAACGGCACCAAGACCCTGGCCCATGCCATCGCCCAGTCCAAGGCGTTCTCGATCGCCGGCGGCGGCGACACGCTGGCGGCGATCGCCAAGTACGGCATCACCGACGACATCAGCTACATCTCCACCGGCGGCGGCGCCTTCCTGGAATTCCTGGAGGGCAAGGAGCTGCCGGCGGTGGCCATCCTGGCCGAGCGCGCGGGTTAAAGGGAAGGATCGCATGGCGGCGTTTGCCGCCATGCGCTTGAGAATATGGATATTTTGGCGAACAGCGGGCGCACGACTGGCCGCCTGGGCCGGCCGCTCCGTTATACTGGCGGGTATCCCCCCAGCAGGAGAATGTGATGTCGCTGCAAACCTGGCTGTTGTTCGTCACCACCGTGTTCTTCGTCTCCGCCACGCCCGGCCCCAATATGCTGCTGGCGATGACGCACGGCATTCATTACGGCGTGCGCCGCACGCTGATGACCTGTTGCGGGCTGATGACCGCGCTGGGCCTGATCATGCTGGGCTCGGTGGCCGGGCTGGGCGCGCTGCTGGCGACGTCCGAGCTGCTATTCTCCATCGTCAAGTACGCCGGCGCGCTGTACCTGGTGTACCTGGGCGTCAAGACCTGGCGCAGCCTGCCGCAGCCGGTGGCCGAGCTGCGCGAGGACGACAGCGGCAAACACGGCCCGTGGGCCTTGTTCCGCCGCGGCTTCCTGGTGGCGATGAGCAACCCCAAGGCTTTCATCTTCTTCACCGCGCTGTTCCCGCAATTCATGAACGCGCATCAGCCGCAGGGGCCGCAGCTGGCCATCCTGGCGGCCACGTTCTACCTGATAGAGTCCTGCTGGCAGCTGAGCTACGCCAGCGGCGGGGCCCGGCTGGCGCGCTGGCTGAACAGCGCGCGCCGGCTGCGCCTGGTCAACCGCTTCAGCGGCGGGGCCTTCGTCGGCGCCGGCCTGTTGCTGACCGGCCTGTCTCGACAATAACCATCACGGCTGCCGATTCGCCATCGTCAGCCGTTTTTTTCGAACCGGCCCCGCGCAGCGCGGGGCTTCCCGAAGGAGAAACTCATGGCACTCGTTTCCATGCGCCAGCTGCTGGACCACGCGGCGGAATACAGCTACGGCCTGCCGGCCTTCAACGTCAACAACCTGGAACAGATGCGCGCCATCATGGAAGCGGCCGACAAAGTCGACGCGCCGGTGATCGTGCAGGCTTCGGCCGGCGCCCGCAAATACGCCGGCGCCCCCTTCCTGCGCCACATGATCCTGGCCGCGATCGAAGAATTCCCGCACATCCCGGTGGTGATGCACCAGGACCACGGCACCAGCCCGGACGTCTGCCAGCGCTCGATCCAGCTGGGCTTCTCCTCGGTGATGATGGACGGCTCGCTGAAGTCCGACGGCAAGACCCCGGCCGACTACGACTACAACGTCGGCGTCACCCGCACCGTGGTCAACTTCGCCCACGCCTGCGGCGTGTCGGTGGAAGGCGAGATCGGCTGCCTGGGCAGCCTGGAAACCGGCATGGCCGGCGAGGAAGACGGCGTCGGCGCCGAGGGCGTGCTCGACCATAGCCAATTGCTGACCGATCCGGAAGAAGCCGCCCGCTTCGTCAAGGACACCGGCGTGGACGCGCTGGCCATCGCCATCGGCACCAGCCACGGCGCGTACAAGTTCAGCAAGAAGCCCACCGGCGACGTGCTGCGCATCGACCGCATCAAGGAAATCCACGCCCGCATCCCCAATACCCACCTGGTGATGCACGGTTCTTCCAGCGTGCCGCAGGACTGGCTGAAGATCATCAACGAATTCGGCGGCGACATCGGCGAAACCTACGGCGTGCCGGTCGAGGAGATCGTCGAGGGCATCAAGCACGGCGTGCGCAAGGTGAACATCGACACCGATCTGCGCCTGGCGTCCACCGGCGCCATCCGCCAGTTCATGGCCAAGAACCCGGCCGAGTTCGATCCGCGCAAATATCTGGCCAAGACCATCGAAGCGATGCGCGACATCTGTATCGCACGTTACGAGGCCTTCGGCTCCGCCGGCCAGGCCAGCAAGATCAAGGCCATCAATCTGGACTCCATGGCCAATAAGTACCTGAAGGGCGAGCTCGCGCAAATCGTGCGTTGAGCGCCGGATGACGATGAATGAGGCCGGGCGGGCTTTGTAAGCAAGATGTAAAAGCGCTTGCAAGGCTTTGCCTGGGAAGCAATAATTCATTTGTCATTTCAGGAACGGGTTCCGTATGCATACTGGCGTAGGCTCATCCGAGCGACGCCGGTTGCCATGCCGACTGCCCTACCCGCCCTCGCGGCGGGTTTTTTTTTGCCAATGAACGATGTTTGCGCGCCGGCATTGGCCCGGCCCGGCGGTTTGCATACACTGCCGGTATTCGGATCAAGAATCAGGAGGGACCCATGAAATTGAGCCTGCTGTATTTCGCCCGGCTGCGCGAGACGCTGGGCGTGGAGAGCGAGCAGCTGGACAGCGAGGCGGCCAACGTGGCCGAGCTGCTGGCCGAGCTGCGCCAGCGCGGCCAGGTATGGGCGCTGGAGCTGGCGGCGGACAAGGTGTTCCGGGTGGCGGTGAACCAGGAGATGGCGAGGCCGGACACGCCGCTGGCCGATGGCGACGAAGTGGCGGTGTTTCCGCCGGTGACCGGGGGCTGAGATGACCGTCAACCATATCCGGGTGCAGGCCGAGGACTTCGATGTCGGCGCCGAGGTGAGGCGCTGGTCGGCCAATCCGGCCTGCGGCGCGGTGGTCAGCTTCACCGGCCTGGTGCGCGACTATGGCGACCGCCAGGATGTGGTGGCGCTGGAGCTAGAGCATTATCCGGGCATGACCGAGAAGGCGCTGGCCGACATCGTCTGCGAGGCGCGCAAGCGCTGGTCGCTGAAGGGGGTGACGCTGATCCACCGCGTCGGCCGGCTGGCGCTGGGCGACGACATCGTGCTGGTGGTGGCGGCCAGCGGCCATCGCCGCGACGCCTTCGAGGCCGCTTCCTTCCTGATGGACTATCTGAAGCGGCAGGCGCCGTTCTGGAAATGCGAAATCCTGGCCGACGGCAGCCGCCACTGGGTGGATGCCAAGGCCAGCGACGAGGCGGCGGCGGCGCGCTGGGACGATCCGGCCGGCCAAGCTTGATCGGAGATTGCGAAGGGGGTTGGGCATGACGATGGACGTGATCGACTACCAGGTGTTCGGCGACGACATGCAGTACGTCGAGGTGGATCTGGACCCGGGCGAGGCCGCGGTCGGCGAGGCCGGGGCGCTGTACTACATGCAGGACGGCATCGCGATGGACACCGTGTTCGGCGACGGCTCCGGCCGCGACGGCGGCGTGCTGGGTTCGCTGCTGGGCGCCGGCAAGCGGCTGCTGACCGGCGAGTCGGTGTTCACCACGGTGTTCGCCAACCAGTCGCACGGCCGGCGCAAGGTGGCCTTCGCCGCCGCCACGCCGGGCAAGATCGTGCCGGTGCATTTGCTGGAGCTGGGCGGCGTGCTGTACGCGCAGAAGGACAGCTTTCTCGCCGGCGCCAAGGGCGTCAGCCTGGGCCTGGCCTGGCAGAAGCGCATCGGCACCGGCCTGTTCGGCGGCGAGGGCTTCATCATGCAGAAGCTGGAGGGCGACGGCTACGTGTTCCTCCATGCCGGCGGCGCGCTGACCGAGCTGCAGCTGCAGCCGGGCGAGACGGTGCGGGCGGATACCGGCTGCGTGGTGGCCTACCAGCCCAGCGTCGATTTCGACATCGAATATGTCGGCAAGCTGAAGAGCGCGCTGTTCGGCGGCGAGGGGCTGTTCTTCGCCAAGCTGACCGGCCCGGGGCGGGTGTGGCTGCAATCGCTGCCGCTGTCGCGGCTGGCTGACCGCATCGTCGCCGCCGCGCCGCGCGCCGGCGGGGAATCGAAAGAACAGGGCTCGCTGCTGGGCGGCCTGTTCAGCGACAAGAACTAGGGCGCGTCAACTGGCCCGGGCTGGCGGCGCCAGCCGTCCAGCCGGTAATGGCGGGCGCCGTCGGCGAGCGGTTCGGACGCCAGCAGCGCCACTTCCTCCAATGGCAGAGCCAACGGCGGCAGCGCCTGTTCCGGCAGCGGCCGCGCCAGGCGGCGCAGCAAGGTCAGGTGCGGGCGGTAGGCTTGCGTCTCGATGGCCAAACCCGCCGCGCGCAGCTCCGTTTTCAGTCGCTCCACCCACGCGCGCAGCGCCGGCGGCGGATGGGCCGGTCCGCACCAGCCCACATCGCGCCAGCTGCCGCAGCCGTCCAGAACGATGGCGGGCGGCAGATTGGCCGCCGCCCGTTCGGCGCAGTCGGCGGCTTGTTGCAGCCGCAGCGGCGTCAGTTCTCCCAGGAAAACCAAGGTCAGATGCAGCTGGGCCGGGGCAAGCGCGCGGCCGCCGGCCTGTCGCCGCAAGCTTTCCTGCCATGCCTGCAACTTGGCCAGGCATTCCGGCGGCGGCAGGCAGGCCAGGAAGGCGCGCATGCCGGCCTCAATCCTCGTGGCGGATCAGCGCCTGGCGGCGCTTGACGAAGCCGCGCACCCGTTCGTTGTCGTGCGGCAGCCAGTGCAGCAGCTCGCGCAGGCTCTGCATCTCGCCGGCGTAGTCCTGGCCGGCCTCCTGCCGGTTTTCGGCGATGCGCAGCAGCATCGCGCAGCCGTACAGGCCCAGCCGGCAGTTCAGCGTCCGCATCGCCTCGCCGTGCAGCATCGCGGCGGCGGTTTCCAGCTTGCCCTGGTTGGCCTGCTCCAGCGCGGCGCGGCTCTTGTCCTGCAGCTCGGCGTAGGCGGCGCGCGCGGCGTCGCCGCAAGCCGGCCGCGGCGCGGCCACTTCCAGCAGGCTGCCCAGCTCGTGGCGGCTGTCGGCGAAGCGCAGCGCGATGGATCGCGCCCAGTCCGGCGCGCTTTCGGCGCCGTGCCCGTCGGGCAGCTTGGCCGCCGCCGACAGGAAACGCAGCGCGCTGCCGAAATCGGTTTCCGGCGCGCTTATCCATTCCGCGGCTTCGGCCAGGTGGGTTTCGGCCTGTTGCGGTCGCTGCTGGGCCAGCGCGGTCAGCGCGCGGCACACCGCCATCGTCAGCGGGCCGCCGGGCAGCTCGCCCTGGCGCGCGGCGATGTCGTGCTGCAGCCGGTCCAGCTGTTGGGTCTGGCCGCTTTCGCAGCGCGCCTGCAGCAGGTCCACCATCGCCTCCGGGCCGAAGAAGCTGTTGCCGCGGCCGATGTCCACCGCGCGCTGCAGCGGCTCCACCGCCCGCGTAGCGTCGCCGCTGCGCAGCAGCGAGGTGCCGTAGTGGTGCAGCCGGTTGAAGTTGCGCGGCGAGATCGCCACCGCCTTTTCCAGCGCGCCGGCGGCGTCCGAATACTTGCCGTCGTCGGTCAGGTTCTGCGCCAAGAGGTCGTAGGCCTCGGTGTAGCGCGGGGCTTCGGCGATCACCTGGTCCAGCAGCGTATTGGCGCCGCCGCCGTCGCCCTGCTCGGACAGGATGCGGGCGACGCCCATCTTGGCCCAGGGCAGCTCATCCTTGGACAACACCTCGCGGTAGAGCCGCAGCGCCGCCTCGTGCAGCCCTTCGCGCGCCAGCAGCTCGCCGCACAGCCGCTGCGCGTCCAGCCGCCGCTGGCGGCTGTCGGCCTCGGCGATCAGCCCGCCCAGGGTCTGGATCGCCTGCTCGGTCTTGCCCTTGTCCAGCAGCCGGTGCGCCGGGGAGAGGAAGGCCTTGCGCCGGGCGGCCGCCTCCAGCCGATCCAGCAGCTGCTGGGTGGTGAAGGGTTTGAGGATGTAGTCGTCGGGGACCAGCTCGGCGGCGCTGGCCACCTGGCCGTAGTTGCGCTCGCCGGTGATCATCACCCACAGCGTGGACAGCGGCAGCGCGCCGGAGCGCCGGGTCGCCTCCAGCAGCTCTTGGCCGTTCATGCCCAGGCCCAGGTTGTAGTCGCACAGCACCACGTCGTAGCGGCGGCCGCGCAGCCGGTTCTGCGCCTCGCCGGCGTGGCTGGCGGTTTCCGACTGGGTGACGCCGCCCATGGCCAGGATGGCGCGTATGCCCTGGGACATGCTGTGGGCGTCGTCCACGATCAGCACCGTGGTGTTTTCGTCGAATGCCATATCGCCTCTCGCGTTGGCCGGCGCGCCGGCGGAAGGGTTGCCGGGCGGGTTTATTCGCAGTCGGGGTTCAGCGCGTGCAGCCGGCGCAGGAAGCCGCGCACGCGCTCGTTGTCTTCCGGCAGCCAATCGATCAGCCGCTGCACCTGGCGCTGCGCCTCGGCGAAGTCGCGGTTCGCCTTGTGGCGGTTTTCGCAGTTGCGCAGCAATAGCGCGCAGGCGTTCATGCTGATGCGTTCGTTCAGCGTTTCCTGCGATAGCTGGTACAGCATCGTGGCGGCTTCTTCCAGCTTGCCGTTGCCGGCCAGCTCCACCGCCTTGTTGCTCTCCTGCTGCAGCGTTTCGTAGGCGTTTTCGATGGCGGCGTGGCCGGCTTCGTGTTTGTGGGAGATTTCCAGCAGCGTGCCCAGTTCGTGGCGGCCGTCGGCGAAGCGCAGCGCGATGCCGTGGCCCCATTGCTGCGGCAGCTCGTTGCTCAGCTCGGCCGGCAGCCGCACCGCGGCGGACAGGAAGCGCTGGGCGGAGGAGAAGTCGGTTTCGCGGGCGCGCAGCTCGCCGGCCACGCCCTGCAGCTGGGCCAGCGCGTCGCTGGGCCGCTGCTGGGCCAGCGCGGTCAGCGCGCGGCACACGGCCATCGTCAGCTTGCCGCCGGGCAGCTCGTCGATGCGGCCGGCGATCTCCGCCTGCAGCCGGTCCAGCTGCTGGGTCTGGCCGCTCTCGCTGTAGGCCTGCAGCAGGTCCACCAGCACGTCGGGGCCGAAGAAATTGTTGTTGCGGCCGATTTCCACCGCCCGCTGCAGGTAGTCGGCGGCCTTGGACGGGTCGCCGCAGCGCAGCAGCGCGGTGCCGCAGCTCTTCAGCCGGTTGAAGTTGCGCGGCGAGATCGCCACCGCCTTTTCCAGCACCACGGCGGCGGTCTGGTACTGGCCGTCGTCGATCAGGTTCTGCGCCAAGAGGTCGTAGGCGTCGGTGTAGCGCGGCGCGTCGGCGATGATCTCGCGCAGCAGCGCGTTGGATTCCTGGCTTTCGCCCTGCTCGGCGACGATGCGGGCGACGCCCATCTTGGCCCAGGGGATCACGCGCTGGGTCAGCAGCTCCTGGTAGATGGTCAGCGCCTCGCCCTGGCGGCCCTCGTTGACCAGCAGCTCGGCGGCCAGGCGCTTGGCGTCCAGCCGGTACTGCGCGTTCTGCGTCTCGCGCGCCAGTTGCAGCAGCACCTGTATCGATTGCTCCACCTTGCCCTGGGCCAGCAGCTTGTGCGCCGGCGCGAGGAAGGTCTTGCGCTGGCCGGCCAGGTTCATCCGGTCCAGCAGCAGCTGGGAGGCGAACGGTTTGAGGATGTAGTCGTCGGGAGCCATCTCGGCGGCGGCCACCACCCGTTCGTAATGGCGCTCGCCGGTGATCATGATCCAGATGGTGGACAGCGGCAGGTTGCCGCCCTTGCGCATCGCTTCCAGCAATTCCTGGCCGTCCATGCCCTCGCCCAGGTTGTAGTCGCACAGCACCACTTCGTAGTGCTTGCCGCGCAGCCGGTTGCGGGCCTCGCTGGCGTTGCTGACGGCTTCGGAGCGGGTGATGCCGGCCATGGACAGCATGGTGCGCAGCCCCTGGCGCACGGTGTGGGAGTCTTCGATGATCAGTACGGTGGTGTTGGCGTCGAATTGCATGGCGGGTGCCGGCGCGGGGCCGGTCTCAGACGATATCCAGGTGGTCTATGCCTTCCAGCGGGTCGCGGTTGCGCGCGCTTTCGCTGTACAGCTTGATTCTCAGGCGCAGGTCGTTGATCGAGTCGGCGTTGCGCAGCGCATCCTCGTAGGTGATCAGCTCGGCCTCGAACAGCTCGAACAGCGACTGGTCGAAGGTTTGCATGCCGGCCTCGCGCGAGCGCCCCATCACCTCTTTCAGCCCGGCGATCTCGCCCTTGAACACCATGTCCGACACCAGCGGGCTGTTGAGCAGGATCTCCACCGCCGCCACCCGGCCGCTGCCGGATTTGTGCGGCACCAGCCGCTGCGAAATGATGGAGCGCATGTTCAGCGACAGGTCCATCAGCACTTGCTGGTGGCGTTCCTCGGGGAAGAAGTTGAGGATGCGGTCCAGCGCCTGGTTGGCGTTGTTGGCGTGCAGCGTCGCCAGGCACAGGTGGCCGGTCTCGGCGAACTGCAGGCCGTAGGCCATGGTTTCCCGATCGCGGATCTCGCCCATCAGGATCACGTCCGGCGCCTGGCGCAGCGTGTTCTTCAGCGCGATTTCCCAGCTCTCGGTGTCCACGCCGATCTCGCGCTGGGTGACGATGGATTTCTTGTGGGTGTGCACATACTCGATCGGGTCTTCGATCGTGATGATGTGGTCCTGGTTATGGGTGTTGCGCCAATCCACCAGCGCGGCCAGCGACGTGGATTTGCCCGAGCCGGTGCCGCCGACGAAGATCACCAGCCCGCGCTTGATCAGCGCGATGTCCTTCAACACCTCGGGCAGGGTCAGCTGGTCGAAGGTGGGGATGTCGGTGTTGATCTTGCGCAGCACCATGCCCGCCATGCCCTGCTGGACGAAGGCGCTGACGCGGAAGCGGCCGACGCCGGGCGGGTTGATCGCGAAATTGGCTTCCTTCTTGGCCTCGAACTCTTCTGTCTGGCGGTCGTTCATCACCGCGCGCACCAGCTCCTTGCTTTGCTGGGCGGTCAGCGCCTGCGGCGCCACCGGGGTGATCTTGCCGTCTATCTTCATCGCCGGCGGAAAGTCGGCGGAGATGAAGATGTCGGAGGCGTTCTTGCCTGTCGCGTGCTTGAGCAGGTCTTGGATGAATTTGGAGGCCTGGTCTTTTTCCATGGCGGCGTTTCCTGCGTGAGCTGCTGATACAGTCTAGCCCGCTATCGTCGCGGCGGGCGCTCGCGGCCTTCCTCCGCGGCGGCGGGACTCAGAACGCGTCCTTGTTGCTGGCCTTGGCCCGCGCCTCGTTCGGCGACACCATATTGCGCCGGGTCAGGTCGGCCAGGCACTGGTCCAGCGTCTGCATGCCGTGCTGCTGGCCGGTCTGTATCATCGAGTTGATCTGGGCGATCTTGTTCTCCCGGATCAGGTTGCGGATGGCCGGCGTGCCTATCATGATCTCGTGCGCGGCCACCCGGCTCGAGCCGTCCTTGGTCTTCAGCAGCGTTTGGGCGATTACCGCCCGCACCGATTCCGACAGCATCGAGCGCACCATTTCCTTTTCGCCGGCGGGGAACACGTCGACGATCCGGTCTATGGTCTTGGCCGCGCTGCTGGTGTGCAGCGTGCCGAACACCAGATGGCCGGTTTCGGCGGCGGTCAGCGCCAGCCGTATCGTCTCCAGATCGCGCAATTCGCCGACCAGGATCACGTCCGGGTCTTCGCGCAGCGCGCTTTTCAGCGCATTGGCGAAGCTGTGGGTCTGCAGGCCCAGCTCGCGCTGGTTGATCAGGCTCTTCTTGCTTTCGTGGACGAACTCGATCGGGTCCTCCACGGTAAGAATGTGCGAGAAGGCGTTTTCGTTGACATAGTCGATCATCGCCGCCAGCGTGGTCGACTTGCCGGAGCCGGTGGGGCCGGTCACCAGCACCAGGCCGCGCGGGTAGTTGGCGATGTCCTGGAAGATGCGCGGCGCGGACAGCTGCTCCAGCGTCAGCACCTTGCTGGGAATCACCCGGAACACCGAGGCCATGCCGCGGTTCTGGATGAAGGCGTTGACGCGGAAGCGGGCGATGCCGGGCAGCTCGAACGAGAAGTCGCACTCGTAGGTGTCTTCGAAGGTTTTGCGCTGGTAGTCGTTCATGATGTCGTACACCATGTCGTGCACGTCATGGTGGTCCAGCGGCGGCAGGTTGATCCGGCGGATGTCGCCGTTGACCCGTATCATCGGCGGCAGGCCGGCCGACAGGTGCAGGTCGGAAGCCTTGTTCTTGACGGTAAAAGCCAGGAGCTCGGAAATTTCCATATAATTCTCCACTATGCATAGTCGCCCGCCGGTTTCCCGTTGGCATGGCCGGATACGCAATCCATTGTATGCGCTTGCCGGGCGGCCGGATATCCCCGCCGCGTCCACGCCGGGCGCTTCACGGAAATGAAAACGACATGACCGATTCCCTTTCTTCCCGACTGCAGCAGGTGCGGCTGCGGCTGGACGCGGCTTGTGCCGCCGCCGGCCGCGAGCCGGGCGCCGCGACGCTGCTGGCGGTCAGCAAGACCTTTCCCGCCGATGACTTGCGCGCCGCCTATGATTGCGGCCAGCGCGCCTTCGGCGAGAACTATGTGCAGGAGTTGCAACAGAAGTGCGAGGCGCTGGCCGGCCTGGATATAGAATGGCACTTCATCGGGCCTCTGCAGTCGAACAAGACCCGCGTCGTCGCCGAGCGCGCGCACTGGGCGCACTCGATCGACCGGCTGAAGATCGCCGAGCGGCTGTCGGCGCAGCGCCCGGACGTTTTGCCGCCGCTGAACGTCTGCGTGCAGGTCAACGTGTCCGGCGAGGACAGCAAGAGCGGCTGCGCACCCGAGGAGGCCGCGGCGCTGGCGCGCGCGGCGGCGGCGCTGCCCGGGCTGCGCCTGCGCGGCCTGATGTGCATTCCGGAACCGACGCAGGACGCCGCCCGGCTGGCGGCGCAGTTCGCCAGGCTGCGCGGCCTGCTGCAGCAACTGAACGCCGAGGGGCTGGCGCTCGACACATTGTCGATGGGCATGTCGGCCGACCTGGAGGCGGCGGTGGCCGAAGGCGCCACGCTGGTGCGGGTGGGCTCGGCCATCTTCGGCCAGCGCGACTACCAACATTGAACATCCCGGTTTCCGGCGCGCGCCGGAGCCGACGCATACACAAGGGGACGCTATGCGGATCACATTCATCGGCGGCGGCAATATGGCCGGCGCCATCATCGGCGGACTGGCCCGCCAGGGCGGCCACCGCATCCACGTGGTCGAACATCAGCAGGACAAGCTGGACCAGCTGGCGGCCGACTTCGGCGTCAGCGGCGGCCAGGCTCTGCCCGAGCGCTTTTCCGCCGACGACGTGGTGGTGCTGGCGGTGAAGCCGCAGCAGCTGCGCGAGCTGTGCCTGGCGCTGGCGCCTGTGCTTAACGGCGCGTTGACGGTGTCGATCGCCGCCGGCATCCGCCTGGATGCGCTGGCGCGTTGGCTGGGCAGTCGCCGCATCGTGCGGGTGATGCCCAATACTCCGGCCATGGTCGGCAAGGGCGTGTCCGGCTTGTACGCGGACGCCGCGGTGTCCGCCGCCGACCGCGAGGCGGCCGAGACCGTGATGCGCGCCGCCGGCCTGACCGTGTGGCTGGCCGACGAGGCCGGCATCGACGACATCACCTGCGTGTCCGGCAGCGGCCCGGCCTATGTGTTCTATTTCATTGAAAGCATGATAGAGGCCGGCGTGAAAGCCGGCTTCAGCGAAGTCCAGGCGCGCGAGCTGGCGCTGGCGACGTTCGACGGCGCGGTGGAGCTGGCGCGGCAGAGCCCGCTGCCGGTGGCCGAGCTGCGCCGGAACGTGATGTCCAAGGGCGGCACCACCGAGCGCGCGATCGCGCGCTTCGAAGCCGAAGGCGTCAAGGCGGCCATCGTCGCCGGCGCGATGGATTGCCGCGACCGCTCGATCGAGATGGGCCGCGAACTCAGCCAGGAGTGATGCCGCATCATGTTCGTTTCTACCTTGCAATCCCTGATCCAGATTCTGACCGACCTGTTCGCGCTGGTGCTGGTGCTGCGATTCTACCTGCAGGTCGCCCACGCGCCGTTCAAGCACCCCTTGTGCCAATTCGTGGTGGCGGCCACCAACTTCCTGGTGCTGCCGACGCGCAAGCTGGTGCCGTCGGTGCGCAGCTACGACACAGCCACCCTGCTGCTGGCCTGGCTGGTGTGCATGCTGGCGCGGGTGCTGATGGTGCTGCTGTGGTGGCGGCCGGAGATCTTCGCGCTGCCGCAGGCCTGGATGGTGCTGTCGCTGTGGTCGGTGCTGGCGGTGTTCCAGCTGTCGCTGAAGCTGCTGCTGGGCGCGGTGATCGTCCAGGCGGTGCTCAGCTGGGTGAATCCCTACAATCCGCTGGCGCCGGTGCTGGACAGCCTGACCCGGCCGTTCCTGCGGCCATTCCGCCGCGCGGTGGTTGGCGGCGTGGACTTGGCGCCGATGGCGCTGTCGGTGATCGTCTGGGTGATCCTGGCGGCGCCGGTGGCTTGGCTTGAAGCAGTGTTCTTGACCCAACTCAATGTCATGGGATGATAAAACAGGTTATTTGTCATACTTTTGACAATGGCCGCCTGTCCGGGCGGCCACGTGAAACGCGATAGGGAGAACCACGATGAAAAAAACCTTGCTCGCCGCTCTGCTGCTGGGCGCCGCCGCCGCGCCGGCGATGGCGAACATGCAGCTGGCGCAGAAATATAGCTGTACCGCCTGCCACACGGTGGACAAGAAGCTGGTCGGCCCCGCGTACAAGGATGTGGCCAAGAAATATGCCGGCGACAAGGGCGCCGAGGCCAAGCTGATCGCCAAGGTGAAAAACGGCGGTTCCGGCGTCTGGGGGCCGATCCCGATGACCCCGCATCCGAATATTCCCGACGCTGATCTGAAGGCGCTGGTGAAGTGGGTGCTGAGCCAGAAATAAACACCGGTGTCCGGCTGTAATGAGGCAAGTCCGCAACGGATTTGCCCGAATTCAAAGGCGGCTTTTGCCGCCTTTGAACTTGTAAGGGGGCCAGGGGTCGAAACCGGCATTCCCATTATATTTCTGCCAATTCGGGCGGACTTGTTATCGGTACTGAAACGGGCTATATAAAATGTTAGTGCAATCGGTGATTATTGGGATTTCGCGCTGAATACAGTTGCGCAAACATTTGCCCGCCGGTAATCTTCTCCGCCTGTTGCCAACTCTGCTGGAAGCACCAAACATGGCCAAGCTGACCGAACAGGATATCCTCAACTGGGAAGGCGATGATTACATGAACGCCGACCACCTTGAGTTTTTCAAGGAACGGTTGTTGCAAATGCAGCAGGAGTTGCTGGTAAACGCCAACGCCACTGCCAACCACCTGCAGGAACAGGAAGCCACGCCTGATCCGGCCGACCGCGCCACTCTGGAAGAAGAGTACGCGCTGGAGCTGCGCACCCGCGACCGCGAGCGCAAGCTGCTGCAAAAGATCCAGGCGTCCATCCGCCAGATCGATGACGGCTCCTACGGCTTCTGCGAAGACACCGGCGAACCCATCGGCCTGAAGCGGCTGATGGCCCGTCCGACCGCCACGCTGTCGGTCGAGGCGCAGGAGCGCCGCGAACGGATGAAGCGCCAGTACGCCGACTAAGCGTCGCCTCTTCCCGACATCAAGCGCCACCGCCGCAAGGCCGTGGCGCTTTTTGTCTGGCGGTTGTCACCCGCGGACAAATCCGGTTATCTTGCTGCTATGCAGAAAACGACATAGCCACAAGGGACTACCGCATGCAACGCCAGACCGACGACGTCAGAATCCGTGAAATCAAGGAACTGCTTCCTCCGATCGCCCACCTGTACGAACTGCCGATCAGCGAATCGGCGTCCGAGCTGATCTACAACACCCGTCGCGAGATCTCGGCCCTGCTGCGCGGCGAGGACGACCGGCTGCTGGTGGTGATCGGCCCCTGTTCCATCCACGACGTCGACGCCGCGGTCGAGTACGCGCAGAAGCTGGCGCCGCTGCGCGCCGCGCTGGCGGACGAGCTGGTGGTGGTGATGCGGGTCTATTTCGAGAAGCCGCGCACCACCGTCGGCTGGAAGGGCCTGATCAATGACCCGCACCTGAACGAGTCCTACGACATCAACGCCGGCCTGCGCATCGCGCGCCGCCTGCTGCTGACGCTGAACAGCCTGGGCATGCCTGCCGCCACCGAATTCCTGGACATGATCACGCCGCAGTACTTCGCCGACCTGATCAGCTGGGGCGCGATCGGCGCCCGCACCACCGAAAGCCAGGTGCACCGCGAGCTGGCCTCCGGCCTGTCCTGCCCGGTGGGCTTCAAGAACGGCACCGACGGCAACCTGAAGATCGCCGTCGACGCGATCCGCTCGTCCAGCGTGCCGCACCATTTCCTGTCGGTGACCAAGACCGGCCATTCCGCCATCGTCTCCACCGGCGGCAACCCGGACTGCCACGTGATCCTGCGCGGCGGCAAGGAGCCCAACTACTCGGCCGAGCACGTGCGCGCCGCCGCCGCCGAGCTGGCGGCCGTCGGCCTGCCGCAGAAGCTGATGGTGGACTTCAGCCACGCCAACAGCCGCAAGGACTATCGCCGCCAGATGGAGGTCAGCGCCGATGTCGCCGGCCAGATCGCCGGCGGCGAGCGCGGCATCTTCGGCGTGATGGTGGAGAGCCATCTGGTGGAGGGCCGCCAGGACCAGAAGCCGGGCTGCGAGCTGAAGTACGGCCAGAGCATCACCGACGGCTGTCTGGGCTGGGACGATACCGAGAAGCTGCTGCGCCAGCTGGCCGACGCGGTCAAGGCGCGCCGCGCCGCCGCGTAAGCGCCAGCCGGTTTCGGCCGCCCGATGCCCCGCCTTGGCGGGGCATCGTCGTTTCCGCTTCGCCTCAGGGCGCCGAAACCAGGCGGTCGGCCATCGCCTTCAGCGCCCGCATCTGCAGTCCGCTCTTCCAGGCGTAGGCCGGGCCGGTGTAACCGAACCAGTCCCAGCAGCCCTGAGGATTGGCCGCCGAGGTGGTGGTCTGCGGATACAGCACCAGGATGCGGTTGCTGTCGGCCCAGTTGTTGTAGCCGGCATGGGCGTAGAAGGCGTCGCCCACTTTGCCGGCGTACTGCTGGCAGCCGTGCAGCGCGATGTGCACCTTGCAGGCTTCGCCTTCGGCGCAGGCGCGCGGCACGTAAACAAAGCCCTCGTCCGCCAGGCTGCTGCCGGCGGCGGCGTAAGGCTTCTGGTTGAAGCGGACGATGCGGCCGGTCAGCGCCGAGGCTTTGGCCTGCAGCGCGCCGTAGATGTGCTGCAGGATCAGGCCGGCCTGGTCGTAGCCCTGGCCCTGCCAGCTGCAATGGTTGATGTAGGGAGAAGCGGTGGCGCCGCAGTCGTTGCCGTAGGCCGGGGTGATCTGGGCGTGGCCGGCCGGCAGCTGCTTCTGGTAGGCGATCTGCGCCGCCGGCACGCCCGCCAGTTGGAAGAAGGATGCGGCGGCGTCCACCACCGGGGTGCGGACCGTGTTGTCCTGGGTGCCGCTGAACAGGTACACCCGGCGCTTGGCCAGATCGGCCAGCGGATCAATGCGGCCGGCGGCGGCGAACTGCTTGGCGCTGGCCAGCAGCTGAGCCGGCTGGGGCGGCGGGCCGGCCATGCAGGCCACAGTGCCGGGCAGCGAGCCCTGGGCACAATAGTAGGGGCCGCCGGCCACCACGCCGGCACCGACCACCGACGCGGAATAGGCGACCTGGTACTGCGCCGCCATGAAGGCGCCGGACGACAGGCCGGAAACCGACGACTGCTTGGCGTCGCCATGGAAGGCGGGCAGCGGATCGGCGGCCCAGGCCGCCAGCGGCAGCGCGGCGGCCAGGCACAGCAAGGATTTGAGTTTCATCAACGCTCCTTGGAAGCATGCCGGCGCGGCCGGCGGGATGGGAAGGCGGAAAACGGCGAGCGGGTGTTCATGATGAAAATGGCAAATCATCGCGCAAATGGCAATGACAATTGTCGATTTTTCGTCGGAGAGGCGAAGCGGACTGCCCGGCAAGGCGCCGAGCCGCCTGCTTTCCAGGCCGGGGCCCGCGAGGCCCCGGCGGACGCGGCTTAGCGCGCGGCGGCGGCGGTGGAGCCGCCGATCAGCTTGGCGATGGACTGAGCCAGCGCGGCGTTGGGCAGCGCGAAGAACAGGCCGCCGCGGCCGTTCTGGGAGCTGGCGCAGTCGCCGGATAGCGCGCCTTCCTGGTTCATGTCGCCGAAGATCGCGTAGGACGCGCCGCCGCTGGTGCTGACGCCGATCTTGGCATGGTTGTAGTTTTTGCCGGGGCCGCCCTTCAGCGAGAAGGTCTGGCCCTGCCAGCTGCCGGAGGTGGCGATGGCCACCGGACCCGGGGTCGGCAGGCGGCTGTCCCAGCAGGCCGGCTTGCCTGGCTTGGCGGTGCTCGGGATGGCGGTGCTCTTGCCGCTTTCCCACCAGGTGGCGGCGCGCAGGCCGATCCCTCCCAGCTCTGCCGAAACCAGCTGCCACGGCGGCACTTGCAAGGCCGACGGCTTGGAAATCAGCGTGACGCCGCTGGACAGCTTGCTGACTTGCGGCGTCGCGCTGTCAGACTTCTGCCCCAGCTGGCTCACCGCGTTCTGGATGTCGGCCGGGCCGCCGTTCCTGACGATCTGCGGGTTGCCCGGATCGGTGACCACGCTGGCGTTGGCCAACCCTTGCAGCACCGCCAGCACGTCGGCGCGGCTCAGCTTCAGCGAGAAGAAGTGCTGGCTGACTTCCACGTCGTTGTCGGCCACGCAACCCAGGGTGTTGCCGTCGCTGGTGCGCGGAAACTGGGCATTGCCGGAGGCCGGCCACGACGGCGTGCTGACCTGCATCACCACGCCGTTGCCCTGCGCGTCCCAGGCCAGCACCCCCTTGGAGTGGCCCCAGGGCGCCAGGCAGGCGTTGCCGGAGCACCTGGCGATGGCGGGATCGTCGTAGAACTGGTCGTTCCACACCACGTAGTTCAGCGCGCCGTTGTAGATCTGGCCGAAGGTGGCGCCTACCGGATCGGCCGGAGTGTCGCCGACGCAGCCGTTGCCCTGGGCGAGGCTGGGCTGGCTGCTGCTGGCGTAGATGTACTGCTGGCTGTAGCTGCCGGCGCTGGTATAGCCCTGCGGCGCGCCGCCGAACTGGCAGCGGTTGACCGGCGCGGCGCCGCCGCAGCCTGGGAAGGAATAGGCGTTGAATTTGAAGGCGAACCACCAGTCGACAGGGTGGCTGGCGTCCAGCAGCGGCGACGGGGCGGCGTGGCTTTGCAGCGCGGCGGCGGCGAGCGCCAGGCTCAGGCAGGCGCGGCGCCAGGATGACAGGGTGGGCATGGCATTTCTCCTGTGATAGGTATTGTTAAGAACGAGCCGCGAGAGCGGCCGCGCCATGCTGATTGAGTATTGTGTGGAGAGTTTTAAGGCGAACGTCACCGCAACACTCGTTAACCAAGTGTCAACTTATCCACAGATCCATGGGTTTTGCCGAGTTACCCACATTGCGGCAAGCGATGGGAAAAACAGGTAAAATAGACAAATGCGCGAACTCGATACTCTGATCGTCTCCAGACCCGGCATCACCCCATCGCGGGGTGAGGGGGAGGAGTGCGCGCGCATCCCGGGAGCCTAGCTCCGTCCCCTCAAGCCCCGCCGCATGCGGCCGGGCTTGTCTTGTTGGCATCAAACGCCCAGCCGTCGGCATGTCTCGACATGGAGTTTTTTGACAATGACGCAAAACATCTACGACACCCCTGAGTTTTTCCATGGCTACAGCCAGTTGAACCGTTCCGTCCACGGCCTGGCCGGCGCGCCGGAATGGCCCAGCCTGCAAGCGTTGCTGCCGGAGCTGGCGGGCCGCGCGGTGGCAGATCTGGGCTGCGGCTACGGCTGGTTCTGCCGCTGGGCGCGCGAAGCCGGCGCCGGTTCGGCGCTGGGCCTGGATGTTTCTGAAAAAATGCTGGCCCAGGCCGCGGCGATGACGGCCGACGACGCCATCGAATACCGGCGCCAGGACCTGGAAACGCTGCAATTGCCGCCAGCCGCCTTCGATCTGGTCTACAGCTCGCTGACCCTGCATTACATCGCCGACCTGGCCGGCCTGCTGGCCGCCTGCCATCAAGCGTTGAAGCCGGGCGGCCGCCTGGTGTTCTCGATCGAGCACCCGATCTTCATGGCCGCCCGGCAGCCGCAATGGCTACAGGACGCGCAAGGACAGCGGTGCTGGCCGGTGAGCGGCTACCAGGACGAGGGCCCGCGCGTCACCCACTGGCTGGCCGAGGGCGTGATCAAGCAGCACCGCACCATCGGCACCTTGCTCAACCAGGTGATGGCGGCAGGCTTCACGCTGCGCCACGTCGAGGATTGGGGGCCCAGCGCCGGGCAGGTGGCGGCGATGCCGGAGCTGGCGGAGGAAAGGGAGCGGCCGATGCTGCTGCTGGTGGCCGCGCAGCGTTAGAGCCTGTTCAATGTCTGCTGCGCGTCGTGAGGGGCAACACGGCGAGTACCGCTGCAGAAGGCTCATGTGCCGCATGTACACTCCGCTTCTTCAGCCGTTTTCGCTCGCCTTTGCTCGCGAGACTTTGAACCGGCCCGTTTGCAGACAAAAGCCCCCGCAAAGCGGGGGCTTGGTCATGGGACGGCGGAAGGGTCAGATGGCGGCGGCCAGCCGCGAGCCCTGGTCGATGGCGCGCTTGGCGTCCAGCTCGGCCGCCACGTCGGCCCCGCCGATCAGGTGCACCGGCTTGCCGGCTGCTTGCAGCGGCGCTTGCAGCTCGCGCAGCGGGTCCTGGCCGGCGCAGATCACCACGTTGTCAACTGGCAGCACTTGCTGCTCGCCCTTGACGGTGATGTGCAGGCCGGCGTCGTCGATCAGGTCGTAGCTGACGCCGGACAGCATCTTCACCCGTTTCATCTTCAGGCTTTCGCGGTGGATCCAGCCGGTGGTCTTGCCCAGTCCTTCACCCACCTTGCTGGTCTTGCGCTGCAACAGGTAGACCTCGCGCGGGCTTGGATGCGGCTGCGGTCCTTGCGGCGCCAGGCCGCCGGCGGTGTCGCCCGTCATGTCCACGCCCCACTCGCGCATGAAGGCTTCGGCGTCCAGCGAGGTGGAGCGGCCCTCGTGGCACAGGTATTCGGCGGTGTCGAAGCCGATGCCGCCGGCGCCGATGATGGCCACTTTCTTGCCCACCGGCTTCTTGTGCTTCAGCACGTCCAGGTAGTTCAACACCTTGGGGTGGTCGACGCCGGGGATGGCCGGGCTGCGCGGCGCGATGCCGGTGGCCAGCACCACTTCGTCGAAGCCTGACAGGTCGGCCGCGGCGACGCGGGCGCCCAGCTTGAGCTCGACGCCGGTGGTTTCGATGCGGCGCTTGAAGTAGCGCAGCGTTTCGTAGAACTCCTCTTTGCCCGGAATCTGCTTGGCGACGTTGAACTGGCCGCCGATCTCGGCCGCGGCGTCGAACAGCGTCACCGCGTGGCCGCGCTCGGAGGCGACGGTGGCGAAGGCCAGGCCGGCCGGGCCGGCGCCGACCACGGCCAGTTTTTTCGGCGCGGCGGTTTTTTCGTAGTTCAGCTCGGTTTCGCGGCAGGCGCGCGGATTGACCAGACAGGAGGTGAGCTTGCCCTGGAAGATGTGGTCCAGACAGGCCTGGTTGCAGCCGATGCAGGTGTTGATCTCGTCGCCGCGGCCTGCCGCCGCCTTGCCCACGAAGTCCGGGTCGGCCAGGAAGGGGCGCGCCATCGACACCATGTCGGCGCAGCCGCCGGCCAGGATCTCTTCCGCCACTTCCGGGGTGTTGATGCGGTTGGTGGTGATCAGCGGGATCTTCACTTGGCCCATCAGCTTCTTGGTCACCCAGGCGAAGCCGCCGCGCGGCACCATGGTGGCGATGGTGGGCACCCGCGCCTCGTGCCAGCCGATGCCGGTGTTGATGATGGTGGCGCCGGCTTTTTCGATCTCGCGGGCCAGATGCACCACCTCGTCCCAACTGCTGCCGTCCTGCACCAGGTCCAGCATCGACAGCCGGTAGATGATGATGAAGTCGCTGCCAACCGCCGCGCGCACCGCCTTGACGGTTTCGATGGCGAAGCGGATGCGGTTTTCGAAGCTGCCGCCCCAGTCGTCCGTCCGCTTGTTGGTGGCGCGGGCGATGAACTGGTTGATCAGATAGCCTTCCGAACCCATCACCTCGACGCCGTCGTAGCCGGCCTGCTGGGCCAGCTTGGCGCAGTTGGCGAAGTCGGCGATGGTTTGCCAGACGTCGGCGTCGGACAGCTCGCGCGGGGTGTAGAAGTTGATCGGCGCCAGCAGCGGCGAGGCCGACACGCACTTTTCCTGGAAGCTGTAGCGGCCGGAGTGCAGGATCTGCAGCGCGATCTTGCCGCCTTCGCGGTGCACCGCGTCGGTGACCAGGCGGTGGTTTTCCACCTCGTGCGCGTCAGACAGCTGGGCCGCGCCCTCGGCCACGCAGCCTTCGGCATTGGGGCCGACGCCGCCGGTGACGATCAACGCCACGCCGCCCCGCGCGCGCTCGGCGTAGAAGGCGGCCATTTTTTCGAAGCCGTTCGGGGATTCTTCCAGGCCGGTGTGCATCGAACCCATCAGCACGCGGTTTTTCAGCGTGGTGAAACCCAGGTCCAGCGGGGCCAGCAGGTGCGGGTAAGCGCTCATGTTTCTTCCTCGTGTCCGTTTTGTAGCGGCCCGGGCGGGGCGCGCCCAAGCCTTTGATTCGTCTGGCGATGTCAACCCTTTGGCCAAGATACTTACTGGTAAGTAAGTTGTCAATGGAATCGCCGGCTGTCGGCCGCGGCTGCCGCTATAATCGGCTGGATGGCCATTCGAATATGACAAAGGAGAACAGTATGTGCGAAACATCGCGCCATGAGCGCGCCGATTGCCTGGCCTCGCTGGAGGAGCGCCCGCTCGGCCGCCGCGGTTTTCTGAAACTGGCCAGCCTGGGCGGCGGCGCCGTGCTGCTGGGCAGCTTCCTGCCCCGGACCAGTTGGGCCGCCGGCGGGACCGACGCCTTGCTGCTGTCTTGCATGGATTACCGGCTGGTCCACGCCGTCGGCGAGTTCATGGACGGCCTGGACCTGCGCGGCAAGTACGACCACATCGTGCTGGCCGGCGCCTCGATGGTGTCGATCACCGACAAGTTTCCCGACTGGACAGCCACTTTCTGGCAGCACCTGGGCGTGGCGATAGACCTGCACCACATCAAACGGGTGGTGTTGCTGGACCACCGCGACTGCGGCGCCTACAAGGTGGCGTTCGGCGAGGATTTCGCGCAGGACCCGGGAAAGGAAACCCGCATCCACGCCAAGGCGCTGCTGAAGCTGCGCGACGAAATCCTGGACAAGCATCCGGCGCTGGCGGTGGAAACCTACCTGATGGCGCTGGACGGCAAGGTGGAGACCATCGCGGCCTGATCCGCCGGCCGGCTGGAGCCGCTAACAAAACCTCGCAGAGAACCTGAGCCAAGGCGCGCCGACGCAGGCAGTACCAGTCGTACGACAAGGAGGCGCAACGCAGGATCAGGGGTTTGGTTAGCGGCTCTTATTCGCCGTGCTGGTCGGCGGCGCGGCGGTAGGCCGGGCGCGCTTCGATCGTGTCGACGAAGCGCGCCAGATTGGGGT
This sequence comes from Chromobacterium vaccinii, assembly GCF_000971335.1. Lineage (GTDB taxonomy): Bacteria > Pseudomonadota > Gammaproteobacteria > Burkholderiales > Chromobacteriaceae > Chromobacterium > Chromobacterium vaccinii. The sequence continues at coordinate 108,258 of NZ_JZJL01000007.1, forward strand.
AGCGGCCGCGGCCATCGCCCTTCACCGCGATCTGGGCGACGAAGGACAGCTGCACATCGGCGCCGGAGAGATCGTTGCCGACGAAGTAGTCGCGGCCCGCCAGTTGGCCGTCCAGATAGCCGAGGTGGTTTTGCAGCTCGCCGTGGATGCGGGGATGCAGCGGCGCGCCGGCCTCGCCCAGCCGGCCGACGTAGAGCTGCAGCAGGATGGGCAGCATCGCCGAGCCTTCGGCGTAATGCAGCAGCTGGACGTAGCGGTTGTAGTCGGAGGAGGCGATGTCCGGCGCGAAGCGGCCCTTGCCATAAGTGCGGATCAGGTAGTCGATGATGGCGCCGGACTCGATCAGCACCGCGTCGCCGTCGCGCAGCACCGGCGCCTTGCCCAGCGGGTGGACGGCTTTCAGCTCCGGCGGCGCCAGCCGGGTCTGAGGATCGCGCTGGTAGCGGATCACCCGGTAATCCAGTCCGAGCTCTTCCAGCAGCCAGGTGATGCGGCGCGAGCGCGATTCATTCAGGTGGTGCACTTCTATCATGGCGAAACTCCAGTCGAAATGGGGAACAGGCGGCGCTCAGGCGGGGACGATCCTGGCCAGCCAGGCCAGGATATCGCCTTCCACTTCGGCGCGGTTGCTTTCGTTCAGCATCTCGTGCCGTCCGCCCGGGTAAACCTTGCTTTGCAGGTCCAGCACGCCGGCGTCGCGGTAGCGGATCTCCAGCTGTCCCAGCGCCAGCCGGCCCAGGCTGACCGGATCGCGGCTGCCGGCGAACAGCAGCACCGGGCAGCGGCGGTTAATGCCCTGTCCCGCCGCCTCGCCTTGCTCCATGGCGACGATGCCGGCGAACAGATCGGCCCACAGGCCCGGCGCCGGATCGAAGCCGCAGTCCGGATCGGCGAGGTAGGCGTCCACTTCGGCCGGGTCGCGGCTCAGCCACTCCATCTTGGTCCGCCACGGTGGAAAGCCCAGATTGAAGCTGCCGAACACCAGCGCGGCCATCAGCCGGCTGGGCCGGTCCCAGCCGCGGCGCCGGCCCAGGAAGCGGGCGAAGGCGCCCAATAGCCGCGCCAGCGGCCGCTGGCGGTAGCCGGTGGACGACAGCATCAGGCCGGCCAGCTGGCCGCCGTAGCGCAGGAAGTGGGCGCGTGCGATGAAGCTGCCCATGCTGTGGCCGAACAGGACGACCGGCAGGCCGGGATGGCGCTCTGCCGCGTGGCGGCGCGTGGTCTCCACGTCGTCCACCACCTTGCGCCAGCCGTCGTCGGCGGCGAAATAGCCGCGCGGCGCGGTCGAGGCGCCGTGGCCGCGGTGGTCGTGCGCGTACACCGCGTAGCCGGCCGCCGTCAGCGTCCCGGCGAAGCGGTCGTAGCGCGCCGCGTATTCGCTCATGCCGTGCGATATCAGCACCGCGGCGCGCGGCGGGCCGTCCGGCAGCCATTCGCACAGCGGAATGGCTTCGCCGTCGACGGCGGTCAAAAAGGTACGGTGCATGCGCTTGCCCTTGCGTTGGTGAAGCGGGTTTCCCAGGCTGCGGCGCGCGGCCGTCGCGTCAGCCCAGCAGCGGCCGGCCGTTGAAGTTCGGGTTGGTCAGCGAAGTCAGCACGTGGTCGCGCCAGGCGCCGTCGAGAAACAGGTAATCCTTGGCCTGTCCTTCGACGGAAAAACCCAGCCTTTGCAGCAGCGCGGCGCTGCGCGCATTGTCAGGCTGGTAATTGGCTTGGATGCGGTGCAGCTTGAGTTCATCGAAGGCGAAGGCGATGGCCGACTGCAGCGCCTCGCGCATCAGGCCCTGCCCTTCGCGCGCGCGGTCGATGCCGTAGCCGAGGTGGCAGGCCTGGAACACGCCGCGGACGATATTGCTGAAGCCGACGGTGCCGATGATCCGTTCCGGCTCGGCCGGCATCGTCAGCAGGAAGCGCGCGCTATGTCCTTCCATCCATGAGCGCGCGCCTTGGCGCAGCTGGCTGCGCCAATATTCCTCGCTGTAGTACTGCGGCCCCGGCGTCGGTCCCCAGGGTTCGAGATGGGCGCGGTTGCGGCGGTAGTAGTCGAGCGCGGCCGCCGCCAGGTCCGGATGGGCCGGCAACAACTTCAGGCGCGCGGTGTCGAGTGCGGGCTGGATCAGGCTCATGCGTCGCTTCTTGATGACGACAGCCTAGATAGTAGTCGCAAGGCGAAGCGCCGCTCAAGCCCGGAATCAGGCCAGCAGCGCGGAAGCGTCGAAATCCGGATTGCGCAGCGAGGTCAGCGCGTGGTCGCGCCACTCGCCGTTGATGAACAAATAATCCTTGGCCACGCCTTCCTCGACAAAACCCAGCCGCCGCAGCAGCGCGCCGCTGCGGATGTTTTGCGGCTGGTAATTGGCCTGGATGCGGTGCAGCTTCAATTCGTCGAAGGCGAGGCGGATCACCGCCTGCAGCGCCTCGCGCATCAGCCCCTGGCCTTCGCAGTCCTGATCGATGCCATAGCCCAGATGGCAGGCCTGGAACACGCCGCGCACGATATTGCTGAGGCTGGCGGTGCCGATGATCCGTTCCGGCGCCTCGCGCCAGGTCAGCGCATAGCGCGCCTCGCGGCCCTCGCGCCACGCTTGCGCGCGCTGCGCCAGCTGTTTTGTCCAATAGCCTTCGGTGAAGAAGTCAGGGCCCGGCTTCGGGTCCCAGGGCGCGAAGTGTTCGCGATTGCGCTGCCAGTGGCTCAGCATGGCGGCGGCCAGCTCCGGCGCGGCGGGCAGCAAGCGCAAGCGCGGGGTATCCAGGATGGGGAGATCGAATGACATGGCGCGCGCTTTATGACAAAGCATTGGATGCTATCAAAAGAACTTTGTCACTTCCAGAGCGCGAGTGGAAAGCGGAAACTTCGCCGCCAGCGAACGCCGGCGGCGATACAGATGAGGCTTAGCCAGCCAGACGCTGCAGCGCCTCGCGGTATTTGGCGGCGGTTTTCTCGCGCACGTCCAGCGGCACGGCCGGGGCCGGCGCCTGCTTGTTCCAGCCGGAGGCCTCCAGCCAGTCGCGGACGAACTGCTTGTCGAACGACGGCGGGTTGCTGCCCGGCTGGTAGCTGTCGGCCGGCCAGAAGCGGCTGGAGTCCGGCGTCAGCGCCTCGTCCATCAGCGTCAGCGTGCCGTTTTCGTCCAGGCCGAACTCGAACTTGGTGTCGCAGATGATGATGCCGCGCGTCGCCGCGTAGGCGGCGGCGGTCTGGTACAGCAGGATGGCGGTGTCGCGAACCTTGGCCGCCAGCGCCTTGCCGACGATGGCCTCGCACTGCGCGAAGTCGATGTTCTCGTCGTGGTCGCCCACCGCCGCCTTGGTGGACGGGGTGAAGATCGGCTCGGGCAGCTTGTCCGCCTCGCGCAGGCCGGCCGGCAGCGCGATGCCGCAGACCGAGCCGGACTGCTGGTATTCCTTCCAGCCGGAGCCGGCCAGGTAGCCGCGCACCACAGCTTCGATCGGCACCGCCTTCAGCCGCTTGGCGACCACGGCGCGGCCCTCCACCTGCGGCAGGTCTTCCGCCGCCACCACGTCTTCCGGCTGGTCGCCGGTCAGGTGGTTGGGCACCACATCCTTGAGCTTGTCGAACCAGAAGTTGGAGATCGCGGTCAGGATCTGGCCCTTGGCCGGGATCGGGTCGTCCAGGATCACGTCGAAGGCGGACAGCCGGTCGGTGGCGATCATCAGCATGCGCTGGTCGTCGATCTCATAGAGGTCGCGCACCTTGCCGGAGTAGATCTTGCGCAGGCTTTTCAGGTGGGTGGTGTTCAGTCCGGTCATCATGCTTCCTTCGCGGGCAGGGGTTTCTGTTGGATTCGTTTCAGCGCTTCGCGCCGCGACAGCGGCGACAGCGCGATGGAGGACGCGACGAAGCCGCGCACGGCCTCGGCGTCGGTGTAAGCGTATTCGCGCAAGGCCCAGCCTATCGCCTTGCGGATGAAGAATTCGGGGTCGGCGGCGTTGGCCGCGCAGTAGCGGAACAGCCGCTCGACGTCGGTTTCGCGCTTCCAGTACAGCTGGTGCAGGATGGCGACGCGGCGCAGCCAGAAATCGCCGCCGCCGGACAGCCTGTCCATGTCGGTTTGGAGCTCGCGCCGGGCGCGGACCAGCTCGCCTATGATCCAGGCCGCCAGGCCGTCGACGGTGTCCCACCATGATTTGGCGGTAACCAGCGCCAGCAGCCGCGGCAGGGCGGCCGCCGGCAATTCGGCGGCATGGCGGGCCAGCAGGTCCACCGCCACGTACTGGAATTCGCGCCCGGGCTGCCGCCACAGCGCGTCGGCCAGTTCCAGCCAGCCGTCGGGGCCGGCCGCGTCCTGCGACTGGATCCAGGCGGCGGCGGCCAGCGCGTCACGCAGATCGGCTATCGCGCCCATCAGCCGACCTCCTGGTCGAAGAACACCATGTCCCGGTAAGGCTGGGCGCGGCAGGCGGCGAGGCGGCTTTGCAGCGAGCCGACGTGCAGCTCCAGCCGGTGGCCGTCCGGGTCCAGGAAGTAAAACGAGTCGCCCTCGCTGCGGTTGTCTTTCCACACGCCGACGCCGGCCGCGCTGAGCCGCTCGGTCCAGGTCGGGAAATCTGCGGCGGCGATGTCGAACGCGTAATGGGTGTAGCCGCGGCCGGGTTCGGGCGCGTCCAGCGACAGGCACAGCCACAGTTCGCCCAGGCTCAGGTAGGCGCCGCCGGCCCAGCGCGCGTGCGGACGGGCGCCGAGCAGGCCGTGGTAGAAGTCCCAGGCCCGGTCGAGGTCGGCGACCGCCAGGGTCAGATGGTTGAGTCCGTTCAGCTTCATCGGGATGAAAAATGGCGAAGCCGCCGGCCTCGCCATCTCTTTCGCTACAGGGTGTCCTTCAACGCCCTGGCCTGGTCCAGCGCTTCGTCGGCGCTGGCGGCCATCACGTTGAAGTGGCCCATCTTGCGGCCCGGGCGCGCCTGTTTCTTGCCGTACAGGTGCAGCTGGGCGTTGGGGGCCTCGGCCAGCACGTCCCAGTTGGGCTCGTGGCCGTCGTCCTTCCACACGTCTCCCAGCAGGTTCACCATCACCACCGGGCTGAGCAGGTCGGTGCGGCCCGGCAGCAGGCCGCACATCGCGCGCACCTGCTGCTGGAACTGATCGGTCAGGCAGGCGGTGAGCGTGTAGTGGCCGGAGTTGTGCGGCCGCGGGGCGATCTCGTTGACCACCAGGCTGTCGTCGGCCAGCACGAAGAATTCCACCGCCAGCACGCCGACGTAGTCCAGCGCCTCGGCCAGTTTCCGGGCCATCTCCTGCGCCTGCTTGGCCAGCGCCGGGGCGATGCGGGCCGGCACGATGGATTCGTCGAGGATGCCGTTCTTGTGGATGTTTTCCGCTACCGGGAACACCGCGCTCTGCGCCGAGCTGACGCGGGTGACGATGGCCGACACTTCCAGCTGCAGGTCCAGCATCTTTTCCAGCACGCAGGCCTGGCCGCCCAGGTTGGCGTAGGCGGCGCGCGCCTCGGCCGCGGTCTGCACCCGCACCTGGCCCTTGCCGTCGTAGCCGAGGCGGGCGGTTTTCAGGATGCCGGGCAGGTAGGGCGCAAGTTCCACCTGGATGTCCTCGACGCTTTCGATGGCCAGGTAGGGCGCGGTCGGCAGGCCGGCCTTGTTGATCCACGCCTTCTCGGCGATGCGGTCTTGGGCGACGGCGACGCAGTCGCCGGACGGCGATACGCGGGTGCGGCGCGCCAGCTCGCGCATCGCGTCGGCGTTGACGTTTTCAAACTCCGTGGTCACGGCGGCGCAGCTGTCGGCCAGCTCGCGCAGCGCGGCCGGGTCGTTGTACGGCGCGCGGATGTGGCGGTCGGCGAAGGCCGCCGCCGGCGCGTTCTCGTCCGGGTCCAGCACGGCGACGCGGTAGCCCATGGTCTTGGCGGCGACGGCGAACATGCGGCCCAGCTGGCCGCCGCCGAGTATGCCCAGCATCGCCGGCGGCAGGATGGCGGCCATTATTCGACCTCCGGCAGCGTCATCGCCAGCACGGTTTCTTCCTGTTGCTTGCGGAAGGCCGTCAGTTTCTCGGCCAGCTCCGGACGGGTGGTGGCCAGCATCGCCACCGCGAACAGCGCGGCGTTGGCGGCGCCGGCTTCGCCGATGGCGAAGGTGGCGACCGGGATGCCCTTGGGCATCTGCACGATGGACAGCAGCGAATCCTCGCCGCGCAGGTATTTGGACGGTACCGGCACGCCCAGCACCGGCACGTGGGTCTTGGCCGCCAGCATGCCCGGCAGATGGGCGGCGCCGCCGGCGCCGGCGATGATGGCCGCGAGGCCGCGCGGCGCGGCCTCCTCGGCGTACTGGAACAGCAGGTCCGGGGTGCGGTGGGCGGAGACGACGCGGGTTTCGCAGGCGATGCCGAAGCTTTTCAGCACGCGGGCGGCGTGCTGCATCACTTCCCAGTCGCTGTTGCTACCCATCACGATGCCGACTTCAATCATGGCGGTGCTGCTCGCGGATGGTGAACGAAGAACGCGATTTTAACCGATGCCGCAGGCTACCCGTTATGGTTTTTTATTTTCAGATCAAGACAGTTAGCGAATAAAGCTGTCCTGAATCAGCGGCTTCAAGCCAGTTTCGGATAGGTGAACAACAACAGGTGCAGCGTGTTGAAAGCCAGGTGGGCCAGCACTGCCAGCCATAGCTGGCGGCGCGCGGCGTAGATCAGGCCGTAGCCGATGCCGGCCAGCGTGGCCAGGCCCATCCAGGACCAGCCGCCGGCCAGGTGGGCCAGGCCGAACAGCAGCGACGCCGCCATCAGCGCGGCGAAGGGTTCGGTGCGCAGCTCCAGCCAGCGCTGGACGCCGGCGCGGAAGAAGGCTTCCTCCACCAGCGACACCAGGAAGCAGTTGGCCAGCAGCCACGGCAGCAGCCAGGTCGGCCACTTCGGCGCGAAGCTTATCGTTCCGACGGCGGCGGCGATGCCGAGCACGAACAGCAGCGCCAGCGCGCCGACAGCCGCGGCCGGCCAGCCCAGCTGCCGTTCCGGCAGCGGCGCGCGGCACAGGTTCAGCAGCAGCAGCAGGCCGGCGAAACCCTTGTCATAGCTCCAGAACAGCCGGTAAGGCGCGCTGTCCGGGCTGGCCCGGCCCTGCCACAGCAGCGGATTGTCGAAACCGGGCAGCGCGTGCACCGCCAGCGCCAGCAGCGCGGCGATCCACACCAGGTAAAGCTCCGGCCGCGGATAGCGGCGCAGCGCCAGCGTCAGCCCGGCGACGGCGGCCGCGCTCACCACGCCCAGCGGCTGCAGCACGCCGGCGGCCAGCGCCAGCATCGCGCTGGTGATCAGGGCGATCCATCCGGGCGCTTCCTGGCGCAGGTTGGCGGCGAGCAGTCCCAGCGCCAGCAGGCCGTAGGCGGCCAGCGTCAAGGAGGAAAGCGTGAACATGGCGGCTCCGTCGCGGGATGGGCAAGCGTCCGATGATAAGGCTTGGACGCGGCGAGGCCAAACGCTTCCTCAGGGTTTGGGCGGATGCGGCCGCAGCAGCCGGCGGCGCTGGGCGTCGGCGAGGTAGGCGGCGATCGGCGCCACCTCTTCCGCCGGGATGGGCGCCTTGAACGCCTGCCGCATCTTGTCGACGACGGCGCGCCAGCGCGCTTCGTCGAAGTCCGGCTGCAGCGCGATGTAATCGACGGAATGGCAGATCATGCAGCGCTGCAGCGCCGGCAGATAGCCGGGATGGCCGCTGTCCGGCAGCATCGCCGTCTCGTTGGGCAGCGCGATGCTGGCCGCGCCGGCGGGGGCGGCCAGCAAGGCCAGGATCAGCAGCGCGGCCCTCATCGCTTCGTCTCCGCGACCATGATTTCCAGCCGCTCGACCACGTTGCGGGCGTAGCCGCCGGGGTTCCACGGCTGCGCCAGCGGCTGGACCTGGCCGTCGTTGGCGGCGGCGCGCGCCATCAGCGTCAGCGGTCCCGGCTTCACGCCGTCCAGCGCCAGCGTCCACGGCCGGAACGCGAAGCGCCCGGCGTCCGGCCCCAGCTCGGCCTGCCGCCAGCTGACGCCGCCGTCGGCGGAGACGTCCACCCGGCGGATGCCGCTGCCGCCGTCGAAGGCGATGCCGCGCAGCGCCAGCCTCCCGTCCGGCACGGCGTCGCCGCGGGCGAGGTTGGTGATGAAGCTGCGCACCTTCATCCGGGTCAGCCGCGTAGTCTTGTCCGGCTTGGTCCCGGGCGGCACGCCGTTGTCCGGGGTATCGGGCACGGTGTAGGCCTGGCTGGCGAACCAGCCGTCGAACACGTGGTCCAGCACTTCGATATGCGACAGGTGTTTGATCCAGTAGGCGGCGTAGAAGCCGGGAATCACCAGCCGGATCGGGTAGCCGTTCAGCACCGGCAGGGGCCGGCCGTTCATTTCCCAGGCGATCATCGGCTCCGGCCGCAGCGCGTCGGCGAGGTCGAGCGAGCGGATGAAGGGCGGCGTTTGCTCCAGCGCCGGCTGGTCGGTGCCGCGGCAGGCGATCTGGCGCGCGCCGTCCATCACGCCGGCGGCGGCCAGCACGTCGGACAGCCGCGCGCCGGCCATCTCGACGCAGGCCATGGAGCCGTTGCCCAGCTGCGCGCCCTGCACCCGCGGCTGCGACAGGCCGCGGCCGTTGCCGGCGCATTGCATCACCACGGTCTGGCGCACCGTCTCGAAGCGCTTTTGCAGGTCGGCCAGCGTCAGCGTCAGCGGCCGCTTCACTTTGCCGTCTATGGTCAGGGTGTGGGCGGCGGGGTCGATGTCCAGCGGGTGGCCGGCCAGGTGGTAGCGGACGAACACCGCCTCGTTGGGCGTGATCAGGCTGTGGTCGAATTGGGAAAACGGCGTTTCCAGATGCACCGGCCGGGCGGTGATGCGCAGCAGCGGCATCTTCTGCGGGTAAGGCGCCAGCTCGCGCCAGCCATTGTCGAAACCCTGGTCCAGCCAGGCGCCGGCGCGCGTCCGGCCGGCCAGGCCCAGCAGCCCGGCGGCGAGGCCGGCTTTCAGCAAGGCCCGGCGAGTTGCGGCATCATCCATGTTCGCGCCCTTTGGGCATGGGAATGGACGCGATGCTAGGAGCCGCGCGGGCGGCCGTCTACCGGGGAAAGGGACAGGCGCTCAGCCGCGGCGGGCGCGCCAGCGACGCGTCAGCGCGCCGGCCGTGGTGGCGAGGATGCCCAGTCCGGCCACCCACACGCCCAGGCCGAAGCCGGGCGGCATTTCGCCGGAATCGGTCGCGGCGGGCTCGGCCAGCAGCATCATCAGCAGGCCGCCGACCAGCAGCAGCGCGCAGCCCAGCCAGTACAGCCGGCGCTGGTGCCAGCCCTGGAACAGCGAATACAGCAGCGAGCCCAGGTACAGGCCCAGCAGCGCGGCGGCGGGAATCCATTCGGAGGAAGGGGTGGACATCGGTCTGGCGTTTAGCTCGGGCAAAAGACGATAGACCCGGCCGGACGGGACTGGTTCGTCCGGCCGGGGCGTTTTACCAGCGGCCGTAAGGGTTCTTGGACAAGTAGGCGTTGGTGTAGCGGCCGTCCTCGGTCACCTCCTCGCCCACCCAGTCGGGCTTGGAGAACGGAGTGTCCTCGCCGGGCAGCTCGATCTCGGCCAGTACCAGGCCGGCGTTGTCGCCGAAGAACTCGTCCACTTCCCAGACGAAGCCGCCGTGCTCGATGCGGTGGCGCAGCTTGTACACCACCATCGGGCACATCGCGGCCATGATGGTTTGCGCGTCGGCCAGCGGGATGGGGTATTCGAACTCGTGGCGGCTGACGTTGCTGATATTGCTTTTCAGCGTCAGCCAGGCCTGCTCGCCCACCACCCGCACCCGCACCGTGCGTTCCTTTTCCACCGACAGATAGCCCTGCCGGTATTGCACGGCCGGGGCCAGGCCGCGCCAGCCGTCGCCGCTCACCACGAAACGGCGTTCGATTTCCAATGCCATCGATCACATCCTCAAGCGAATTCAGGGTTAGGGATACATCAGAACGGCTTGACCACCACCAGGATCACGATCGCCAGCAGCGCCAGCACCGGCAGCTCGTTGAACACGCGGAACCAGACATGGCTCTTGCGGTTGCTGTGGGTGACGAAGTCGCGGCCCAATTTGGCGCAGTAGCCATGGTAAACGGCCAGCAGCGCCACCAGCGCCATCTTGGCGTGCAGCCAGCCGCCGGAAATGCCGAAATCCAGCCACAGCAGCAGGCCGGAGCCTATCGCCAGCACGCCTAGCGGCGTCATGAAGCGGAACAGCTTCCTGGCCATCAGCAGCAGGCGGTCGTATTCCGCCGGCTGGCGCGCCATCGCCAGGTTGACGAACAGCCGCGGCAGGTAGAACAGCCCGGCGAACCAGGACACCACGAAGAAGATGTGGAAGGCTTTCAGGTACAGATAGCTCATCGACTTTCCTATTGGGGCGGGATGGGGCGATGGACCGGACGCCGCCGGCCCGGTTCCCGCCGGATCAGGACTAGGCCTGCCGTTTCGCCTTCGGCAGCTTGCCCAGCACCAGCTCGCGCGAGCGTTCGATGCCGCGGCGGATGTCGTCCGGTGCCAGCGCTTCCAGCGAGGTCGCCTGCACCCAGCGGGCGCGGGCCAGATACGGCGCCGGGCGCATGCCGGGCAGGCCGGACAGCGCCAGGAAATCGCCATCGTCGACCTTGTAGCTGATGCCGGCTTCGCCGCAGACCAGGAACATCTTGCCGCCGATGGAGACCACGCGCGTCCCGCCCCATTTGACGTCGAACTCGGCGCCCGGCAGCGCGCGGGCGTGGTCCAGCATCTCGTCGAACAGGGCGGCGGGCAGCGGCATCGCTCAGCCCTTTTTCGGCGCGGCCTGGTACAGCGGCCACACTTGCGGGATATGGGCCTGCAGGTCGCGGATGCGGGTGGGGCCGGACGGATGGGTGGACAGGAATTCCATGCCGTTGCCGCCGCCGGCCGCCTGCATCTTCTGCCAGACGTTGACCGCGGAGTTGGGGTCGTAGCCGGCGCGGGCCATCAGTTCCAGGCCCATGATGTCGGCTTCGGACTCCATCGCGCGGCTGTGCGGCTTGGACAGCGTCACGTCGCCGACCAGCGAGGCCAGCTTGAGCTGGCTGTCGTTGAGGCCGACCAGCGCGCCGACCAGGCCGAGGCCCATCTGCTGCGCGTAGGCCTGGCTCATGTTTTCGCGGGTGTGCTCGCGCAGCGCGTGCGAGATCTCGTGGCCGATCACGGCGGCCAGCTCGGCGTCGGACAGCTTCAGCTGCCTGACCAGGCCGGTGTAGACCATGATCTTGCCGCCGGCCATCGCGTAGGCGTTCATGTCGTCGGTGCTCAGCACGTTCACCTCCCAGCGCCAGTTGCGGGCGTCGGGGCGGAAGGACGGCGTCTGCGCGATCAGCCGCTGCGACACGCGGCGCACGCGCGATGTCAGCGCCGGATCGGTGTTCAGGCGGCCCGCGGCGCGGGCTTTCTGCAGCTCGCCGGCGTAGGACTTGGCCGACATCTGCTCCACTTCCTGGCTGGACAGCAGCATGCTCTGGCCGCGGTTGACGCCGACCGCGCCCCCGGCGGTGGTGTTCACCTGGGCACAGGCGGCCAATAGCGCGGCCAGCAGCGCGCCGCCGATCCAGCGGGTCCGTCTTCCGGCCATCAGATTTCCACCATCTGGAAATCGTCCTTGCGGGCGTCGCAGTCGGGGCAGGTCCAGTTGGGCGGCAGGTCTTCCCAGCGTGTGCCCGGCGGGATGCCGTCTTCCGGCCGGCCGGCTTCTTCGTCGTAGATGAAACCGCAGATCAGACACATCCAAGTACGCATCGCTTCGCCCTCGTGTTCGGATAAAATGGGTATTCTAAATCGTGCCACCGCAATAAAACAGAAGAGGTTCGCCCTTGACCACTCCTCCCCCCCCTCCCGTGGTGCTGACCCTGGCCGGTTCCGACCCTTCCGGCGGCGCCGGCATCCAGGCCGACATCCTGACGCTGGCCAGCCTGGGCTGCCATCCGCTGTCGGTGATCACCGCGATCACGGTGCAGGACACCGTGGGCGTCAACGACCTGATGGTGCTGGACGCGGACTGGGTCAACGACCAGGCCCGCTTCCTGATGGAAGACATGCAGGTGGCGGCGTTCAAGATCGGCATGCTGGGCAGCGTGGAAAACGTCGCCGTGGTGGCGCAGCTGATCGCCGACTATCCGGACATCCCGGTGGTGCTGGACCCGGTGCTGGCCAGCGGCGGCGGCCATGAGCTGGCCGACGAAGACCTGATAGGCGCGATGCGCGACATGCTGATTCCGCAGGTGTCCATCCTGACGCCCAATAGCCTGGAGGCGCGCCGGCTGGCCAGCAACGATCCGGACGACGACGAGGAGCTGACGCTGGACCAGTGCGCCGAACGCCTGCTGGGGCTGGGCTGCCCCTATCTGCTGATCACCGGCACGCATGAAAACACCAAGGAAGTGGTCAACAGCCTGTACGGCCAGGACGGCGTGGTGCGCGCCGACCACTGGGAACGGCTGCCGGGCAGCTACCATGGCTCCGGCTGCACGCTGGCCTCGGCCATCGCCGGCATGCTGGCCACCGGCCTCTTGCTGCCGGAGGCGGTGCGCGAGGCGCAGGAGTACACCTACCAGACCCTGGTCAACGGCTTCCGCCCCGGCATGGGCCAGTTCCTGCCGGACCGGATGTTCTGGGCGCGCGGCGACGACGAGGAAGACGGCGATGCCGCCAAGGGTTGAGGGCTTGTACGCGGTGACGCCGGACGGCCTGGACGACGCCCGGCTGTTCGCGTTGGCCGGGGCGGCGCTGGCGGGCGGCGCGCAGACCTTGCAGTACCGCGACAAGAGCGGCGACGCCGAACGCCGGCTGCGCCAGGCGGCGGAGCTGCGCCGGCTGTGCCGGGCCCACGGCGCGCTGTTCATCGTCAACGATGACGTCGAGTTGGCCGAACGGGTCGGCGCCGACGGCGTCCACCTGGGCCGCGACGACGGCGACATCGCCGCCGCGCGCGTCCGGCTGGGCGCGGACGCGGTGGTGGGCGCGTCCTGCTACGACCGCATAGCGCTGGCGCGCGCCGCGTTGGCCGCCGGGGCCAGCTACGTCGCCTTCGGCGCGGTGTTTCCGTCGCGGACCAAGCCGCACGCGGTCGCCGCGCCGCTGTCGCTGTTCGCCGAGGCTGCGGCGCTGGGCGCCAACGCGGTGGCGATAGGCGGCATCGCGCCGGACAATGCGGCGCAAGTGGTCGAGGCCGGCGCGGACGCGGTGGCGGTGGTGGGGGGGATATTCGAGGCGGCCGACGCGGCTGCCGCCGCGCGGGCGCTGGCGGGCCTGTTCACAGCACGATGATGTCGGCCAGCCGGTAGCTGCCGGCGCGGTCTTCCTGGCAGAAGGCGCGGGCGCGCACGGTGACGGCGCGGCCCTTCAGCCTGGCCATGTCCTGCTGGCTCAGCGCCAGGCTGCGCATTTCCTGCTCGCCGCAGGCGGCGCCGTCGTCCAGCCGCAGCGGGTGTTCCAGCTTCAGATGATAGGCCTGGAACAGCGTGCCTTCGGCCTTGCTGCCGGAGCGCACGGGGCCGATCACGGTGCCGCTCAGGGTCAGGGGGGCGGAGGAATCGCCGTTTATGCGGAAAACCTGGCCGGCGGCATGGCCGGCCAGGCTGCTCGCCAGCATGAAGCCGGCCAGCGCGGTACTGCAGAGCTTACTCATCCCGATGAATCTACCAGTCCATTATTTTTTTCAGACTTGTGCCGCCATTTCATCAGCGATCCATCTGTCCGACAATCAGGGATATCCCGACGTTGGCCAAATAAAAACGCCCCCGCTTGATGACGGGGGCGTTTTTCGATGTCGGCGGAGGGCTCAGCCGTTGACCTTGCGGTACAGCTGGATCAGCCGGCGGGTGGAGCTGTCGTGCTCGGCCTGCTCCAGCTTGCCGGTCAGCTCGGCGTGGATGGTCTTGGCCAGCTGCTTGCCGAGCTCCACCCCCCATTGGTCGAAGCTGTTGATGTGCCAGATCACGCCCTGGACGAAGATCTTGTGCTCGTACAGCGCGATCAGCGAGCCGAGGTTGCGCGGATCCAGCCGGCTCATCAGCAGGGTGTTGGTGGGACGGTTGCCGTCGAATACCTTGTGCGGCACCAGATCGTCCAGCGCCGCGCCCTTCAGCCCCTGCTCCGCCAATTCGGCGCGCGCCTCGTCGGCGGTCTTGCCGCGCATGAAGGCTTCGGCTTGGGCGAACACGTTGGCCAGCAGGATTTCGTGGTGGCCCGGCAGGCTGGAGCGGTTTTCCAGCGAGGCGATCAGGTCGATCGGCGAAATGTGCGTGCCCTGATGCAGCAGCTGGAAGAAGGCGTGCTGGCCGTTGATGCCGGTCTCGCCCCAGATGATGGGCGCGGTTTCAAAGTCGACCGGCTGGCCGTCCAGCATGGTCTTCTTGCCGTTGGACTCCATGTCCAGCTGCTGGATGAAGGCCGGCAGCCGGTGCAGGTACTGGTCGTACGGCGCGATGACGTGGCTGCCGCCGCCGTAGTAGTTGATGTACCAGACGCCTATCATCGCCAGCAGCACCGGCATGTTCTGCTCGAACGGCGCGTTCATGAAGTGCTGGTCCATGATGTGGGCGCCGTTGAGCAGCTCGGTGAAATTCTCTTCGCCCAGGTAGAGCATGATGGGCAGGCCGATGGCAGACCACAGGCTGTAGCGGCCGCCGACCCAATCCCAGAATTCGAACATGTTCGCCGGGTCGATGCCGAAGTCCGCCACCGCCTTCTGGTTGGTGGACACGGCGACGAAGTGCTTGGCCACCGCCTTTTCGTCGCGGGCGCGGGACAGGAACCACTCGCGCGCGGTCAGCGCGTTGGTCAGCGTCTCCTGGGTGGTGAAGGTCTTGGACTCCACCACGAACAGCGTGGTCTCCGGGTGCACCTTCTTCAGCGTTTCCTTCAACTGCGCGCCGTCGACGTTGGAGACGAAGTGCATGTTCAGCCGCGGGTGGCCGAAGGGCTTCAGCGCGCTACAGACCATCAGCGGGCCGAGGTCGGAGCCGCCGATGCCGATGTTGACGATGTCGGTGATCGGCTGGTTGGTGTAGCCCAGCCAGTCGCCGGAGCGCACCGCGTGGGCGAACTTGCCCATCCGCTCCAGCACCGAGTTGACCTTGGGCATCACGTCCGCGCCGTCGACGCGGATCGGCGAGTTGGTGCGGTTGCGCAGCGCCACGTGCAGCACCGCGCGGTCCTCGGTGCGGTTGATCTTCTCGCCCTTGAACATGGACTTGATGCGCGCGGGCAGGCCGGCCTCGCGCGCCAGCTCCATCAGCCCCAGCAGGGTGGCGTCGGTGATGCGGTTCTTGGAATAGTCGAGGAACAGTCCGCCCACTTCCAGCGAGTAGCGCTCGGCGCGGCCGGGATCGGCGGCGAACAGGTCTCGCATGTGCAGGTGCTTGGCCTCGGCGAAATGGTCCCACAGGGATTGCCAGGCCGGCAGTTCGGTCAGTTCACTCATGATGTCTCGTCCTATTCCTGTTGTTTATTGTCCAGCCTGCGGTTCTTCAGGCTGTGCTTGGTCTTTTCCAGCTGGCGGATCAGGCCCGGGCCGCGGCGCAGCGCCACGCTGACGGTCAGGATGTCGATCTGCACCAGGTGCACGATGCGCGAAATCATCGGGCTGTAGGTTTCGTTGTCTTCCAGCGTGTCGGCGATCAGCGACACGGTGGCGCGGCGCGCCAAGGGCGAGCCGCTGGTGGTCAGCGCGATGACCTTGGCACCGGAGGCCAGCGCCACGTCCACCGCGTCCAAGAGCTCCATGGTGCGGCCCGAGCTGGAGATCGCCACCAGCACGTCGTCCGGGCCCAGCACCGACGCCGCCATCATCTGGATGTGGGTGTCGGAATAGGCGACGGTGGGGATGCCGAAGCGGAAGAACTTGTGCTGGGCGTCGGCGGCGATGATGCCGGAGTTGCCCAGGCCGTAGAACTCGATGCGGTTGGCGTCGGTCAGCAGCCGCACCGCGGCCTCTATCGCCTGCGGATTGACGTCGTTGCGGCACTTGAGCAGCGCCGACACGGTGTTGTCGAACACCTTGGCCACGATCTCGGACGTCGGGTCTTCCGGCCGCACGCTGGAATGGACGTAGGGCACGCCGGTCACCAGGCTGCCGGCCAGCTTCAGCTTGAAGTCGGGCAGGCCGGAGCAGCCGACGGTGCGGCAGAAGCGGATCACGGTGGGCTGGCTGACGCCGGCGTTCCTGGCGATCTCGGCGACGGCGGCCTGGATCACGGTGTACGGCTGCTCCAGCACCAGATCGGCCACCTTGCGTTCGGCCGAGGACAGCTGTTCCAGCTGGCCGCGAATGCGATCAAGCATGCATGTCTCCTGCGGTGCCGCCGCGAGGATGGGTGGTCTTGTCCACCGGGGCCGGGCCGCGCGGCGCCAGGTGGTCCGCCAGATGGGCGGCCACGCCCGGCAAGGCCGGATAGGCGCTGGTGATCAGGTAAACCGGGATGTCGGCCAGGTAGGCCGACATCCGCCCCTTGTCCTCGAAACGGCGGCGAAATGGGGATTGTTCAAAAAAACCGCTCAAACGCGGCACAATACCACCACCTATGTATACCCCGCCACGGGCACCGAGGGTCAAGGCCAGGTTCCCGGCCGCGGAACCTAGCAATCCGCAGAAGATTTCCAGCGTTTCGCGGCAGCGCGCGTCGGCGCCGGACAGGCCGCGGGCGCTGACTTCGGCCGGCACCAGATCAAGCTCCGCCGCGCCGTCCAGCGTGCACAGCGCCTGGTGCAGCAGGCTGAGGCCGGAGCCGGACAGCAGCCGTTCGTGGGACACGTGGCCGAAGCGGGCCGAGACGTAGCGCCAGACGCCGATCTCGCGCTCGTTGGCCGGCGCGAACGAGGTATGGCCGCCCTCGCCGGACAGCGCGCGCCAGCCGCCGGCGTGCGGCACCAGCGCCGACACCCCCAGCCCGGTGCCGGGGCCGATCAGCGCCAGCGGCGAATCCGGCCGCGGCGCGCCGCCGCCTATCCGCGAGAGCTCGCCGCGCGGCAGCCTGGGCAGGGCCAGCGCCAGCGCGGTGAAGTCGTTGAGCAGCAGCAGCGTGGTCAGGCCCAGCGCGCGGCGCGTCGCTTCGATGGAAAACGTCCAGTGGCAATTGGTCATCGTCACCTGGTCGCCGTTCAGCGGATTGGCGATGCCGATCGCGGCGTGGGCGACGCGGCGCGCGCCGGCCTGGGCCAGGTAGTCGCGCAGCGCGTCCTGCAGCGTCGGGTAGCGGGCATTGGACAGCGCCAGGATGTCTTCAATCACTCCGGGCGCGGTTTCCAGCGCGAAGCGCGCGTTGCTGCCGCCGACGTCGCCGAGCAGCCGCGGCCAGGCTTCAGGCAGACCAGTAGACATCGAACGGCACCTTGTCCTGGGCCAGGAAATGGCTGATCGGCAGCGCGTCGTCGGGGCCGCGGGCGGCGGCTTCCAGCACTTCGCGCTTCTTCGCCCCCTGGATGGACAGGATCAGGCAGCCGGATTGCATCAGCGCGGCGTAGCTCAGCGACACGCGGCGGTGCGGCGCGGTCTGCGGCGTCACCGCCAGGAAGGGCGCCGGATTGGCCGGGTCCAGGCCGGCGGCCAGCTCCGGCGCGCCGGGGAACAGCGAGGCGGTGTGGCCGTCCTCGCCCATGCCCAGGATGGCGACGTCCGGCGCGATGAAGTCGCGGTTGTCGGCCGCCACTTCGGCGTCGATGTTGGCGACGGCGCGCACCAGCGGCAGGAAGCGGGCGGTCGCGGCGCGGCCTTGCAGCAGGTGCTCGCGCACCAGCGCGCCATTGCTGTCGGCGTGGTCGGGGGCGACGAAACGCTCGTCCACCAGGGTGACCGTGACCCGGGCCCAGTCTATCGCCATCTCGGACAACAGCTTGAACAGCGGGATCGGCGATTTGCCGCCGGACACCGCCAGCGCGGCCTGGCCGCGGCTTTCGATGGCCGCCGCCAAGCGGGCGGCGATGCTGTTGGCCAGCGCGTCGGTCTGCTGCGCGGCGTCGGGGAATTCCAGCCAGTTCATGTCAGCACTCCTCGTGCCAGCTGATGCCGTCGCGCGACAGCAGCGCGCTGGACGCGGCCGGGCCCCAGCTGCCGGCGGTGTACTGCTTGGGCGGGTTGTTGGTGCTGGCGGCCCAGGTGTCCATGATCGGCTCCACCCAGCGCCAGGCCTCGATCAGCTCGTCGCGGCGCATGAACAGCGCCAGCTTGCCGCGGATCACGTCCAGCAGCAGGCGCTCGTAGGCGTCGGCGCGGCGCACCTTGAACGCCTTGTAGAAGTCCAGGTCGAGGTAGGTCGGCTGCAGGCGCATGGTGTCGCCCGGCTCCTTGGCCAGGAAGTACAGGCGGATGCTTTCCTCCGGCTGCAGGCGGATCACCAGCCGGTTGGCGTGGTGGCTGCCGCCCAGCGGGCCGGAAAACACCTGGTGCGGCACGTCCCGGAAATTGATGACGATCTCGGCCAGACGCTCCTGCATCCGCTTGCCGGTGCGCAGGAAGAAGGGCACGCCGGCCCAGCGCCAGTTGTCGATCTCGGCCTTGATGGCGACGAAGGTCTCGGTCTGGCTGCCGGCTGGAATGCCGTTCTCCTGCTGGTAGCCCACCACCGGCTGGCCGCCCACGGCGCCGGCCTTGTACTGGCCGCGCACGGTCTTGGCGGCGACGTCCTGCTCGGCGAACGGGCGCAGCGCCTTCAGCACTTTGAGCTTCTCGTCGCGGACGGCGTCGGCCTCCAGGTTGGCCGGCGGCTCCATCGCCACGATGCACAGCAGCTGCAGCAGGTGGTTCTGCACCATGTCGCGCAGCGCGCCGGTGCCGTCGTAGAAATCGCCGCGGCTGCCCACGCCCAGTTCCTCGGAAATGGTGATCTGCACGTCGTGTATCCACTCGCGGCGCCACAGCGGCTCGAACAGCGCGTTGGCGAAGCGGATCGCCATCAGGTTCTGCACCGATTCCTTGCCCAGGTAGTGGTCGATCCGGTACAGCTGCTCTTCCTGGAAGAAGCGGGCGACGTCGTCGTTGATCTCGTTGGACGAGGCGAGGTCGGTGCCCAGCGGCTTTTCCAGCACCACCCGCACATTGGGGCGGTTGAGGCCGACGGCGGCCAGGTTTTCGCAGATGCCGGCGAACAGATTGGGCGCGGTGGCCAGGTAGCACACCACCACCTTGCCGGCGTCGTCGCCCACCTTCGCCGCCAGCGCCGGGAAGTCGGCGGCCTGGGAGGCGTCGATGCGCAGGTAGTCGATGCGGCTACAGAAGCTCTGCCAGGCGGCGTCGTCGAAATGGGCCTTGATATGGATGCGGGACTGCTTTTCGACGGAAGCCAGGTAGTCGTCGCGGCTCAGATCCTTGCGGCCCAGCGCCAGGATGCGGCCCTGCTCGTTGAGCAGGCCGGCGGCATGGGCCTGGTACAATGAGGGCAGCAGCTTGCGCATCACCAGATCGCCGGCGCCGCCGAACAGCACCATGTCGAAGGCCGGAGTAGGGGTAGAACGAGTCTCCATCCTGATCTTCCATCTCGTTAAGTGTATTAGATGTAGTTATATTACCATTCGCCATCGCGCTGTCTACGTCGGTACAGACGATGTGGCCGCTTTTGCAACACCATTTGCCTTGGCTCAAAAATCGGCTATTTCCGCTGGAAATCCTTGAGAAGAAATAGGATAGTCGCCTTGGGCCGCCGCGCGGGACGCGTAGCGAACCTTGCATTTTGAGTGTAGTAAAACTACTATCAGTTTCAAATCCAATTACGGAATGTCATCATGGCCTTGCATCCCACCCTGTCCGCCGTCACCGACCGCATCGTCGCGCGCAGCCGCGCGCGCCGCGACGCCTACCTGGCGCGGGTGCGCGCCGCCGCCCAGCAGGGCCGGGTGGAACGCGCCCAGCTGTCGTGCACCAACCTCGCCCACGCCTTCGCGGCGATGCCGGATGCCGTCAAGATCCACCTGAAGGAAGAGCACCGGGCCAACCTGGCGATTGTATCTTCCTACAACGACATGCTGTCGGCCCACCAGCCGCTGGCGGCCTTCCCGGCCTGGCTGAAGGAGGCCGCGCTGTCCGCCGGTGCCACCGCCCAGTTCGCCGGCGGCGTGCCGGCGATGTGCGACGGCGTGACGCAAGGCCAGCCGGGCATGGAGCTGTCGCTGTTTTCCCGCGACGTGATCGCGATGAGCACCGCCGTCGCGCTGAGCCACCAGATGTTCGACGCCGCGCTGTATCTGGGCGTGTGCGACAAGATCGTGCCGGGCCTGATGATAGGCGCCCTCACCTTCGGCCACCTGCCGGCGCTGTTCGTTCCCGCCGGCCCGATGACCACCGGCATCGCCAACGACGAGAAGGCCAAGGTGCGCCAGCTGTACGCCGAGGGCAAGGTCGGCCGCGACGCGCTGCTGGAGTCCGAGTGCCAGTCCTACCATGGACCCGGCACCTGTACCTTCTACGGCACCGCCAATTCCAACCAGATGCTGATGGAGATCATGGGCCTGCACCTGCCGGGCGCCGCCTTCGTCAATCCGAACACCGCGTTGCGCGAGGCGCTGACCCGCGCCGCCGCCGTCCAGGGCAAGAAGATCGCCGCCCAGGGCGAGCAATTCACCCCGGTGGGCGAGATGATCGATGAAAAATCCATCGTCAACGCCATCGTCGGCCTGCTGGCCACCGGCGGCTCCACCAACCACACCATGCACATCGTCGCCATCGCTCGCGCCGCCGGCATCGATGTCAACTGGGACGATTTCGACCAGCTGTCCGCGGTGATTCCGCTGTTGGTGCGCGCGTACCCGAACGGCAAGGCCGACGTGAACCACTTCCACGCCGCCGGCGGCATGGGCTTCGTGATCCGCGAGCTGCTGTCCGCCGGCCTGCTGCACGAGGACGTGGGCACGGTGATGGGCCGCGGCCTGTCGCATTACACCCAGGAGCCGTGGCTGGACAACGGCGAGCTGAAATGGCGCGACGCGCCGGCGGTAAGCGGCGACGACAGCGTGCTGCGCCCGGCGTCCAACCCCTTCTCCGCCGACGGCGGCCTGAAGCTGATGGCCGGCAACATCGGCCGCGCGGTGATCAAGGTGTCGGCGGTGAAGCCGGAGCACCGCGTGGTGGAAGCGCCGGCGGTGGTGTTCCACGACCAGAACGACATGCTGGCGGCGTTCAAGCGCGGCGAGCTGGAAAAAGACTTCGTCGCGGTGATCCGCTTCCAGGGCCCGCGCGCCAACGGCATGCCGGAGCTGCACAAGCTGACCCCGGCGCTGACCATTCTGCAGGAGCGCGGCTTCAAGGTGGCGCTGGTCACCGACGGCCGCATGTCCGGCGCGTCCGGCAAGGTGCCGGCCGCCATCCACGTGTCGCCGGAAGCGCTGTCCGGCGGCGCCATCGGCAAGGTCCGCGACGGCGATTTGATCCGCGTCGACGCGCACACCGGCGAGCTGTCCGCGCGGGTGGACGCCGCCGAGTGGGCGGCGCGCGAACAAGCGCAGGCCGACCTGTCGCACAACGATTACGGCATGGGCCGCGAGCTGTTCGCGGTGTTCCGCCACGGCGCCGACGAGGCCGAAGCCGGCGCGATGAGCTTCCGCCACCCCGCCTGGAACTGAGCGCGGGCGGCACAATATTCAGCAGGGCGGCGCAGCGTGGTCTGGCCGTCCGCCAACAGGAGATGGAAATGGATGCATTGTCTGTACTGCGCCAGGGCCCGGTGGTTCCGGTGATCATCGTCAACGACGCCGCGGTGGCGGTGGACCTGGCCCGCGCGCTGGTGAACGGCGGCATCAAGGTGCTGGAAGTGACGCTGCGCACCAAGGCGGCGCTGGCGGCGATGCGCCGCATGCGCGACGAAGTGCCGGAAGCCATCGTCGGCGCCGGCACGCTGCGCAACCGCGCCCAGCTGGAGGCGGCGGTGGACGCCGGCGCGCAGTTCGGCATCAGCCCGGGCTTCTCCGGCGAGTTGGCTTCGGCCGCGCGCGCGTCCAACCTGACGCTGATCCCCGGCATCGCCACTCCGTCGGAAGCGATGTGGGCGCAGGACGAAGGCTTCAACACGCTGAAGCTGTTCCCGGCCGAGGCGGTGGGCGGCGTCAAGCTGTTGAAGTCGCTGGCCAGCCCCTTCCCGGACCTGCGCTTCTGCCCGACCGGCGGCATCGACATCAAGAAAGCGCCGGAATACCTGGCATTGCCCAATGTGCTGGCCGTCGGCGGCAGCTGGCTGACGCCGGACGACGCCATCGCCGCCCGCGACTGGGACCGCATCACCGCGCTGGCCCGCGAGGCCTGCCAGCTGAGCGCCGGCTAAGCGCCCCGCTGCCGCTGCATCGATGCCGCCCACGGGCGGCATTTTTCATGGCCGCTTTCATGGCCGCGTCTTGGTTCCAAGGTTTCGTCAGCGGGTCTCAGGCGCGAACACCCGCTCGGCCATGTGGTCGATGAAGGCGCGCAGCCGCGGCGGCATCGCCGGCGTCGCCGGCCACAGCAGATACATGTTTCCGCTGCGCGCCACCGCGGGCGCGTCCAGTTGCGCCAGCGCGCCGGCGGCCAGCTCGCGGCGGACGGAGAAGTCCGGCAGGCAGGCGATGCCCATGCCGCGCGCGGCCAGCTCGATCAGCGCCTCGCCGGTGTTGCAGCTGGCGCTGACCGGCGGCGAGGCGTCCTCCCCCTCGGCGTCCAACAGCGGCCACGGCAGCAGCTTGCCGCTATGGGGCAGCCGGTAATGCAGGCAGCGGTGGTGTTGCAGATCGCGCGCGGTCCGCGGCGCGCCGTATTCGGCCAGATAGCCCGGCGAGGCCAGCAGCCGCATGTGGTAGCTGCCCAAGCGCCGCGCGGCCAGCCGGGAATCGCCGGGCTCGCCGCCGCGCACCACCACGTCGAAGCCCTCGCCGATCACGTCCACCAGCCGGTCGCTGTAGTCCAGGTCCAGCGCCACCTGCGGATAACGGCGCATGAAGTCGGCCAGATGCGGCGTCAAGAGGCCGCTTTCGTGCGGCACGCCCACCTTCAGCCGGCCGCTGGGCGCCGCCAGGCCCTGCTGCAGCTCGCGTTCGGCCGCTTCCGCCTCTTCCAGGATGCGCAGGCAGCGCGCCAGGTATTGCTGCCCTTCGGCGGTCAGCGCCAGCCGCCGGGTGCTGCGGTGGACCAGCCGCGCGCCCAGCCGCTGTTCCAGCCGCGCCAGCCCCTTGCCCACCGCCGACGCCGACAGGCCCAGCCGCCGTCCGGCCGCCACCAGGCTGCCCTGGCGCGCGATCTGGGCGAACAGCTCGATTCCGCTCATTCTGTCCATGGTTTTCTCTGAATTGCGGAAATAAATTCCGTTATGAGCGGCATGCTAACCCATTTATCCGTCATGGACGCGCTTTTAGCATCGGGGTTTCAACCCATGCAGGAGCTTTGCCATGCCGACGACGACAGCGCATCCCGAACCCAATGGCGCGCCGCCGCGGCCCGCCGCCATCTATCTGCTCAGCCTATGCGTTTTCGCGATGGCCACTTCGGAATTCATGGTGGCCGGCATGATGCCGTCGCTGGCGGCGGCCTTCCGCGCCTCGCTGGCCGAGGTCGGCAATCTGGTGTCCGCCTTCGCCGCCAGCGTGGTGATCGGCGGGCCGCTGCTGACCTGGCGGCTGCGCGCGGTCCGGCGGAAGCCGGCGCTGCTCGGCCTGCTGGCGGTGTTCCTGGCCGGCCAGCTGATCGGCGCGACGGCTGACGGCTATCCGCAGATGCTGGCGTCGCGCATCGTCTGCGGCGTCGCCCAGTCGGCCTTCTTCGGCGTGGCCCTGGCGCTGGCCGGCGAGCTGGTGGGCATGGACCGCATCGCCCGCGCCGCCGGCCTGGTGCTGAACGGTTTGATGCTGGCCTCGGTGGCTGGCTTGCCGATGGCGACGCTGCTGGATCAATACTGGGGCTGGCGCCCGGCGTTCTGGCTGGTGGCGGCGCTGGTGGGGCTGGCGATGCTGGGCATCGCCGCGGCGGTGCCGGCCGGGGACAAGCCCGCCGGCCAGGATGCCGGCGGGGAATGGCGGGCGCTGGCGCGGCCGGCCTTGTGGGCCGCCTATCTGTCCAGCGGCCTGATCATCGGCGCGGTGTTCGCCGCCTTCACGTATCTCGCGCCGCTGTTGCTGCGCGTCAGCGGTTTTTCCCCGGCGATGGTGCCGCTGCTGTTCGGCGTCTACGGCGCGGCGACGGTGCTGGGCAATCTGGTCACCGGCCGGCTGGCCGACCGCCACACCCGGCGCGTGCTGCAGGGCGGCGTCCTGACGCTGCTGCTGGTGATGCTGGCGTTGGCGTTGGGCGCGCAATGGCAGGCGCTGGCCGTGGCCGGGGTGTGCTTGCTGGGGCTGGCCGGCTTGCCGATGAATCCGGCGATGGTGGCGCGGGTGGTGCGCGCCGGCGGCGCGGGGCCGATGGTGAACAGTCTGCACATGGCGGTGGTCAACCTGGGGCTGATGTTCGGCGCCTGGGCCGGCGGCCTGTGCCTGGACGCCGGGTGGGGCTTGCGCGCGCCGCTGTGGCTGGGCGCGGCGCTGGCCCTGCTGGCCTTGCTCAGCCTGGGGCTGGACCGGAGCGGCTACAGCTGGCGGGCCACCGCCAGCTCGCCCGGCCTGCCCAGGTGATAGCCCTGGTATAGCTCGACGCCGAGCGCGCGCATCGCTTCCAGCTGCTCGGCGGTTTCTATCCCTTCCACCAGCATCCGGCTGCCGATCTGCCAGCCGAATTCCAGCAGCGCCGGCAGCCTTTGCGTCTGGCCCGCCATGTGGTCCAGCAGCAGGCTGCGGTCGATCTTGATGATGTCCGGGCTCAGCTCGCCCATCCTGTCGCGGCGCGAAGGCAGCGCGCCGAAGTCGTCCACCGCCAGGCCGAAGCCCATTTCCGCCGCGTGGCGCATGCCGTTCAGCAGCGGTTGGCCGTGGTGCTCCACCTCGAACTCAGGCAGCTCGAAGATCACGCCGCCGCTGTCCAGCTCCACGCTCTGAAGCATGCTGCTCAGCAGCGGCAGGTGGGTGCGGCCGCTCTGGTCTTGCTGCACGGTGGCGGGCATCAGGTTCAGGCACAGGCAGCCGCCCTGGCCGCTCTGGGCGAAGTTGCGCACGTGGATCAGCCGGGCCAGGCGGTCGGCCTCCAGCGCCATGTCCGGCGCCAGCGAGGCGAGAAAGCGGTCCGGCGGCAGCCATTCGCCGCCCTCGTCCACCACGCGCAGCAGCGCCTCGTGGCCGAACAGGCTGCCGCCCTTGTAGAAGATGGGTTGGAACGCGCTCAGCAGGCGGTAGCCGGCCAGGCTGGAGCAGTAGCGGCCGGAAGCGTCGCGGAACAGCATGCTGCCCGCCTGCGCGCCAAGAGTGGGCTGCATGGCGCACCTGCCTTGGTGAGGAATCGATGCTTCAGCATAGCAAAATCACGTAGCGGAATAAGACGCGCTAACAAAATCTTGCAGAGTATTCCGGCCCGCGGGGCCGTTGTCTTTCTGGCCTGGAGGCCGGCGGCGGAAACCGTCGGCAGGCGTTCATTCCGCCAGGTGCAGCTGGGTGCCGGACTCCTGGATGACGCGGGCGATGGCCGGCGGCACCGGCTTGTCGGTGAACAGCGCGGCGATCTGGGAAAGCCGGCCCAGCTCCACCAGCGCCGGGCGGTCGAACTTGCTGTGGTCGGCGGCCAGGAACACCTGGCGCGACTGCTGGATGATGGCCTCGGTGGTGCGCACTTCGCGGTAGTCGTAGTCGCGCAGCGTGCCGTCGGATTCGATGCTGGACACGCCGATGATGCCGTAGTCGACGCGGAACTGGCGGATCATCTGCACCGTCGCCTCGCCGGTCAGGCCGCGGTCGCGCTTGCGCAGCGAGCCGCCCAGCACGATCACCTCGCAGTCCGGGTAGTCGCACATCTGCTCGGCCACGTGCAGGTTGTTGGTGATCACCCTCAGACCGCGATGGCGGTGCAGCGCCTTGGCCACTTCCTCGGTGGTGGTGCCCAGATTGATGAACAGCGAGGCGTTGTCCGGGATGTGGCGGGCCAGGCAGGCGGCGATGCGGCGCTTTTCCTCGATGCACAGCACCTGCCGCGCCTGATAGGCGACGTTCTCGACGCTGGACAGCACGCTGGCGCCGCCGTGGTAGCGCTGCAGCAGCTGGTGTTCGGACAGCAGCGAGATGTCGCGGCGTATGGTCTGGCGGGTGACGGAGAAGTGGTCGGCCAGCTTCTCCACGCTGACGTAGCTCTCGCGCTTGACCAGGTCCAGCAGCTCTTGTTGACGTTGATTCAGAATCAGCATGCTTGTTGTTTCTCCGCGTATTGCGGCTGATTGTAAGCGATTTGCATCCGCGCCCGTCAACGTCCGGCCCGGCTAGCCGAGCAGCCGCGCGCGGGCCTCCTCGGCGATGGCGAGGCAGCTGGTCAGCCCCGGCGATTCGATGCCGAACAGGTTGACCAGGCCCTTGGCGCCGTGGACCGCCCGCCCCTGGATGACGAAGTCGGCGTCCGGCTCGCCGGGGCCGGCGATCTTGGCGCGGATGCCGGCGTAGCCGGGCGTCAGCGAGCCGTCCGGCAGTTGCGGCCACCAGGCGCGCACCGCGTGGTAGAAGGCGGCCGCGCGCGCCGGGTCGACGTGGTAGTTGACGCCGTCCACCCATTCCACGTCCGGGCCGAAGCGCGCCTGGCCGGAGAGGTCCAGCGTCAGGTGGCTGCCCAGGCCGCCGGCTTCCGGCAGCGGGTAGATCAGCCGCGAGAACGGCGCCAGGCCCTGCAGCGAGAAATAGACGCCGCGCGCGTAGCGGGCTTTCGGAACCGCATCGACGGGCAGGCCGGCGATGGCGCGGGCGAGGTCGGGCGCGAACAGGCCGGCGGCGTTGACCACCTTGTCCGCCAGCAGCTCCATGCCGGCGACGCGCAGCACGATGCCGTCGGCGGTGACCGCGCCGCCCTCCACCGGCGATGCCAGCGCCAGCTGCGCGCCGGCCGCTTCGGCGTCGCCCAGCAACGCCAGCATCAGCGCGTGGCTGTCGACGATGCCGGTGGACGGCGACAGCAGCGCGGCGGCGCAGCCCAGCGCCGGCTCCAGCGCGCGGGCCTCGGCGGCGCTAAGCCGGCGGATGTCGTCCACGCCGTTGGCGCGCGCCTGTTTTTCCAATGCATCCAGCCTGGCCAGCTGGCCGCGGCGGCTGGCGACGATCAGCTTGCCCAGCCGCCGGTGCGGCACCGCGCGCTCGGCGCAATAGCGGTACAGCGCGTCCCGTCCGGCCACGCACAGCTTCGCCTTCAGGCTGCCTGCCGGGTAGTACAGGCCGGCGTGGATCACCTCGCTGTTGCGGCTGGACGCGTGCTGGCCTATCGCCCGCTCCGCCTCGACGATCACCACCTCGCGCCCGGCCTCGGCCAGCGTTTTGGCGACGGCCAGGCCGACCGCGCCGGCGCCGATCACTACCGTGTCTATCCTGTCCATCGGCCTGTCCTCATGCCTGGGCGCGCCGCATCGCGACGCGGTTGCGCAGCCCGGCCGCCGCCTCGGCGCGCAGCTGGTCCGCCAGCGCGCTGCCGGCCGGCGGCTCGAATTCCATAAAGCCGTGGCGGCGGTAGAACGGCGCGTTCCACGGCAGGTGGGAGAAGGTGGTGAGGGTGACGGCGGCGCAGCCGCGCAGCCAGGCCTGGGCCAGCGCGTGCCGCAGCAGCGCGGAGCCGATGCCGCGGCGTGCGTAGTCCGGGTCCACGTCCATCTCGGCCAGGTGCAGCTGGCCGTCGACGATCTCCGCCAGCGCGAAGCCGACCGGCAGGCCCGCGTCGTCCGCCACCCACAGCAGGCCGGCGTCGCGGGCGGCGCTCAGGGTTTCGGCCGGCAGCGTGTGCTCGGACAGCGCGGAGGGCAGGTCCGCGGGGGAGAACAGCCGCGCGGCGCGGCGCTCTATCCGCGCCAGCAGCGGCAGCTCGGCCGCCTCGGCCGGACGGATCAGCAGGCCGTTTTCTATCATGTGGTCCTCAGTTGTTCGGCGGCCAGCCGGCCCAGCCGGGCGATGGCGGCTTGCTGCGCGGCATCCCAGGGCTGGCCGAAA